>NZ_SWLG01000009.1 GCF_005747095.1 Exobacillus caeni | reverse complement strand
ATAGAAACAATCCAACAAAAAATGGTTCCGATCATCAAAAACCGATGATCGGAACCATTTTTAATTATTTCAGGCTAGTTATGTCCCAGCCTCGTTTACCTCTTATAGGTTTGGATACAATGGAAACTTCTCAGTCAGAGCTTCCGCACGCTTTTTCGCTTCTTCCATTACTTTTTCGTCATCCATGTTCTTTAGGACAAGTCCCATGATTGAAGCGATTTCTTCCATTTCCTTTTCTCCGAATCCACGCGTGGTAACTGCTGCAGTACCAAGGCGAAGTCCGCTTGTGACGAACGGGCTTTGCGGATCGAACGGAATCGTGTTCTTATTCGTCGTGATGCCGATATCGTCAAGTGCTTTTTCAGCAGCTTTTCCTGTTAGATCAAGGCTTCTCAGGTCTACTAGCACCAGATGGTTATCTGTACCGTTCGATACGAGCTGAATGCCTTCCTTTTCAAGGGAAGATGCAAGGTGCTTCGCGTTCTCAACCACTTTTTTAGCATATTCCTTAAATTCATCCGTCAACGCTTCCCCAAATGCTGCCGCTTTAGCAGCGATTACATGCATTAAAGGACCGCCCTGGATTCCAGGGAAAATAGATTTATCGATTTTCTTCGCGAATTCTTCTTTGCAAAGAATCATGCCTCCGCGAGGGCCGCGCAGGGTTTTATGGGTCGTCGTTGTAACAAAGTCCGCATACGGAACAGGATTCTGGTGAATACCAGCTGCAACAAGGCCGGCGATATGCGCCATATCAACCATTAAGTACGCATCCACTTCGTCTGCAATTTCGCGGAAACGCTTGAAGTCGATTTCTCTAGGATAAGCGCTCGCTCCTGCAACGATGAGCTTCGGTCGGTGTGTTCTTGCTTTTTCCAAAACATCATCATAATCAATTCTTTGATTTTCTTTATCTACGCCATATTCAACAAAGTTGTATTGGATACCGCTGAAGTTCACATGGCTTCCATGGGTCAAATGTCCGCCATGGGAAAGGTTCATCCCAAGCACAGTATCTCCCTGCTCGAGCACAGTAAAATAAACTGCCATGTTTGCCTGTGCACCGGAGTGAGGCTGCACGTTTGCATGGTCAGCGCCAAAGATCTGCTTCGCGCGGTCTCTTGCGATATTTTCGGCAACATCAACGTAT
Source organism: Exobacillus caeni (assembly GCF_005747095.1). GTDB lineage: Bacteria > Bacillota > Bacilli > Bacillales > Guptibacillaceae > Exobacillus > Exobacillus caeni. Next base: position 176,416 of record NZ_SWLG01000009.1, on the reverse strand, counting down.
TCACATCCGCCATAATAACGACGGCCAGGGTATCCTTCCGCATATTTGTTTGTTAGGACTGATCCCTGCGCTTCCATAACCGCCTCACTGACAAAGTTCTCTGAAGCGATCAACTCAATTTTTGTACGTTGACGGCCTAGTTCATTCTGGATTGCGTTAAAAAGCTGCTCATCTTGTTTCGCTAGTTTTTCCATACGAATCCCCTTTCATCGAACACAGTAATGATGTGTTTATGTATACACATGTTTAAAGTGATTTTTCAACTCTTTATATAGTATCACACTTCTGTTTGGCTGGTACAACAGACTTATTGGAGTTTTTTGACAACTGCTGACAAAGGGATTATTTTGATCTCTGGAGAGTTTGATGCAGACAGTGTTTTTTTACATGTGAACGTAACTCCCACTTGATTTGCTGCCGCTTCGCTCCTAAAAAAAACAGGAGTTAGACCCCTAAGATCTAACTCCCTTTTCCACCTGGTCCGTTATAGGTCATCTGTTCCGCTAAATCAAGAAATACTGCTTCATTTCATTTTTTTAGGTCATATAATCCTTTATTTTAGCTTTTCGGGGCTTGTTCTTCCTGTTTTCCAGGAAATAGCGGAACAGAAGACCTATATTTTGTGAAAAAAGCTATTTTTAATTAAATAGCGGAATATATGCCCTATAATCTTCCTTCGGGCAAATAGGTCATCTCAACTGCAAGTTTGCAGGATCCGTTACTTTTTCTCATTGGAAATTTGAAGCACACGTCAGAATAATAGCCTGCTTTAGAAACAATTATCGTTTTTCGATGGATATGAGGCTCTTTCGCCACCGATTAGCTTCGGCCTTGTACGGGCCATTGTGAGGTGGGCCTGGCCTACTTGTTTTACCGAGCTTCGAACAGGAACGGCAACATGTCGCAGGTGCATGCCGATAAACGTATCGCCTATATCGATTCCTGCATCCGCTTTGAGAAATTCAACAAGAACCGGGTCTTTAAACTGGCTGAAAGCATAGGCAGCCATCGATCCTCCTGCTTTCCTTGTTGGAACTGCTGCGACTATTTCATATCCTCTGTTGTAAGCTGTTTCCCTTTCCACGGCAAGTGCGCGGTTAAGATGTTCACAGCATTGAAACGCCAGTTCTACGCCTGTTTCTTCTTGAAAATCTTTTACAGCTTCATATACAGCTCCTGCAATATCTTCTGTTCCAGCTGTACCGATATGTTTTCCCATCACTTCACTGGAGCTGCAGCCTATGACTAACAGGTGCCTGCTGGATAAGGAAGCGTAGGTTTGTAGATCTGTTAAGGCCTGACGTACTTGCTTGCTAACTTCTTTTAGATCTAATCCTTCCATTTAAAAAACCCTTTCCTACTGGTTTTCGTATTCTTTGATTTTGTTTACGCGTCTTTCGTGGCGCCCTCCTTCAAACTCCGTTTCAAGCCAAACTCTCGCAATTTCTGTTGCCAGGCCAGGCCCGATGATCCGCTCTCCCATCGCAAGCACGTTGGAATCGTTATGAAGGCGGGTAACCTTTGCACTGAAAAGATCATGGACGAGCGCACAACGTACGCCCTTTACTTTGTTTGCAGTAATCGACATGCCGATTCCTGTTCCGCAAATAAGGATGCCACGATCTGCCTCCCCGTTTGAAACTTTTTCGGCAACCGGAAGGGCATAATCCGGATAGTCGACCGATGAATCACAGTCACAGCCAACATCCTCTACTTCGTGGCCCATTTCTTTAATGACATTGATTATATCGTCCTTTATTTTAACTCCTGCATGATCTGATCCAATCGCTACTTTCATCATGATCCCTCCATCTAGTTTGGTTTCCCTGGATTATTTTTTTTCGAACTTTTTAATCAATTCATCTATTAACTGGTCTAGCTCTTCATAGGTTTCGCGGTAAACTTCAACATGGCCGCCAAACGGATCGGAAACATCAAGGTCAGGAAGATTCTTTTCAAGCTGCAAAAGTTCTACTAACTCCGGCCTGGTCTTCTTCTGGAATGCTTCTATTTCTTCTTCCCGCTCAGCATGGGAAAGATTCTTCTTATCCAATTCATAGAGGAACCCCGCCCTCTTTGTTTCAAGCTCTGCATACTTTTCATGGAACTCCTGGTAAGCTCTCTCACTTTTGCTCTGGTTCAAAGCATATTCTTTTAGTGTAAAAATCTTAAAAGCTGCCTCAGGATAATCCCTTAAAAGGATCGCCTTGTGGTTTTCGGTCATCGTCAAAAGCAGATCCGCCCAGTCTACAAGCGATCGATCCAGTGGTCGTGATCGATGCTGGCAGGCGATGCTGTTCTCGGATAAAACTTGAATCGTCTGTTGGCTCGCGCTGCTGCCATTTTGGGCAAAAACGCCGGCTGACTTTACTTCTAACTTTCCGTTAGATTTGTGGCGCAGCAGGGCTTCTGCCATCGGACTGCGGCACGTGTTTCCCGTACAAATAAATAACACCTTCACCCTGTCCTCACCCTTTCTAATTTTATTATGGGAGATTGCCGTTCAGAAATCCAGCGTTCTCCCTTTAATTTTCTCTATTTTTACAGAGTTAAACCATTTTCATTTTACAGTAAAAATTGCGCTAAAAAGATGCAGGTATAAATGGAAACAATTAAACCTTTTATTCTTTTTTCTACCCTACTACAATGAGCGTAAGAAGCATTTGTAATAGTCTTGTAATCATTTTGAAACCTTTTTTAAAATACATACGTAAATAACGGTAACGTAATTTTTAGGGGGGAAGCCTTGTGACAACAAAAAAAATCTCGATTCTCATCGGTGCCATCATTACCTTTGCCATTCTGGTAGTTATCTTTATCACGAGCTGGTATACCGTGGATGAATCAGAACAGGCGATCATTACTACTTTTGGTAAAGTAGATGAAGAAATCAGTGAACCCGGCCTGCACTTCAAACTGCCGTGGCCTGTTCAGGAAGTTGATATTTTACCAAGGGAAACTTTTAGCTTAACCTTTGGCTATGATGAAAAGGAAGGAAAGATCGTAGAATATCCAGAGGAAACGAAAATGGTGACAGGGGATGAAAATATCGTTCTTGTCGACATGGTTGTCCAATGGAGAATAACGAATCCAAAACAGTATTTATACTATTCCGATGAGCCAGAGAAGATTTTATACAACGCAACATCAGCAGCTCTTAGAGGCGTGATCGGAACAAACCAAATCGATGAAGCGCTCACTTCCGGAAAAGCCCGTATTGAAGGCGATGTCCGCAAGCTTTTAACAAAATTGATCGATCGCTATGATATCGGCATTTCTATTCTTGATACAAAGCTTCAGGATGTTGAATTGCCGAACGACGAAGTAAGAAAAGCATTTACAAACGTTGTCGATGCAAGAGAACAGATGGAAACTACGATTTATGAAGCGAGAAAGTATGCCAACCAGAAAGAAAACGAAGTACAGGGTCAAAAAGATGCGATCATTTCAAGGGCGGAAGGAACAAAAGCGGCCCGCATCGAGGAAGCACGCGGAGATGTCGCAGTCTTCAACGCGCTGTTCAACGAGTATAAGGCCAGCCCGGACGTAACAAGACAGCGACTCATCCTGGAAACACTTGATGATGTGCTGCCTGACAGTAAAATTTACATTACTGATGATGCCGGCAATACGGTGAAATACCTTCCGATTAATCCGGTTCAGGAAAAGAAAGAGGAAACGAAAAAGGAAGGAAGTGAGAAGAATGGATAATTATAACAATGTGACCCCGATCGAAGAAAAAATGAAGAAGATCAACTTTCGAACCGTTTATAAAGGCGGTATTGTCATTATCCTGCTTCTTCTCCTTCTTGGCGCAATCTTTGGAAGCATGTTTATTGTAAAAGAAGGCGAGTACAAGGTCGTCCGCCAGTTTGGGGATGTCGTAAGCATCGAAAACTCACCGGGAATTAAGTTCAAGATCCCGTATATCCAATCTACGACGACACTTCCGAAATACCAGATGCTCTATGACGTAGCAGCAGAAGAAGTGACAACGAAAGATAAAAAACGGATGATCGTAGACAATTATGCCGTTTGGAAAGTTAACAATCCTGAAGATATGATTCAAAATGCACGTACAATAGAGAACGCCGAAGCAAAGATGGGGGAATTCATCTTCTCCATTATCCGCTCTGAGCTTGGTAACCTGGAGTATGAAGAAATTATTAATGATGAAAAATCTTCTCGCGGAAGCCTGAACGACCGGGTGAGGGAAAAAGTGAACAAACTGCTTGAACGAGATTCATACGGCGTTGTGCTTACCGATGTGCGGATGAAACGAACCGACCTGCCTGACGCGAACGAACAATCCGTCTTCACTCGGATGATTTCTGAACGCCAATCAAAAGCCCAGGAGTACTTATCAAAAGGGTTAGCTGAAGCAAACCGGATCAAGGCAGAGACAGACCGAAACGTCGAAACCATCATGGCAAAAGCAAGCGCAGATGCTGAAGTCATAAAAGCACAGGGTGAAGGAGAAGCAGCAAAAATCTATAACAAAGCGTTCAGCCAGGATCCGCAGTTCTACGATCTCTATCGGACACTCGAATCCTACAGAACAACGATCAACGATGAAACAGTCATCATGCTGCCAGCAAACTCCCCATACGCAAAACTGCTCATGGGCTACACAGAATAAGCAAAAGCGTCCTCGACATCGGAGGGCGCTTTTATTGTTATTAAAGTTTTAAAAAAATAAGACCACAAAGCGACACATCTTTGCTCTCCCCAAAAAAAAGATTGCCAAATCTTTTTTATAAGAGCGCCAGCGACAAGGCTCGTTTAGCTTTCGGAAGCGTCATGCTCGCATGTAAGAAGCCGAAAACTAAACGAGCCGCCTGGAGAGCAAAAATGACCAATATAGTTTTAAACTCTAGCTCCTAGAGGTATTAAAATAATACCGCCTGAAAGGAGCCCTTAACATGCTTAAAGGATTCAAAAATTTCACCAATAGAGGAAACATCGTTGACCTCGCAGTCGCAGTCGTGATCGGTACAGCTTTTGGAAAAATCGTTGACTCCCTCGTAGAAGACATCATCATGCCGCCGATCGGACTATTGCTTGGAAAAGTAGACTTCAGCAAGCTGTACATCAACCTGACAGATACACACTACGATTCACTCGCCCAGGCAAAAGAAGCTGGAGCACCTACGATCAATTACGGGCAATTCATCAATAATGTAATCGACTTTTTTATTATCGCACTCGTTATTTATTTTCTCGTCAAACAATGGAAAAAGGTCTATCACAACGAAGAAGAAGCACCTGCTGAAAAGGATTGCCCGTTTTGCCTGTCCTCAATTCCAGAGGATGCCGTCCGCTGTCCGGAATGTACTTCCCACCTTCCACAGCAGGCGCCGGTTCCCGAAGAGTAATATTTTATATCAATAGCTTAATACCGAATCCGAGTAAGATGCTTCCGCCCAGAAGTTCACTGTATGAGCCAAGCCAGTGTTGAAATTTTCTGCCCATCAAAAGGCCTGCCCATGTTAAAATCATACTAAAAAAGCCAAACAAGCAGATTGTAAGCAGCATCCTGGCTCCATAAATCCCGAGGCTCAGACCTACTGAAAAGCTATCGAGGCTTACGCTTACAGCAAACACCAACATCCCGAAACCGACCGGTGTAACAAAAGGCTCCTCGTTTTTATCAAAGGAGGAGACGATCATCTGGAATCCTAATAATAATAACAAGGTACCGCCTACAAGTGTTGCGATCGCCCCGAAATACTCTGAAATAAAATGGCCGATGAGCATTCCCCCCAATGGCATCAACATATGAAAAAGGCCGATAACAACACCGATTTTGGCAATTTGTTTAAGCCTTAGCGGGAGCATCCCCATGCCCAGGCCAACAGAAAATGCATCCATTCCAAGCGCAAACGCCATAATGCTTAATGTGATCAATTCACCGACTAATGCGATTGCTTCCATGCCATCTCCTCCTGAGGACTTGCTACTCCACTTTATGCAAGTCCACTTGAAATTAGACATGAAAGAGGCAATAATAGTTTAAGATTGTCTTAATTAAGGAATCGTACAGTACACCTTTTTTTTCAAACAAATTTTTCAAAAAATATAGAGCTGGAGGCCCGAACTATGAGTGTACACAAAGATATAAGCAACCATCTGGACCAAAAGAACAGGATCGTCAGAATGTTTGTGAAGCTCGATCAAAAAAGAGAAGAACTGATTGATGAAGCGGTGAAAAGATGCCGTGAGAACGAACCTATTTCAGTAGATGAGATTAATGATGTCACAACAGAGATCAACGAGCTTGCTCGCGAAGGTGTCGTCCCACCAAGGAAGCATGTAACAAAGGACATGATCGAGGAATACACAGAGAAAAAGTACGGAAGGTAACTTGTAAAAGCTGACCTTAAAGGATTAAGCAGTTCCGAGAACTCTGAAGAAAAAAAGCGAATAATTATTTTATCGGACATTGAGTCCTCTATTTGTCTTTTAAACATCAATTTGAAGAATTATAGGACATACGTTCCGCTATTTACTTAAAATCATATCAAACTGGACGTTGATAGGGTAAATAACGGAATCAATGTCCTTATTTTTTTTATAACTTTACTTTTGGCTCGAATAACGGAACAGATGTCCTTTAATAGTAACTCTTTTACGTTTAGTAATAGTTACATAAGATGTCTGGCTTTTTTGCAGTTTTTGAGAAATATAAATACCAACAAAAAATGAGAAGTGCTGAGCACTTCTCATTTTTGTATGTTTATTTTTACCAGCGAGCAGTTAGCATTTTCCTTCTTGTGTAGAATTCAACTCCATCAGTTCCGTTGGCATGAAGGTCTCCATAGAACGAATTTTTCCATCCGGAGAATGGGAAGAAGGCCATTGGTGCTGGTACACCGATGTTGACACCAAGCATTCCCACTTCGATGTTTTCTCTGAAGTAACGGACGCTGCTTCCACTGTCCGTGAACAGGCATGCACCGTTTCCGAAGTCCGATTTGTTCGTAAGCTCAATCGCTTCTTCAAGATCTTTTACACGTACAACGGAAAGGACAGGTGCAAAGATCTCTTCTTTCCAGATCTTCATGGACGGATCTACGTTGTCAAAAATCGTTGGCCCAACGAAATATCCTTTTTCATGGTAAGCTTCATCTTTACGGCCATCTCGGACAAGCGTCGCCCCTTCTTTTTCTCCGATTTCAATATAGCTGCTTGTACGGTCCTTGTTTTCCTGGCGGATGACAGGTCCGAGGAATACATCTTCATCCAGACCGTTACCAATCGACAGCTCACTTGCTTTTTCGTTAAGTTTTTCCACTAGATCATCTGCGATGGAGTCAACCGCAACTACAACGGAACAAGCCATACATCTTTCTCCTGCAGACCCGTAAGCAGCCGCGATTATTTCTTTTACAGCACTATCCATATCCGCATCTGACAATACGATAGAATGGTTTTTCGCTCCAGCAAGAGCCTGGACACGTTTTCCGTTTGCTGTCGCTGATTTGTAGATATACTCTGCAACAGGTTGAGAACCAACGAATGAAATAGCTGGAACATCTTCATGATCAATGAGGCTATTTACGACATCATGGGCACCATGAACGATATTGAACACACCTGCTGGAAGACCCGCTTCTACAAAAAGCTCAGCGAGGCGATTAGCAAGGATCGGTGTTCTTTCAGATGGCTTCAATACAAATGTGTTGCCACATGCAATAGCGAGCGGGAACATCCAGCATGGAACCATCATCGGGAAGTTAAACGGAGTAATACCGCCGATTACACCGACAGGATAACGGTACATTCCTGATTCAATGTTGGTAGCAATGTCTGGAAGTTGTTTACCCATCATTAGGGATGGCGCACCAGCTGCAAACTCCACACATTCAATCCCACGTTGCACCTCACCATAGGCTTCTTTAAAGTTCTTACCGTTTTCCTGAGTGATCAATCTTGCAAGCTCTTCCCAGTTTTCTACTAATAACTGCTGGTATTTAAACAGAATTCTAGCTCTTTTCGGAACTGGAGTTTTGCTCCATGTTTTAAACGCTTCTTTTGCTGCGTTAACTGCGTTATCAACATCTTCACGAGTTGAAATCGGCGTGCGTGCAAGCTCTTCTCCAGTTGCAGGGTTTGGTACCGCTTCGAACTTATCTGTATTGGCATCCACCCATTCACCGTTAATAAAGTTTTTCAATACTTTCGTTGCTGTCGTAGTCATAATTAAAATCTCCTCTCATGATTAGAAAATGGAATATAAGATAACTGCAAGGACTAACACAATAGTCGGCATTGCTACACTAAGAATAAAGATCGGTCCATATGACCGTTTATGGGTTTCACCACAGATAGCTCTGATGGTTGTTACGACATAGCCGTTATGCGGCAGTGAATCAAGTCCGCCTGATGCAAGTGCCGAGATCCTGTGCATAGCTCCCGGATCCAGACCTTGAGCCATATACATCGGCGCCAGGATTGGCAGCGCGATCCCAAGGCCACCTGAAGCAGAGCCAGTAATACCGCATATTAAAGTAACAGCTATGGCTAATCCCATTAACGGCGGTCCCGGAATATTAACCAGCGCATCTACAAATGTATCAAAAGCGGCTACCTGGGCTGCAACACTCCCGAATCCTACTACCGCACATGTATTTGCTGCGGCCACTAAAGCATCCTGAGAACCTTTTGCAAGTGCTTCCCAGAATCCAACTAAATATTTGAACATTAAAACACACGCCAGAACGATTCCGCTGAATAATGAAACCAGGGCAGCGGCCGTAGAAGAAGTGAAATTGGCAATTGTGTTTAACATTGCTATAACGGTCATTAACGGTAAAATCGCCAGTATAATATGTGGATATTCTTTCCCCTTTGGTTCTGTTGCTGGCCGTTGCATCATCACCTCGGCTTCGAGGGCAGCAGCAGTTTCATCGGCTGCCACATTCGAGGACTTATTAGGCAATGAAAATGTTTCTCCGTTTTGGACTGCTTTTTTCACCATCCTGCTGAGCAGCAAGCTGCCAATGACCATGATGACCAGTGCCATTAAAACGCCGATAAACCCGCCTGCAGTTGGCTTCGTACCGAAAAATTCTGTCGGTATCAAGTTTTGAATCTCTGGAGAACCTGGCGCTGTCATCGTAAAGGATATTGATCCGAACACTAAAGCCGCCGGGATAAAACGGTGCGGCAGATTTGCAAGCTTAAAAAGCGATACAGCAATCGGATAAACAGCGAACCCTACAACGAACAGGCTCACTCCGCCATATGTCATAATCGCAGCTGCAGCTACAACCGCGAATACAGCCCTCGAAGGCCCAAGAGTGTCTTTTACCCAATTAGCAATACTATCAGCAGCTTTTGTTACCTGCATTATTTTCCCAAAAATTGCTCCCAGTAAAAAGATTAAGAACCAGGAATAAAAATAGTTTGTGAAACCTGTCATATAATGCTCTGTTAAGGCAGTTTCAAGATTCAGCCCTCCGGTAAGTGCAACTACGATTGCACTGATGATGGCTGCGACTATAATATTGATGCCTTTCATCGTTAGATACATTAATAGAAGCAACGAAGCGATTAACCCTAGCATTCCGATCATATTGTCATTCCCCCCTGTCCCTTTTATACTTTCTCTGTTTCAGAGGAAAATTGATAATCATAGCAAACATGGTAAAGCTCTGTCAGTTCGTTATGATTCGGCACTCTCGGGTTATTGCCAGGGCTTCCGCTATCAATCGCGTCCGCTGCCATTTTTTCAACAGCAGCTTGAAACGCCTCCCGGTCAATACCATAATCTCTTAAGTTAGGAATATTTAGCTTTTGACAAAGGTTCTTGATAGACGTTACTGCAACATCAGCTGCTTCTTCGTTGGAAAGACTGTTATTATCCGGTTCAAAAATTCTGCCGATATCGGCTAACCGATCGATGCATGCTTCTTTACTGAACTCTAAAACCGCCGGTAAAAGCATAGCGTTAGAGATTCCATGCGGAACATGGAACAGTGCCCCGATCGGCCGGCTCATTCCATGGACCAGACAAACGGAAGCATTTGAAAACGCCATGCCTGCCTTAAGTGATCCTAGACTCATTTCCTCCCGAGCGTCAATATTCTCACCATCATTGTAAGCGGTTAAAATATTCTTAATGATTAGCTTCATAGCCGATACAGCCATTACGTCTGTCATCGGATGAGCTTTTTGTGAAAGATAGGCTTCAACCGCATGGCTCAGCGCATCTACTCCTGTTGCAGAAGTTACACTTTTGGGAGAAGAAACAATCAACAATGGGTCCACAATGGCTACACTTGGCATAAAGGCAGGCTGCTTGATCATCATTTTGACATCATTGGACGAATTTGTGATGACGGTTACGTCTGTTGCCTCAGAACCCGTTCCTGCTGTTGTTGGTAGCGCAATGTGCGGGACTGGAGCATTGTTAGCCAGTTTTTCCCCACCCATATAATCACCTATAAATCCTCCGTTAGTCGCCAGGGCTGCGATCGCTTTAGCCGTGTCAATACAGCTTCCGCCTCCAACAGAGACCACGATGTCGCACTGTTGATTCTGGAAAAGTTCCAATGCTTCTGCAACATACACATCGGTCGGCTCTGATGCTACTCCTAGATAAACTTCATGTTGCACCCCTTCTTTCTCAAGATGGGTCAGGCATTCATTGACATATCCGAGCTGGTCCATGATTTTATCACTGATTATTAACGCTTTTTTCCCTCTTAGTGCCGCTTCTGGCCCAACCTTTTCAAGTGAGCCCCTTCCATAGAAGATCGCTTCAGGCACACGGAAAACTCCTGAATTCTCCATTGAACATTCCACCCCTTTTAAAATCTGTCACTTTATTTGTTTGCAAGAAGTGTGCCAACTTTGAATCCGCTTATAATCAGTGTTTTGTAGCATCCAGAGTGTAGCCGCTACACTACATATGTAGTTTTTTTGTAGATTGACCACTACACTTTTTTTAAGAAATTCCGTGTTTTTTTAACTTCTGGTATAGGGTTGTCCGGTGGATACCCAGCAGGTCAGCAGCTTTTGACTTGTTCCCTCCCGCTCTCCTTATTGCTTCCTTAATCAATTCTGATTCCCGCTTATGGCCCAGAGATTTTGCTTCATCTATTAAACTTTTTGATGAAGGTAATCGGCTCGCCTTTTCCTTCTGGATATCATCCTGTTTCAAAACATCTGGCAAATGATGATAGTCTATCACTTTACCATCTACAAGTGTCACCAGTTGTTCCACTGTATTGACCATCTCTCGAATATTCCCTCTCCACTTATGATGAACAAAAGCCTTTACCGCTTCAGATGTGAACAACTTTTGTTGAACATGATACCGCTCACATATTTCTTTCAAATAATGAATCAATAAGACTGGAATATCCTTCTTTCGTTCCCGAAGAGGCGGGATATGGAGCTGGATAATATTTAATCGATAAAAAAGGTCTTCCCGGAACTCCCCTTCTTCCACCATCCGCATCAGGTTACGATTGGTAGCAGCGATCACTCTTACATTAATGTTATATTTCTTTACGCCGCCCACCCTTTCAGCTTCCTTTTCCTGCAGAACGCGAAGGAGCTTGGTTTGCATCACAAGAGGCATCTCCCCTATTTCATCTAAAAAGATCGTCCCATTGTTAGCCAATTCAAATTTGCCAGGCTTCCCTCCTTTTTTTGCCCCTGTAAAAGCACCTTCTTCATACCCGAACAATTCTGATTCGAATAAGTGTTCAGGAATGGCACCGCAGTTAACGCTGATAAACGGCCCATTGGAATAAGGGCTCAAATGATGAATGCTTTTTGCAAACATCTCTTTCCCCGTCCCGCTTTCGCCGGTAACCAGAACGGTTGCCGCCGTTCTGGCAGCTTTTCTTGCAAGTCGCTTGACCTCGACTATCCCCTCACTCGTACCGATAATCTGGTCAAGTGTGATCCTGCTGTCCCTTTCCTTTTGTTTCGTTAAAAATGATTTCTCCGAATTTTGGCCATGGTCTCTCTGTATTTTTTCATAAATTTTATAGACCTCTGTCACACCTTCAAAAATAAGCATTCCGATTGCTCCGACAACCCTGTCTTCCTTCCAGATCGGAATTCGATGGACGACCATATCGTGCCCCTGGATATTCTGCAAAACTCCTCTTTCGGGAATTCCACTTTTCACCGTTTCATGTAGATGGGTGTTATCGATGACTTCTTTCACATGCCTTCCTATCGCCTCGTCTCTGCTAATCCCTGTAAAACGGCTATAGGCTTCGTTGAATTCTAGAAGGATGCCGTTCTCATCAACTACAGCTATCCCTTCATAAGCACTTTCCAGAATAGCCTCAAGTGCCCCTGCAGAGTTTTTCTGTTGCTCCAGTTTATAAATATACTTTGAGAGTCCATCCAAAATATCTCTGCCTGTAATAATTCCAATCAGCTCGCCATCCTGTGTGACTGGTAAATGATCATATGGAAGAGAACCAACATCAATAATAGAGTCATCAGGTCTTACAGTTGGTAAAGTTGACTTTGGTATGTTGCTGATCGAGGAGTCTCCCTGTTTTCCCTGCGCAAAGTAATTTAAAAGCTTTTCAGGGGTAATCATTCCGACGAAACGGCCTTTTTCATCTACAATTGGCAAGCTATTCAAATGGTACTGTACCATCATTTTAGAAGCATCCCGGAATGTTTGTCCCGTTTTAATAGAGTAAGGACCTGGCGTCATCCAATTTTTCACCTGGAATAATTCATCCCTGTGTAAATCATCCATATTTTTATATAAATCCTGAGGCAAGTCAGACCCCTCCATCATTTATAATTTTTTCAAAATTATAACACTCTCTGGTTATTGTATAAACTGGCGTTAGGTACCCAGGAACAGCTACAAGACTTTTATCAGACACAAGAAAAGCAAAAAGCTAACACGTTTCTTAACTCTTTTTAAACGAAAAAAGACAGGGAAAATTCTCCGCTGTCATTTTTCAATCTTCCTTTAAAAGATAGTGAATAGAGCAACTGCCAGAATAACACCGAGTATCGGTACAATAACAGTCATAGCACCGAATGCCGGGTATGCATCCTTATGGGATTCCCCAGCAATCGCACGAATCGTGGTCACAACATATCCTCCGTGAGGAAGAGAATCGATCGAACCTGAAGAAATTGCAACGACACGATGTAGCTCCTCAGGAACGACTCCCATATCGAGATAATGTGGAGCAAGCAACGGCAATGCAATAGATTGGCCACCTGATGCCGATCCCGTTAGGCCGGCTATTACAGATACTGCAATAGCCCCTCCGATCAGCGGGCTCCCCGGGACACTGGTCATAGCATCAACTGCACTGGCAAACGCAGGAGTAGCCTTAGCCACGCCACCAAAGCCAACTACCGCAGATGTATTTGCAATCGCAATCAGAGCTCCGATCGTACCTTCTGAAGCTGCTCCCCACACGTTGGTGAAGTATTTTCGGTTAAGAAGGTATGTCACGATACAACCACTTAATAAAGCAATGATAAGAGCTGATTGCGCCAATATGTCATGGAAGATGAAAGAAATAACTAAAACGGTCAAGAGAGGAATCATGCTCAAAATAGGACCTGGCAGGTTTTGACGTACCAGGGTCGGGTCACTTTCCCTCGCCTCGAACTTTTCTCCATTCTGAACCGCTTTGTTTATCATCTTCTTCAGCCACCAATAACCGAACACCATCATGAATACAGCGACGATCAAACTCACTTCCCAGCCTGCATATGGGGAAGTTCCTAAGAATTCTATCGGAATCCAGTTCTGAATTTCCGGAGATCCTGCTGATGTCATTGTAAACGTGGTCGAACCAAAAGCCAGTGCTGCCGGTATAAACCTCCTTGGCAGATTTGCTTCCTTAAATAAACTTAATGCCATCGGATAAACGGAAAAAGCAACGATAAACAGACTTACTCCACCGTATGTCAAGACCGCACAGGCAATTATCACAGCCAAAGCAGCACGCTTCATACCGATTTTTTCAATTATCCACTTTGATACACTATCCGCTGCTCCGCTGTCCTCCATTAATTTTCCAAAAATAGCACCAAATAAGAACATCAAATACCAGGAAGTGATAAAGCCTGAAAACCCTTCCATATAATTTGTTACAAAATTGACTTCACCTTCTCCTGCAAACTGGGGGAAGATTGGCAACCCGCTGAATATTGCAACAATAAAAGCTGCAAAAGGGGCAGCTAGCAGCAGGTTCACCCCTCTCATCGTGAGATAGATCAGCAGGGCTATCCCCCCGAGCAGTCCGATCATACTAAGCATAAAATCCTCCTATTTCCGAAAACCCTTCCTTGTCTCCCTCATCTTCTATCCATTACTGATCCTCTTTCTACTAAATGCCCTTCTAATCTTTGTATTTCAGGAGAACGTACCTCTCCATTTACATTATTCAGTAGAAGCTCGATAGAAGAATCGACCATTTCGTCTATTGGCTGATGCCAGGTTGTCAGCGCGTAGGAAGACCAGTCCGCCATCGCCACATTATCAAAGCCGATTATTGAAATATCTTCGGGAACTCTTATCCCTTGTTTCCTTAGATAATCTATCGCACCAAAAGCAGAAATATCGTTAGAACAAAAAATAGCATCGATGTCTTTATCTTGTTCAAGTAATCTCTGAGCTGCAATATATCCTCCTCTATATGAATAAAGGCCATTTTCTTTTAAGAAGGAAGTGATTCCATGTTCAGCTAAAGCCGATTGGAATCCATTTCTTCGATCGACTGTTGTTGATGTATTTACCGGTCCGGAGATAAAGGCAAGATTCTCATGTCCTTTTTCAATTAAATAGTGGCCAATTTTTTTCCCGGCAGCAAAGTTATCACATACCACAGCATTGCTCAGGGAATCGTTAACATATCGGTTAAACAAAACGACCGAGATGCCATTCCGGGTAAATTTCTGTACAGCAGATGAAGTTAAAAGCGCATCTGTAATGATAGCACCTTCCACACTGTACTCGATTAAATGGCTCACTTCTTCCTCTTGTATTTCATTATTCTGCGAGTTGATAAACATAACGTGGTATCCTTTTTCAGAAAGCCTGCTGTAAAATCGATCGAGTACTTCCGGAAAAAACGGATTCTGGATATTTCGCATTACGATTCCAATGATGCGCGACTGATTCGTGATCAGGCCTCTTGCAATCGCATTCGGCTGGTATCCAAGTTGTTCTGCCGCCTCTAGAATAATCTTTTTCTTTTTTATTGAGATACTTGAATTTTCACTAAAAGCCCTGGATACACTCGATTGGGAGACTCCTGCCAACCGAGCGACATCCATAGCTGTAACTTTTTTATTTTTCAAAGCATGTTCCTCCTGTCTGAGTATAGACAGAGAAATTATAACAGATTTTACTTATCCTTTTTTCCATAGCGTTCGACACGCAGATCGGCTTGTGCCTGGTGCCCTTTAAAGCCTTCAAGATCGCATAGCCTTGAAGCATACTCCCCAACTGTGGCACTCGCTTCAGGTGTTACTCTCTGGTATGTGCACGTTTTAAGGAACTTGCCTACCCAGAGTCCGCCTGTATAACGGGCAGCCTTTTTGGTAGGTAATGTATGATTGGTTCCGATGACTTTATCACCGTATGCTACGTTCGTTTCAGGACCGAGGAAGAGCGCCCCGTAGTTCGTCATGTTTTCTAAAAAGTAATTTGGATCTTCTGTCAGGATCTCCACATGCTCGTATGCAAGTTTATCAGCTTCTACTACTGCTTCTTCAAGGCTATCTACAAGGATGATCGAACCATAATCCTGCCATGCTACACCTGCAACATCAGCTGTTGGAAGCGTTTCAAGCTGGCGTTCAATTTCCTTTTCCGTTTCTTTTGCTAATTTCTCAGACGTTGTAATAAGTGCAGCCGGGGAATTCGGCCCATGCTCTGCCTGTCCCAGAAGGTCTGTTGCTACCATTTCAGCATCTGCAGTTTCATCTGCAACAACAAGAACCTCAGTTGGACCTGCGAACAGGTCAATCCCTACTCTTCCGTACAACTGGCGCTTCGCTTCAGCAACAAATGCATTACCTGGACCGACAAGCATATCGACCGGTTCAATCGTTTCTGTGCCGATCGCCATCGCACCCATTGCCTGGATTCCACCAAGGATGAAAATTTCGTCTGCACCAGCCAGATGCATTGCAGCCACAGTTGCAGAAGGAATCTCTCCTTTGATAGGAGGCGTACATGCGATAACACGCTTAACACCTGCCACTTTAGCAGTTAAAACACTCATGTGCGAAGATGCGACCATCGGGTAGCGCCCGCCCGGAATATAGCAACCTACACTGTTTACCGGAATATTTTTATGGCCAAGGAAGACGCCAGGCAATGTTTCCACTTCAATATCTTTTAATGCATCTTTTTGATGCTGGGCAAAGTTTCGGATTTGTTCCTGCGCAAATTTAATGTCGTTTAGAACTTGTTCTGGAACAGAATCAACAATGTTCTGGATTTGCTCATCCGTTAATCTGAACTGCTCAGGAGACCACTTATCGAACTTCTCGGAAAGCTTGCGAACTTCTTCATCCCCGTTTTCTTCGATATTTTTAAGAACTTCGCTTACAGCTTCTTTTACTTTTACATCTGCTTCCTGTACTTCCTGGTCATTCTTTCCCTGTTTTAAAAAAGTCGCCATGATTAATCACTCCATAATTGATTTTTGAATACGTATGCAAAATTGTTTAAAAATTAAATGGCTGTCCAGCCGCCATCTACTTTAATCGTCTCTCCAGTTATGAACTTGGATAGTTTTGAAGACAGGAACATTGTTGCACTTGAAACATCCTCTGCATCAGCAAGCTTTCCAAGCGGGATTCTGCTATAAACATCCTGTTCAAACGCTTTGTCTTCAAACATCTTCGCAGTGAGTTCTGTCTCAATAAATGTTGGTGCAACTGCATTAACATTTATTCCATCCGTTGCCCATTCAACTGCAAGAGCCTTCGTCAGTTGGACCATTCCGCCTTTGCTGGCACAATAGGCCGCACGTTTGTAGTACCCGACAAATGCCATTTGAGAAGCAATATTTATTATTTTGCCCGACTTGTTCGCCATCATATAGTTCGCTGCCTGTTGGCTACAGAAAAAAGCCGCCTTAAGATTTGTATCGAGCGTCAAATCCCAATCTTCCTCTGTAACTTCCATCGCAGGCTTCGCTCTGTTGATACCTGCATTATTGACCAGTACATCGATCGAGCCCATGTAATCTGCTGCTGTATCTGTCATGCGTTTGATTTCAGCAAAACTATTAAGATCAGCTGATACGTAAAAGCTATCGGCGTTTATTTTTTTCAGCTCATCGGTTGTCTGACGCAGAGCATTTTCGTCTCTTCCTACAATGACAACCTTTGCTCCATTTTCTGCAAAAGAAAGGGCGATATCCTTTCCGATTCCCTTGCTTCCGCCTGTCACGATAACCGATTTATTTTCAAGATCGGGAAAGTTTTTCATAACACCCCTCCATTATTTTTGTTCGATTCCTAAGTCTTTCTTTAAAAAGCGGATAAGTTCAGCTTCCCTTTTCTGGTTGTATTCCTTTGAAAATGCCTCATCCCACTTATAATAGCCTTCTCCTGTTTTATCCCCGAGCTTTTTTTCTTCCACAAGATTTTTTAGAGTCGGCAGTGATTCTTCTGCACAGGATAAATGCTGGAATAAATAATCCGAAATAGCAGAAAAAACATCCAATCCTCCCATATCGGCCGACATCAACGGGCCTGATACGGGCAGCCTGCGGCCAATACCAAATGTAACTGCATCATCGATGTCTTCCTTGCTTGCGATGCCTTCTTCCAGAATATATTGGGCTTCACGAAAAAGCGCATATTGAAGGCGGTTTCCTACAAATCCAGGTACCTCTTTTTTCACTTCGATCGGCTTCTTTTTCATTTGCTGCAATAATTCAAAAGCTCTTTCCACTGCTTCATCACTTGTTTTCTCTCCTCTTACAACTTCTACAAGAGGAATGAGATGTGCTGGATTCCAGAAATGAGTAACCACCGTCCGTTCTGGATGAGCCGTTTGACTGGCAATCTCCGTTGGACTTAGACCGCTTGTATTGCTGGCAAGAATGACATTTGCTCCGCATAAACTATCAAGCTTCTTAAAAAGTTCAACTTTTAAGTTAATATCCTCCGGCACAGCTTCAATCACGAACGTCGCCTGTTCGGCCGCTTCTTCAACGGAAGTCGTTATTTTAATATTTTCTTTAATTTTGTCGGCTTCTGAATCAGATAAAATATTGTTATTCAGCATGATCTGCAGCTTCTTTAGCATATTCGTCCATCCCTGGTCCAGGTCTGCTTCGCTTATGCCCTGCATTGTTACACTTATCCCGGCCCAGGCTGCATTTAGTGCAATAGAATGCCCCATCGTGCCACACCCGAGTACCGCTACTTTTTCCAACTATTCACCAACTTTCTGAAATTTCCACTTTTTGAATACGTATTCAAATATACAATGAAAGCGCTATATTTTCAAGTTAAAACATAAAACCAGTTAAAAAGTACGAGAAAATAGAAAAATTAAAAAAGCCATTCCTTTAAGAATGACTTTTGAAATACTTCATTAATTACCTAAAAATTCTTTCTTGATGATCCTCCCGTTCGCAGCTTTCATAAGCCTGTTCATAACCGCTTCCCCCATGCCTGAAGTTGGAAATGTTTCGCCGTAAATCACATCCACATTTTCTTTATCAAAAGCTCGCAATACATCGTATAAGCGATTGGCAACGGTAGCAAGGTCTTTTCTTGTCCCGCAGGAAATAACCAGGTCAGCATCATAATGATGTTTGGATTCTTCGGTTGCCAGTACCCCGACCTTTTTGCCTTCTGTTTTCGCTTCATTTACCAGCGACTGTATCGCCTCTGTATCGCCTTCAACAAGTGTAAACGGAGCCTGTGGAGCGTAGTGTTTATACTTTACGCCAGGAGATTTGGGGGCCTGTCCTTCGTTTGATAATGCTGGATCAACAGACACCTTACCAACTACCTCTTCCAGTTGTTCTCTCGTAATTCCTCCAGGACGAAGAATAGTGACGACATCTCCCGTACAGTCTACTACCGTTGATTCAACTCCTACTCCTGTTGGCCCCCCATCCACGACACCGGCGATCCTTCCTTTTAAATCTTCATATACATGAGCTGCTGTTGTCGGAGAAGGCTTTCCAGAAAGGTTCGCGCTTGGGGCCGCAAGTGGAATGCCGCTTTTATGGATAAGCGCTCGGGCAACAGGATGATCTGGCATCCGTATCGCTACTGTATCGAGCCCAGCTGTAACGTTAGACGCGACCTGCGCCCCGCCAGGCATGACTATCGTTAAGGGGCCAGGCCAAAACGCTTCAATCAACGGTCTGGCTGACTCCGGAATGTGTTTTACAAGTTGATCTAACTGGCTTACGGAAGAAACATGAACAATTAACGGATTATCTGCAGGGCGTCCTTTTGCTTTAAAAATTTTAGCGATCGCTATTTCAGATAAAGCATTTCCGCCGAGCCCATAAACTGTTTCAGTAGGAAATGCCACCACCTCATTTTTTTGCAGAAGCTCCGCACTTTCCGTTATTTGTGCACAACTCTCTAAATTATCCACATTTTCATCCACAACCCAAACGTTTGTGTGGATATCATTCATTTTACAACACCTACTTTTTTCTTTTGCCTCATTTCAGTAGCTAAAGACCTATAAAACCTACCTTTAGAGTACCTTTTTACCTATTTAATTCGTTTAACTTTCCCACTATGTATCGTAACGGATTTCCCTTCAAAAAGAAAGAAAGAGAAATTACTCACAGGTTGTGAATAAGTTCCCGGATTTTGTGTATAACTCTGTTGATAAATTCAAGATTTTGGGATAGTTAGCAGTTATTCTCTCGATTATTCACAGGCTTTTAAACATAATCACAGATTTATTCATAATGGCCTTTTCAACAGCACTCGAACGAAGCATTTCTGTGGGGATTTCTGTTTGCGATATTGTTTGAAAACCAAACGCCTGAAAGATAAAGGATGGCCGTTTTGTTAGTAGATAGAGCCCTTTTAAATCCTGTTTCACGCCATAATCAAATACTACCTGGAAAAACTGCATCATTTTTTTCGCGTCCCAATAATTTGTGTCCATTACAAATGTTCGCAGCAAACCGAAATCCCCGTATTTTTCGAGCCCGATCGTTGCCACAATATTTTCATCAACCGTTTCAGCAATCAGGAAGTTTTCTACATCAGGCAAAGACTCCCGGTTCAATAGACCGGCTCTTTCTATCATTCTAGCAATCGAAACTTTATCATCCTTGACCGCCTTGCGGATATTTACCGTCATAGATCCCCCTCCATTTCCCATTTCTATAAACCTATGAGATCGGAAGGAAAAATATCACCGGCAGTTTACATTAAAATAGATTTTTCACAAAGTCTACTAATCCATCAAAAACAGTTACCAGGAAAAATTCTACTTTTACTTCTTCCTTTTCCGTTTGGATTTCTTTAGCCTGTTCAGTATTCACCGCTTTTTCATTGTTTGCATCTTTTACGGCATCCCCGTTATCAAAATCAAGGAAGCATAACGGAGGGAACAACACACACCACCAGTTGTCGCCAAGACCTTCGCCTAGAGTGATCAACACTGCCTCATATTTTCCAGCCGGATATACATAGTTTCCGTAAAGTTTAGTAGGGAACTGCACTTTCGCAAATTCTACCTTGTAATTTTGGCCATCGAGGTTCATTGCTTCAAGCTCATTGCTAACGATATTGCTGATTTCACCAAGATGGCTTCGGATCACTTTTCGTGAAGCTTCAATGGATGTCAGATCCTTTACCCATGTATTGATCGATTCATTTACTTTATCACGGATGAGCCGCTTAACTGATTGATCGGCATCAGAATTGCTGTTTGCCAGGATGCGAAGGCGAATCGCTTCGTCCGGGATAACATTTGGATCCTGTTCTGCAAAGGCTCTTGGCTGGCTTGAGGATAAGCTTGTAAAAACAATGATAAAAGAGATTAATAGATGGATAAGTGCTTGTTTTTTCATTTTTATTCCCCGTCCTTTCTGTTACAAACAGTGTGGACAGGTTATACGGAGTTCAAACGTGTTTTCTTCCAACATAAGTCGAAGGATTTCGACGAACTGAGGAGTAATAGATGGTATCACTTATGCTCCCCCGGCGTCTCTTATGTTATAAATGCTTCTTACAAGCGAGCTTGACGCAGCTTTTATAACACAAGAGACTTGTCGCTAACGCTCTTATAAAATAGATTTGGCAATCTATTTTTTAGGGGGAGCAAAGAAGTGTCGCTTTGTGGTCTCATTTAAATGCTAAAAATTAAAATATACCCATGGAAAAAGACAGGCGGGATGGTTATCCTACCTGTCCGAAGACCATGCGTTGTTTTCCGTTTATGTCTTTTACGATTTCTGTTTTGATGTTGTTTCCAAAGGAGGCTTCTAGAAAGCCGGCGACTGTTTTCGCCTGTTTTTCGCCGACTTCAAAAGCGATGATCCCCTTAGGAGCTAATACTTTAGGAATTTGGTGGGCAAGCTTTCGGTATAATTCGTAACCGTCTTCTCCGCCAACTAGAGCTGTTATTGGCTCATGGTCTCTCACAAGCGGGTCAAGCTGCTCGTAATCTTCCTGCGAGATATACGGAGGGTTGGAGACGACGATGTCAAAACGCTTTCCCTGTTCGATAATTGGCTGCAGCAGGTCTCCATGCAAGAAGGAAACCTCTGCACGAAGGTTGATTGCGTTTTGTTTGGCGACCTTTAATGCTTCCTCAGAAATGTCGATCGCGGTCACGTTTGACCGTTCGAGCTCTAATGCCAGAGAAATCGCAATTGCCCCGCTCCCGGTTCCAACGTCTACAAGTGATAAAGGCTCACTTCCAGGAAAGAGCTTCGCGGACCTTTCGATAACTCCTAATACGAGTTCTTCTGTTTCCGGCCTTGGAATCAACACATGTTCGTTAACCGTGAATTCGCGCCCGTAAAAGCTTTCTGTTCCTGTAAGATGCTGAAGCGGAATACCTGTTGCATGGGCTTTAATCTTTTCAACAAATGCCCGCTCCATAGCCTCTGGAATACCGTCCCGCATTTTCATGAAAAGGCCGGTTCGATCGACCCCCAGTTCATGGCGAAGCAGCAACTCAGCAGCAAACGGTTCGCGTCCATTTTCTTCTAAAAAAGAAGAAGCCCAATTGAGGGCTTCGTAAATTTTTCGCATGTTACGTTCACACTCCAGCCTCTGTCATTAACCTGGTTTGCTCTTCAGTAATTAACGCATCGATAAACTCATCCAGCTTCCCCTGAAGAATCTGATCGAGCTTCTGAATCGTTAAGTTAATGCGGTGGTCTGTTACACGGTTTTGCGGGAAATTGTACGTACGAATACGCTCCGAACGGTCCCCTGTCCCTACTGCAGATTTACGGGTTTCATCGTATTCCTTTTGTGCTTCCTGCTGGAACTTATCATATACACGTGCACGCAATACTTTCATTGCTTTTTCTTTGTTTTTAATCTGTGATTTTTCATCCTGGCATGATACCACTGTCCCAGTTGGCAAGTGTGTTAAACGAACCGCAGACATAGTAGTATTTACACTTTGCCCTCCTGGCCCGCTGGATGTAAATGTATCAACACGAATGTCTTTCTCGTGAATTTCTACTTCAACCTCTTCTGCTTCAGGCAGTACAGCGACTGTAGCAGTCGAAGTGTGAATGCGTCCGCCGGATTCTGTAGATGGTACACGCTGAACACGGTGAGCTCCGTTTTCATACTTAAGCTTAGAATAAGCTCCGTTACCGTTGATCATAAAGATAATCTCTTTGTAACCGCCAAGCTCCGTGGAACTCGCTTCGATAACTTCTGTCTTCCAGCCCTGCACCTCAGCATATCGGCTGTACATACGGTATAGGTCGCCGGCAAACAATGCAGCTTCGTCTCCACCGGCAGCACCGCGAACCTCAACGATAACGTTCTTATCGTCGTTAGGATCTTTTGGAAGAAGCAAGACTTTCAGTTTGTCGCTAAGCTCTTCTTCACGTTCTTCCAGCTCATTGAGCTCAAGCTTAACCATTTCACGCATTTCCTGATCTTTTTCTTCTTCCAGCATCACTTTTGCATCTTCTAATTCATCTGTTACAGTTTTATAAACGCGGTAAACCTGGACAATCTCCTGCAGATCAGACTGCTCCTTCGAATACTCACGCAGCTTATTTGTATCATTAATAACTTCTGGATCACTAAGCAACTCATTTAATTTTTCATAACGCTCTTCTATCGCTTCTAAACGTTCTAACACGCTTTTTCACCTCATTAATCATTGCATAACATTCTAATTATAGTATACAAATGCCCATTAGTAAAGCGGGCAACACCCCACTGTTTTTTTGGATAACCCGGGAGAAGGCGTCCCAATACCTATTCAAACCGTCTTGACTATGTATATGCCACAGATTTAAACAACGTTATCTTTCTACCAACGCGTTTTGTTTTATCCACACATCACAGCAGGGTCTGACCCCATTGTTTTTGTGGATAATTAACTTCGGGGTCTGACCCAAAAAAATGTTAATAAGAATACTACCCGGGGAATACTAAAAAGAAGCAACGTGGGATAAGGAGGAATGGGTAATGAAATATGTAGTGATCGGCGGAGATGCGGCCGGTATGAGTGCTGCGATGCAAATTGTGAGGAACGATTCAGAGGCAGAGGTACTCACGCTTGAAAGAGGCTCGATTTATTCTTACGGACAGTGCGGACTTCCTTATGTGATAAGCGGATTGATTCCATCGACCGAAAACCTCATCGCACGCAGGGCGGAAACTTTTCGTGATAAGTACGGCATTGATGCCAGAACGTTACACAATGTTGAAAAGGTGGATACAGTCAACAAAGTTGTGACTGGAACAAAGTTAGATTCCCATGAAATCTTTTCATACGAGTACGACAGGCTGTTGATTGCTACAGGAGTAAATCCTGTTAATCCAAAATGGGAAGGGTTTGATCTTGAGGGGATACATATGCTAAAAACAATACCGGATGCAGAAGAAATAATGGGCTCGCTTGATAAAGACGTAGAACATGTTACTGTTATCGGCGGTGGATACATCGGACTCGAAATGGCAGAAGCATTTGTTCACCTCGGAAAAAAAGTAACCATTATTGAACTATCTTCTCATCTTGCCGGGATTTTTGATGAAGACATGGCAACGTTTGTACACGAAGAAGCTGAAAAACACGGGATAGAAGTAAAAACGAAAGAAGCGGTAAAAGCATTCGAAGGCAGCAAGAGTGTCGAACAGGTCGTAACTGATAAAGGAAGCTATCAAGCGGATCTTGTCCTCGTTTCTGTAGGTGTTAAGCCAAACACCGAGTTTGTAAAAGGTACACCGATCCATCTGGCAGAAAACGGGGCCATCAAGGTCAACCATTACATGGAAACAAACGTGAAGGATGTCTATGCAGCCGGAGACTGTGCTGTCCATTATAACCTGGTAAAAGAAAAAGACGATTTTATCCCGCTCGGAACGACAGCAAATAAACAGGGGCGAATCGCAGGATTGAATATGGCCGGAATCCCTAAAACGTTTAAAGGCATAGTCGGAACCTCTGTAATCAAGTTTCTTGACCTTACGCTGGGCAGGACGGGTATATCTGAAAAAGAAGCAGAAGCGTTAAGAATTCCTTACGACTCCTGTTATACAGAAGCAACCGACATTGCTGGCTATCATCCTGATGCCGAGAAACTGAAGGTAAAGATTACATTCCGAAAGGATAACCAGAGGATTCTAGGCGGGCAATTTATAGGGAAACACGGCGTTGATAAAAGGGTGGATGTGCTTGCTACTGCATTGTTTCACCAGATGACTCTACACGATATGGAAGATCTTGATCTTGCTTACTCTCCACCTTACAACAGTGTATGGGATCCGATTCAACAGGCTGCAAGGCGGGCAACATAAGATAGAAAACTCGCCGACGGAGAATTGCGCTATCTTTCCTAAAACTTTTCAAAAACGGCGAACCTTCTTCTCTGCTAAAAGGTATATTTTCTATACGGTAATAAAAGGACTCTCCGGGAAGGAGCGTCCTTTACGATTCTCTGGCACGGATTTTATACCGGGGAACTTCCTTATACACTTTTTCTTCAATTTCATTCAGGTAATCCCTGCGATCTTCCTGTTTAATGTCTTTTGTGAATTTAACATTAACATAAGCAATGTTCCCAACAATTGCTACCATGCCTGCTCTAACTCCGTCAATCCGATTAACAGCTTCTCTTATCTTCGCCTGGTCGTTACTGAGTGTCGGCTTGTTAGCATTCATGTTTCGGTAGTTATTCGGGTTTAAATTTGTTTCATATATGTTTTGAATTTCATTCCGGTCCCTTGCCCCTGAGGATTGAAGCGGCGAACAAGCTGCAAGAAGCACCGGAATGATTCCAGCGATCATTAAACCTTTTTTCATCTAGGACACCTCCTGCACTTAGCGTGCCCTGTCCCACGATAAAGAAGACGAAGAAAAATGTACCATCTATAAGACCAATTAAAGGAAATTTGCTGCGTAAAACAATGGATGGAATTTTTTAAGCAAAAAAAAGAGCCGTTTCCTTAGAAACAGCTACTTCACTAATTCAGAGTTTTCGGTTTTATTTGGAGAATGGGACTTCCCCGGCACTTCATGACAATGGCGGCAGCGAGGTTCATATGACTCTGAAGCACCCACAAGGATTATCGGATCCTCATAATGGGCTGGATCGCCATCGATCAATCGCTGAGTCCTGCTTGCAGGTGATCCACAGGATACGCAAATGGCCTGCAATTTTGTCACAAATTCCGCCATTGTTAAAAGCTGCGGCATCTGGCCAAATGATTCTCCTCTAAAGTCCTGGTCTAAACCAGCTACAATGACTCTTACCCCTTGATCAGCCAACTTTTGTGCAACCATTGTAATATCTTCATCAAAAAACTGGACTTCATCGATTGCGACAATCTCGACATCATCCACTAATAAATCAAAAATATCGAGTGAATTTTCAACAGGAACAGCCATTACAGACATTCCATTATGGGAAACAACCGCTTCTTCACTATAACGGTCATCGATTTTCGGTTTAAAAACATTAACCTTTTGCTTGGCGTAGGTAGCTCTTTTCACCCGGCGAATCAATTCTTCCGATTTGCCGGAAAACATGCTTCCGCAAATGACTTCGATCCAACCGGGGCGTGACATGACTTGCATGCGATGACTTCTCCTTTCCGGTATTTCTTAATAGCTTATTCAATACCCTGAAATGCCGTCACGATATCAGTGTATGTATCCATTATCGGGGCATAATATCTTTTCGCAGGAGATGGTATGAATGCCTGGTATAATTTTTCATGCTTTGACTAGAAGGTGCGAAAATAATTTGTGCGAGTAAAAAAACAGGCAAGAGAAGTACTTGCCTGTTTACCAGCCTTACTTATTAAGGTTGTATTTTTTTCTAAAGCGATCTACACGTCCACCGGCTTCAGCAAACTTCTGACGGCCTGTGTAGAATGGATGGCACTCGGAACAAACCTCAACTTTTACGCCTTCAGCTTTTGAAGAACCAGTTTCAAATTCGTTTCCGCATGCACAAGTAACTGTTACTTTTTCATAACCAGGATGAATTCCTTGTTTCATGCTTTTCATCTCCTTCCGCCCTGAGTCCTGAGGAAACAGAGTTAACTTTATAGGATGCCCGAAAATTCCGGGCAGTCATTCCTAAACACATAGAAATATTATAACAGGGAGTATCCATATATGCAATGAGGAATAAAAAACTTTGTCATTACCCTCAGCATAGGTCTTTCCCGCTTTGCCGTTCCCTATTATATCATCTCTCTTACCTGCGTGAAGAGCCAGTTTTTTCCTTCTCAAATATATCGAAAAATTCCTTGTTTGTCTTCGTTTTCTTCATCCGTTTCAAGAAATGCTCCACAAATTCCATCGAATCGTCCATACTTTTACGGATCGACCATAACATTTCAAGCTGCTCTTTCGGCAAAAGCATTTCCTCTTTTCTTGTTCCAGAACGCCTGATATCGATCGCCGGGAAAATTCTTCTTTCTGCAAGGCGACGGTCGAGATGAAGCTCCATATTTCCTGTTCCTTTAAATTCCTCGTAAATTACATCATCCATACGTGACCCGGTTTCGACAAGGGCAGTTGCCAAAATCGTTAAGCTTCCGCCTTCTTCAATATTCCTTGCCGCACCAAAGAAACGTTTAGGACGATGGAACGCAGCCGGGTCAATACCACCGGACAGGGTTCTGCCGCTCGGAGGGATTACAAGGTTGTATGCTCTTGCAAGACGTGTGATACTGTCAAGCAGAATCACAACATCTTTTTTATGTTCTACCAGGCGCATCGCACGTTCCAGCACAAGTTCTGCTACCTTAATATGATTTTCCGGCACTTCATCAAATGTTGAATGCACTACTTCTCCATCAACGGAGCGCTCGATATCGGTCACTTCCTCAGGTCGCTCATCGATCAATAGCACAATCAGTTCGGTTTCAGGATGATTGGTTGTGATACTGTTAGCAATTTCCTTTAAAAGCATCGTTTTTCCGGCCTTTGGAGGGGCAACAATCAATCCCCGCTGTCCAAAACCAACCGGTGCAATCATATCGATAATTCGCGTCGAAATGTTTTTCGGATTGCTTTCGAACACCATTTTCTTTTCAGGATAAAGCGGAGTAAGCGCCGGGAAGTGTACACGTTCCTTCGCGGAATCAGGATCTTCCCCGTTAACAGCTTCTACATGCAACAGACCGTAGTAACGCTCGTTTTCTTTTGGCGGACGAACTTTTCCTGATACTTTGTCACCGTTTCTCAAGTCAAAACGCCTGATTTGGGATGCTGAAATATAAATATCCTCTGAGCTCGGCGAATAATTGATCGGCCTTAAAAAGCCAAAGCCTTCTGAAGGGATAATTTCAAGAACCCCTTCCATAAACAATAGGCCGGATTGTTCAGCCTGAGCTTTAAGAATCGAAAAAACAAGTTCTCTTTTGTTAAGTTTGCTATAGTATGAGACTTTGTATTCTTTGGCTTTTTCGTACAAATCTTTTAGTTTCATACCTTCTAATTCTGATAAATTAACTCCCATTATGACACCACACTTCTGATTTTTAAATATTGCTTGAAACAAGCTACACGATGCCTGTCTATTATACGTTCATTCCCACCAACACTCTTTTCGAAAAACATCCATAGAAAAACAAACAATTAAAACATTGTTTAAAAGAAGAAAAACAAACAGATCTGCTTTCTTTGAAAAAATTAAATTTTAAATAAACGACCAAAAAGAAATTCGTCCTTGTAGGGCTGAATATGTAATTCCTTAAGAGGTACATGGAGTTTTAGAGCAGGAATTTTCCATGATGAGGAATCTTAACATAGAAGATGAATCAAAAAACAAAACACAATTTTTATTTTACCCATATTAACATGAATTATTCAACTTTTAAACAGTTATAAGGTAGCGCGCATGAAACGCACTACCTCTTAATATATAGATTATAAGGCCATTATGGTCTAATAACAAGGTCTGGTTTTTTATGAAGGCTATGCTTCCCGTCAATGAAGCGGACAGTTCCAGACTTCGCTCTCATGACAACAGAGCTTGTCGTTCCAAAGGTTCCCTTGAATCGAACACCTTTTAGAAGCTCTCCATCCGTTACACCTGTAGCAGCAAAGATTGCGTCATCGCCTTTCACAAGGTCTTCCATCCGAAGCACTCTATTAATATCAGAAATGCCCATTCCATGGCAGCGTTTTAGTTCTTCATCGTTTTGAGGAAGAAGCTTTCCCTGAATTTCTCCTCCAAGGCACTTTAATGCCACTGCAGCAAGAACACCCTCGGGAGCTCCTCCTGAGCCAAACAAAATATCTACACCTGTATCTTCAAACGCCGTATTGATCGCACCTGCAACATCACCGTCTGAAATCAGTTTAATTCTTGCCCCTGCATCCCGAACTTCCTGGATGATCTTTTCATGTCGTTTACGGTTTAGAACGATCGCCACACAATCCTCGACATCCTTGTTCTTTGCTTTCGCAACCGCTTTTAAATTGTCAAGGACAGACGCATTGATGTCCACTTTTCCTACCGCTTCAGGTCCAACTGCAATCTTGTCCATATACATATCAGGAGCATGAAGCAAGTTACCGTGGTCAGCAACCGCAAGCACCGCAAGCGCATTCCATCCGCCGGCAGCGACAATGTTTGTCCCTTCAAGCGGGTCTACAGCTACATCGACACGAGGCCCGTAACCTGTTCCTAGCTTTTCTCCGATATACAGCATCGGGGCTTCATCCATTTCCCCTTCCCCGATTACAACCGTCCCTTTCATCGGCACAGTATCAAATACATCTCTCATTGCAGAAGTAGCAGCATCATCAGCTTCTTCCTTCTTGCCTCTTCCCATCCATCTAGCAGAAGCTAAAGCAGCAGCTTCTGTTACACGGACAAGCTCCATTGATAAACTTCTTTCCATGATTTTCTCCTCCCCCATTGCTTTCGGGCTCGCAATTTTTTCTCTCTTCTCTATTGTATACGAAAAGTAAAACGCTTTCAGGTTAAAATCAAAAGAAAATCGTTCCAGTAACGATTTTCTTTATGAATGCTCATCAAGAACTTTCGACTTCTTTCATTTCTTCAACATCCATTTCCTCACGCCAGATATCCGCCCCAAGGCTTGAAAGCTTTTCAACAAGCTTTTCATAACCACGATCGATATGCTCGATACCGGATATCTCAGTGATACCATCCGCCATTAAGCCAGCAACGACTAATGATGCTCCCGCACGAAGATCTGAAGCCTTCACCTTGGCTCCTTGCAGCTTCAACGGACCGTTAATGATCGCCGATCTGCCTTCTACCTTTACATTGGCTCCCATCCTGCGGAGCTCGTCAATATGTTTAAAGCGGGCAGAATAAATAGTGTCAGTTACAACACTGCTTCCCGCAGCTTTTGTTAAAAGGGATGTAAAAGGCTGTTGAAGATCGGTTGGAAATCCTGGGTAGACAAGTGTTTTAATATCTACACTCTTTAACGGCTTATCAGGAGCCTGTACAAAAACCTGATCTTCGTTTGTTTCAATCGTAACACCCATTTCACGCAATTTAGCTATAAGGGACTCAAGGTGCTGAGAGATAACGTTATCGATGACCAGGTCTTTTCCCACTGCAGCTCCCATAATCATATATGTCCCTGCTTCAATGCGATCCGGGATGATCGAATGATAACAGCCATGCAGTTCATCGACACCATCAATGCGAATAACATCTGTACCGGCACCTTTTATCTTTGCGCCCATACTTGTTAAAAGCGTTGCGACATCAATAATTTCAGGCTCTTTCGCAGCATTTTCAATCACTGTCCGACCTTTTGCCCTGACTGCAGCAAGCATAATGTTAATCGTAGCTCCGACACTAACAACGTCAAGATAAATGCGAGCACCTATCAGCTCGTCCGCACGAAGGTAAATCGCTCCCTGTTCATTCGTCACTTTTGCTCCGAGTGCTTCAAACCCTTTGATATGCTGGTCGATCGGGCGAGGGCCAAGGTTACATCCACCCGGAAGGCCGATCACTGCCTTTTTGAAGCGCCCGAGCATAGCGCCCATTAGATAATAAGAAGCACGAAGCTTTTTAACTCGTCCATTTGGAAGCGGCATCGCAATCATGTTTTCTGGATGAACGGTTAATGTTGTACCATCCAACTCAGCTTTACCGCCAATTTCTTCAAGTAAATCACGTAGGATTGCAACATCTGAAATATTTGGCAAATGGTCAATCGTCACTGTTGATTCAGCAAGAATAGCCGCCGGTATAAGAGCAACTGCGCTGTTTTTAGCTCCACTTACTTGTACGGTTCCACTTAGAGGCTGTCCTCCGGCGATCATTAACTTTTCCATAACTGTCTCCCTTCCTTGCACGCTGTTCAAGTTTTAAGCAAAAACACCTTATTTTCATACGTTAGTTTTAGTATGAGCATAATTAGGAAGTTCATGCCAATTTTTATAAATCAGATTAAAATTTTACTTTTTTCCTAATACTAAACCTTTTACTTTTGCTTAGCCTTTTTGTGCATTTTCCCAATCTGCAAGGAACCTTTCGATTCCAGCGTCTGTTAATGGGTGCTTAAGCATTTGCTGGACGACCTTAAACGGCATTGTAGCAATATGAGCGCCTCCCAGGGCTGCATCTGTTACATGCATCGGGTGGCGGATGCTCGCTGCTATAATCTCCGTCTCGATTCCATGCAAACCAAAAATTTCAGCAATCTGCGCAATAAGGTCTAATCCGTTCTGCCCAATATCATCAAGACGGCCTAAAAATGGCGATACATACGATGCTCCCGCTCTTGCAGCAAGCAATGCCTGATTCGCAGAAAAAACAAGGGTAACATTCGTTTTAATGCCAAGCTCTTTGAATTCTTTAACAGCTTTCAGGCCTTCTCCTGTCATCGGGACTTTCACGGTGATATTCGGTGCGATGTCAGCAAGTTTTTTTCCTTCTTCCACCATTCCATCTGCTTCTGTCGAAATTACCTCTGCGCTTACTGATCCTTTTACAAAACTTGTAATTTCTCGCAGGCGGTCATGAAAATCCACGTTTTCTTTCGCTACTAAAGATGGGTTTGTCGTAACACCTGATACAATCCCCATGTCATATGCTTCTTTAATTTCACTTACATTTGCAGTATCTATAAAAATCTTCACTGGATCACTTCCTTTTCTATTGTTCGAAAGCGTTTACTATAAAATAGTAACATAATTCTATCAAATTGGCTTATTTCTCTTAAAATTGCTTCTTTGGTTGTACTAATTTAGAGGATTCTATTCTATGAAGAATTTACCTTGAAAAAGCCAAACTTAAACGTCGGAGTCCGGGTGACAAACAGAGTGGCAGGCGTATCGTTTTTAATGATGTCTATGGCAGAGGGAAATGCGATGATGAGCGCCTGGATGGAAGTGATATGAAAAGGAACCGCCCAAATGATCCAGGCGGCTTCCTTTCTATTTTTGCTTACGCTTTATTGGAAGAACCAAACTCACGCATTTTTGCTTTAACTGTTTCTTTAATAGCTTCACGTGCAGGCCCAAGATATTTACGCGGGTCATACAGATCAGGCTTTTCTTCTAGAACCTGGCGAACGGCTTTAGAAGAAGAAATCTGGCTTTCTGTATTAACATTGATTTTTGCATGGCCAAGCTCGATTGCTTTCTTAACATCTTTTGTAGGGATGCCAGTACCGCCATGAAGAACAAGCGGAACACCAGTCAATTTACTGATTTGTTCCATGCGATCAAATCCAAGGTTCGGTTCGCCTTTGTATGGACCGTGTACAGAACCAAGTGCTGGAGCAAAGCAGTCTACACCAGTTTCGTTGATCAATTTCTCACACTCTTCCGGAATCGCGTATGCTGCTTCAGCGTCGTCAACGATCAAGTCATCTTCCTGGCCGCCGATTCTGCCAAGCTCAGCTTCAACAGAAACACCGACTGCATGTGCAGCTTCTACAACTTTCTTTGTAAGCGCGATGTTTTCTTCAAGCGGATAATGGGAACCATCGATCATAACGGAAGTAAATCCAGCTTTCATCGCTTGCATGCATTTTTCGAAGCTTGAACCGTGGTCAAGGTGAATCGCAACAGGTACAGTCACTTCATACTCTTCCATAAGCGCTTCAACCATTTTCACAACGAAATTGAAACCGCCCATGTAACGCGCAGCACCTTCGGACACACCGCAAATAACCGGAGACTTTTCTTCCTGTGCGGCCTGTAAAATCGCTTGAGTGAACTCAAGATTATTTAGGTTAAACTGCCCGACAGCATAGCTTTCTGCTTTTGCTTTTTCGAGCATTTCTTTCATGGAAACTAAAGGCATTGTAAGATCCTCCTTAGATTGTTGAATACTTACTTGAACATTTTGTGGAGCAAATGGCGTAATAGAAATCTATTGCTATTCTTCTACAACATGGCATAAATGGATGGGTTTTATGTATGGATCAGGAAAATAATAACGCCTTTTATGCAACTCCAATTACCGGTTCTATTATAGCATATCAACATAATAAAAGAAGGGCAAACGCTTGATTTATCAAGGTTTTTTATGAAAGCGCTATCCTTTTTCCGCTACTGGTTATCAACTGTTTAACGGGAGTTCTTTTCTTACCGCTTCACGTATTTCATCGATATCGAACGGTTTTGCGAAATGGGTGACCGCTCCGAGTTCTATCGCTTCGTGGATCATGTCCAGTTCTCCGTATGCTGTCATGATGATTACCTGGGCTTTTGTTTCCATTTCCTTGATTCTCTTCAATATTTCAAGTCCATCCATTCCTGGAATTTTCATATCTAATATGACAAGTTGCGGATCTTCGCTTTTTACGATCGAAAGGGCCTGAACACCGTTAGCAGCCTGGTATGTCTCATAGCCTTCTTTTTGGAATATCTCGTTAAGAAGGATCCGTATTCCATATTGGTCATCGACAATTAAGATTTTTTTCTTCATGAATGTAGCCTCCAACTATGCATAAATTCTCCTTTTGTAAGTTATTCTCTGTGATTAGTAGGATTCCTTCAAGGTTTTTTAGGCAATCGGGATTTATATTTATTGCAGAGATGATTAATAGTATTTTTGCTCCCCGGCCCTATCAATAATGATAACCTTGATTTTTGTACCTTGCATTCTAAAACGTTATAATGTCTGATAGTTATTAATGAATGAAAGGACGGAAACGATGTTAAAGATTTTTACTACTCAGTTAATGGGAACTTTTAATAAGATTCAGGAGCAAGAAGAGATGATGATCGAAGATATTTCTCGGGTGTTTACCCAGGTGTTGTCTGCCGGAGGAACACTTTACTTCCATGGCGTAGATGAGATGCAGGCTGTTTCTTATGAAGCGGTTTATGGAGCTCAAACATTGCCTGCCACTGATTTTTTAATAAAAGGTGGGAAAATGGCAGAGCTTATTCCTCAAGATGGGGTAGTACTGGCTACAAGATTTTCAGAGGACCAGAAGGCAGCCGATCTTGCAAAAGAAGCAAGAGAAAAAGGTGCAGTAGTGATCGGCATTTCCGCAACAAGAAAAGAGGAAGAACGGCTTTTTGTGAATGAGGTTGATTTTCATCTTGATACAAAGCAGGTGGATGCCCTTGTACCTGGTGAAGACGGAAACAGAGTCGGCTTCCCTTCCGCAATGGCAGCTCTATATTGTTACTTTGCCTTATTTTTGACCACGACGGAAATTCTGCAGGAACATGAACTGGATCTTTAATTGTCTCTTTTACTTGCAGAGACAACTTATTCCACAAATTTCGACCTAAATAGAAAATAAAAATAAAAATTTTCAAAAAATAAGAAGGAATTTGTAAATACTGGAAGAATTATAGTTGTCGGGGAGACTCACTCCCTGTAATTCCTCGCAAGACCACCTCAACCTCCCGCTGGTTACATAACTTGGACATTACCTCTGCATAAGCCTCTAGCGCGAGCCGAACTGTCGGCGCCTTGTTCTGTCTTCTCCCATTTATCTGAGGATAAAAAGAAAAACGTTTCAAGGCGCTAAAGTTTGAGAGAGAAACTTTAGCTTTCTTTAAAATTATTATACGAACAAACGTTCTGTTAGTCAAGATTGATTTTACTTTTTAATAAATTTAAAACGGCAATTAAAAAACGCCCTGTTTGAATAAGGGCGTTTCCTGATGTTATTTGTTTAAAGTTGCTCCGATAAATTCTCTGAACAATGGTTGTGGCCTTGTTGGACGAGAAGTGAATTCCGGATGGAACTGGGATGCAACGAACCATGGATGGTCTTTTACTTCAATAATTTCCACAAGACGGCCATCCGGGCTTGTCCCTGAGAACTGGAACCCTGCCTCTTCCATTCGCTGGCGATACTCATTATTGAACTCGTAACGATGGCGATGGCGTTCATAGATCACTTCGTCACTGTATGCATTGTAAGCTTTTGTTTCTTCTTGAAGCTTACAAGGATATAATCCAAGTCTTAGCGTTCCGCCAAGATCTTCAATATCTTTTTGTTCTGGAAGAAGGTCAATGATCGGGTAGTCTGTTTTTGGATCAATTTCAGCAGAGTGTGCTCCTTCAAGGTTTAAAACATTGCGGGCAAATTCTACTGATGCTAACTGCATACCCAGGCAAATCCCAAGGAAAGGAATTTTGTTTTCTCTGGCATACTTAATAGCTGAAATTTTCCCTTCGATCCCTCTATCTCCAAAACCGCCCGGCACTAGAACGCCATCAACGTCATTTAACAATTGCCCAACGTTTTCTTCTGTAACTGTTTCTGAATCGATCCATTTGATATCGATATCTGCATCGAATGCGTAGCCCGCATGTCGCAGTGATTCTACCACGGAGATATAAGCATCCTGAAGAGCAACATACTTACCTACAAGCGCGATCTTTGTTTTCCTGGACAGGTTCCTTACTTTATCGACGAGCTGTTTCCACTCTTCCATGTCTGCTTCGCCGCATTTTAGCTTCAAATGGTTACAAACTATATCATCAAGATGCTGCTTCTGCAGGGACAAAGGTACTTTATACAATGTATCCTCATCCTGTGCTTCGATTACCGCGTCTTTATCGATATCACAGAAGAGCGCGATTTTGTCTTTCATTTCCTGAGGAACAGGCATTTCAGTTCGAACGACGATTACGTTTGGCTGGATGCCAAGGCTCCGCAATTCTTTTACGCTGTGCTGGGTTGGTTTCGTCTTCATTTCTCCTGCCGCTTTTAAATATGGAAGGAGCGTACAATGGATATACATTACATTTTCTTTTCCGATATCACTTTTAATCTGGCGAATCGCTTCAAGGAAAGGCAAGCTTTCGATGTCTCCGACAGTTCCGCCGATTTCTGTGATAACGACATCAGCGTTCGTTTCTCTTCCTGCTCGGAAGACACGTTCTTTGATTTCGTTCGTAATATGCGGAATAACTTGAACTGTTCCGCCAAGGTAGTCACCGCGGCGTTCTTTTCTCAAAACAGTAGAGTAGATCTTTCCTGTTGTTACGTTGCTGTTTTTAGAAAGATTTATGTCAATGAAGCGCTCATAGTGACCAAGGTCTAGATCTGTTTCCGCTCCATCGTCTGTTACAAAAACTTCTCCATGCTGATACGGACTCATCGTACCCGGATCGACGTTAATGTATGGGTCAAACTTTTGAATGGTAACATTGATACCGCGATTTTTTAATAAACGGCCGAGAGACGCTGCCGTAATTCCTTTTCCCAGTGAAGAAACAACACCACCGGTAACAAAGATGTATTTTTTAGTCATTTGGAATTCCTCCTCGGTTAAGTAGTTTTGCCATATTGATTTATATCTCATGCAGAAGAAAACAAGTTTTGGAAAAATAATGTTATCCTGCAAAGTTTAGTTGCGGCAGTGTCACGTTCATACGCTTTTTTTAAAGCTCTCTTCCCATACTTTCTTGCTTAATAAGCTTCTCATTAGAGATGAACTGCAATTGCAGCATTGATTTCCACTCCGGGCAGTTCGCTTTCCGTATCGGTCAACAGTAACTTACGTCGCAGTTTATGGCTTATGTGCAAAAGCAACAATCTTTTAGAAAGGAGCCTTTTATAATAAGGGAACTTCCTTTTAGGAGTATTAATAGGCTGAATAATTCGCTCTTCGATAACTACTTAAAAATATGATAGCCATTTCAAACAAGAATAAAAGCCCTTATAAATATAAAAAAACAAAAGCGACTCCTCTCCCATTTGGAGGGGGCGCTTTTGTTTTTATTCTATCGTTCAATTATTAAATTTCTGTTTGGTAAAGCCCAAAAATGATTCTACCGATTTCCTCCTATAAAGTCAACCGGTCTTACAAATAATTTTTAGTCTTCATCTTCCAGGTCATACTCATCTTCTGCAAAGTCTTCATCTTCATCGTCGTCTTCGTCAAAATCTTCGTCCGCATCGAAATCGAGATCTGCGTCGTCGGCAGCAAAGTCTTCATCATCCACTTCGTCGAATTCCACGTCTTCATCAAGGTCTTCGAAGTCATCATCAAGATCGTCATAAAGGCCTAGCTCATCTGCATCTTCATCTTTTTTGCGTTGTTTTTTAGGTTTGATGGTTGTCGCTAGCTCTTCCTGGCTCTGTTCAACAGGATACCAGCTTTTTAGGCCCCATTGGTTGTCACCAAGTGTTACGAAGCGGCCGTCGATATTTATATCTGTATAGACTTGTGCAAGGCGTTCCTTCACTTCTTCATTGGGCATGTTTTTCAATTCTCCGATACGCTGCATGAGCGCATAGAAGGACAATGGTTTTTTTTCTTGCAACAATACATGATGCATGATTTCGATCATTGGTGTTTCCAGGATTTCTTCAGGTGTGAGTTGGTCTGTCATACTCAATTAAGGCACTCCCTTTCATTTCTGAACGGTAACATAGGATCTTAGTCTTGATTTGAAAATCATACCATTCATTATAAACAAAGTTTGGTTAGATATGCTATAGAAGAAGGCAAAATATCTTCAAAGAAAGGGACAGTTTTGCTCCCCCTCGGCACTTATGTTTCAAGAGCTTCTTACAAGCAAGCTTGACGTAGCTCTCAAAACAACGTGCCAATCGCTAACGCTCTTACAAAAAAAGATTTCATCAATCTTTTTTTTGGGGGAGCAAAGATGTAACGCTTTGTGGTCCCATTTAAAAATATTAAGAAATTGATTATAACTCTATTTAAATTGTTGCCATTCTTTTATTCTTGTAAACAGGTTGAAGTTATTATTGTATTACAAATAAAGGGAAAGGGTTTCCCCTTTCCATTAAAGATAATATGAACTTTTTTGTTTTACAAGTAAAAAGAAGTTTTATTGCTGCTTTTTTTATGTTACATGTTACGACGGTATTTTCCGCCTACCTGGTATAGTGCGGTTGTGATTTGGCCAAGGCTTGCTACTTTTACTGTTTCCATTAATTCTTCGAAGATGTTTCCGTTTGTAAGGGCAGCTTCTTGCAGACGTTTTAGCGCTTCTTCTGTTTTGCCTGCATTTCGTTCCTGGAACGCTTTCAAGTTGGCGATTTGCTGCTCTTTTTCTTCTTTTGAAGCACGGGCCAGCTGCAGGTTGAATTCTTCTTCTGCAGGAGGGTTCGGATTGCGATATGTGTTGACTCCGATGATCGGAAGCTCCCCTGTATGCTTCAACATTTCGTAATACATAGATTCTTCCTGGATCTTACCGCGCTGATACTGCGTTTCCATCGCTCCCAGTACGCCGCCGCGGGCATTGATTCGTTCAAACTCCATTAATACCGCTTCTTCTACAAGATCTGTTAATTCATCGATAATGAAAGAACCTTGAAGAGGATTTTCGTTTTTCGTTAAACCAAGCTCTTTTGAAATGATCATCTGGATCGCCATCGCTCTTCGAACAGACTCTTCTGATGGTGTGGTGATCGCTTCATCATATGCATTCGTGTGAAGCGAGTTACAGTTGTCCTGAATCGCCATCAATGCCTGAAGCGTCGTACGGATGTCGTTGAAGTCCATTTCCTGGGCATGGAGCGAGCGTCCTGATGTCTGGATATGGTATTTCAGCTTCTGGCTTCTCTCGTTCGCACCGTATTTATCCCTCATAACAGTAGACCAGAT
This sequence comes from Exobacillus caeni, assembly GCF_005747095.1. Lineage (GTDB taxonomy): Bacteria > Bacillota > Bacilli > Bacillales > Guptibacillaceae > Exobacillus > Exobacillus caeni. The sequence continues at coordinate 137,724 of NZ_SWLG01000009.1, read as the reverse complement.
TCGGCGAGCGACACGTCCGATAACGGTATATTCCGGATCAAGTCCGTTACTGAAGAAGAACGACAGGTTCGGCGCAAACTTGTTGATGTCCATTCCCCGGCTTAAGTAGTACTCAACATAGGTAAAGCCGTTCGCGAGCGTAAATGCAAGCTGGGAAATCGGATTCGCTCCCGCTTCAGCGATATGGTAGCCGGAGATTGAAACAGAGTAATAGTTACGTACTTGATTATCGATAAAATATTCCTGGATATCTCCCATCATGCGAAGCGCAAATTCTGTTGAGAAGATACATGTATTCTGTCCCTGATCTTCTTTTAAAATATCCGCCTGAACGGTTCCGCGCACCGTGTTCAGCGTATATGCTTTGATCTCTTCCAGCTCTTCTGCTGTTGCGGAGCGGCCTTTTTCTTCTTCAAATTTTTCGATTTGCTGCTCGACTGCCGTATTCATAAACATCGCAAGGATGATCGGTGCCGGACCGTTGATCGTCATTGAAACCGAAGTAGACGGTGAACAAAGGTCAAAACCAGCATACAGCTTTTTCATGTCATCCAATGTACAGATGCTGACACCACTTTCGCCGACTTTTCCGTAAATGTCAGGACGATAGTCAGGATCTTCCCCATACAATGTTACAGAGTCAAAAGCCGTACTTAAACGCTTTGCATCGTCATCTTTTGAAAGATAGTGGAAGCGCCGGTTTGTACGTTCTGGAGTTCCTTCCCCTGCAAACTGCCGTTTCGGGTCTTCCCCTTTACGCTTGAAAGGGAACACTCCTGCCGTGAACGGGAATGAACCCGGCACGTTTTCTTTTAGGACCCAGCGGACAATTTCTCCCCAGTCCTCATATTTCGGAAGCGCAACTTTAGGAATATCAAGTCCTGAAAGGCTTTTCGTTTGAAGCTCCGTAACGATTTCCTTATCGCGGATCTTTGTAACAAACTCCTGTGCAGCGTACTTTTCTTTTACTTCCGGCCAGTTTTCTATGATCTTTCTTGTTTCCGGGTGCATACTTTCGAGCGTTTCTTCTTTCATTTTCTCAAGCATGTTGACGGTTCCAGAGTGATCATCTTCTGCTTCTTTAAGCGCTTTTACGGTTCCGTCGATCTGGAACGCTTTTCTAGCAAGCTTAACTTGTTTTTCCACATACTCATGATAGCCTTTAACCGTTCTGGAAATGTCATTCAAATATTGCTGCCGGTCACCAGGAATGATCAGGTTTAGCTTTTCTACTTTGTCAGTTGTTTCAATATCTGTTTTCCAGTCAAGGTTACATTTTTCATTTATCGTATCAACAAGCACTTTAAAAAGGGTGTTGGTTCCCGGGTCATTGAACTGGCTCGCGATTGTGCCGTAAACCGGCATCTCAGAAAGGTCTTTGTCAAACAGCATATGGGAGCGCTGGTATTGTTTTTTTACATCGCGGAGTGCGTCTTCAGAGCCTTTTCGCTCGAACTTGTTGATCGCGATCAAGTCAGCAAAATCGATCATATCGATTTTTTCAAGCTGGGATGGTGCTCCGAACTCGCTTGTCATCACGTACATCGCAACGTCCGAGATTTCTACGATTTCGGCATCTCCCTGGCCGATCCCGCTCGTTTCAACGATGATCAAATCATAATCAGCAGCTTTTACGACTGTTAGTGCATCACGGATCGCATCAGAAAGTTCAGTCTTCGATTTTCTCGTCGCAAGGCTGCGCATGAATACTCGCTCGTTATGGATCGCGTTCATGCGGATACGGTCACCAAGCAAAGCACCGCCTGTTTTTTGTTTTGTCGGGTCAACGGACAATATCGCTACCGTTTTATCTTCGAATTCGTTTAAAAACCTTCGAACGAGTTCATCTGTCAGGGAGCTTTTACCTGCTCCCCCTGTTCCAGTAATACCGATTACAGGCGTTTCCGTCGTCATATTTTTCAAGTCAGTGAATACTTTTTCAGCAGTTGCAGCAACTTCTCCGCTGGTTGACTCATATTTTTTTGAACCAAATTCCTCTGCAAAGGTAATCAGATTGGAAACAGCTTGTGGATCGCGCTCCTTAAGGTTTTCCATTTGATTAGAAATCTGGCGGACCGTTTGGAAGTCACACTCCTTGACCATCTGATTGATCATGCCCTGAAGGCCATGCTCCCTGCCGTCTTCTGGAGAGAAGATCCTGGCGATACCGTATTCATGCAGTTCCTTGATTTCACGAGTGATGATAACACCCCCGCCTCCGCCATAAATGCGAATGTGCGGTGCCCCTTTTTCCTGAAGCAGGTCATACATGTATTTAAAGTATTCCATATGTCCGCCCTGGTAAGAGGAAATAGCGATTCCCTGAACGTCTTCCTGAATCGCTGCGTTCACCACTTCTTCGACGGAGCGGTTATGTCCAAGGTGTATCACTTCAGCACCGCTTGCCTGCAAAATTCTCCGCATAATATTAATGGAGGCATCATGCCCATCAAACAGACTCGACGCCGTCACAAACCGAACATGGTTCTTCGGACGATAAATATCAACCGTACTCATCCCATTTACCTCCTTATGTGTTTTGCTTTTTTGTCTGTCAGGTTTTCTTTCAAAAAGTAAGACAACAATAGAGTCGCCGGGGAGCAATAATTGCCCCTTCGTTACACCGATGACGAAACCTTCCCTTTCTCGATTCCATTAAGCATAAGCCCGAGCTGTATGTCTGCATACTCTTCCAACGTATACAGGCTGTGAAGCGCCCATCTTCTAAACGTCCACATCTGTCCCTGAACAAGTATATTATGTGCCACACATTGGATCTCTTTATCGCTCAGCTCCAACTGTTTTTCATCCACGCAGTGCTTCAGCAGCTTTTCGAACGTTTCAGCCATACCGATTTCCTTCTTCAGTACATACGGCAGGGCTTCCTGTTGCAGTGACTTTGTCTCCTGATACATGACGAGCACTTCATCCTGCATATCATCCATCACTTTAAAAAACGCATGAACTGCCTGCTTGAGTTTTTCCAGTCCGCTTTTATCAACATCGATGGCGTTTTCGAGCCTTTCTCGGACCTCATCGTAAATCGAATCACAGACCAGGTATAACACATCTTCTTTTTTTCGAATGTATTCATACAGCGTGCCGATGCTAAAGCCGGCTACCCTGGCAATTTCACGGGTCGTGGTTCGATGAAATCCTTTTTCCTTGAACAAAGAGACCGCGGCCTTGATCATCTGGTTCCGTCGCTTTTGGATGAGCTTCTCATCCTTCACCATCGAAGGAACATTCTTTTTCACGATACTCTCATCTCCTATGAAGTCATTTTCTTATGTTGGATTTTCTGTCCACTTTCTTAAAATCCGCTGGGCCGCCGAATAAGGGTCGACCCGGTTTTTCTCGACATCCTCTAACCATTCGTATCCAGTATCTTCTTCTCGCTTTTGTATCTCGCGCATTAATTCGTAATGAACGACCTCAAGAACTTCCCGCTCAAGATTGGCTTTTCTTCTTCTTTCCCTTTCGCCTGTCCGTTCAATTTCCTGTCTATGATGGTCGATCTCTTTCCACATTTCGTCGATCCCCTGGTTTTTCACAGAGACCGTCTGTACGACAGGAGGCCTCCAATCAGCATCATGCTTTACAATGTCAAGCATGCTTTCAAGTTCAGTAAGCAATTTTTGCACGCCTGGCAGGTCAGCCTTATTTACGACGAATACATCGGCGATTTCCATGATGCCCGCTTTAAACACCTGGACAACGTCACCGCTGCCAGGATTTAAAACAACTGTGATCGTATCGGCAATTTTCATAATATCGAGTTCGGATTGCCCGACTCCGACCGTTTCAATCAAGATCACATCGAATCCATAGGCATCGAGCAGCCTGACTGTTTCTTTCGTTGTTCTCGACAACCCGCCGAGGCTACCCCGTGTTCCCATACTGCGAATGAACACGCCCGGATCTGTGAAATGTTCTGCCATCCGTACTCTGTCCCCGAGCAAAGCCCCTCCGCTGAAAGGACTCGTTGGATCTACTGCTACAATTCCCACTTTTAAATCAAGCGAGCGTAAATAGGTGATCAGCCGGTTCACAAGCGAGCTCTTCCCTGCTCCTGGAGAACCTGTTATGCCAACATAGTGGGCCCTTCCTGTCATCGGGTGGATATCCTTTAACAGGGAAAGCTTCTCGGGACTATCGTTTTCCACGAGGGAAATGGCCCGTGCCAGCGCTCTTTCATCCTTGTTTTTTATCCGTTCTGCCAGTGGATGCATCCAAAACAACTCCAATTAATCTTTTAAAAGCATTCTTGAAATAACAAGTCGCTGAATTTCCTGTGTGCCTTCATAAATTTGGGTGATCTTCGCATCACGCATATAGCGCTCTACCGGATAATCTTTTGTATAGCCGTATCCGCCGAATACCTGAACCGCTTCTGTAGTTACTTCCATCGCAATATCGCCTGCATACAGCTTAGACATCGCGGATTCTTTTCCGTAAGAGATACCCTGGCTTTCTCTCCAGGCCGCCTGATAGGTTAGCAGTCTTGCTGCCTCTACTTTTGTTGCCATGTCTGCAAGCTTGAATCCGATACCCTGGTTTTCACCGATCGGTTTTCCGAATTGCTTTCTTTCTTTTGCATAAGCTACAGCAGCATCAAGAGCGCCCTGTGCGATCCCGACCGCCTGGGCAGCGATTCCGTTACGGCCCCCGTCAAGGGTTTTCATCGCGATCTTAAAGCCTTCTCCTTCTTCGCCAAGTCGATTTTCTGCCGGAATCTTGCAGTCTTCAAATATGATTTCTAATGTAGGGGATGAACGGATACCCAGTTTCTTTTCTTTCTTACCCATGGAAAAGCCCGGTGTTCCTTCTTCTACGATAAACGCTGTGATGCCCCGGTGTCCTTTTTCTTTATCGGTTTGCGCGAAGACAACATAGATTTGCGCTTCTCCACCGTTTGTAATAAAGATTTTAGAGCCGTTTAGTACATAGTGGTCGCCTTCAAGCTTCGCAGTGGTTTTCATGCCGCTCGCGTCTGATCCTGAGCCTGGTTCTGTTAGGCCGTATGCACCCATCTTGCTGCCTTCTGCCATCGGGCGAAGGAACTTTTGCTTTTGCTCCTCTGTCCCGAATGTATAGATCGGCCAGCCAGCAAGTGATGTGTGAGCTGAAAGCGTTACGCCTGTGGATGCACACACACGTGAAAGTTCTTCAACTGCGATAACGTATGCCAGGTAGTCCGAGCCGATGCCTCCGTATTTTTCGTCCCACGGGATTCCTGTAAGGCCAAGTTCCGCCATTTTGTTGAAAGCGCCCCGGTCGAAGCGTTCTTCTTCGTCGCGTTCCGCTGCTGTTGGTTCGACTTCTTTTTTAGCGAAGTCTCTGACCATTTTTCTTAGCATTTCGTGTTCTTCTGATAGTTGGAAATTCATTTGGTTTCTCCCCTTTTTATCTTTGAGTTATTTCAGTGTTATTGCTCCCCGGCGTCTCTTACGGTTTAAAAGCCTCTTACAAGCGAGCTTGACGATTCATTTAAATCGACGAGACTTGTCGCTTGCGCTCCTGCAAAAAGATTTATTCAATCTTTTTTAAGGGGAGCAACGATGTGTCGCTTTGTGGTCTTATTAAAGGCTTTTAGTTAATTTCAAAAATGTTTCGTTAAATGTTTTATTTCAATAGGTTCTTACTGATGACCATTCTCTGGATTTCGCTTGTGCCTTCGTAGATTTCGGTTACTTTGGCGTCACGGAATAGGCGTTCTACCGGGTACTCTTTGGTGTAGCCGTATCCGCCGTAGATCTGGACTGCTTCGATCGATGCTTTGACTGCAGCCTGGGAGGCGCAGAGCTTTGCCATCGATGCTTCTGTTCGGCATGGTTCTCCTCTTGAGATCAAGTCGGCAGCACGGAAGATTAATAGTTTCGCAGCTTCCACTTCGGTCGCCATATCAGAAAGTTTAAAGCCGACACCCTGATTTTGGCCGATCGGTTTGCCAAATTGCTTTCTTTCTTTTGCATACTGGGTCGAATAGTGAAGGGCTGCCTCTGCGATTCCCAGTGATTGCGCCGCGATTCCGATCCTTCCTTTTTCAAGGTTAGCGAGGGCGATTTTAAAGCCTTCCCCCTCTTTACCGAGCAGGTTTTCTGCCGGGACCTTCGCATCTTCGAAAATGATCTCAACGGTGTTCGAGCCGTTAAGTCCCATTTTCTTTTCTTTTTTACCGATTGAAAATCCCGGAGTGTCGCGCTCAACGATAAATGCCGAGACGCCCCTGTTACCTGTTTCCTCAGGGTTTGTTCTGGCAAAAACGATATACGTGTCTGCTTCTCCTCCGTTTGTGATGAAGATCTTGGAGCCGTTCAGCACATAATGGTCGCCTTTTTTCACGGCTCTTGTTTTTAAGCTTGCAGCATCAGACCCTGCAGCAGGTTCTGTCAGCGCAAATGCCCCCAGATACTCGCCGGACGCAAGCTTTGGAATGTACTTTTGTTTTTGTTCTTCTGTCCCAAAGTAAAGGATCGGGTTTGTTCCGACTGATGTGTGAACAGAAAGGATGACTCCCACAGTCGCACTGACACGGGAAATCTCGTTTATCGCGATGATATAAGAAGTATAATCCATCTCCGCGCCGCCATATTTTTCAGGAACCGGAATTCCCATCAAGCCGAGTTCTCCCATTTTTTTGACGATTTCTTTTGGGAATTCGTCTGTTTCTTCCATATGTTCAACGATCGGCGCAATCTCTTTCTGGGCAAAATCGCGGACCATCTTCTGCATCATCAGTTGCTCATCAGTGAAGCGAAGCTCCATATAAGTTCCTCCTCAAGGCTTTCTCATGCTGTTTTAGTTGCTTTCATACTCGAAAAACCCTTTTCCAGTCTTTTTGCCGAGCCAGCCAGCTTTCACATATTTTCTTAGCAATGGACATGGACGGTACTTGTCATCGCCAAATCCTTCATGAAGCGTCTCCATGATATAAAGGCAAGTATCAAGGCCGATAAAGTCGGCAAGTGTCAACGGTCCCATCGGATGGTTCATGCCGAGTTTCATCACAGTATCGATATCCTCCGGGGAAGAAACGCCTTCGTACACGGTAAAAATCGCTTCGTTGATCATCGGCATCAGGATTCTGTTCGAAACGAAGCCAGGAAAGTCATTAACTTCGACCGGCGTTTTTTGGAGATTCTTCGCTAGCGTTTCTACTGCTTCATAAACTTCATCCGTTGTTGCAAGGCCGCGGATGATCTCCACTAGCTTCATAACAGGAACCGGGTTCATGAAGTGCATTCCGATCACCTGCTTCGGTCGTTTGGTGGAAGCTGCGATTTCTGTGATCGGCAGGGAAGAAGTGTTTGTCGCTAAAATCGCATGTTCTTGTGCGATGCCATCAAGCCTGGAGAAGAGGTTGCATTTTACTTCCATATTTTCTACTGCTGCTTCGATGATGATATCTGCATGGACTGCATCATCCAGGTCAGTTGTTGGGCGCAGGCGATTTAAGGTTTCTTGTTTTTCATCTTCTGTCATGCGTTCTTTTTTTACCTGGCGGCTCAGGTTTTTGTCGATTCCGTTCATTCCGCGCTGTGTGAATTCTTCTTTTAGGTCATGCATGTATACGTCGTAGCCGTTGGCAGCACAGACCTGTGCGATTCCTGATCCCATTTGGCCGGCTCCGATCACCATGATTGTTTTGATTTGCATCCGTATTCCTCCTGTTATCTATTTATTAACTGCTTGGAATGTTGTCACTCGTAAAACAATATTGCTCTCCCGGTCGGCTCTTTTGATATCTCATCTTCTTTTTAGGGAGAGCAAGGATGTGTCGCTTTGTGGTCTTATTAAAATCTTCTCTTGCAAACGGACTTCTATTACTTCACTTCCAATAAAATCGCGTCTCCCTGGCCTCCGCCGCTGCAGATCGCAGCGATTCCAAGTCCCCCGCCTCTGCGTTTTAATTCGTTTACCAGTGTGATGATAATTCTTGCGCCACTTGCTCCGATCGGGTGTCCTAGTGCAACTGCTCCGCCGTTCACGTTTACTTTTTCAGGGTCGATCGAAGCGATCTTACCACTGGTCAATGCAACTGCTGCGAATGCTTCGTTGATCTCAAACAGGTCGATGTCTTCGATCTTTTTTCCGGTTTTCTTTAAGAGTTCGTTGATTACAAGGCCAGGAGTCTTTGGAAAATACTCAGCTTCCACCGCGATTGCCGCATGGCCCAGGATTGTTGCAAGCGGTTCTTTTCCTTCTTGTTTCGCGCGTTCTTCTGACATCAGAACCATTGCTGCAGCACCGTCATTCACGCCAGGTGCGTTTCCTGCTGTGATCGTGCCGTCTTTACCGAAAACAGGCTTCAGTTTTGCAAGTTTATCAGAGGTAGTATCTTTTCTTGGCGCTTCATCCTGTGACACCACGAGAGGATCGCCTTTACGTTGAGGCACCTCAACCGCAACAATTTCTTCTGCCATTCTTCCGGACTCAATCGCTTCTGATGCCTTTTTATGGCTGCGGAAAGCCCATTCATCCTGCGCTTCACGGGAAATTTCGAACTCATCCGCTACTGCGTTTCCATAAACGCCCATGTGGCATCCTTTAAATGAACAGGTCAGACCGTCATGGACCATCAAGTCAGTCACTTTGCTGTCTCCCATCCTCAATCCCCATCTTGCATCTTTTAGAACATAAGGAGCGTTACTCATCGATTCCATACCGCCGGCTACAATCACCTCTTCATCGCCGGCACGGATAATCTGGTCAGCGAGTGTCACGCTTCGCATACCGGAAGCACAAACTTTGTTAATCGTCTCCGTTTTCACTTCCCATGGGATGCCGGCATTACGGGCAGCCTGGCGTGAAGGGATCTGTCCCTGTCCCCCCTGTAAAACACTTCCCATGATAACCTCGCCGATCTGCTCTCCTGTAACTCCAGCCCGCTTCAGTGCTTCCTCGATCGCTTTACCGCCTAATTGGGATGCTGTTAATGGCGCAAGTGCTCCTCCAAACTTTCCAAATGGCGTTCTTACTCCGCTTACAATCACTGTTTTTCCCATTTCTTTCTCCTCCTTGAAAAAGTAATCGCTTTCAACATGGCATATAAAACGGCAGCAATTGCTTATTTTCTCTTTATGTAAGCAATTTAGTTAAACGGCAAGCTGACGACTGAACGCTCGCTCACCCTATCCTCAGTGAAACAGCCTATGCCGGCACTACACACCGGCATAAGCATCTTTCAATTGGTTCTCTTACTGGACTACTTCTGCTTCTTTTTTAATAAGGGAACGCTCAAGAATTTCGACGATATCAAGTGTCGCAATGTCGTCTTCTACATCCTTCGCTTTCGTTCCGTCGCTCATCATCGTTAAGCAGTACGGGCAGGCACTACTGATAATGGATGGATTGACTCGCAATGCTTGCTCAGTACGGGTTACGTTGATGCGGGATCCTGTATCTTCCTCTGTCCACATCAAGCCACCGCCGGCCCCGCAGCACATTGCTTCCTCGCGGTTACGCTCGATCTCAACAAGGTCGATTCCCGGAATCGCTTTCAGGATTTCCCTTGGCGGATCGTAAACCTCATTGTATCTGCCGAGGTAGCAGGAATCATGGTACGTGATTCGCTCATTTACTTCATACGTAGGCTTGATCTTGCCTTCTTTTATCCACTTATCAAGCAGTTCGGTATGGTGATACACTTCTGCTTCCAGGCCGAACTCCGGATATTCGTTCTTCATTGTATTGTATGCATGAGGGTCGATCGTCACGATCTTTTTAATGTCATGCTTTTTCAACGTTTCGATGTTTTTGTTCGCAAGTTCCTGGAACAAGAATTCGTTTCCGACACGTCGAGGCGTGTCACCAGAGTTCTTCTCTTTATTTCCAAGGATGGCGAACTTCACGCCTGCTTCATTCATGATCTTCGCAAAAGAAGCTGCGATCTTCTGGCTTCGGTTATCGTAAGATCCCATCGAGCCTACCCAGAAAAGGTATTCGAACTCTTCGTCCGCTTTTTCCATTTCTTTTACGGTAGGAACATGGATATCATCGCGGATCTCACGCCAGTTCTCACGCTCTTTACGGCTGATACCCCATGGGTTGCCCTGGCGCTCGATGTTTGTGATCGCACGCTGTACTTCACTGTCCATGTTTCCTTCCATCAATACAAGATGGCGGCGCATGTCCATGATCATACTCACATGCTCGTTTTCTACCGGACACTGGTCTTCACAGTTGCGGCAAGTTGTACAAGCCCAGATTTCTTCTTCTGTGATAACGTTTCCGATAATTTCATCTTTCACAAGTGAGCCGCCTTCCGCAGCAGCCGCTGTTTCGTTGTTGCCTCTAGCCTGGTACGCCAGCTGGTTTGCCGTTGTATCAGAAAATGCATAGGCCGGCATCCATGGTGTTCTTGACGTTACCGCAGCACCTTTTTCTGTAAGGTGATCTCTTAATTTAATCATCAAATCCATCGGCGATAAAATTTTTCCGGTATCAGTCGCAGGACACATGTTTGTACAACGCCCGCATTCTACACAGGCGTAAAGATCGAGAAGCTGGTTTTGTGTGAAGTCTTCGATTTTATTTACGCCGTATGATTCCACTGACTCGTCTTCAAAGTCGATCGATCTCATTTTCCCTACCGGTGAAGTATATCCAATGAATACGTTGGCAGGAGCAGCGATCAAGTGGGCATGCTTGGATTGCGGCACATAGACAAGGAATGCAAGCAATGTAAGCAAGTGCACCCACCATGCGAAATAAAAGATACCGATTGCGGCCGATTCATTCAGCCATGAGAATAGGAATGCGACACCAGAAGCGATTGGTCCGCTCCAGCTGTATCCTGTATCATGCCAGATGATTTCCATTCCGTTTCCAAGCAGCACGGAAAGCATCAACAAACCGATAAAAATAAGTACCAGTCCAGCTTTCAAGCCTTTTTTCAGACGAGGGATCGCCTCTATATAACGGCGATAAAAAGCCCATGCAACCGCTATCAAAATCATCAAAGTAACAAGCTCCTGGAAGAACGTAAACGCCGGGTAAAGCGGACCAAGCGGCAAATGCGCTCCAGGTGCAAGGCCTTTGATGATCATGTCAAGCGCACCGAACTGAACAAGCAGGAATCCGTAGAACATCATCACATGGATCGTTCCACTCTTCTTGTCCTTCAATAGCTTTTTCTGACCGAACACTTTCACAAGAATCTCCTTGAAGCTCTCTTTTAACGTGCGGTCATACTCTTCTTTTTTACCCATTTTGATAAATTCGTATCTTGTTTTCACTACGGATGCAAATAAGTACAGTCCGTAACCGGTGACGGCAAGAAACGCAAGCCAGTTTAACACTAACAGTACATTCATGGTGTAGTGCTCCTTTCATCGGTGGTGATGTTGGTAATGAGAGTCACCTTTCTTATCAAACGCATATATGAAAGCGTTTTTAAGTCAGAATGAGCAGAAAGCAAATAATTTTCTGACATCATTATAGCATATTTTTTGTGAATGAGCATTCAGTCGGGAACTTTTTTTTAATTTTTATTTTTTAGGGAACGCTAAGGTTACTAACCATTCAGGAGGGAATCTCTTGCTCATTGCCATCATTATCCTTATCGTTGTTATAGCAATCTGGCTGGGGCTGGATTTTTATCTTGGAAAAAAAGCAAGGATGGAACAGATCGAGCCTTCCCGCCTCCCTGTCCGCCACAGCTCTTGCTCCTTTTATAATGAAGGCCGGGACTTCTTTTCGGTCCTGTTTGACGATATCGAAAATGCACAGAAGCACATCCATCTCTTGTTTTATATATTTCGTGATGACACAATTGGCATGGAACTCATCCAGCGGCTCATCAAGAAATCTTCAGAAGGGGTAAAGGTGCGCGTTTTAATTGATGCAATAGGTAGCCATAAATTATCAAAAAGCGCACGGAAGCTTTTGAAAGAAAACAACATTGAACTCGGTCTTTCCAACCGCCCAAAATTCCCCTTCTTCTTTTACACGTTGAATCATCGCAACCATAGAAAAATCGGGGTGATCGATGGGAACATCGGCTATATTGGCGGGTTTAACATCGGGGATGAATACCTGGGAAAGGACCCTAAGCTCGGATACTGGCGCGACTACCAGCTGAGGATCAACGGAGACGGCGTTCAGGATCTGCAACAGCAGTTTGTAGAGGACTGGAGAATTGCCGGCATGAGTATCACGAAAGACCGGTCTCTTTACCCGGAACTAGAAAAAGGGCCGATCAGCCTCAAGCTTGAACCGACTGAAGGCATCGATATGAACTATTCGTTTCTCGATTATATCGAATCTGCCGAAAAATCAATCGTCGTTGGTACGCCCTACTATATACCGGGGCTGAAAATTCAAAATGCGCTGATCACAGCTGCTAGAAAAAAGATTAATGTCAAAATCATTTTGCCGTTTAAAGCAGATCATCCGCTCGTCAAGGAAGCTGCCTTCCGTTACTTTTTGCCCCTTTTAGAAGCAGGCTGTGAAATCTATCAGTACCAAAAGGGATTTTACCATGCAAAAGTGCTTCTAATAGACGATGAGTTATGTGATATCGGCACTGCCAACTTTGATAAAAGAAGCTTTCATATCAACAGTGAAATCAACTGTATTTTAAAAGATGGCAAACTGCTTGAGGTCATTAAAAAGACCATCGAACAGGACATCAAGGACTCTGAGCGTTTAACGATCGGAAAGTTTAAGGGTCGTCCAATTCTCCAGCGGTTAAAAGAGCCGTTCGCTGATTTACTTTCTTATTTTTTATAAGGTTGGCCAGATGAATGCTGTAAGTTCCCCTGGCCTTGAAAGGCGTTTCATTTAAGTTTTCCAGGGAACGTTTATGATAAGTTTTGAGGAGAAACGATTGAGGAGCGTGTTTAAAATAGATATTCGGTTTGGCTATGTAGCAACAGCCCTTTCATTATGGGAGGCTTCTCCAGCTAAAACGCTGACTTTCACGAGATGGAAGCAGCTAAGTCCCGAAGAACGAAAAGAAAAGCTTTATACAGCAACAGATACGAATCTTACCAATACGTTAAGGGCTTTATATTATAACATCGCGCACGGCATCCAGGTTTATCGGATGTCGTCTTCCATTGTTCCGCTTGCGACCCATCCTGAAGTGAAATGGGATTTTTTAACGCCATTCGAAGATAAATTTAAAGAAATCGGCGACCTTGTGAAAAAGCATAAGCTACGTGTCAGTTTTCATCCAAATCAATTTACGCTGTTCACAAGTCAAAAGAGTCACGTTACGGAAAATGCGATCATAGATATGGTTTACCACTATCAGATGCTTGAAGCGATGGGAATCGAAAAGCAGGCTACGATCAATATTCATGTTGGCGGGGTTTACGGGGATAAGCAAACGGCGCTTGAGCGGTTTGACCAGAACTTTGTGAAGCTGGATACAGCGGTTCGTGAACAGGTCACCCTGGAAAACGACGACAAAACGTATACCGTTATGGAAACCCTGGATGTGTGCGAACGCCATGGGGTTCCTTTTGTACTTGATTACCATCATTATAAAGCAAACACCGGGGATGAAGGGCTGGAAGGAATCTTGCCGAGAGTATATAAAACATGGGAAAAATCATCATTCCAGCCGAAATTTCATCTTTCTTCCCCAAAATCCGAGAAGGCTTACCGTTCTCACGCTGATTATGTTGATGCTGAATTCGCCATGCCCTTCATTAAGCTTCTTCAGTCCCATGGCGAGGATGCTGACATTATGATCGAAGCTAAAGCGAAGGATAAGGCAGCATTAAAGCTGGTGGAAGATTTATCAGCTGTACGCGGGTTTAAACGAATCGGCGGTGCTACGCTCAGAATATAGGACTTTATTAAGAAACGTCCTGACCACATGGTTGAAAGGATCATGGAATTTCATCGGAAGTTCATGGAAACCTTTTGATACTCTTGCCGTTTCTACATTCGGCACTAGACTCTGGAAAATCATTTGATAGTGGTGAAAATAAAAAGCAAATTGCCCTTCGACCACCATAAGCGGACATTTTATATTCGGAAGGTGCTTCGTACAATTGTAGTCGAGGCCTTCTTTATATAACTTCCGAAGCGTGAGTGGATCAGACTTCATGAAATAATCATAGAGCATTTTTGTATCCGCTTTTGTAGAACGGTTTCCAAGGGATACTGCTTTGGCAAGGAACGGAAGCCTTTTTTCATTTGAAAGCGCTATTCCCGCTTTGAATTCGTTTCGAAGCCAAAAGTCGTTAACTTCAGAAAAACCGCCGGAGAGAATTAAAGCTTCCATCCTTTCCGGGTGCTTAAGCGCAAAATCCAGCGCGATCGACCCGCCTGCGGAGTAGCCGCAAACCACTGCCTTTTCTATATTTAACGCATTCATAAAAAAAAGCAGGTCCTCAGCTAAAAGGCCGATCGAAAGCGGTTCTTCTGTCAGCCCGCTATAGCCGTGCCCTCGAATGTCATAAGCGATGACCCGAAATTGGTCGGCAAGAGCCTGCTGATAATAAAAGGTCACAAGCCCCATCCCGGGCGGATGAAGAAAAAGGATCGGCATCCCCCTTCCCGCCTCCTCATAATAAACCTCAAGCTCATTCTCTAGATGTACAGTAGGCAATTTATTAACACCTCTTTTGGGGTCTAACCCCTTTTTTTCGGGGTCTGACCCCCTCAAAGTTGTGGATAAGTGCCAGCCACCATTTCTTTTTCTTCGCCTGTTAGAAGAAGGTTTGGACCCAGCTGAAGGCTTTGAAGCCGAGATAGATTCCGACGATGCCAGCGATCCCGGCGAGGGCAGGTGGTGCAGGGATTGGCAGTTTAAATAAAGCAAATATAAATCCAACGACAAATCCTGTAATGATTGATAATAGAACGATTTTCAAATTGTTTCCCTCCTATCCACAACTTTTCTACCCTCTTTTAGGATGACCTAAGCGAGGGGAAGTTATAAGATGTTGACTGAATACAAAAAGGAGTCGACTCAATGGCAAAGTGCCAGGCACCTCCAACACGTTATCTAGATCTGTGCTAAACGGAGGGAGCCGGACACTTGAGTCAACTCTATCTTAAAATTATTTACATTTTCTCTGGAGCAGAGACGCCGATTAAGCGAAGCGCATTTTGAATCGTTTGCTGGACGGCTTTCATCAGTTTAAAGCGCGCTGCACTTTTCTCCATGTCTTCTGAATCAAGTACGCGTTCCACGTTGTAGAAACTGTGCAATGCTGCAGCAAGCTCAAACGCATAATGGGTGATGCGGTGAGTCATCAGCTTTTCAGCCGCTTCCGTTACTGCCTCTGGAAACTCGCCCAGCTTTTTCAATAACTCGATTTCTTTTTCTGAATCGATAAGCGATAGATCAGCATCTCCTTCATATGAAAGGCCCATTTCCTGCCCCTGCCTCAAGATGCTGCAAACACGCGCATGTGCGTATTGTACATAATAGACAGGATTTTCATTTGATCGCGATACAGCCAGGTCCATATCAAAGTCCAGATGGGAATCGTTGCTTCTCATCGAGAAGAAGTAACGCATAGCGTCAACGCCGACTTCTTCCATCAACTCTCGAAGTGTTACCGCTTTACCTGTACGCTTGCTCATTTTCATCTTTTCGCCGTCTTTGAACAGGTTCACCATCTGGATGATGAGTACTTCCAGCTGCTCCCGGTCATATCCGAGTGCCTGCACTGCCGCTTTCATTCTCGGTATATAACCGTGATGGTCAGCGCCCCAGATATTGATCAGCTTTTCAAAACCTCGTTCGAATTTATCCAGATGGTAGGCGATATCAGGCGTTAGATAGGTGTAAGAACCATCCTGTTTAATCAATACACGGTCTTTGTCATCGCCGTATTCTGTCGAGCGGAACCATGTAGCACCGTCTTCTTTATACGTTTTTCCGCGTTCTTCAAGCTTTTCAAGCACTTTATCAATTTTTCCGGAGGTATACAGGGAGGTCTCGGAATACCATTCATCAAACTCCACACGGAATTCTTTCAAGTCATGCTTCAGCTTATCCAATTCACGCTTCAGTCCGTACTCCCTAAAATAGGAATACCGTTCTTTTTCTTCCAGGTCGAGAAGCTTTTTGCCCTGTTCTTCTGCAAGGTCTTTCCCGAAATGAACGATATCCTCCCCGTAATAGCCATCTTCAGGAAGATCCTTTTCCAGTCCAAGGGCCTGGTAGTATCTTGCTTCAAGGGAAAGAGCGAGGTTATGGATCTGGTTTCCTGCATCGTTGATATAATATTCTCTCGAAACATCGTATCCAGCTTTATCAAGGATATTGCACAACGTGTCACCAACTGCAGCGCCACGTGCATGCCCCAGATGAAGGCTTCCTGTCGGGTTCGCGGAAACAAACTCCATCTGGATTCTCTTGTTAGCGCCGGCATTTGTTTTGCCGTATTCGTCTCCGGCTTTTAAAATAGATGGAATAAGCTCTGTTAAATAAGAATGGTCCATAAAGAAGTTAATAAACCCTGGACCTGCAATTTCGATTTCTTTTACGTGCGCTTTTTCCTTATCAAGGTGGTTCACGATATCATCCGCGATCATTCTCGGCGCTTTTTTCGCGATTCTGGCAAGCTGCATCGCCATGTTCGATGCATAGTCACCATGCGCTTTTTCTTTTGGCGTCTCAAGGATAACTTCCGGCAGTTGCTCCTTTTCAGCG
Organism: Exobacillus caeni; assembly: GCF_005747095.1. Lineage (GTDB taxonomy): Bacteria > Bacillota > Bacilli > Bacillales > Guptibacillaceae > Exobacillus > Exobacillus caeni. The sequence goes on along the minus strand of NZ_SWLG01000009.1, from coordinate 121,097 downwards.
AGGCCAGCTTTAACGACGGCATCTGCAATTTCCTCTTTTAGAAGTTCTTTTACTTTTTCTAAACTGTTCATACTGATACTCCCTTCAACGTAAAGGTCATCTGGTGATGACGCGGTTGTTCTTGCTGCAATGATAGTTGGTAATCGAGAGACAGTTTCCCGGATCGGTTCTGCTCATCCCATTCAAAGCTTACTTGTGTTGTCTTCGCTTCCATTTGCAGTGCTCCAAAAGGAGACTGATAAACGCTTTCCGTTGTTTTGCCCTGTTCGAATGTTTGCCGCATCGAAACAGCGCCTCTTCTGATAACCGTAACCTGTGTTCCTGTTATTTTTACAACGTTTGATACTTTTCCCGCCTCAAGATGTTCATCATATTTAATGTAAGTTGCATTACTTTTTTGAAAAACGGATCCAGACGTTTTTAAGTTCGTTTTCTCTTTATCTCTTCCATGGCCGATCACAGTATCCAGCTCAAGGTTTACCTGCACTTCTGATTGCATCTTTTCACGTCCTTTTTTGCATTAACTTTTCTATTATAAAAAAGATTCCTTTTCGTATCAATCTTTGGCAGGGTTCCCTCTGCAGGTTATCATTTCCAGTCGATGTTGATTATTTATGTTTGTTAGCAAACTTTCAGGAATATTTGGATCGGTGCGGATCTGCTAGACTCCTGGAGTATCGAGGGCATCAGTAGCCAGCTTGAAGTTGGATTTATAGGACATTGAATCCGCTATTTGTGTTAAACTACTACTTTTAGAAATAAATGAGGGCATACGTTCCGCTATTTACTCATAATCGGATCAAAATAGGCGTTTCACCAGTAAATAACGGCACCAATGACCTATAATTTTTAAAAAACAGCCTTTTGTCACAAATAACGGAACAGATGTCCTCTAATGAAGAAAGGACACTCTAGTCAGCACCCTGATGATTTGCGATAAGGAGGCTCACCACCCGCCCTGCGTAAAGTCGAGCATTCTTAAGCGGAAAGCAAACGCTCCTCTGCTTAAATTCCTTCTTTGGTATTTATACATCAATTCTTTTCAAATCAAACAAAAAAGCATGTCCACTTTACGTGGATCATGCCTCAACATTATTCTAAAACAAGTTATACTTCAACCGTTTGCACCACTGGAAACAGTACTTCAACAGTAGTACCTTTTCCCTCTTCGCTTTTGATTTCGATCATGCCGTTATGCTCTTTGATAATTTTGTAGCTGATCATCAAGCCAAGGCCCGTTCCTTTTTCTTTTGTGGTGTAAAACGGCTCGCCAAGATTCGCGAGACGCTCTTTCGGAATACCTTCGCCGCTGTCTTTAAACCGCACACCTATATACTTATCCTGTTCCAGCGTCGTTTCGATAATAAGCCTTCCTCCTCGGGGCATCGCTTCGATCGCGTTCTTCATAACGTTGATGAATACTTGCTTTAGTTGGTTCTCTTCCCCTTTAAGTATCGGATTATAGGCACCAAAGCTTCTGAAAATCTGGACGTTTTGAAGGTTGGCCTGGCTTTCAAGTAATGTTACAACATGGCTAAGCAAGTAATGGATATTCTTTTCCTCGAACACAACAGCCTGTGGCTTTGCCAGGACAAGCAGTTCGCTTATAATCGTTTCGATTCGGCTCAGCTCGGAAAGCATAATCTGATAGTATTGTCCTTTTCCGTCAAGGCCTCCATAAAGCAGTTGGATAAACCCTTTCAATGCGGTTAGCGGGTTGCGTATTTCATGCGCCACTGCCGCTGCCAGCTGCCCGACAACGGAAAGCTTGTCCGACTTTCTTAGCAATTCTTCTGTCTTCTTTTGATGGGTGATATCCACCATAATCCCGTATACCCCGACAATCCTGCCATCGACTATCATAGGAAACCCAATCGCTTCCATATCTACGCGATGCCCTTTTTTATGGATGATTGTTTTATGGAATTTCCGGGTGGCGCCTCCCATTATGCTCTTATATATTTTTTTCACTCGCTCTTTATCATTGCTCGCTATAAAGTTCTCATAATCCTGGGCCTTCAATTCCTCTATCGTATAGCCCGTAACCTTTTCACATGCAGGATTAACACTCAACAACTTGCCATCAAGCCCAATCGAGTACATGGAATCAGGATTATTCTGAAAAAGGGATTTATAGCGCTGTTCTGAATCTTCGAGCTCTCTTTTTGCTTTTTTCTGTTCCGTCACTTCCCTGATGACAATTTGAACCGTGTCCTTATCTTCAAATGGAATCGCTTTTAACTGAACATCGACCACACTTCCGTCTTTTCCTTTCAACTTCAAATCGATCATTTCTTCCCGTGCCGCATCATCAACTGGAATACTGAGGCGCTTTTGGACAATGTCAGTGGAATCTTCATGAAGAAAATCATAAATACTTTTACCTATTAACTCACAATGATCGGTTGCGCTTACAAGCTTAACACCAGCTTCGTTAACATACACAATCTTCCCATTCCTGTGTATGGCAATCGCATCAGGCGAATGTTCAACGAGTAGCCGATACCGTTCATTGCTGATCTTCAGCGCTTCTTCTGTTATTTTTTGTTTGGTGATATTCTTTGCGATACCGTACATTCCTATTATTTCATCCTGCACAACGATAGGAATGTTTTTTACTCTCATATGTTTTTTAACACAGTCTTTTGTTTGGATCGGAATCTCGTATTCAATATGTTCTCCGTTATACACTCTTTCTCGCAGCTCTTCAACCGCAGGAAGGTCTTCTTCATAGATAAGCTTATGGATTGAATGACCGATCAGTTCATCCTTTTTATATCCTGTTGCTCTTTCTCCTTCTGCATTTATGTCCAGGATAGTACCGTTTCGGTCGATCGCGTATATAGCCGAAGAATTTTGTTCAAACAATGACTGGTAGCGGTGTTGTTTTTCTTGTTCTAATTTCGAAGACCTAAGTAAAACAGCGCTTACATTCGATTGGGTAGACATGCAAATAGAAAGAAGATAATCATGACCATCTACCGAACAGGCGGGAACGATTTCTTCTTCTTTTAGATTTTCAACTATGATGTCCGGAAAAAGCTTAACGATAGGAGTGTGGGAAGGAACATTCTTGAACTTCTTTTGGGCCGATTTATTTAATGCTAAGATCGATCCTTTTGAATCAGTAAAAATGACCGGATCTGAGAGTTGATCGTAAAATGATAACGTAAAAGAGCCGAATCGGGTGTCCTCTGCATTCATTAACAAACACACCTTTATATATAATTTTAGCTTGCTAAGTCTGCATTATTATGTACGAGTCTAAGGAACTAGAGTATTTTTTTGAAAATATGTATTTTTTAAACAATTTGTCCCGCTTTTATTATAAAACAAAACTGCACCGCTTAGCGATGCAGTAATGAAAAATTAATTATTTTTTATTTGTCCATCCAAGCAGGATTTCCCGGATGAACTTACTAGCGGCGATTTGCGTTTTTTCTGTCGGGTCATATGCCGGCGCTACTTCCACAAGATCCGCTCCGACAACTTTCATATCGGAGTCAGCGATCATCATGATAGCATCCAGGAGTTCTTTAGACGTGATGCCTCCCGCTTCAGCTGTTCCGGTTCCTGGAGCATGTGCCGGGTCAAGCACATCGATATCTATCGTGACGTATACGTTTCTGCCGGCAAGATCAGGCAGTACTTTTTTAAGTGGCTCTGCTACGTCGAACTTATACAAATGCATTCCGGAGTCCTTTGCGAACTGAAACTCTTCACGCATACCGGAACGGATTCCGAATGAATAAACATTTTCTGCACCAAGCAGGCCGCACGCTTTTCTGACAGGTGTTGAATGGGATAATAGTTCTCCTTCATACTGCTCACGCAGGTCTGTATGTGCATCGATATGGATCAGCACCAGGTCATCGTATTTTTTATGGAACGCTTTGAGAATCGGCCATGTTACAAGATGTTCACCGCCGAGCCCGAGCGGAAACTTTCCTTTTTCAAGCAGGCCATCGATATATTCCTCGATCATATCGATGCTTCTCTGAGGGTTACCAAAAGGAAGCGGGATGTCGCCTGCATCAAAATATTTTACTTCTTCAAGATGCCTGTCCATGTATGGGCTGTACTCTTCCAGCCCCAGGGATACTTCACGGATGCGGGCAGGGCCGAAACGCGAGCCCGGGCGAAAGCTTACAGTCCAGTCCATCGGCATTCCGTATATGACAACATCGCTCTCTTCGAAGTCCGGATTGCTTAAGATAAAGACATTTCCAGAATAAGCTTCATCGAATTTCATCCTGCTTCCCCCTTACTTCACTAAATCCGCTACGAATTTTGGAAGCGCAAAACAAGCGTTGTGAAGCTCTTTTGTATAATACCTGGTGTCGATATCATGGAAACGGTCTTCGCTTACTTCAAGCGGGTCATGTTTTTTAGAACCGATCGTGAACGTCCACATTCCGCTCGGATAAGTAGGGATGTTAGCGATATATAGTTTTGTGATCGGGAAGATTTCCTTCACATCACGGTTCACCTGGGAAATCAAGTCTGCCTTAAACCACGGGTTATCTGTCTGGGCAACGAAGATCCCATCTTCTTTTAACGCTTTGGAAATACCTTCATAAAATCCTTTTTCAAAAAGCTTTGCAGCTGGCCCGACAGGTTCTGTAGAATCTACCATGATCACGTCATAATCGTTTTCGCTTTTTGCGATATGCATAAATCCATCGTCAACTTTTACTTCAACACGCGGATCGTCAAGGTCTCCCGCAATTTCCGGAAGGTACTTTTTCGAGTATTCGATCACCTTCCCGTCGATTTCTACAAGTGTCGCTTTTTCAACAGAAGGATGTTTCAGCACTTCACGGATAACGCCGCCGTCACCGCCGCCAACAACCAGTACGTTCTTTGGGTTAGGATGGGTAAATAACGGCACGTGTGCAACCATCTCATGATAAACGAACTCATCTTTTTGCGTTGTCATCACCATGCCGTCAAGCACAAGCATGTTCCCAAACTCTTCTGTCTCGATCATATCCAGCCTTTGAAAATCGGTCTGCTCTGTATGTAAAGTTTGTTTGATCTTCGCTGTGATGCCAAACCGCTCCGTTTGTTTCTCTGTGTACCATAATTCCATTACATTCACTCCTCTAAAAAATTCATTCCTCAGGTTTTCTCGAACTAACCTTATTATCCTTTGAAATACAATTTATGGTTTTATCGTTCCCTGTTCAAAAATTCTGAAACGGAAAGCACGCTATAGATAGCAAAAAAGAAAACCTTTATCACATAAAAAACCACTGTGACTGCCATAGTATAGTCTTACTTTTTATCCTATTGCAAGAGATTTTTTGTTCATTACTTCGATTTTCCGAGCGTGCCAAAACCAGCTTGTTGATTGTCCGAAGCGATGTTTACTGTCCGTAACTCCTATCCATGTTTAGAAATCCTTCTTTTTTCCCATACTAAAACTAAGTTTTATAGATTTTTTAAATTTGCATGGGCGGAGGTGAAGGATATGGAAGTGATCACAGACCAGCGGCTCAAACAGACGTGGAGATGGCTGAGGCTTTTCATGCGTCTTGCACTTATTTTTTCTATTTTTATGGTACTCTTTCTTTTTTCTATTTTTTTATATGCGAAAATTCAGGGCCCGCCTACATTGCTTGTTCCGCAAACGACGGTTTTTTATGCGAGTGATGGTTCGGTGGTAGGTGAGAGCGAACACGGCGGACAAAATAGATACTGGGTTCCGTTGAAGGACATTTCACCGAATGTTATCGATGCTACGATCGCTATTGAAGACAAAAGGTTTTATGATCATTACGGTTTTGATTTTAAAAGGATTATCGCTGCAGGATTGGCGGATATAAAGGCGATGTCAAAAGTCCAGGGGGCAAGCACGATCACCCAGCAATATGCCCGAAACCTGTTTCTGGAACATGACAAAACATGGACAAGGAAGATACAGGAAGCACTTTATGCGATTCGCCTGGAGTTAAACTATACGAAAGAAGAAATTTTGGAAGGCTATCTTAATACGATTTATTACGGCCACGGCGCTTACGGAATCGAAGCTGCTGCAGACTATTATTTTGATAAACACGCAAAAGATTTGACGCTTGGCGAGGCGGCGATGCTTGCTGGAATCCCAAAAGGCCCGAGCTATTATTCTCCAAAAGTTCATTTTGAACGGGCAAAAGACAGGCAGGAAACGATTCTAGATGTTATGGCCGCAACGAACAAAGCTTCTGGCGAAAGAACCTTTAAAGCGAAGCATGAAAGGATTATATTAGCAAAGCCCGAAGAAGATAAGATCGAATCATTGGGGCCTTATTTCCTTGATGAAGTGAAAAAGTCGCTTGTAAACAGACTGAACCTTGATCAGCGTTTTATCGAAGCTGGCGGATTAAAGGTTTATACGACGCTTGATCCGCATATGCAGAAAACAGCCGAGAAATGGGTGGGAAGAATTATTCATGAAGATTCGGATATCCAAACTGCGTTAACTGCGATGGATCCGAAGACCGGTGAAGTGAAGGCGTTGGTCGGAGGAAGAGATTACGAGAAAAGCGAATTCAACCGGGCGACAATGGCAAAAAGGGCACCCGGGTCAACGTTCAAAGCATTTTTATATTATGCTGCGATCGAGAATGGCTTTACACCTTCAACGCCGGTTAGAAGCGAGCCGACAACATTCCGCTACAATGATGGGAAATCGGAATATTCGCCTCACAACTACGGAAACGCATATGCATACGGTGACATTACCCTTGCCCAGGCACTGGCTTTGTCAGATAATATCGTCGCGGTAAAAACGCACCTTTTTCTAGAGGAAAACACGCTGGTAAATACGGCGAAACGGTTTGGCATCAAAAGCCCGCTGGCGAAAATCCCTTCTCTTGCGCTGGGTACGAAGCCGGTCAGGATGATTGAAATGACCGGGGCTTACAGCATGTTTGCAAACGGCGGAAAATCGGTAGAACCCCATTATATTACGAAGGTTGTCGACCGGGAAGGCAACGTTATTTACGAATGGAAAAAGGAAGCAGAACAGGTGCTTGATCCCGATGCCGCCTTCGTGACAACGCAAATGATGACAGGCGTGTTCGATGAATCACTCAATGACTATGCGAGAGTAACCGGGAGCGGTGTCGACCACCTGTTATCAAGGCAGGTGGCGGGAAAGACCGGTTCCACTCCTAATGACAGCTGGATGATCGGTTTTACCCCACAGCTTACGGCCTCCGTCTGGGTCGGTTATGATGAAGGAAAACCGCTGAACGAGACGAATGACGGCTTGTATGCTAAAAACATCTGGGCCCACTTTATCGAAGAAGCCCTCGAAGGACAGCCAAAGAAAAAGTTTAAACCGACGAAGAACGTTATCGCGGTAAATGTGAATCCGGACAACGGCAAGCTCGCGACAGAAAACTGCCCTGTCACAAGAAAAACTTACTATATAAAAGGAACAGAGCCACATGAATACTGTGACGAGCATTCGAACAAACAGCCAAAAGCGGCTGAAAAAGAGAAGAAAGAGAAAAAAGGCTTTATCGATCGCATCTTTGATTGGTTTAAATAAACAGCGCCTGCAATCGAGCAGGCGCTGTCTTTGTGCGAAATATCTATAGGAGTTTATCTGCGGCGAAACATATCAAGCGGACGCTCGAGTGAGGCCAGGTCTTCATCAAGGTTCATGATCTTTTGCTCAAGCATGTCCCTAGCATCTTTCACACCTTTGTTGTAAAAGTAAGGGCCGATCTCCTTCATCACAAAATCAAAAACCAACCCTGCGGCCAACTCGCCGATCTCCTCCGAACGCTCCTCATAAAAATACTGCTGGATCTTAGCCACAGCCTGCTCCCGCTGCTCCTTCGGCAACTTCATTCCCATCATCTTATAAACCTCCTCTTAGCCGGGGGTCTGACCCCACTAAAAATGTGGATAACTTTTATGTACAATCTCTCTCCTAAGCTTACAGTTATTTTAGGAATATGTTAAATACTTCTCCGTTTTTGCTATATAAAAATAGGACCACAACGCGACACATCTTTGCTCTCCCCTTAAAAATAGATTACCGAATCTATTTTGCAGGAGCGCAAGCGACAAGTGCATTTGGGCTCTTAGCTGCGTCATGCTCGCATGTAAGAAGCTAAGAGCCCAAATGTGCGCCCTGGGGAGAGAAAAAATGCCTCTCTTTCCCCGATAAAACAAAACAATCCGGAGTGCATAAGCGACCCCGGGCTGTTTTGTGTCCTAGTTATATGTTGTGTGTGTGTAAAATAAGTTTATGTTTACTTTCCAAAAACCTCAAGTTTTTTGCACAAATGTTCAAAAAACATTCAAAATATCACTTTTATACGTCAAGTGCCTCATGTAACTCTTGACTTGAGCGATTCCACATGGATTCATCAAAACCGATCAGGTATTCCTTTAGCATTTTCTTCGATTTCTCATCCATTCGATCCAATACCACTTTGCCTTTCATCGACTTGTCCATGTTGTTCACATGCTCAGGCATGCTCTTCCATGCCCGGCGCGCTTCTGAATCCACAAAGAACTCAGCCTCTCCGACCCCATGGTAATAAGGGCCTTCATCGACACGGTTAACGGTAACCCAGACAATCCAGCATGTCCGTCCGTCCGGAACCTCTTCCCGGCCATTTTTAACTAACTTTATGCGTTTTTCTATCGCGCTTCTAGCATGAAGGGCACCCATATCAACAAAAATCTCATTATTCTCTGGATCGATTATGACAGGAGATATATTATCAAGGCTGATCGTACCGACACCGTAACCACCATGCCCGGAAGTCGAATCACCACTTAAAATATTAAATCCAGTCGGCCCTTTTTTCTTCTTTTTACTTTCTTCATTAGCCAAACCAATCAAACCTCCTTCGCCATTATTGCCTACTGATTATTTTATCATATGCAACCTTACTCATTCATCTTCCAGAACTGCCTAAGTTATCTGGACGGAATGAATCAACTGTAACAGGGAAAAAATTCAAATCGATTATTAGTCAACCCTTGCAATCGGAAAATAAAACGAATAATATAGATAACGGATTGAAAAAACGTTCGTCTTTTTGGAGGTCTCATCATGTTATCAAAATTTTTTAAACTGGAACAGAACGGAACAAATCTTAAAACGGAATTACTTGCAGGGGTCACGACGTTCTTAACAATGGTATACATTGTAATCGTTAATCCTATTATATTATCTTCTACTGGCGTGCCGTTTGAAACAGTGTTCATGGCTACTATTATCGCTGCGGTTGTAGGAACTCTCTGGATGGGACTGTTTGCAAACTACCCCATTGCCATTGCTCCCGGCATGGGCCTTAACGCGTACTTTGCATTTTCTGTTGTAGGAGGACAGGCGGATGTTTCCTACCAGGTCGCTTTTGGCGCTGTCTTTATCGCCGGTATTTTGTTTGTTATTTTATCGTTAACACCATTCAGGGAGAAACTGATCGAAGCGATCCCTGTCAATTTAAAGCTTGGCATTACAGCCGGAATAGGCTTGTTCATCGCATTCATCGGTTTACGAATGACTGGGATTATCGTGGCACATGAGGAAAACCTGGTTGGACTCGGAGATCTTCATTCTCCTCCAGTGCTGCTGGCTCTGGTCGGTCTTGCGATCACCCTCGTTCTAATGGTCCTAAATGTTCATGGCGCCCTGTTTTTCGGAATGATCGCTACAGGAATCATTGCTATTTTTACCGGGCAGTTAAAAATTACAGGGGTGGTCGAAGCTCCTGGAGCTCCTGAGTGGTTTATCTTCGGGAATCCGATTATGGCTTTTACAGATATGATACAGTACGGTCTATACGCGGTTGTCTTTTCATTCTTACTTGTGACATTGTTTGATACAACAGGAACGATGGTAGGTGTCGCTGAACAGGCAGGATTGATGAAAGGAAAGAAAATGCCCCGGGCAAGACAGGCACTGCTGGCTGATTCTGTCGCTACTACGGTTGGAGCGATTTTTGGCACGAGTCCGACAAGTGCTTATATCGAGTCTTCTTCCGGTGTTGCAACAGGAGGGCGCACTGGCCTTACCTCAGTTGTCGTAGCTATTCTGTTTCTTGTTTCGATGTTCTTTGGACCGCTAGTCGGTGCCGTTTCAGGCCTTTCCGCTATTACTGCCCCGACGCTTATTATTGTCGGAAGCTTGATGATCGGCGCAGTGGGGAAAATTGACTGGAGCGAGTTTGATGAAGCGTTCCCGGCATTTTTAATCATCCTAAGCATGCCGCTCACATCGAGCATTGCAACAGGTATCGCACTCGGATTCATCACTTATCCGTTGTTGAAAGTTGTGAAAGGAAAATGGCGTGAAGTACATCCACTCCTTTACCTGTTCGCAGTCTTATTTTTCTACCAGCTCGCATTCCTGCCACATGCTTAAGGGGTCTGACCCCACGGAAAATGTGGATAACTTCTACAAATAAATTCCATATCATTATAATAAGCCCTCTGATGATGAGGGCTTATTTTTTATTCTTCTTTAGATCCTTCTTCGTTTTTTCGATTTGAGTTCCAGGTTTTTCCGTCCAGGGAATGTTCTACGATGCTTTCTTCGAATGAGGTTAGTGCGTCATCATCTCCCATGGTTGATTCCAGGTGGCCGGGGTAAGCCTCGAATCCGCTGTTTATTGCATCGTTTAAGGCTGAGGAAGGTACACCTTCCTTCTTTAAATTTTCATATTGTTTCTCTATATTCTCTTCCTTCATCTCGCTCACCCACCTTCCTTTGTTATCTTTAGTTTCAGCCTGCAATGCTTAATCTATTCACTGGGCACTTTCTCCCAAACATATTCAGTAATAATATACCAATTTTGGCAAAAAAGACGATTATAATTCACGTAAAGAAGGAATAGAGCTATAAGGAGTGTATTTTACATATACAGCCGACCTGTGAGAAAGGAGCGAATCACATGAAAAAGATTTTAATCTCTCCTTACCTGTTAGGAATTGTACTTGGACTTATCGGTTATCTTGTGTATACCCTATTTCATGTAACAGCATTTCACGCTTTTTCCTGGGTTACTGCTTTTCTCGTCCTTCTTGTTACAATCGGGCTCTATGTTCTCGGAGCTTTATACTGGAGAGAGGAATTGATTTACCAGAGGGCAGTTATTGGAGTTCTGAGCGGACTGTTTTTTCATATTTCAGTAAGTGCGACGCTAATGATGCTCCAATTAGGCTCAAGCCCGGATCTTAAATCGCTTGTTTTTCCGTACATAAAAGTACTTATCGTGTCAGGTTTGATGATGCTGCTAACCATTGCAGCAGGCGTGATTCTAGAAAAAGTGGATTTTTCATTTACGGAAAAAGCGCATTCAAGGGATTCTAATCTGCCAACTTACCATTAAGCTCATAAGAAAAGGGATTGCTGACCGGTAGCAATCCCTTTTTCTAAGCTTTAGGCTTCAAGATGTTTGTTCAATCTTTCGATGTAACCATAAGCCTCTTCAATCTCTTCTTCTGTATAATTTTGCTTTCGCTTAATGGTAAAAACTTTTTCCTTTACTTCTTCTTTAGGCAAGGAATCAAAATAAAGAACCGTGGAAACTAACTCCAGAAAGCGCGAACTTTGTCCATTCATCTCACAGATACATTTGTTCAGATAAGGCATCTCCAAATCATAATGGCCAAGGAAACCTTCCCCTTCTTCTGTGATTGTATAACGGTACTGATAATAGCCTCCCTTGCTTTCTTTCACTTCATTCACAAGCCCTAAATTGCAAAGCTCTTCTACTCGAAGCGTTAATTCCTCTGAATAAGGTCCGTAAAAATGAAATTGGTAGCGTTCATTAAAAGGAAACTGTAGCTTTTTGCAAATATAAACGATTTTCTGCAGCTTCTTACGTCCAATTATTTCGCCTGCTTCTTTTAACAAACTAATAACTTTGGCGTGATCTTCAAGCAACCTGTACCCCTCCCATTTATTCTATTGACAGGTTGGTCAAAAAGTTTTCGTGATTGTTCAGCGGTCCACGACCTGCCTTTATGTATCAAGTAAAAAATAAAGCCATTTAAATGTCGTATTACCCTCTCTATCACTTTTTGAACCATTTATTTTAAGTGTAATATTTCTTTGATTTTTTCTTTCGCTTTGCGATGGCTGGACAAGTCGTTGATCATATCTGCCGGAAAATAAAGTTTATGATCAGTCCGCTTTTTGCCGGAAATCGCCTCAACAACATCGGATTCTCGGGATAACTCTCTTAGTTCTCCGTTCGGCATAAGCAAATGGATCGGCAAGCGCTCTTCCTCTTCCCCCGGCCTGTAAAAGTCGTACGGCAGGTCGGAGGACGAATCAACCTCCAAATAATAGTTCGGGTCAATTCCAGCTTCCTCAAAAAGATCGGAAAGCCTGCGCCAGTCCTTCAACTGTACCATCGGATTAAACTCGATGTATTTAAACAGCTGGCGATTCATAAACCTTCTGCACAAATCTCTTAAAATCGTATCTTCTTCATCCTGCCAGAGCTGGAAATAATACATCGCCACTGATTCATCAAGGCGCAAATAATCTGCCAGGCTGACGTTTTCCATAAAAAGAGAATAAAAATGGACAGGCTTAAGCTTAAACTTATACCCCTTTTTATATAAGTGCTTTGCACGATGGAGAACCTTACTTAGAATAACCTCGGCACTCCGTGTCACCGGGTGGAAATATACCTGCCAGTACATTTGATAGCGGCTCATGATATAATCTTCCACCGCATGCATGCCGCTTGCCTTTATAACGACCTGGTCCTCTGTCGGGCGCATCACTCGCAGGATTCGTTCGATATCAAACTGGCCATAGCTTACTCCAGTAAAATAGGCATCCCTTAACAGGTAATCCATGCGATCAGCATCAATCTGGCTTGAAATTAAACTAACGACTAATTTGTTATCATGGGTCTTAGCAATAACATCCGCCACTTGTCTCGGAAAATCTTGATCAACTTGACGAAGAACCTGATTGACTTCTGTTTCTCCAAGAATAATTTCCCTGGTGAAATCTTCATGATCAAGATCAAACACTTTTTCAAACGAATGTGAAAAAGGTCCGTGACCAACATCATGCAGAAGCGCTGCACAGAGGCTAAGCATCCGATTTTTGTCGTCCCACTCTTTGCGCCCCTCGAAAAGGTCCACGATCCGGCGTACAATTTCATACACCCCAAGAGAGTGGCTGAAACGGCTATGTTCAGCTCCGTGAAATGTTAAATATGTTGTTCCAAGCTGGCGTATGCGGCGCAGCCTTTGGAATTCTTTTGTGCCGATCAGATCCCAGATCAGCTTGTACTTTACATGGACATATCGGTGTACGGGATCTTTAAATACTTTTTCTTCATTCAAGAGTTCAAGCATTTTAGAGGGCGGACTCCTTCCATGAATTTCATCCTCTTATTATATATTCTTCGAGCTAATATGAAAACCTTCTAAATGGAAATGTTTGTCGGAAAAAATTCCAAAATCAGCTCGAACCGTGTCTAGACTTAGCGTAAAATGTATCTATTTAATTTTTTGAACAAGTTCCGCCACTAATTTTTCCATATAAAAAAGCGGCTAAACAATACTGTTTGGCACGCTTGTAGCATTTTTATATTTTGAAAAACTTACCCTGGGACTATTCCTAAAAAACCCGACATGATTAAACAGTATAAAGACCTGGTTCTGTATAAATTGAATAACCATTCTTACCCTGCTTTTTTGCCCTGTACATTGCCGAGTCAGAGTTTAACAAGAGTTCTTCAATACTCTTCCCATCAGCAGGTGAGCCAGCTATTCCTATGCTTGGAGTAACAGTACACGTTTCATTATTTATTATTATCGCCTCTGAAAAAGCATTCTTAATTTGCGAAGCAACCTGCACTGCCCGGTTTTCGTCTCCATCTTTCAAAAAAACAACATATTCGTCCCCACCAAGTCTTCCGACTACGTCCTCCTCCTGAACACAACTTTTTATTAACCTGGCAACGTTTTTTAATAATTCATCTCCAGTTTCATGGCCATATTTGTCATTCACCTGTTTAAATCCGTCAAGATCTAAATATAAACAGCTGGAGACGGGACTGCTTATGATAGCCTGTCTGCTGAGCATCAAAAACCCTCTTCGATTATAAACACCTGTCAATTCATCAATTGAAGATAATTTTTCTAGCTCTTTATTAAGCCGTTCAAGATGACTTTCTTTTTCTTTTACTTTACTCGATAAAACGCCAACAGTTAGACCGATCAGCACTTGTAAAAAGATACTTGTGAGAAAAATGGAAATATAAAGAGGATTTTGTTCTATAAAAATTTCCACTACTTCAAACAAACTATGAAATACCGCAACAAAGATAAGGGTCACTATACTGAGATGAAGTCCTCCATAATAGCTAAGCAACAAGGTGGGAATAAGCGTTAAAAACCAGGTCATCTCCACTAATGCTTCGTCTAACTTAAATACATCATCAACTATTAAAGGTATTCCAAGTACGGCAAAACTAATAAACCAAACAAGCGATGGGATTGAGTGTAACACAGTCATTTCTTAAAATCCTCATTCCTTTAATTTCTTTATAAAAGTAATAGTAGAACCTTATCATATGTTAGCAAAAATCCGCTTTGTTCGTAACCAGATTTTTCTATAATTTCTATATTTTTTCTTCAAACAAAAATGGCGTGCCGATTTTAATCAGCACGCCAGGCTTACTTTAAAAATTATTTATAACTATTCCTGTGCAGCTGCACGGTCTGCTTCCGAACGGTTTACAAACAATGCACAAGCTGCATCCCCGGTAATATTGACTGCAGTTCGAGTCATATCAAGCAGACGGTCTACTGCTAAGATCAATCCGATCGGTTCAAGCGGCAGTCCTACCTGTTTCAATACCATCGCAAGCATAATGAGCCCTACACCAGGTACCCCAGCAGTACCGACACTGGCTACGGTCGCTGTCACCACTACCGTAATAATTTGTGTAAAAGATAGATCAGTACCGGTAATCTGTGCGATGAAGACAGTTGCGACACCCTGCATAATCGCTGTACCGTCCATGTTGATCGTGGCACCAAGCGGTTGTACGAAACTGCTGACCTGCTTTGAAATTCCTAATCTTTCCTGAGCCGTTTTCATAGAAACAGGAAGTGTACCACTACTTGATGATGTACTAAAAGCTACGGCCATCGCCGGTGAAAACTTTTTAAAGAAAGTTAAAGGATTCACCTTCCCAAGGAATGCCACTGCCGTGCTGTATGTGACAAGTGCGTGGATTAAAAGCGCGGCAAGGACAACGACAAAGTACATCGCAAGAGAAGCAAGAGCTTCTTTTCCCTGTCCCCCGACCGCAGATGCGATTAATGCGAACGCACCGAACGGAGCAGTCAGCATAACGATACGAACAAGATACATCATAACGTCATTCGCCTGTTCAAAAAGGTTCGCAAGCCCTTTTGTCCTGTCTCCGAGCATGGCTAGCGCCAGTCCTATAAAAATCGCAAAGGCGATGATTTGCAGCATGTTTCCTTCCACGAGGGATGCTACTGGATTCGTCGGTATGATATTCAGAAGTGTATCAATCACCGGAGGAGCTTCTTCTGCTTTAAACTCCTGGCCACCCGTGTTGCTGATAGCTCCTTCGACTCCAGGCTTTACAATGAAGGCAAGCGCCATTGCAATGGAAATCGCGACCGTGGTTGTTACCAGGAAGAACGTTATCGTTTTCGCTCCCATGCGACCAAGTTTTTTTGGATCACTGATTCCCATCGTTCCAACCACAATCGAAAAGAATACGATCGGAACAACAAGCATTTTAATTAGGTTTAAGAATATTTTCCCTACTGGATCAAATAAATAAGTATCTATCGGATCAAATAAATCAGGCAAAAAGGCATTCAAGATAATTCCAACAAGGATACCCAATACTAACCCGATGATAATATTTCTGGTTAACTTCATGTTCTTTCTCCTCTCTCTCTATTCTTGATGAAGTTCTCTGATGCAAAACATGAACACACCCTATCTATTATTAGATACTTCTCATATTTATGCAACCGCTATTGGAACTAATATCTTCAGAACATTTCACCATTCAAAAAGAGCCAGGCAACCTACCAAGTTACCTGGCGTTTTATAGCGCAAGAAAATTATTTTGTTATTCCTAATTCATAGAATTATACTTCATCAAAATACTTGTTTCCACAACTTGGGCATGGAGGCAATTGATCTCCTTGATCATCCAGAGTGACTTCGGTACCGCAGTTTTTACACTTATATGTCCCTTTTCCGGGCCTTGTGGTAGCTTCTGCCATTAATCTCACCTCCTAAAACTTAGTAATCTATTCACTATTTTTTCGAGGGCTAAACATAAAATAATCATTTCTTACAAAAGTCTTCATTTCCCGGGGAATTTACTCGGTTATTGTCGAACCCGCCTTATAGCGCCTGGCGATACGGGCGATATATTCATATAGCGGCTATGAACTAACATGTATCCTGATGAACGGTATCATAATTTTCCCGGAAAAAGTGTTATAATAATTTCAGTAAGACCGTAAATAAAAGGAGAACATGTCAAATGATTACCAAGGAACCTATACTGTTTCAGCCAAAGTGGCGAATTATAGATCAAACTACACTCGGGCCTTCTTTTAATGCGCTTCAATCGTTTGCGATGGATGATACCTTATGTACGTCGGTAGGAAGCGGCGATTCAGAGCCCGCTTTCCGCTCGTGGGTCCATCATGATACCGTCGTGCTGGGAATCCAGGACAGCAGACTCCCGCATATTATGGAAGGAATATCTTTTTTAAAACAAAAAGGATACAGGGTGATTGTCAGAAATTCAGGCGGACTTGCTGTCGTACTGGATGAAGGCGTACTAAACCTTTCTCTTATCTTCCCGGAAAAAGACCGGAAAATTGACATTGATACAGGATACAATGCGATGGTCGAGTTTACGAGAGAAATACTGGCTCCTTATGACGTTTCCATCGAGGCAAGAGAGATAGTCGGTTCTTACTGCCCAGGGCGATTCGATTTAAGCATAGGCGGCAAGAAGTTTGCGGGGATTTCCCAGCGAAGGATCCGCGGAGGCGTTGCCGTGCAGATTTATATTTCCGTAAACGGAAGCGGGAGTGAAAGGGCTGCATTGATAAGAGAGTTTTATGAGCGTGCACAACAGGGCGAAACGACGAAGTTTGAATACCCGATCGTTAAGCCTGAGACGATGGCATCACTGTCCGAGTTGCTGGGAGTTGAGCTTACGGTGATGGATTTGATGACAAGCTGTTTGTATACGTTGAAGGGTTATTCGGATGGCTTGAGGTCCTCTCAGCTTTCGGTTGAGGAGATGGAGATTTATCAGGCAAACTATAAGCGAGTGTATGATCGAAATGAAAAAGCACTGGAGCGAATTTAGACTCCAGTGCTTTACTTAAAGCAAGCAATTTTGCTCTCCCGCCGACTCTTATGTGTTATCGGTGTCTTACATGCAAGCATGACGCCACTGATAAAACATAAGAGTCTTTTCGCTGCGCTCTTTCAAAAAAGACTTGGCAGCTTTTTTTAAGGAGAGCTAAGATGTATCGCTTCGCGGTACTATTTTCTAATACTTTTATTCCGTATTTCATTTCTTTTGTTACAGACTCTGGCTTGCGGTGATAAGGGCAAGTTTGTATACGTCTTCAACGTTGCACCCGCGGGAGAGGTCGTTGACGGGCATGTTCAATCCCTGGAGGATCGGCCCTATTGCTTCGAACCCGCCTAAGCGCTGAACCATTTTGTAGCCGATGTTTCCCGATTCCAGTCCCGGGAATACAAACACATTCGCCTGGCCTTCAAGTGGAGAATCGGGTGCTTTTTTCTTTGCCACTTCCGGAACGAAGGCTGCGTCGAATTGAAATTCGCCGTCGATAAGAAGATCTGGATTTTTTCCCTTCGCAATCTTTGTTGCTTCGATTACTTTTTCGGTTTCTTCCGATTTTGCTGATCCTTTTGTAGAAAAGCTTAGCATCGCTACCATTGGTGTGATATCGAACAATCTTGCTGTTTCCGCACTGCTAACAGCAATCTCAGCCAGATCGTTGCTATCAGGAGCTATATTGATCGCACAATCAGCAAAAACGTATTTTTGATCATCTTTTACCATGATGAATGCCCCGGATGTTTTCTTAATGCCTTCCTTTGTTTTGATGATCTGCAATGCCGGCCGAACCGTGTCTGCAGTCGAATGCGCTGCTCCGCTTACAAGTCCCGCTGCTCTTCCTGTATAAACAAGCATCGTTCCGAAGTAATTCGCATCTTTCAAAATCTTCCTTGCATCCTCTTCCGTTGCTTTCCCTTTTCTTCTTTCAACGAAAGCCGCAACAAGCTCGTCCATCTTTTCGTACGTTTCCGGATCATAAATCTGGATTCCCTCGATGGACACGTTGATCGAACCAGCTTTTTCTCGCAGCTGTTTTTCCTGGCCGATCAAGATCGGTTTTAGTATCCCTTCTTTTTGCAAACGACTCGCTGCCTCAAGAATTCGCTCATCCGTTCCTTCCGGGAAAACAATCGAAGGCTGGCTCGCCTTTACTTTTTCAGCTATACCAGTAAATAAATCGCTCATATGTTTCACCTCATTTAAAAGTATTCTTTCCGGTCTCTACGATACTCCTTTTCCCAACAAAACAAAATTATAAAAGGAGCTGTAAGCCTTTCCATTATAAAAGTTCTTTTTTTCGCAAAATTTTAACGTGCTTATGTCTGGCTTTACTATTCTTTAACTGTATGGGAGGCTTTATTCTCAAAAAAACCTTCTCATATAATCAAGCCTTTTTAACCATTTCAAGCCGTTTTTCTTTCGTTGTTTGAAGTGCCTGCTCCGCCTTTTGTTTCTCTCTCTTCAATAATGAAATGGCTTCGGACACCGTATCTGCCTGCGATGTTGCCTGTCTTTTGCTCTCGTGGATTTTCCCCTGGACAAGCCAATCTACGATAAACCCGTCAAACACATAATCAGCAACGTGCAAAAAGTTGAATTTATCCATTCTAACGCTTCCTGTTTCTCCTACCTCGTTTAGTTCAGACTGAAATTGCTTTAACTTGTATTGTGCTTCATGCATAAGAATTTTTGCCTGATCCATTTGATTATGCTTCAGTGCGGTAGTGATCGCGCCTCCTCCAATCATGTCGATCGTCCCCCAGTTCCCCGCTTTATGAAGTGCATCGACAACCTGCTGTAGAGCGTTCAATGCTTCGTCTCCTTCTGCAAGGGCTTCGTTTATTTCTTTCAATGACTTCTCATAATGATTTTCCATCTCGATCACTTCGTATAGTTCTCTGCTTAATGGAGAATTTTTATCTGCGATCAGTTTTTCCTTTTCTTTTAGAAGCTCTGCATACTCTTTTTCTGGGTCTGGATGTTTTTCGAGTTGCATCCGGCAGGTTTCCAATTCCTTTTCCATTTTTTTAACCGAAAATGCTGCTTCATCATATTTAAGTTTTGCTGCTGCAGCCTCCTGCTTCTCCCGGTCAAGCCGGTCTTCTTTCGTACCAAGAAGTGTATACAACAGATTGGTGACTGAAATCTTATGCAGTTTCTCCACATCCAGGTTCTCTTTTTCCAGTTTTTCTTTAAAAATATCCAATCTTTCACGCTCTTCCGTTAGGTTTTGTTTTATTAGCTTTCTTTTTGCCGACCACTTTTTATGCACGCGCTGCTGTTCCTGCAGCTTCCCCAAACGCTCGTTCAATCTGTCCATATCGAATACTCCCCTTTCCTCTCAATCTCTTATACGATACTGTACCCTTAATTGTTTCATAAGTCGCTTTATTTCCATCTTCCGCCTTTCATGCCTAACTGCTTTTAAAGTGGACGAACTATTGGTATAGTAAGTAGTGGAATATCCTAACAGAAGCTTTAAGGAGTGAAAGAAGATGAACGAAGCAGCAATTACACTTGATGGATGGTATTGCCTTCACGATTTCCGTACAATGGACTGGGCTTCCTGGAAGATGGTATCCAGCGATGAACGTGAAGAAGCAACGAAAGAGCTTTTGAACTTCCTTGAAAAATGGGGTAAGGCCCATGATGCCAAACAGGGCAGCCATGCGATTTATTCCATTCTAGGACAGAAAGCCGATTTTATGATCATGCTACTTCGCCCGACAATGGAAGAACTGAACGAAATAGAAAATGCTTTTAATAAAACAAAATTTGCTGAGTATACGATTCCTTCTTATTCTTATGTATCCGTTGTAGAGCTGAGCAATTACATGGCAGGAAAGGACTCAAATCCTGAAGAGAACCCCCATATCCAGGCTCGCTTGAAGCCGGCGCTTCCTGAGTCGAAATATGTTTGTTTCTATCCGATGAACAAGAAGCGCGAAGGAAACGACAACTGGTACATGCTTTCCATGGACGAGCGCCGCGAAATGATGCGCAGCCATGGTTTGATCGGCCGCGGTTATGCCGGAAAGGTAAAGCAGATCATCACCGGTTCTGTTGGATTCGATGATTGGGAGTGGGGCGTAACCCTTTTCTCAGACGATGTGCTACAGTTTAAAAAGTTAGTGTATGAAATGCGATTCGATGAAGTAAGCGCACGCTTCGGCGAGTTCGGCAGCTTCTTTGTCGGAACCCTTTTGACTAAAAATAAAATTCCGCAATTCCTTGCCGTCTAACCAGCAATGCCCTCTGTTATTTTTAACAGAGGGCTTTTTTTTGTCATATCCCTTTTCCACAAACATAAAATGGGTTATTGAAAGAGCCATATAGATTTTTTTCGCTCTCCTGTCATCCTTTATACGTTCTTATCCCGGAAGAGGTGGAGCAAATGGCTGTAATCAAAACAACCGAGAAGGACATCAAGCTACTTGCAAGGCTGATGCGAGCTGAAGCGGAAGGCGACGGTAAAATCGGAATGTTGATGGTTGGAAATGTAGGAGTCAACAGGGTGCGGGTTAGATGTCTTGATTTTAAAGATGTTAACACAATCGAGCGAATGGTGTACCAGAAGCCAGGCGGGTTCGAGGCAACGATAAAAGGCTATTTTTATCAACGAGCCCGTGATGTAGATATCAGGCTTGCCCGGCAAGTAGTGGAAGGAAGACGCCAGGGGGCTGCCGAATTTGCCCTCTGGTTTTTCAGACCAGAAGGTTCATGTCCTGCACAATGGTTTGATCAATATAATTCCGGCCGCTACAAAAGCCACTGCTTCTATAAGCCAACTGCGTCAGACTGTGAAGAGGTGTACAACGTCTTTTAAGAGTGAAGAGGAGGTTCGAAATGGCTAACAACAATAACAAGTATTGGAACACTGGAGCCGGGGCACCACAGATGGGAGCTACCCCATACATGCCTCAACAAGTAGCGGGAGTGCAACAGCAATATCCAACAGGTGTAGCGGGAGCGCAACAGCAATTTCCTCCAGGTGCTTACCCGTCTGGTTTTCCCGGAGCTGCTTCGGGTGGTTATATACCGGGTCCCGGAGGCCAGCTGCCAATTGAGCAATCTTACATTGAAAACATCCTGAGATTGAACCGTGGGAAAGTTGCTAAAGTTTACATGACATTCGAAACGAAAGAAACAAAGGTATTTACAGGCGTGATAGAGGCGGCGGGGAGAGACCATATCGTATTGAGCGACCCGCAAAGCGAAAGGCGTTATTTATTATTGATGGTATATCTCGATTATATCACTTTCGATGAAGAGATCGAATATAGCTATCCAGTCGGGCAGATGACACAATATACTCCTAGATAACTTTCCATGCAATCATAAACATACTAAAAGAGGCTTGGGAGATAAATAAGACGTTCAAGTTTAAAAACGAATGATTCAGAATTAACAAGTATAGAATATTAATTTTCAATAGGTTTATCTTCCTTTATAGTAGGAGTAATGCAAACCGCTTCGGCAGAATACTTCGCTTTCCGCGGGCACGGCCTCAGCCTCCTCGCGGAAAAACCATCGCTGCGGGGTCTTCGGACTCGTGCTGTTCCCGCTGGAGTCTACGTATTCTGCCTACGCTGGAAGTGGTTTCCCACTAAAGGAACTTTATTACTCCTCCTCAAGCGAAGAAAATACACGAAGACTCCTACGGGAGCAATGGCATCGGTGAGACCCCGGAGTGCGTTAGCATGAGGAGGCTCACCAGCCGCCCGTGGAAAGCGAAGTGTATTTTCGTAGCGGGTTGAGGTACCCCAGTATCGTTTTAAAAGATAATATGTAGCCGATATATAATGAACAGGAAAAATTACTTAAACGGCCAAAAGAAAAATCCGAACTGATTTAAATTCTGATTAAAGAATTTTGAATCATAGTTCGGATTTTCCTTTGCTAAAATACTTTTGTCCCAGCCTTTTTTCTTTGTTATGAAAGTTTAAACGCAGCTACCGCAACAAGAATCCATGCCGCCAGAAAAGCTACTCCTCCGAGCGGAGTGATTGCTCCAAGGATTTTAATGCCAGTATTGCTTAAAACATACAGGCTGCCTGAAAAAAGTATGATCCCGATAAACATCAGCCATCCCGCCCAATTGATTAACCCCGAGTTTCCGAGGCGGTCAGCGATTAATGCGATGCCGATCAAACCGAGAGAATGATACATATGGTATTTCACTCCCGTTTCATAAGTAGAGAGCATTTTCTCTGACAACTTCCCTTCAAGCCCGTGAGCTCCAAAAGCCCCGAGTGCAACAGCCACACACGCATTTAAGCTTCCTAATATCAAAAAGATTTTCAGCATAATCTTTAACGCTCCTATCCCCTTTTTCTATTATCCAATCCTATCATAACTAAATCCCTCTACTAACAGCAAACGTTTCCCCGATTTGTTCAATAATCTTTCAACTATTGCAGCTTTTTACTGCAGTTTACGGTATCTTTACAAATTTTTATAAACGGTTTGATTCTCTTAAATTAGGGTTATAAATCGATAACTTTACTCAACGGCTTTAGAATTTTTCATAAGATTATGGTAAGGGTTGTCATCAGTTGTTTTGCTCTTTTCTGCTATCTTTTTTGCTCAGACTTTCTGCTTTGGCGCATGAAGTTGCTGGAATCCCAACGAGCCGGTCTCTTCGATTTATCCAATCTACTTTTTGAAAAAGGACAGATGGTGATTGCTTCCGATTCTAAAATGCTAGCTGTATGGATGGATAGTTCTATTTCATAAAAAGAAAATGGTCCTCGAAGGGTATGAAAAGCGATCATCCGGTAGGACTGAAAGGGGAGAACCTCTATGCTGTTTAATTCGTTTGAATTTATTTTTGCTTTTTTGCCGATCACGATAGCGCTATATTATTTATGCGCGAAGTTTGAAAAGCTTACACTTGCAAAGACGGTCTTGATCGTTGCATCACTGGCTTTTTATGCGTATTGGGATTATCGATACCTTGCCCTTTTATTTTTCAGTATCCTTTTCAACTACTTATTTGGAAAAATCCTTTCGTATAAGCCGAACAAGATCACATTATCCATTGGTGTGGCTGTTAACCTTGGATTGCTCGGCTATTATAAATATGCCGATTTCTTTTTAGAGAATTTAAACCAGGTTACTGGTACATCTTATTCGCTGTTAAACATCGTACTTCCGCTTGCGATCTCTTTCTTCACATTCCAGCAGATCGGTTTTCTAGTAGACTCCTATAGAGGGCTGACGAAAGAATATGACTTTCTTAACTACATGCTTTTTGTTGTCTTCTTCCCACAGTTAATCGCAGGGCCAATCGTACATCATAAAGAAGTCATTCCACAGTTTCAGGATAAAAATAACTTCAAGGTCCATCATAAACATCTGGTGCTTGGTCTGCTTATCTTTTCCATGGGATTATTTAAAAAGGTTGTTGTTGCGGATTCGCTGGCACTATGGGCCACCCCTGCATTCGACCAGGCAGAATCGCTAACCTTTTTCGAAGCATGGGGAGCCGCACTCGCCTATACATTTCAGCTGTACTTTGACTTTTCGGGATATTCCGAAATGGCGATCGGCCTGGGATTCCTGTTTAACATCAACCTGCCGATCAACTTTATGTCGCCGTACAAAGCAAACAATATTATCGATTTCTGGCGTACCTGGCACATTACGCTATCTACCTTTTTAAAGGATTATCTTTATATTCCGCTCGGCGGTAACCGTAAGGGGAAAGCCCGAAAATATGTGAACCTGTTCACCACAATGGTTCTCGGGGGACTATGGCATGGTGCTGGTTGGACTTTTATTATCTGGGGCGCACTGCATGGCCTCTATAACATGATCAACCATTTCTACCGGGATACGAAAAAGAAACTTCTTGCAAGGGCTGGTAACAAACGAAGCAATCTTGAGATGGCAGCAACCCGGGAAGACAAGGCCCCAGGATTACTTGAAAAACTATCCTTTTTGCCGGCACGATTGCTGACTTTTTTCGCAGTATTGTTCGCCTGGGTGTTTTTCCGGGCTGAGACATTCGATGATGCTGCCAGGGTGTTAAAAGGAATGGCCGGGATGAATGGGTTTGCTGTTGGAAAACAGACGTACTTGCCGTCAGGAAACATGGAGCTTTTGGTTCTGTTCGGTGTTTTTCTCTGGGTCAGCTTTGCACCGAACACGATTGAAATCGCTAAAAAGCTAAAGCCTAACGCCAAATGGGCAATTTTCATTTCGATCGTGTTGATTACGGCGTTAATGTTTATTAACCGAGAAAATGAATTCTTATATTTCCAATTCTAATGATGAGCATATAGGAGGAGAAAAACATGAGCTGGAAAAAAATGATGTTCATCGTACTGTCGACAAGTTTACTATTACTCGGCTTTGTAATGGCATTGAATTACTTTGTTAATCCTCTTGGAAAGTATGCATCCAGAGAGCTGCCCTCCCTCGTATGGACTGGACGCGCCGACAAGGCAAACCTTTTGCAAAAGTATAACAACAACCCTGACGTATTAGTTTTAGGTTCAAGCCGGACGATGAAAATAAACCCTAATTATATTGAAGAAAAAACAGATTTAAACGCCTTTAATGCCGGCGTAAACTCTGCCCGTGCAGAAGATTATTATGTGATGCTGAAGTATGCACTTGAAGATCTGGATGTAAAGCCAGAGTATGTCATTCTTGGGATCGATTTAGAAGGATTCCATAATAATGCACCGCTTGATGACAGGCTGATTTATAATCAAAGGTTTGCCAGGTACTTACATCCAGAAGACCGTGAGAATAAACTTTCTATGCTGAAATCTTTAATATCCTATGATCAGACAGTCGCCACGGGCCGGAGCTTATCGTTTGCGATGACAGAATATCCGACTAAAAAAGCGGCCTATGACAACGATGGATATCTTCACTATCCAAAAAAAGAAAAGCAAATTAAAGAAGGAAAATTCAAAGCAGACATCGATTCGTATATAAAAAAATACAAAGGCAGATTTAATAACTTTACGGCGATCGATGAAGGCCGTAAAGATTATCTAAACGACTTTTTAACACTTGCTGAGGAAAACGACATCCAGGTCATCGGCTTTATTACAACCCTGCATGATGATGTATTGGCAGAGCTACGAAAAACAAGGGATTATGACGAGCGGAAAGCCGAATTAACAGACTTTTTAAATAAAATGAAACAGGAACACACAAACTTCACCTATAACGATTTTGATGAAGTTAAAAAGTATGCAGGTTATGAGGAGGCCTTTTATGACGGCGCGCATATTAGAGAAGAAAATGCGGATAAAATAACTACCCGACTCCTCCAGGAAGCTAAACTAACAAAGACCGTTCATGCTGACGAAAAAGAGAAACAATCTTAATATAGACTGGGGATAGCGGCAAAAATTGAATAAGAAAAAACGCGTGGATTCAGAGATCCATGCGTTTTTATTATTGGCGTTATAATTATTTCTACTTTCTTGGACTTCCTATTAATAAGGGCCTCCAATCGTCAATTACTTCTTATCTTTGATATTGTTCTTTAAACTTCTCTTGCTTCAACACTTTTTCGTCCCCATGTTCTGCGATCGGTTCTTCTTCCTTATTGCTCATTCGAAGCGGAATTTCACGAAGGAAGAACGTCAGTATTACTGCTGCAGTAAGCAAGAACATTCCTGTCAAGAACACGTCGTTCAGCGCATGGCTTAGTGAAGTCCTAAGGACCATGACGATTTGATCGAACATGCCTGTCATTTGTTCAGGAAGCGTTTGTCTGATCGCTTCTAGTTTGTCAGCATCCATCAATGCCTGCGGATCCTGGAGCGCTTTAAACTTTTCAGCTACCTGCGGGTTTTGGGCAATCGCCTCTGTACCGCCCTTCGGTGCCATTTGTGCCATTTCATCTTTCATGGACGACGCCATAACCGTACCCATGATCGATACGCCAACCGTTCCACCCAACTGGCGGAACAATTGAGCAGATGATGTTGCAACTCCAAGGAACTTGTAATTGACAGCATTCTGAATTGTTAACGTAAAGACAGGGAAACTCATTCCAAGACCCAATCCGACAGTAATCATATTAAGAATAGCCACTAATGTCGATGTATCCATATCCATTCTTGAAAGAGAGAACATTCCAGAGGCCATTACGAGCAATCCGATGATGGCAATAATTTTATACTTTCCTGTTTTCGTGATCAGCTGTCCGCCAAGCGCACTTGCCGTAACCATCGCAAGCGTCATCGGCATCATAATAAATCCTGATTTTGTAGCAGACGTTCCCATTACACCCTGTATGAAGAACGGAGTATACATGATCGCTCCAAACATTCCCATACCAAGGATAAAACCGATAATGTTAGACAATGAGAAAATATCATTTTTAAATAACTCAAGCGGCAAAACCGGACTCTTCGCTTTTCTTTCAATCGAAATAAAAATAAGCAACGCAACAACTGATGCAGAGAACAGTCCGATAATTTGCGGCGATGTCCAATCATATTCTTTGCCTGCCCATGAGAATGCAAGTAGCATCGGCAGGATTGTTAGTGTAAGGAAAACGGAGCCAAAGTAATCGACGCTTTCTCCCTCTTTTTTCGTCACACTCGGGAACAAGCGCATAATAAGGATAAACGCTACTATTCCTACTGGAAGGAAGATCCAGAATACCCAGTGCCAATCAGCATTATCAACAATGTATCCGCCAAGTGTCGGACCGAATACACTCGCCAACCCGAATACTCCACCCATTATTCCCTGCCAGCGCCCCCTTTCACGAGGAGAGAACAGGTCACCGACTGCAGTAAACGACGTAGACATTACCATACCGCCGCCAAAACCTTGAATGCCGCGGTAAATTATAAGTTGGATGATGGAATCAGAAGTTCCACACATGAATGTACCAGCCATAAAAATACCGATACCTAAAAGAATGAACGGTTTACGTCCATAAATATCCGAGAGCTTACCTACAAGCACCGCTGTTACACTGGACGTTAACATGAAGATTGTGAATACCCAGCTAAAGTATTCCATCCCGCCAAGATCCGCAATAATCTTCGGCAAGGCAGTTCCTACGATCGTCTGGTTCAACGCTACGAACAACAGCGCTGACATGATTGCGACCATAATTGTTATTTTAGATTTCTTATCTAGATGTTCCATTTCTCGCACTCCCTCTTTTAACCTGATCTTTTATATCTCTAAATAAGTTTTTTCATTAATGTAGCCATCGTTTCCATCTCTTCGCTCGTTAAGCTCTCAAACTTACGCTGCAGATGCTCTCGTTTTTCTTTTTCAAGTTTTTCTACAAGATGTTTTCCCTGCTCTGTAATATGTAGCCTCACGACGCGGCGGTCGGTTTTAGAACGATGCCTTTCCACTAGCTCGCGATTTACGAGCCGATCGATGACTGCAGTAACATGACTCAATGTAACGTGAAACTCACTCGCCAATTCTGAAACTTTTTTCGGTCCTTCTTCGCAGATATATTTTAAAAAGATAAATTCGTTATTTGTAATCTGCTCACCAAAAAGCTCGGCTATCTCTTTCTTAAAAGTTCGAAAGACAATTCTGAAGCTTTTTTCAAGCTCAGCCGTTAATTTCTGCCTCCGCTCATCCAATTTATTCACCTCAATAATATTTCACCTTATTAACTATTTACTTTGTTCATTATACTCCGATTTGATTTCGTGTCAAGAAATAATTTTATGTATAAATTTTTAAAATAATTTCCGAAGAGGAGAGGTTGATTTCCGCTTCAGGATGCTCGCTTTCCGCGGGAGTCTCGCATCTTCCGCTACAATCAACTCTTCACAGAAGTTTTTAAAAAAAATCAAAAGAAGAACAATCTTTTATTACTTTTATAAATGTATTTTTTAAGTAGGTATTTTGTAAGGGGACTGTAAAGGAAGATAGGCTTAAAGTAATGTATTTTTTCCTGACAGTTGGATTTATAATGATTCTGGTATATTCGTTTTCCAAATAAAAGTTTGGCGAAAGGTGGACACACATGAAATACTCTTTTCGAAACGTTCTTGCTTCTTCCCTTGCTGTTACGTTACTTGCATCCCCATTTGCGGGAAATTCGGTAAAAGCTGCTGATAATGCAACAATGAATGTCCGTATCATGGAGACTACTGATATTCACGTCAATGTTGTGAACTATGATTACTATAAAGATAGCCCGACAGATGAATTTGGCCTTGCCAAAACAGCTACATTAATTAACGCTGCCCGCCAGGAATCAGAAAACAGCCTATTGTTTGATAACGGAGATTTGCTTCAGGGTAATCCCCTCGGCGACTATATGGCAAAAATAAACCCGCTCCAGGATGGTCAAACACATCCTGTATACAAAGCGATGAATCTACTAAACTATGATGCCGGAAACATCGGTAACCATGAGTTTAACTATGGATTAGACTTTTTAGAGGAAAGCATTGATGATGCTAATTTTAACTATGTGAATGCAAACATCTATAAAGATGACGGAGATAACGATCCTGCTAATGATGAGAATTACTTTAATCCATATTTAATGTTAGATAAAACATTTACTGACACGGACGGCCAGGAGCACCAGCTTAAAGTTGGTGTTATCGGTTTCGTCCCACCACAGGTGATGCAGTGGGACAAGTCCAATCTTGAAGGAAAAGTTATCGCCAAAGATATCGTCGAGACAGCTAACAAGTTTGTTCCTAAAATGAAAGAAGAGGGTGCAGATATTATCGTAGCTATCCCTCACTCTGGCTTTGAAGAGGCAGCTCCTAAAGGCTATGACGAAAATGCGGTCTACTATTTAAGTGAAGTAGAAGGCATCGATGCTATTCTATTCGGGCATGCCCATAAAGTTTTCCCTGGTGACGCTAGCTTTGAAGGTGTGGAAGGCGTAGACACTGCAAAAGGAACGATCAATGGAGTAGCATCTGTTGAACCTGGCTACTGGGGCGACCACCTTGGCGTGATCGATCTTGAGCTTGAGCAGGTTAACGGAGAATGGAAAGTTGCCGATTCCCAGTCACAGGCCCGCCCAATCTATGATAAAGCTAATAAAACTCCTTTAGTCGAAGCCGATCCAGAAATTGTTGAGGCAGTTTCTGATGAGCATTATGCAACACTGGAGTATGTTCGCGGTCCTGTTGGAGAAACAACAGCTCCTATCACTAGCTATTTTGCACTTGTAAAAGATGATCCATCTATTCAAGTTGTTACAAATGCCCAGAAGTGGTATGTAGAAAATAATATTCAGGGAACTGAATATGAAAATTTACCGGTTCTTTCTGCAGGTGCTCCGTTCAAAGCAGGCGGACGCGGCGGTTCAAGCTATTATACTGACATTGCTGCTGGTACGATCGCGATTAAAAACGTTGCTGACCTTTATGTTTATCCAAACACTTTAAAAGCCGTTCGCCTTAACGGCGCTGAACTGAAAGAATGGTTAGAAATGTCTGCAGGCCAGTTTAATCAGATCGATGCGGACAGCACCGAAGAACAGGCATTGATCAACCCTGACTTCCCTTCTTATAACTATGACGTGATCGATGGCGTGACGTATAAAATCGATGTTACCGGTCCAGCCAAATACGATTCCAAAGGTAACCTTATCGATCCAAAAGCAAAACGTATCAAAAACTTAAAGTATAATGGAAAGCGCGTTACAGAAGATATGGAATTTATCGTTGCAACGAATAACTATCGTGCAAGCGGTGGCGGTAACTTCCCTGGATTAGATGGAAGCAACATCATCTTAGATTCTCCTGATGAAAACCGTCAGATCGTGATCGATTATTTAAGAGAAAAAGGAACGATAAACCCTTCTGCAGACGGTAACTGGATGTTTGAAAAAGTGAACGACACAGTAAAAGCAACATTCGAGTCTTCTCTAGCAGCTAAAACATATTCAGAAAATATGGCTGGATTAAATTTTGTAAATGAAACTGCGAACGGGTTTGCAAAGTATACGATTAATCTTAATGACGATGAGCGCTTACATCCTTATAAAAAGAATAAAACAAATAAAGGCTTAAGCATGATTAAATCTGTAAAAGAAACTAACTAATCCAGAAGTTAAGAAGCTTATCTAACACTGTTTTCAAATAGAATGATGCAAACCGCTTCGGCAGAATACTTCGCTTTCCGCGGGCACGGCCTCAGCCTCCTCGCGGAAAAACAAAACCTCCGCTGCGGGGTCTTCGGACTCGTGCTGTTCCCGCAGGAGTCTACGTATTCTGCCTCCGCTGGAAGTGGTTTCCTACCGTAAGAACTATGTTACTCCTATTCTAGCGAAGTATATTTCGTAGCGGGTTATTCATCTTAGTATCGCTTTAAAAGACAATACTTAGCCGAGATATAATGAGCAACAAAACTTACTAAAACAGTCCAAAAGGAAAATCCGAACTGATTCGAATTCTGATTAAAGAATGTTGAATCAAAGTTCGGATTTTTCTTTGCCTAAAATACTTTTGTCGCAGTCTTTACTTATCTCCAAATCATCGTAAACGTTCCAGGCATCTTTTACCATACTATCAAGGCATTAATATTATTAGAGAATTAGAGATTAACAAATGTTGGTAGAGGGAATAGAAAAATTATCAAATCTTAAGATTACCCGTTTTGGAGGTTAAAAAGATGATCCTATCAGAAAACGCTCTTATTTCCTTTGATCCAAAGGAGAAAATTGATTATAGCCAATTCAAAAACACGGACCTTGAATTAGTTGCTGTTGAAGAAACCGATAGGAATGTGTTGGAGAAGTTACAGGAACTCCGGCCAGAATTTCTATTAATCGTGATGGACCAAAATGATGAAGAAACATTTCAGGAAACGAAAGAGCTTTTAGAGAAAGCAAAACACTATTCGCAAGGAACCCACATTTTAATCGTTGATGTAAAAGGGAACTGTAATCGATTAATCGAACTTGTTGATAAAGGCGTTAAAGGTTTTCATGATGGTTTCTCATCATCTATTTCAGATGCTCTCAAATCTTTAAAGGAACACGCCTTTTTTATGAGTACTACCTATCAAAAGGCTTTTATGGATGAAGTAAGAAAAAAGAATCAAGAGGATGAGGAAAACGCCGAGCTGACTAAAAAGAATTATGGAGACATTCAAATCAACCAGCCAACAGCAAGAAAATACTTAACGAACAGGGAAATCGAAGTGCTTAAAGAAATCGTTGTTAACGGCTTAACCTTCGACGAGATCGCAGAAAAACTATATATTTCACCCCGGACGCTAACAAACCATATCGCAAGCATCATGGACAAGCTTGATGCGAATAACAGAACACACATTATTCCGATCGCTTATAAAAAAGACATACTAGTTTTTCATTAAATGTAATCAAAACTAGCCGAATGCGATCCTTAAGGGAACTCAAAGATGCTAGTTGACCTTATGCGATAGCCTTAACATTTGTTGCTACATCGAAAAACGCCTTGCTAAATTTCACACCTAAAAATAATGGAACAGAGCCGCTCCTAATCAGGAACGGCTTTTTAAGTCGTTATATTTTTGCATTATTTGATGAGGCATTATTTTCAAAATAGAAAGGCCGCAAGATCATAATCAATGCTTTATGGACAAACCAGCCAGCAACAAGGAAAATAAATCCACCCGTCCAGGAATAAACCATCGCTCCTGTTACATAGCTGATAACTAGAAATCCGGGCAGCGTCAAAAATTTGAGGCTCTTTTTGGCCGCCTCTGTTTTTACGTCAACATCCCATTTATAAAGCATCAGGTATCCTCCGCCTTCAAACTCATTCCAATCTGCTTTTTTCCAGCTGATGAGCGCAAATCCGCCGAATAGCCATACGAGAAATTTAACCCAAACGGGAAGTAAAATAGCAGCCAAAACACATACACCAACAATTTGAAGATAGTACTGTATCTTTGAAAACTGGCGGATATACCATTTCAAAAAGGAATCGACAAGCCTTGTAACAGGGTCTTCTCCTTTTAACAAACGGCTGGATCCTTTAAAAAGCAATGGTTCTTTTCTCGTACGAAAGGATTTCGTTTCCGACATCCCTGATCCCTGAACAAGGAGGCTCGTCCAGGAGAGATAATATTTCCGTTCCCGCTGGACATCTTCAAAGAAAGCGCCTTTTAAGGATAATCTCATTTTTAACAGTTGGAAAAAACCGACCATGAGGCCTGATATAACAGCCACAAAACTAAGGTAATCGGAAAGAGATAAAGAAATGAAAACAAGATAAAACACAATTGCTATTCCATTTACTGCCGCCAATGCAAAGACGCGTATTACCGTATTCGGAATTTTTATTGTTATAAATTGGCTAATGAACATCATGTTCCAGCTAACCAAAACAATAATGCCAAAAAGCATAAGGACATGCACAATACTATAGCCAAGGTGAATGAATAAGAACGGAAGAAGAATGATGAGGGTGAATCCATTAATCAATACATTCTGCAGCAAGCTGTATGCTATCCCTCTCAACATGATCCCCTTCATAATTTTTCCATGCTGTAAAAGATAGATCTGGTCTGCTTCCTGAAGAAAAACCCTCAATACAGCAAACCTGCTGGCGAAATAAAGAATGATCAGCCAGATCGGTTCAGGCAGAAATGCCGCAAACACTGGTATCTCGCTCCACCACTCCACATAGTTAATAACTGCGATTATCATTCCAGGAATGATAATATATAAAAGCACTGTCCAGTCTGCAACCGACCGAAAATCCTTCCATTTATGCTTCCATTCCCACTTTAAACGATGCCAGAACAACCTGCGGGAAAGTCTCATAACGAACGCTCCAGAATATTATCGAAGCAGTCCAACAACGATGCTCCAGACAACCCGCAAGTATGTTGGATATCAGTTAACGTTCCTTCGGCAACAAGCCGGCCTCCTGCCATTAACAAAAACCGGTCGCAAATCCTTTCTGCTGTATCCAGCACATGGGTGGACATCAAGATGGCTGCTCCCCGCTCCCTTTCTTTCATCAAGAGTGACAAAAAGTCTTTTGTCGCCCGTGGATCGAGTCCAATAAAAGGTTCATCAATAATATAAACAGCGGGCTGGATTAAAAAGGCTGTTATTAACATCACCTTTTGCTTCATCCCTTTAGAAAAACTGGATGGCAGTTCATGCTTTTCTTTTTCTAAACGAAAATAGACTAACAGCTTTTCTGCGCGCTCTATCCATTCCTCTGTTTGCAGCTGGAATGAAGCAGCTGCGAGCTCAAGATGCTCCCATAGCGTCAGGCTGTCATAGAAGACTGGATGTTCCGGCACATACGCATAACGGCTTTCTCCTTCAAAGGAAACCGTACCGTCAACGTCTTTTAGTAATCCAAGGATCGTTTTGATCGTCGTACTTTTACCTGCGCCATTAGCTCCAATCAGTCCAACTAACTCTCCTTTGTTCACAGAGAACTGCATATCTTTTATTGCTTCTTTATTATCAGGATAACCGGCGTTCTTAATGTTAATTGTCAGCACGTTCATCAACCCTCCGATGTATATACGAATTTAGAGGATAAAAGGTTGCAACTTTTGATTAGAATAGCAAATAAAGATTCCTTAAATAACATAAAAAGCTGCCGTTAACCAGCAGCTCTACTTTCTCTGTTTCATAAAATTATCGAAGTCAGGGACATTATCCAGGTCAAATTCTTTGATCGTTTTAATAAGCTTTATCGTTAACTCCTGCTTCAAATCCTCTCTGTGTTTTTCCGCTGTTTTCCTGACTTCATATTGTATCTTGGGTTCCAGCAGCTCCAAAATCTTTACGATCGCATCCTCATCATCAGACTTTGCTCTGTTAATCAACTCGTAAAAGTTATTCTCCATGTTTATCCCTGCTTTTCGTTTGGTCGATGACTTTCTCCAGTGAGGCTTCGAGCCCTTCGATCCGCTTTTCCATTCGAACGAGTAAGTATACAGCCATTACAATCGGAAAGCCGACTGTTTTCACACTGCCGATCAGTCCTGCAATATCAAGAAAACCGACCATTTATACCCCTCCTATACTTGCTCTTAGCTTCGATAATGCTCGCTGCTTAATCCTCGAAACTGCTTGCTGCGATATTTTTTTAATCGAAGCTATTTCATTTTCCTTCATCTCGTATACGTAGCTTAAATGGAGCACTTCCTTTTGCTTTCCGGTTAATTTTTGAAAAGCGAAATAAAGCCTTTTATCTGTTAAACCTTCAACAGTATTTTCAAGAAACGGCTCTTCCAGGCTCTTGCCTTCAAGAATGTCTACAAGCGTTTCTCCCTCCTCTTCAACGCTCAAAGGCTTATCCAATGTGAGGAGGCACCTTAAGCATTCGAGTTTCTGTTTGCGGTCATAATTGATGCAATAGTACCTGATAAGTTTTGAAACATATGCTAGAAACCTCACCTTTACAAAAAACTGCCTAAATGAGCTGTTTATCTCTGCTTTATACACCGGATTTGAAAAAATGACTGATTTTACAAACAAACGATACGTTTCCGGATGCTCTAAAAAGGACTGAACCAAGGGGTTGGAAAGAAACTTCTCATTCCCTTTTATATAATCCAAAAACAACTTCTTTTTGTGCGGGTATTTTTCTTGAAACGGATAATGAACCATTGTCCTTATCCAACCCTCCTTTCGTCTTCTTATCTAATAAAGTGGAATAACTCGTAAATTAAACAACCTCATTTCGAACGTATGTTCTATTTTTATCTATAAAGAAAACCCGGAATATCCAGGGCTGGTTATTTTTTCTTCAATTGTAAACTTAAGTATAAAACAAATGCCAAACACTTTCATGAGGCTAATTGTTTAACTTGAGGCAAGGCCTTTTTCACTATATCATCCTTCCCTTTCATGCAAAGGTACATACCATTTACATATACAAGTTAACCAGCAGACCTTTGATCTCGCCTACTGATGCCAGGACATCTAACCCTTTTTGTTCTTTACCCAGCACTTCTTCCTGCAGGTCCACTAGCTTCTGCTCGATTACTTCCACCAGCTTAAATGTTCTGCTTTCCCCTCTGCCGTTAAAGCTATGCTTCTCTGTTAACTCCAAACCATGAAGCGCTTCTTCCATGAACTGCTTCACCATCCGTTTATAAGCAAGCAGGTTTTCAAAGGTTTTGGACTTGTTCAACCGTTGGCCCTGAGCTTCGATATCGCCTAAAAGCCGGTTCAGGTTATCCATTTTCATCTTTTCCGTCGATTGTTTGAGAGCTGTTGAAAAGTTTGCTGACTGCCTGTTCCCTTTTCCTTCAGGCTTTGTAAGGTCGACTGTATTTTTCATATGGTTTTGAATGCGCATCCTAATCGCCTCTTATCTACTTTCTTTTCTTGTACATGTTGATGATGAGCTCTACCTCGCCTGTTCCTTTTTTAAGAGTGGAAGCAATCTGATGAGATGAAAACCCCTGCTTATATAACTGGATTACTTGCTCTTCAGGTTGGAGGCTATCATTTATTTCGGACCCGGATTGCTCTTCTATAGGTGATTCGTCGTGCATGGCCACTGAATCCTTCTGGCTAAGGGAAAAATCTGCTCTTAAAGCTTCTTCCTTCCTATCTATGTACTGGATCAATTTTTCTGCGAGAAGCTGGTTCTCCTGTTCAAGTTCTTTTACAAAACCGGCCATGCTTTCTTTTATCCCCTCTATGTTTCCTTCCATAGAATGACCTGGCGATGATAGCGATTGTTTTTGAAAAAGAATGACGATTGCCAGCAGGCTCACAAGGTGTAGTACAATGCTGATCACGATAAAATAAATCAATTTGCTTCATCCTTTTGCTACATGTTTTGCACTAGCTCTTTATGGTTAGACAGCGCGCCCTTCATCCTCATCATCGCTCTTGAGTGCAGCTGGGAAATCCGTGATGTGGACAACCCCAAGATTTCTGCGATCTCAGTGAGCTTTAATTCCTCAAAATAAACAAGAGATACGATAAGCTTTTCTTTTTCTGGAAGCCGCTCGATCGTTTTTTGCAGAATCTCTTGAATGAATTGCTGATGAATATGGCGGTCGGGCGTTTCGGCATTTTCATTCTCGATCAGATTGAATCGGCCTGTTTTGTGTTCATCGTCTTCATAAACCGGCTCATCCACCGAAACCATGATCGATAAAGAAGCATCCTGCATTGCCTGGTTCATCTCTTTTATAGAAATCCCCAGGTATTCTGCTACTTCTTCATCTGTTACCGAGGTCAATTTATCCTGCTCTAGCACTGCATAGGCTTCTTCAATCTTCCGCACTTTGTCACGAACGGAACGAGGAACCCAATCGTTTTTCCTCAAGCCGTCGATGATAGCTCCTTTAATGCGCCAGCTTGCGTACGTTTCGAATTTCAGGTCTCGTTCCAGATCGAATTTTTCAATCGCATCCAGCAGGCCGTCTGTTGCGAAGCCCAACAAGTCGTCTTTACGCACCGTTACAGGAAGCCCCGCTGAATATTTTTGGACAAGCGTTTCAACAAGAGGAAGGTAAAGCTTAGCAAGGTAATCCCCTGCCTCCGCATCCTTTTCTTCTTTCCACTTTTGCCAGTATTCAATTGTCTGTTTATCCATCTTTGCTTTCAATTGCTGCACCCCCGTTATACCCTTTCAGCAATTCTCTCTGTGTTCTATCGATTAAACAGCATCTTTGCAAGGAACCCTTTTACTCCTAATTTATAAGAGACCGGTAAATCAAGATACGTTCTGACGAGATTGTTCATTGAAACTGCAGCATCAGACTTCGGGTATTCCAGCAGGTATGGCTTTTGTTGTTTCACCGCCATCGGAACCTGTTTATCATCCGGAATCCATCCCAGTACCTCTATCTCTTTTCTTAAAAATTGCTCAACTGCCCGTTTAAAGTTTGCAGAAGTTTGCTGGCCCTCTTTTTCTGTCACGCACCTGTTCACAACGAGCTTTACCTGGATACTCTCGTTCTTTGAATAAAGCATCTTCACTACAGCGTATGCATCGGTAATCGATGTCGGTTCAGGATTGATGACCAGGATCACTTCATCGGAAGCTAACAGGAACCTGAGATTTTCTTGAGATATTCCAGCACCAGTGTCTAAAATGATGTAATCCACTTTTCCCTGAAGAGAACCCAGCTCATCCAGGATTTTAGTCAGTTGGTCATCGTTTAGTTTCATTATAGAAGCGAGCCCGCTTCCCCCGGAAAGAAACTGGAGGCCATTCGCCCCTGTTTCGATAACATCCTCTATCGCCAGATCCTTTTCTATCATGGAGATAATCGATTCCTCAGGTGACAGACCCATCAGAACATCGATATTCGCTAATCCCACATCCATATCAAAGATAAGCGCCTTTTTCCCCTGTTGTATTAAACTCAATGCAAAGTTCAACGAAAAGTTAGACTTACCGACTCCACCTTTTCCGCTCGTGACCGCAATGACCCTCGTGCTTCGCTTTTGACCGCCGAGCTCGAGCGTTTGTTTTTTCTTCACTTTCTCACGTAATGCTTTCGCTTGATCGATCATGTCCATCTTCTCCCAGTATTAAATCTACAATCAGCTCTGGCGTTGCAACCGTAATATCATCAGGAACGTTTTGCCCGTTGGTAATATAGCTTAGCGGCATATCAAACTCATCGATCAGGTTCAAGATGGAACCGTAAGATTTCGTCTCATCTCTCTTCGTAAAAATGAGCTGATCGACTCCGACTGGCTGAAAATTCTTAGCGACATCGCGCATATCTTCATATTTTGCCGTCAGACTTATAACAAGGTTGACCTGGATGGCATCTTGTTCGTTCAACAGCTGCTCAAGATCGTGAATATACTTTTTCTGCTGATAATTTCTTCCTGCCGTATCCATTAAAATCACGTCACACTCTTCCAGCTTTGAAACTGCTTTCTTAAGCTCTTCCGTTGAATGGATCACCTCAAGCGGGATACCGAGTATCTTCGCATAGGTGCGCAGCTGTTCTACCGCCGCTATTCTATAAGTATCCGATGTGATCAAGCCTACTTTTTTCTGCTGATTCAAAAGGTATTCTGCTGCGATCTTGGCAATAGTAGTTGTTTTTCCAACACCAGTCGGGCCAACGAAACAAACCATCTTTGCTTTAGGGTCTAAGCTCGTAACAGGAAGTGACTTCAGCCGATGTAAAAGCTCTTGTCTTGCTATCGTAAGGATTGCTTCTGTGCTTAACCCAGGCTTCTCTTTCATTTTTTCGGCCATGACCGCTAAAAGATTGGAACGAATCGACTTTGTAAGATTCTGTTCCTCAAGAAGGTTGTTCAGCTGTTTAAGAGATTCTGGTAGCTGTTCGGTTTCCATCATTTCAAATAGAAACTGCTTAATGCTTTTGATTTCGTTCACAATGTCGGGATTATCAGACTGCCCTTTTACGCTGTCCTTCCTGCTATCCTGTGCCCGCAATGCCTTTTCCTGCTTTAACGCTGCTGCCACCTTTTCTTTATGGTCCTGCTCCATTTTGACAGGATCGAGTGCTGCGATGACCTCAAGCTTCTGCTTTTTAAAGAGACCAAGAAAGCCGCCAGTGTTAATTTTTTTTGTGTCTAAAATCAAGGCGTTTGCCCCGAGGTCTTTTCGAATCATCGGCATTGCTTCCGGAAGCTGATTCACAACATATCTTTTAATCCTCATGTTACGTTCACCACCCCAACACTCTGTACTTCTACATCTGGCTCAAGTTCGTTATATGATAATACCGGCAAGTCAGGCATATATCGCTCAAGGAATTGCCTCAGGTACATCCGGATCGCAGGAGATGTTAACAAAACAGGTTGAATGCCAGATTGCTGCAAACGGTTGACCTGATCGAGCACCATCTGGTAGATTTTCTGGGACGTTTCCGGATCAAGCGACAGATAGTTTCCATGTTCGGTATGCTGGATCGATTCAGCCATCAATTTTTCGACACTTGCACCTGCCGTCAAAACCTTCAGTGATTCTCCCGGATTAATATATTGCGAGGTAATCTGCCTTGATAACGCCTGTCTCGCATATTCTGCTAAAAGATCGGGATCCTTTGCTTTCGGTGAATAATCAGCCAGCGTTTCAAGAATAACGCCCAGGTTTCGAATCGATACTTTTTCTTTCAACAACCTCATCAACACCTTCTGCACTTCTCCAAGCGTCATCAGGTTAGGTATCAGCTCTTCCACAACAGCAGGTGCTGTCTCTTTGATGTTATCGATCAAAGATTTCACTTCTTGCCTTGTTAACAGTTCATGGGCATGGTTTTTGATCACTTCTGTCAGATGTGTAGAGACGACAGACGGCGGATCGACGATGGTATAACCTGAGAGCTCAGCCCTATCCTTCATTTCTTCGTTCACCCACAGTGCCGGCAAGCCGAATGCTGGCTCTATTGTCTCGATGCCTCTGATCGTTTCGTCTTCAATCCCGGCACTCATCGCCATGTATTGATCAAGGTGAATCTCTCCGCCTGCGACCCTGTTTCCTTTTATCTTGATCACGTATTCATCAGGCTGGAGCTGGATGTTATCACGGATCCGGATGACCGGAACGACGATGCCAAGCTCGATCGCAAGCTGCCTCCTGATCATGATGACACGGTCCAGTAAATCTCCGCCCTGATTTTTATCGGCAAGCGGAATAAGACCATAGCCAAACTCAAATTCGATCGGATCGATCGTGAGCAGGCCTGTTACACTCTCAGGGCTCTTCAGTTCTTCTGCCTCTTCTTCCCCTGCAGCAGTCTCGGCATGCTCTTCCGCCTGTTCAAGGTTTCGCTGCATCTGATATCCAGCAAAAGCGATGATCCCGGCGATCGGGAAGGTTAACATCGGGCTGATAGGCGTAGCGACCCCGATCAGGCCTACTACTGCTGCAACGATATATAACAGCTTCGGATAAGCGAAGATTTGCCCGGTGATATCTGTTCCAAGGTTTCCGTCCGAGGCAGCACGGGTCACGACGATACCTGTTGCAGTCGAGATCAACAGTGCCGGAATCTGGCTGACAAGGCCGTCCCCGATCGATAATAGCGTAAAAGTTGAAGCAGCTTCGCCGACAGGCATTTTATGAACAACGATTCCGATGATCAACCCACCGATAATATTGATTACCGTTATGACGATTCCGGCGATCGCATCCCCTTTTACGAACTTGCTCGCACCATCCATCGCTCCGTAAAAATCCGCTTCCTGCTCGATTTTACGGCGGCGCTCTCTTGCGTCTTTATCAGAGATCATTCCAGCGTTCAAGTCTGCATCGATGCTCATTTGTTTCCCTGGCATCGCATCTAACGTAAAGCGGGCAGCGACCTCTGCAACACGTTCAGATCCTTTTGTAATAACGATAAACTGGATGATCACGAGGATTAAGAAGACTAGAAAACCGATGACAACGCTGCCTCCTACCACGAAAGAGCCGAATGTCTCGATCACTTCCCCTCCCGTTTTGTTCGTTAGAATCGATCGGGTCGTCGAAACGTTAAGCCCCAGGCGGAACAATGTCGTTAATAGCAATAGCGAAGGGAAAATCGAAAACTGCAACGCTTCCTTCGTGTTCATCGCCACTAATATAATCGTGATCGCAAGGCTGATGTTCAACATGATTAAGAAATCCAACAAAAGAGGAGGAAAAGGAATAACCATCATCACGACGATCATGATGACTGAAACTAATACTGAAAAATCTTTTAACGCCATTTTAATTTCCTCCTCCCGGATAACCTTTTATGCTGTAAACGTAAGCAAGCACTTCTGCGACTGCTTTAAACAGTTCTTCAGGGACTGCCTGCCCGATTTCCACCTGGCTGTACAATGCCCTTGCCAGCGGCTTGTTTTCCATCGTGATAATGTTATGTTCCTTCGCTGCTTCTTTAAGTTTTAATGCAACAAAGTCGGCTCCTTTGGCCGTAACAGTCGGTGCTTCCATCGTCTGGTCATCATACTTGAGCGCAACCGCAAAGTGCGTCGGATTCGTGACGACCACATCTGCGTGCGGTATTTCAGATATCATCCTGTTCAACCCGAGCTCCCTTTGCTTTTCTTTGATCTTGGATTTGATAAGGGGATCGCCTTCTGTTTTTTTCATTTCATCTTTAATATCCTGCTTTGACATGCGGATGTTTTTTTCAAAATCGTATTTCTGGTACACATAATCCAAAACGGCTAAAAACAATAACAGGACGGCAACCGCCAGGCCGATTTGGACAGTCAGGGTGCCAATAAACTGCAATGATTGGCCGATCGATTTCTGGCTTAGCAGCAATACTTCCTCTCTTTTTGTCCAGAGAAGGCCAAACGTAACAGCAGAAATCAAAACGATTTTAAGAATCGACTTCAACAACTCCACGACAGCTCTTACTGAAAAAATCCGCTTGGCCCCCTTTAGAGGATTAATTTTTTCCAGCTTCATTTTCAGCGGATCAGTCGCGAACAGAAACCCAAACTGGACATAATTGCCGAGC
Organism: Exobacillus caeni; assembly: GCF_005747095.1. Classification (GTDB taxonomy): domain Bacteria; phylum Bacillota; class Bacilli; order Bacillales; family Guptibacillaceae; genus Exobacillus; species Exobacillus caeni. The sequence continues at coordinate 79,356 of NZ_SWLG01000009.1, read as the reverse complement.
ACGCCCATCACAAGGGCGACCAGCATAACAGGTGCTGCAATCTTGACCGCTTCCAGCGTATTTTCCTTGAACATGCGATCGACATTCTGGGGAGTCACTTCCCATCCCGGATACTGGCTCAGGCTGTTTCGAAGCATGGAAAGAAAACCTTCCAGCATGTACCCGCCGACAAAGGTCAGCAACAAGAACACACCGAGCATGATCAGTGCGCCGGGAATTTCTGCAGAACGAGCAACCTGCCCTTTTTTCCGTGACTCCAGCCTTTTTTGCGGTGTCGCTTTTTCTGTTTTTTCCTGTGAGAAAAATTGTAAATCAACCCGGTAACGCACGTTCATTCCCTAACCACCCAATAGCCTTATTAACTGTCCCATCGTTATGTACATATCTTTAATAATTTTTTGAACCAAATAAAAAAATGTTGGAAGTGTAATCAAAAGGGTTACAAAGCCGATAAATATCTTAAGGGGCAACCCTACGACAAACACGTTCACCTGGGGAACCGATCGGGCCAGAATCCCCAGTGCTATATCGACTAGAAACAGCGAACCCGCAATCGGAAGCGCGATTTGAAACGCTGCCGCAAACATCCCGGCAAAAGTAACTGCAATAAATTTTGCTATTCCGCTGCTGTCTACTGCCGGAAGCATCGAAGCTAGAGGCAGCACCCTGTAGCTGTTCATCACGCCATCGAGCAACAAATGGTGCCCGTCTACTGATAGAAGAAACAAAATAGATAGCATATATTTAAAGTTTCCGATGATCGGAACCTGTGCCTGTGTCTGGGGATCGACCACATTAGCGATCGCAAATCCCATCTGAAAATCAATGAACGCCCCGGCGACCTGTACGGTATATAAAATGAGTCCGGCGATAAAGCCCAGGGAAACTCCGATAAACAATTCTTTTATTATGAGAAAAATATAAAATAAGTCCAATTCCACTGGTGCCTGCTCTACCGTTGTTAGAACCAGCAGGGAAGCAAAAAATCCGAGGCCGATCTTAAAATGGGTCGGCACTCCTTTCATCGAGAAGACCGGTGCTGCGATAAAAAAAGCAGTCAATCGTACAAGTATTAGCAATAAAATTGGAAGCTGATTTATCCATTCAAGCATTTCTAAACGTTACCCGATCATCATATGGATGTTTTGATAAAGATTTTTGGTATAGTCGAGCAGAATCGTAAGCATCCACGGGCCAAAGATAACGATCGATAAGAGAACGGCGACTATCTTCGGAATAAAGGCAAGCGTTTGTTCCTGAATTTGCGTCATCGCCTGAAAAATGCTGACAAGAAGGCCAACCCCAAGGGCTATTAACAATATTGGCGCAGTAACAATGATGATCGTATAAACCGAATCCTCTGCCAGTTTGATTACAAAATCCGGAGTCATTTAAATCCCCCTAACCTAAAAGCTCGTTAATAATGATTCAACAACAAGGTACCAGCCATCCACTAACACAAACAAAAGAATTTTAAACGGCAGAGAGATCATTACTGGCGGCAGCATCATCATCCCCATTGCCATCAATGTGCTGGCCACGACCATATCGATGATCAAGAACGGAATGAAAATGACAAATCCAATCTGAAAGGCCGTTTTCAACTCGCTTATCGCATACGCCGGAACAAGGGCAGTAAAGGAAATGTCTTCAACTGACTCTGGCTTCTCCTTATTTGCATATTTATAAAATAAAGCAAGGTCCTTTTGCCGGGTATGCTCTGCCATGAACTCTTTCATCGGCAACACCGCGAGATCGATCGCTTCCTCCTGTGGAATCTCTTCATTCAAGTAAGGTTGAAGGGCATTCTCGTTCACTTCGGAAAACACCGGCGACATGACGAAAAAGGTCAGGAATAACGCAAGGCCTATCAACACCTGATTCGGTGGCATCTGCTGTGTTGCCAGTGCGGAACGAACAAATGAAAGCACAACGACAATTCTCGTAAAACATGTCATCAAGATCAGGATCGCAGGTGCAAGCGACAGAATGGTCAAGAGTGCAAGGATCTGCAACGTAGTCGCTACTTCTCCGGGCTCGCCGCTTGTACCGAGGTCGATACCAGGAATCGAAAGGGCTAAAAAATCAATCATGTTGATCGCCATCCTTTCGTTCCGCTAGCTTTTGATCCAGCTCCGCACGGCGTTTTCTCTGAGATGCAAGGCTTTCTTTAAATAGTCCCTGAAAGGATGACAGAGAAGCTTGCTCAGTGTTCTGTCTTTGTTTTAAAAAGTCTTTAATTCCCCTGGTGATTTTATCTGTTGGCTGATTATCCGCTTCTGCTTCAAGCTTCGAAACTTCTTCCGGGTCGGTAATTTCTTTTAGTAATGAAACCTGGTCGCCTACGCCAAGCAGGAACACACTGCCACCTACTTTTATCATCTGTACGGAACGGTTGTTTCCTAAAGGGGTCCCACCCATCGTTTTAAATACGGAATGATGCTGCATTTTTCGCTGGCGGATCGCCAGAAACTTAATCAAAGCATAAATGAGTACGATAACCAGTACGGTATAAAACAGTAGTTTTATCAAAAGAATAGCTGCGCTTTTCTTGCCTTCCCCAGTCTGGTATTGTTCTGTATCGGAAGGATTCTGCTTCTCTACTGTTTGGTTGTTATTGTTTTCTGCCCAGTCTTTTGCACTTTTCCCCTCCGCCCCAACAGGATGCGGTCCCCCTAATAGAAAAAGTAATAGACTGGCAAGCAGTATTCTCTTAACTAATTGCTGCACTACTGATGACACTCCCTAACTGATTACCTGATAGATTTCTTCCGTCTTCCTCCGCTACTTAAGCTTTGATAAGCGCTCTGCTGTACTTAAGATATCTGTGACACGAACCCCAAAGTTTTCATCGATGACCACTACTTCGCCCTTAGCGATCAACTTATTGTTTATTAAAATATCAACCGGCTCTCCGGCGAGCTTGTCCAGTTCTACAACCGAACCAGGGGACAGATTTAGAATATCTTTGACTAGCTTTTTGGTTCTGCCGAGCTCCACCGTTACCTGAAGAGGAATGTCCAACAGCATATTTAAATTTCTTGCTTCTTCTAATCCACTCTCCGGCTGGTCAAAACTAGAAAACTCGACAGATTGGATATTATGGCGGTCGTTCTCTTTGTTCATGCGGTTGTCACTTCCTGTCTCCCTGTCATATAAGTTATTGTCTACGCTTTCTTCTTGTATAGAAGCAGTAGCAGATTCCTCTTTTCCTGACACACTTTGATCCATGATAGATGCGACAACTTTTTTCAAAACGGATAACGGCATGACCGTTGCCACTTCAGAGGACTGGCCTTCTAACAACTTTAGATCAAACGTGGTATATACGAGCGCCTCATCGCTGGCAAAGCTGTTTAAAAATGAGTGCTCCCATTCAGATATAATGTTCACTTTCGAGCCGGAAACGCTTAGCTTCTGGTCTGTAAGCATTTGAAATGCTTGAACGATTGCTTCAGCCGATTTATGCGTTATCTGTGTTAACGCCACTTGAAGCAAGTCTTCTCCGTCTGCTTCCTGTTCGCTTTTACCCTGGACCTTTAGCCAGAATTCAGCTAATTCCTGTGCTTCTTGCGGCGGCAGGCAAAAAAATGAAGAGCTTGCGACTTCCCCTGCATAATCAAAGCAAGCTTCTACCTGTGGAAAATTGATTGTTTTATCCATCGTTTCGGCTAACACAATCTCTTTGTTAAAGTTGAGAAGATCTACTTCTCTTCCAAACTCTTCCGAAAGATTTTTAGCGAGACTGCCCTTGATTATTTGATAGATTTCATTTAAAATTTCTTGTTCTTCCTGTGTTAATAACATTTCTTCGCCTTCGTCCGTTTGAGTCAATAACGCTTTAACTTCTTCCGGAGATAACCGATCGTTTGTCATTGGTCACTTTCCTCCCCATCTAATACCTCTGTGATTTGAACCGCCATTTTCCCTTTCGATTTGCCAGGCTGGCCAAAAAACTTCGGCTGCCTATCTACTTTTAGAATGACTGGATCATCAATCGTTTCCTGGAGCCTGATAACATCGCCTGCTGAAAGGTTTAAAAACTCTTCTATGTTGATCTCCGAACGGCCGAGCTCTGCTTTTATCTCCATCATGGTTTTCTTAACGCGTTTCTGGAGAACCTCTGCCTCTTCAGGCTGGCGTTCTTTCTTTTGGTTTGAAAGCCCATGGTGAGCTGTTAATCTTGGCATGATCGGTTCTAACACTACATGAGGCAAACAAATTCTAATGCGGCCGGTGACCTGCCCGATCGTGACATCCATGTTTACAACGATAACGGTTTCGTTAGGCGAAACAATCTGCAAAAAGTGGGGGTTAACCTCTAACTCTTTAAGCTCGGTATCCATTTTCAGAATAGAAGTCCAGGCATCACGAAAGCTTTCTAGAATTTTATTAAACAGCCTTTCCATCACAATCGTTTCAATCTCTGTCAGATGAGAGGATCGTTCGGTCGAAAACCCCTGTCCACCTAACATGCGGTCCAGCATAACGGAAGCAAGGTTAGATTGAACTTCCATCACCATTTGCCCCTGTAAAGGCGCGGCAGTAAAAAGGCTGTTGATGCTCTTCTCTTTAATCGATTTCACATATTCATCGAATGGCGATTGTGTAACAGAATGGATCGACGCCTGAACAATAGTCCGCAGCTGTGCAGATGTATAGTTCGTCATAAGCCGTGCATAGTTCTCGTGTATCCGGGTCAGCACCCGGATCTGGTCTTGAGAAAAACGAAGCGCTCTTTTAAAATCATAGGCCTGTACCTTTTTATATTTAGTTGTTTCTTCTTCCGTTGAAAGAGACGCAAGGATTGCATCTACTTCTCTTTCTGATAGCATGCCCGCCAAGAGCTACACCCCCATGTCTTTCCTCAGCGACACCGTTAATCGCTGTTTTGTTTACTTATCTCTTTTAAAAGTTGTATTTCACGATAAAAACGCTTGATCTTCTTGTTAACTTCCTCTGCATGCTCCCTGACCAAAAACTTCTTGCCGTTAAGGAGCGTTACTAATGTATCAGGCGTTTCTTCAACCTGCTCGATATAGAGAGCGTTCAGCGTAAAGGTTTCCCTGTTAAATTTCGTCAGTGTGATCATAGGCTTATATTAGGCTGAGAGACGTTCAGCCTCTCAGCCTTCCAACCTCCTATCGTTTTAAGTTAACGATTTCTTGCAGAATTTCATCTGAGGTCGTGATGATCTTCGAGTTTGCCTGGAAGCCACGCTGGGCAACGATCATTTCTGTGAATTCTTCGGTTAGGTCGACGTTGGACATTTCTAGCTGGCCGGAATTGATTTGGACTCCGATCGCATCAGCCGTGTTATCATCGAGAGCCCCGTTCGGATTCGCTTGAGCAGTCATCTCATACGTTGAACCACCTATTTTGTTTAACCCAGAAGGATTAGAAGGTGCGCTAACTGCTAACGCAAATACTGGTTGCTTCGTATCTAAATCAATTACCTGGCCTTTGGCGTTAACAGTAAAGTTTAACGGTACATCAATGTTCACACGCTGGGTCTTATCAGTTGTAAATTGAGGATTTCCAGCTGCATCCACCACTGGATTTCCATTAGCGTCAAGCTGAGGATCCATTTTATATCCCATTACTTCAAACCCCTGGGAGTTTTTCAGAACTCTGTTTTGATCAAGATAGAAGTTGCCGCCTTTAGTTAATAACTCTCTTCCATCCGTATGTTTGATAAGGAAGAATCCTTTCCCATCGATCGCCAGGTCTGTTGATACTCCAGTAGCCATCGGTGAACCTGGATTATGTAGAACATCGATCGAAGAATTTGCAGAACCTAACCCTACTTGCTTCGGATTGACTCCTCCGCCACCCATGTTTTGGCTGAGCAAGTCCTGGAACATCACCCTGCTTTTCTTGTATCCAACTGTGTTTACGTTTGCGATGTTGTTGCCGATTGTATCAAGCTTCGTTTGAAAACCTCTCATTCCAGTTACACCTGAGTACATTGATTTAAGCATTGCTTTTCCCCCTAAATTGTTTTTTTGTTTTAGATCGTCGCGTCTGTCGGTCCGCAACGTTAGGCCCCCTGCTCGGTCCAGCCTGGTTTTTTATAACAATACAGCAGAATCAATATTTGTAATGATCTGCTCTTCCATATTGTTTTGTTTCATGGCGGTGATTACTGTCTCGTTCTTAACGCTCACCACAAAGGCGTTGTTGTTCATCAAAAAGAGCGATTCCTTTGCCCCTTTTTGCTTCGCTTTGTCCACTCCGTTACTCAACCGGTTCAACTCTTCATCTGAAAGCTGGATTCCTTGTTCCTGTAAACGAAGCTTTGCATGTTTGCTAAATTTAACATCCGAATTGTTTAACGTTTTTTGGAGTTGATCACTAAAAGAAGTGTTGGAATCTCCAATTTTACTTTTGGGCTGTGGTATTGTTTTTGTAATGGGCTGTTGATTTGGAACATAGGGCTTAAGAATTCTAAACTGGCTCATTCTCGTTTGCCGCCTGTTCGATTATTTCCTTGCTTTCCACCTTCGTGATGTTTCCTACTTCAACTTGTTCGCCCGACTGCAGTTCTGCTAAAACATTTCCTTCTTTTAAAAGTACTGCTGCCACAATTCCTGTCTTCGATTCTCCTTCATCTTCCCATTGGATTTGCTTTCCGATCAGATGGGAGTTTTCCGAAATGGAGCTTTGCATCTGATGGTCAATGAAACGGTTCATCGTGCCGTTAAGGTTTGTCATTTGTTCAAGTCCGCTGAACTGGGCCATCTGGCTGATAAACTCCCTGTCCTGCATTGGCTGCAACGGATCCTGGTTGGACAATTGCGCAACTAGTATTTGTAAAAACTGCTCTTTTCCAAGTGTGTTCTTCTCCTGAAAAGATTGCTGCTTTTGACCTGGGTTTGTAGTTATATTCATGGATGCAGAGGTTGTGTTCATCGATTCCCTCCTAGACTGCATAATTAATTTGCGTATCGCCGTTTGGACTATTTGGTTGTGGCTGACTTTCTTCCACTGCGTAGCCATTCGGCTTATAATTTGGTTGTTTTTGCTGCTGTTGTTGGCCGAACTGTTGTTGTCCCTGGCCATGTTGCTGATTAAACATCGATTGGTTCGACTGGTTTTGCTGTGTTACATCGATTCGATCTACGTTGATCCCCTGGTTTACCAGAGCAGTTCTAAGTTGGTTGACCTGGAGTTCCAGTGCCTCTTTCGCTATATGAGTGCCGGCCATCAATTGTGCGGTGATTTTCCCCTCGTGTGTAGCGATTTTGATATCAATATGACCCAGGTTTTCCGGCATCAATTTCATTCGAATCTGCGATGTTTCAGAGTTAGCGCTGACCTTTATCCGCCCCTGGATCACCTCTTTTAAATCGTCCACCAGCGTGCTTAACCGGCCGGTTGGAACTGATTGTTCTCCTTTAGCCTGCTGGGTTTCAAATGTTTTACTATCTCCGGCTAGACCCAGAGGATCCAGAGCAGTACCAGTATTTGAATTAAGGGCTCCCTGAACCGTGTCAGACTTCTGGGGATTTCCATGCTGAAAATCATTATTTTTTATTGGCTTTTCAGTCACAAATTCTATCTTAGTTTCGAATGTTTTAGATAGATTAGTAGAATTATGTCCTGACGAGTCGGCCTTAGTGTTTTGAGTCCCCGTTTCCGTTGTGTTTGCTGGATTTTTGCTTTCCACATTTTGCTTTTCAGTAGGTTTATTCTTTCCATTAATTCCTTGCATAACGATGGAAGCTTCGATTGGCCGAGGTTGCTTAAGTTCTTGATGATCAACTGGATTTTTAGACCTGGAAACCAGTTTTTCATTCTTTAGCAGTTCTTCAACTCGAGACAGTAATTCTTTTAAATGCGTTTTTTCTTTCGGATCTATGCTAGTCTGACTCTGACTCTGACTCTGACTCTTAAGCCTTTCGTTTATAAATGTTTCGAGCTTTGAGAGTTCATTAGCAATAGAGTCGGCTTGTTTGTTGTTCAGCTGAATGGTCACTTTACTATCCAGACTCTTCACTTCAGGATTTAAAGCGAAGACTGGCATGGCGAGTAGTTCTTCCACCTGTTCAACAATGGCACTCTTATCCTCGGTCTGCTCAGAAGAATTTAAAACTTCTTCAAGCATTTGTTTTAGTTCTTTTAGTAAATCTTTTATTCCGTTTAACGTTTTTGGTTGTCCTTCTTTACCCGTTATCAAGTCCGAAAGCAATCCTTTAAAGCCCTTTTCATCCATGGCTTTTCCCACCGATGAAGTTTCGCTTTGATTTATTGCTGCCGACTGTTTTAGTTGTCCCATCAATTGTCCGATGTTCATTTTGTCACCTCCTTTCAAAAAATTAACTGGTGTTGGTTACTTTAGTCCATCTTTCAGTTGTTCTGCTACTTTTTCATCAATCTCACTCAATAAAGTGTTTTGCTTACTTTCGCCGAGTTCGTTTAGTACTTTCATAGCTAACTCTTTTTCTGTTTCCGATTGGGCCATCGCTTCTAATATGGAAGCAGCTTGATCATCAGGGATTTTATCGATCGTTTTGGCCAGCTTTGCCACGGATAGATTTTGTTCCTCTGGGACAAGAGATTTCATATAAACATCGATACGTTGTTGAAGTGCATCAATCTCAGGATTTTCCGCTTTTTCAAGCTCTTTCATCGCAACTGTAACGTTTGCTGCAAACGCTGGATTGACCCTTGAGAGGATTGCGGATTTTTGGTTGCTCTCCATCTGGTCTATAATCATCGCTGCTTCAGTAAGGGTTAAGTTTTCTACTATGGCAGCGGATTTTGTCGGTGTCATGTCAGCATAAAGCTCAGCAAGTTCCTTAAGCTTTTGAAACCGTTCCTCTTCCGTTTGCCGCTTTTCTTCCAGGCTTTTTTTCAGCTTTTCATTTTCTTCTTTTAAGCCAGAGATCATTCGGTCTTTTTCATCTAACTTTTGCTCGTTAAGCCTCAGCTGTCTTTCCTGTTCGTTAAGTCTTGCCCTGTTGTTTTCGCTTTCTTCGCTTTCAGCCTTTGTTTCGTCTGCGGAAAAAACGCCTGAGATAAAGGGAACGTTCTCACTGATTGCTTTCACATCGTACCCTATAAAAGATAGGATGATTCCGGATAATAGTAAGGTGAAAAATACAGGGATCAGGAAGTAATGGACAGCAATCTCCCGGAAGGATGTTCGTTCCTTTTTTCTCATCGTTTCACCCCTTTGAACCTGTTGCCTGATAAAACATGCGGACGCTGGTAAGCTCGTCCATCTCGATCTGCTCTTTTTTGCTCTGTTCTTCAATAAAGGTTTGTTTTTGCTGATCTCGTATTGTTATCCATGTTTTCGTTTCTTTTACTTTCGTTACCAGTTCCGCTTGCTTTTGATCCACCTGAAGGCTGCTGTTATGTAACTTTCTTTGTTCTGTAACTAACTTCTCTTTGAGTGTTTCAATATGCCCCTCCAAACGGCGGAGCTCAAAAATGCTGATTCCTTTTAATTGCACCGCTGCAAGCTCGTTATGCAATACAGATAATTTTTGTTGTGCCTTTAAAACGTTTTTCTCCATTTCTTCTTGCTTCTTGACTGCCTCTGCCATTTCAACCTGTGCTTGCCCTTTTTCATTTTCTTTTAACTCGAGTAACCTTTGAAACTGAAATTGAAAAGCTGCGATTGTTATTCATCCTTTCTTAACAAGGAAAGTAACGTGTCGATACTCTCCTCTATGCTCGGAGTTTCATAGACATCCTGTTTTAGATAACGCTGAATAAAAGGATATTGTTGAATTGCTGCATCGATTTCTTTATTAGAACCGTTCTTATACGCCCCGATATTTATTAGGTCTTCTGAAGAATGGTAGACTGACAGATGCCGCTTAAACTCATCGGCCGCTTTTTGGTGATTTTCTGAAACGATCTCCTTCATCACCCTGCTCACGCTTTGCGAAACATTAATCGCTGGATACTGCCCTTTTTGTGCTAACTTCCGGTCTAACACGATGTGTCCGTCTAAAATCCCCCGCACCGCATCTGCGATCGGCTCGTTCATATCATCCCCGTCTACGAGAACAGTATAAAATGCCGTGATCGACCCTTTGTGAGATGTGCCCGATCGCTCTAACAATTTAGGAAGTAGCGCGAACACGCTGGGTGTATATCCTTTGCTCGTAGGAGGCTCCCCGATCGCAAGGCCGACTTCACGCTGGGCCATCGCAAACCGTGTTACAGAATCCATCATCAGCATGACGTTCTTTCCCTGGTCACGAAAATATTCCGCAATACTCGTTGCCGTTAAAGCCCCTTTAATTCTCTGGAGCGCCGGCTGGTCTGATGTTGCCACGACTACGACTGACTTTTCCAGACCTTCCGGGCCAAGATCTCTTTCGATAAAGTCTCTTACTTCTCTCCCACGCTCTCCGATCAACGCGATCACATTGATGTCAGCTTCCGTGTTGCGTGCGATCATTCCCATGAGCGTGCTTTTTCCAACTCCACTTCCAGCAAAGATGCCTATCCTCTGGCCCTGCCCTACCGTCAGTAATCCATCGATCGCCCGAACTCCCACCTCAAGAGGCTTTTCGATCCTCGGTCTTGTCATTGGGTTCGGAGGCTGATTGTTTGTTGAGAAATTTCGCAATCCTTTTGGCAGAGGGCTATCATCCAGGCAATTGCCCCTTCCATCCAAAATTTTACCGAGGATAGAAGAGCCGACCTTTATATCCATCGGCTTTCCAGTCGCGACAACAAGACATCCGGGCCCAATCGATGAAACATCATTTAAGGGCATCAATATCACCTTGTTTTCTTTAAAGCCAACCACTTCCGCTTCGATCGGTACGGCATTATGCTTCGGATACAACTTGCATAGCTCGCCGACTTTTACGTTAGGACCTGTTGATTCAATCGTAAGGCCGATCACTTGCGTAACTTTCCCGTATTTTTTAATAGATTCTGCTTCTTCGACTGCTGAAAAATAATCTTCGGCATTAAGATTCATCACTATGATTCTCCTCAAAATAAGCAAGAAGCTGTTTCTTGATTTCGGCCAGCTGGTTATCGATCGAAACATCATAGGAACCACTACCGGTATGGATAAGGCAGGATCCTTTCGTAAAATCATGAATCGGTATAATTTTTAACTCTGCGCTCGAATCGACGTATTTCTCAAGTTCCTCTAGATATGGAACAATGGCGGGATAATCATCGGCAGCGATTTGTATGGTGATATTCTCTCTATCACTGATTTGTTTCAATGTACTTTTTATCAACGCTCGTAACTTTTCAGGTGAAAATGCAATTTCGTCCTGTAAAACTTTACTGGCAATCTTTGTGCTTAGCGAGAGCAGAAACGGCTCTGCATCCTGGATAATCAGGTCACGTTCTCTGTAACCCTCTTCTAAAACTGCCTGTAATTCTTCTCGTTGCTGGGCCATTTCTTGATTGATCGATTGAAGCCCTTGACTGACGCCTGTTTCGTAACCTTCGCTGTAAGCCTGTTCGGCCACCTGTTGGGCATGTTCCTGAATTTCTTGTTCCTTTTCTTGCTGCCACTCTGACAATTTTACTCTGGCCTGTTCCTGCTCTTGTTTTATTTGTTCCATCGTCTGCTCATAAACCGCTTCAAGGCGTTCATGCATTTTCACTAGCCTTTTCCGCTGTTCCTGAAGGTTTAACTTTCTGGTCGATGGAATAACAGATGGTTTTTTTAAACTCACTGCTTTGGGCGATAACACTTTGTTTATTACCGGGGTTTGCCGATTGGAACTTCTTATGACGTTAGACAACGACCTCATCCTCTCCGCCCCGGGCAATCACTATATCTCCCTTTTCCTCAAGCTGGCGGATAACCATGACGATCCGTGATTGGGCTTCTTCCACTTCACGAAGGCGAATAGGCCCCATGTGCTCGATGTCTTCTTGCAACGTTTCCACTCTGCGAGATGACATGTTTCTAAAGATGACGTCTCTTACATCATCACTTGCAACCTTAAGCGCAACAGCGAGGTCTTCATCTTCTACCTCACTGATAACCTGGCGGATCGCACGGTCATCAAGCGTAACGATGTCTTCAAACACGAACATACGATTTTTAATTTCCTCTGCAAGTTTAGGATCGTTTTCTTCAAGGGCACTTAAGATCGTGCGCTCTGTGGTCCTATCTACACCGCTTAGAACCTGTACAATAGATTCGACACCGCCTGTGGCGTTATAATCTCGGCTTCCTGATGCATTTAATTTATCTTCTATAATTTGTTCTAACTGGGCGATCACTTCCGGGGAAGTACTGTCCATTAGAGCGATCCTTCGAGCGATGTCTGCCTGTTGTTCCTGCGGAAGCTGAGACAGGATCTTTGATGATTGGGATGCATCAAGATAAGAGAGTACAAGGGCAATGGTCTGCGGATGCTCCTGCTGCAACACGTTTAAAATTTGCTCTGGATTTGACTTTTGCGCGAATGCAAACGGCTTTACTTTGAGCGTTGATTTCAACCTGTCCATCACTTCTTTTGACTTCTTTCCACCAAGCGCTTTTTCGAGTATCCCGGCAGCATAATCGATTCCTCCGGTAGACATATAATCCTTTGCAAGCATCATCTGGTGAAACTCTTCAAGAACGCTATCCCTGTCTTCTTTCTCAACCTTTTTTAGCTCTGCGATTTCAAGGGTCAATTTATCGATCTCTCTTTCGCTCATTAGCTTAAAGGCCTGCACCGAAGCATCCGGTCCTAACGAGGTCAACAACACAGCAGCCTTCTGCATCCCATTAAATTTTTTTACCTTTTCTTCCATTGCAATCCCCTACTCTTCTTTCATCCATAATCTCAGTAATTTAACGAACCCTTCTGGATCTGATTTTGCCAGCTCTTCAATTTCTTCCATTTCTTCCGGTATAACCGGCTCTATTTTTGCTTTCTTCTTCGGCAACGGATCTTCCGTTACGACTGATTCATTTAACGCTGTTTCCTCATATTCAATAAACTCTTCATCATTTCGTCGTCTTCTTAACAGCATGAATCCTGTAACGATAAGTCCAACCAGCACAGCTGCTGCCCCTATAGCATAATAAATCCAATTTCCAGGTAATACGGATAGGAAGCCTGTCTCACTTGCTGGAGCGTCTGCCCTTCCTTTGAATTCGTTAGCAAATACAGATATCCGCTGCTCCAGGCTAGCTTCTTCAAGCGGTACATCACTTTCACTCAGCGTTGTCCGAACTACGTTTTTAAGTATTGTTTCTATTTCATCAATATGCACAGGAGTTAAGCTTGCGATATCATCCGGTACCGGCGGCTCCACGCCAACATTGATCGTCAGGTCATCGATTACATAAGGACTTTCGACAATCTCTTTATGTATCCGATTAATTTCATAATTAACACGGTCTTCCACCTTCTCGAAATCCCCGTTATCTCCGTTAGCCGTTACACCTTCGTAGGTAGGAATCTCCCCTTCACCGGTTCCTGCTTCCCCCTGGGCCTGGCCATCTTTTCCTGTATACGATTCCATTATCTTTTCTACGCTGACTGCGATGCCCTCTTTCGTCTCCTCATCTACTGGTTGAACAAGGTTTTCTTCGCGCTTTTCTTTAGTAAAGTCAACACTTGCTATAACAGAAACGACCACTTTGTTCTGGCCCAGGATAACCCCAAGCATTTGTTGAAGCTGGCGCTGGATATCCTGTTCAATGTCTTTTCGGATCTGCCGCTGTTCTTCATGGGTGGATAAAGCAGTGTTTGTTCCTTTATCGCCATACTCATAGGACAGACCGTTCTGGTCCATGATCACGATTTCTTCAGTCGGAAGGTTTGGAACACTTTTACTGACCAGATGATAAAGGCCGTTAACCTGTGATTGGCTCAGCTGAAAACCAGGCTTTGTCGTCAACACAACCGAGGCTGTTGCCACCTGTTCTTCATCCGTGATCCAGACATTTTCCTTTGGAAGGGTGATCATCACCTTCGCTTTGTCGATTCCGTCGATTTGTTCAATCAAGTACCGGATTTCGTTTTGCATGGCATCTCGCTCAACCACATCAAAATGCTTATCCGTCATCCCGAGTCCCATATTTTCACTGAAAATGCTGTAGTTAACATTTCCGCTTCTCGGTATGCCTTCTGAAGCAAGACTTACTTTGAGGCCTGCCGCTTCTTCTTCAGGAACACTGATCGTAGTTCCATCAGAAGAAATCTCTGCAGCTATTCCCCGGGATTCAATAGCACTTTTAATCTCGCCTGCCTCAGCTGCAGAAAGTTCTGTATAAATTTCTACATAATTAGGTTTAGAAATCCAGTAGACGAGGAATATAAGTAAAAGCAAGGTAATAAGGAAGGTCCCTGCCATCGTCCATTTTGCTTTGCGGGAATAGCTGTTCCACCATTCCAGTGATCGGTCTTTAAATGTCAGCATTTGTTCTTTCATAGTTAATTCCATCCCAGCTTATTTCGTTGATTACATTTGCATTCTCATAATTTCCTGGTATGATTCGATGACTTTATTTCGAACCTGTACTGTCATATTAAGTGCGATCGAGGCTTTTTGGGCAGCTATCATCACCTGATGGACATCCTGCACTTCACCGGTAACGAGTTTATTTGTCATGAGATCGGACTCTTTTTGTGTATCGTTCACCTGGTTTATCGCATTTTTCAGCATATCTCCGAAATTTGCTGAAGCGTTATTCTGAACATTACTTATATCTTTGGTTTGTCCAGGCAATAAGGATTGCTGGACTTTGTTGATCATAACCATCTGTTTCCCCCTAAAAAACTAGTAAACTACTTTCCGATTTCAAGAGCTTTCATATACATGCTTTTTGTGGCATTTAAGGCTGTAACATTCGCTTCGTATGATCTTGTGGCGGACATGAGATCGACCATTTCTTTGACCATATCGACATTCGGCAATCTCACATAACCGAATTGATCCGCATCAGGATGAGTAGGATCAAAGACAAGCTTAAACGGCGTTTCGTCTTCTTTCACCTTCGTAACCTTTACCCCGCTCGTACTGCTGTCGCGGCCCGCAACCGCCCCATTCAATTGCTCCTTAAAAGAAGATGCCATCTTATTCTCTGATAATTCGACAACCTTTCTTCTATAAGGAACCCATTCTCCATTTACCTGTTTTGCTCTCGTTGTATCTGCATTCGCAATATTGGAGGAGACAACATCCATCCGGAATCGGTTAGCGGTTAATGCGGAAGCACTCACATTAAATCCATTGAACAATTTCATTCAATTTATCTCCCCTCGTTTAATACCATCTTTAAATTATTAAACTTTCCGTTCGTACGGTCGATCAACGCGTTATACCACAGTTGGTTTTTGGCAAGCTCAGCCATCTCATAATCCATATCCACATTGTTTCCGTTTGATTTATGTAAAGTATTCTTGTTTGTTTCCACCTTAAGATGTCCAGTTGAGGGCGATTCCGTACTAAATGCGACATGCTTTGGATTTGTTTTAAAACTTTTAAAAGAATTTGTTACATTTTCCAATTCTTCCTGAAAACTCACTTTTTTTGCTTTATAATTAGGAGTATCCACGTTTGCAATATTTGACGTAATCGTCTTCTGGCGCAAACTTGAGGCATTTATAGCTTGCTCAAGCGGCTGGAACGTCGAAAATACCTTCATCTTTCTCCTCCTTTTTTGACAAAATAATCTACCAATTCCCAAAATTCCCTTTATAATACTATTATAGAGATAAACCTATAGTTATTCGACAGTATTTTCGCTTTTTTTAGCATATCATTGGAATTTTTTTTAGTAAATGTGATATTTTCCCTAAAAAACTACTTTTTTCCCTTATTTTATCGGCTTTCAACACGTATAATAAGGACTTAAGAGAAGTGTTAAATTGTTGTAAAGGGGACTAAAGACCCAGGAGGTAAAAGATGTTTCGAGGATTATATACAGCCACATCTGGAATGATGGCAAGCGAACGAAGACAACAGCACTTAACAAACAATCTATCAAATGCGTCTACACCCGGTTATAAACAGGACAGCAGCATCTACCGTGCTTTTCCAGAATACTTGATTCAAAGAATGCAGGGGAACAAGGCTGACCACACTCCTGCAGACCCTGCGGTTGGAAGCTTGAATAACGGTGTTTACATACAAGAAGGAATTCCGCAATTTACACAGGGGGCCCTGATTGATACAGGAAAAGGTACTGACATTGCAATTCTGGATGAGAACCTGCCCATCGACCCTGATACTAATCGAAAAGGAACTCTATTATTTGCAGCTCAACTTCCTAATGGAGATATCCGATATACAAGAAACGGAAACTTTTCAATCGATTCTGAAGGATACCTTGCGACAAGTGAAGGGTATAGGATTCTTGGTGAAAATCTTCAACCTATCAGGCCTGACTCAGAGAATTTTTCTCTTTTAGCAAACGGGGCTATCCAGGGCTCTGATGCCAGCGGCGCTAGAGTTTGGATCGGCTATACAGGCGAACCAGATAAGCTGACAAAGGAAGGGCACGGCCTTTTCCTTTGGGAGGGAGATAAAGACACTGAACCACGTATTGCAAGAACTGTTAACTTTTTAAACGGGCAGTTCGAATTGAAGCAAGGGATGCTGGAAGGTTCGAATGTGGATGTATCACAGACGATGACCGATATGATCAGCACTTACCGTTTGTTTGAAGCCAATCAAAAAGTGCTTCAGGCATATGACCGCAGTATGGAAAAAACGGCAAACGATGTCGGTAAGGTATATTAGGGGGATTTAAATGAATATCCAGATGATTTCTGCCTCAACAACCATGAGAGAATTGCAAAAGAAACTAGATATTCTTTCTCATAATGTTGCGAATGTAAATACTTCAGGCTATAAACGCCGTGAGGCAACCTTTCAGGATGTATTGACGCAAAACATAAACAATAAAACAAACGATGAAACAGGGAGAATAACACCTGAGGGAATCCGAGTCGGGCATGGGGCTAAACTCGGGCTTACCAATCTTCGGTTTGAACAGGGTTCGGCACAGGCCACAAACCGGGAACTTGATTTTATGATCGAGGGTGATGGAGTCTGGTTCCGTACGAAAGATAGCGATAATAACGATGTTTATACGAGGGATGGAAACTTCCAGCTGCTTACGGAAGGGAACAACCTGAGACTCGTGACCGCCGATGGAAAATCGATCGTTGATACCGACGGAAACCCGATTCAGTTTGAGAGCGGGTTTGACCGGATTGAAGTTAGTGAACAGGGAACAGTAAACGTTATTTATCCTGGCAACCAGCCTTCTTCCTTTCAAATTGGACTCGTACAAATCGAAAATGCACAGGAACTTGAAGCGGTCGGAGGAAACGGGTTTCAGGTTCGTGATGGCCAACCTGTCAATGGACAAAACCCTAACGTTCAGGCTATTGATCTGAGAAGCAATAACACTGTTGGTGTTCGCATCAAGCAGGGGATGCTCGAAGGATCAAATGTTGATTTAACAAAAGAAATGACTGAACTGATCAGCACTCAGCGGTTGCTTCAATTTCAGGGCCGTTCGATTAAAATAGCCGACGACATGATGGGTCTGGCGAATTCAATAAGAGGATAATAATTTAAAGGGCTGACTCATAAGTGTCTGGCTCTCTCCGTTTAGCACAGTATCTAGATGAACATTGGTACAAGTTCATTTAGATAAAGTGTTGGAGGTGCCTGACACTTTGCTTTTGAGTCAGCCCTCTTTCATATTATCTTAGGAAATCCATCAAGCTTGGCTGAATTATCCTTGCAGTAGCGGATAAGCTCGCTTGGTAAACGGCTTCTTCCTGTTTTAACTTCATAACAGCTTCAGCTATATCTGCATCCTCTGTCTTCGATTGGAGAGACTGAAGGTTCGTGTTCGCATCTTTTAGACGGCTGCTTGCAGCTTCCATCCGTTCCTGCCTTGCACCAAGAGAGGTCCATGCGTTTAATACCTGGTCAACAGATGCTTCCACTTTTTTAAGTGAATCACTGATTGCACTCTGGTCATTATTTTTTAGGTTTGCAGAAAGTGTCTCTAACACATTGAACACATTTTCTCCACCATTGTTGCCGATGAATACTTCCTTTGCACTCAGGCTATATTCGATTGCTGCTGCTCCAGAGACCTGGGTTTGAAGCGATGTGTTATCCAACTCACTGATTTCAGCATTAGAAACACCCTTCGTCGGAAAAGGAATCTGATCGGTTTTTTCACCATTAAAAATGTACTTTCCACGAAACTTAGTATTGCTTACATCGATGAGCTGCTCTCGCAACTCATCTACTTCTTTCGAGATCGCTTCACGGTCCTGGTCTGATAAAGTGCCATTAGCAGCTTGAGTCGCCAGTTCGTTTGCACGATGCAGGACATTTGACGCCTGATTCATCGCCCCGTCTGTCATCTCCATCCAGGATAAAGCAGAATCTGCGTTTTGCTGGTACTGTTCGTTTGCAGCGAGCTCGCTTCTAAGCTTAAGAGCCAGGTTTGTTCCGGCAGGATTATCGGAAGGACGGTTGATACTTCTTCCTGTTGATACCTGCTCCTGTGCTTCGTTCAAACGCGAAAGATTGCGGTTCAGCTGGTTCAATGTATTGTTATGAAGCATTTGCTGTGTAACTCTCATCATCATTTCCTCCAGTAAAGAAAACTCGCCTATCGGGGATCAGTTCGGCTAAAACAGAGGCGTTAGTTGCACTTATACTTTAGCCTTTAACGTCGAGTAACTCCTTGCTACAAATTTAACCTTTTTAAAGTGTTAAAAAGGAGCAAAACCTACCTTGCTCCCATACGGTTAATGACAGTGTCTAACAATTCGTCTGTTGTCGTGATGAATCTTGCTGCAGCGTTGTATGCATGCTGGAATTGAATTAAGTTTGCCATTTCTTCATCAAGTGAAACGCCGCTGATCGACTGGCGATGATTCTCGATCGATTGCAGTACAACCCGGTCATTTTCAGCCATCCGTGCGGCTGACTGCGATTTACTCCCAAGCCCTGTTACTAATGCGTTGTGCTTTTCTTGAAACGAAACACCGCTGGAATCATAGTCGCTATCTTTTAAAGCGTTCATTTGCTTTGCAATATCACCGTTTCCTATTGTGTTTGCTTTGGAAGAAGCTGCGATCAATGTAGCGTTGTTAGCCAGGGTTGAATTTAAGCTAAGACTTTCTAGAACGTTCGTTTCAGTTGCTGTGCTATCCATTTTAAAAAAGTCTTCTCCGCTCTGGCTGCCGTCCAGCAGGTATCCGGCTTTATGTAGTTCATTCAGCCCTTTAACAGTAACAGGATTCCCAGCTTCATCTGTAAACTGGTGGCCATTGGCGAGTCGATAGAACATCGTATTCAATTCATCCTGGTATGCTTGCAGGTCATCCTTCGCTTCTGCTATTCCTGTGATCTTTCCGCCGGTGATCGCCATTCCGTTAAAGTCATCCGGTTTGCCGCTCATTGGCAAAGCTACTCCGTTGTTGCTGAGGACCAGTGTTCCGTTTTGATTGCCTGACACCTCTACATCCATCATGGCTGATAGATTATCGATCAACGTGTCTCTGCGGTCTTTTAAGTCGTTCGAATTCGGCGACTTGCTGATTTCCTTATTTAGGACATCGATTTCCTTCAAGTAACCGGCCGCTTCTTTTAAGAGAAGATCTTTCTGGGTATCAAGGGTTTTCTTAAGCGAATCCATTGAATGGCCAATTTCTTGCGCCTGTGAAATAAGATCTGTTGCTTTAGAAACTACCTCTTCCCTCGCCCCGGCGCTTTCCGGGTCATTCGCAAGCTGGTCCCAAGCCGTCCAGAACCGGTTGAAAGCACCACTCAATCCGTTTTCTCCGGGCTCATTCGTTATTTCCTCCAGCTGGCTGAGTGTATCCTGCTGGACGCTCCATTCTCCAAGGGAGGATTGGCGGTCACGAAATTGGTCGTCTAAGTAATGTTCTTTAACCCTGGTAATCGAATCGACTGTCACACCTGTTCCAAGCTGGCTCGGCGTAAGGGATTGCCTGCCATAGTTATAATCGATCGGATTTGTTGCAGACATATTGACGCGTTGGCGTGAATAGCCTTTCGTATTTGCATTTGAGATGTTTTGGCCTGTTGTAGTGATGGCGGTCTGTTGTGTAAAAAGACTGCGTTTTCCCATCTCGAGGCCATGGAAAGTTGAAGTCATCGTATCACTTCCTGTTATTGGTTAAGCTTTCGCATCGAAAAGCCCTCTGGCTGAAGCGGCTTGATTCATTCTCTGGTTAGGTCGCTGATAGTTCATGTTTGAATCTGTTGAACTTGTAAAATGGTCAAGAATATACGAAATAAAATTCATAGAGTCCTTTAGGATCTCAGCATTCAATTGATTAACTGCCTTCAGGTTATGGACACATTCAAGCAGCTCGTCCATTAAAAATTGGAGCCTGCCTTCTTCTTCGATCGCATTGATCAATTGGGACAACGTAGTGTTCGGTTGGAGATTGTATTTTTTTGTTATCTCCTCAACGATTGCTGCTCGTTTTTCTTCAAGAGTTTCAACTGTACTTGCCAGCTCTTTTTCTTTTATATTGATTCTTGTCAGATTGTCGATGTCCCTGTTGATCAGCGCTTCTTGCTTTTCTTCGGCTGTTTGAATCCATTTTTTATGAACATCTATCATTTCCTGCAGGTTGCTTACTAGTGAATCCATCGTCCGTTATCCCCCTGTTAAAACCAAAAGCGATAGAGCTTTTCGGCAATTTTTTTGCTGTCGATCTCATAGGTTCCGTTCTCTACCTGCTCTTTAATTTTTCTAATTCTATCTTCATGTTCTGTCTCTGCTTTATTTTCATACATCTCTTTTGCTTTATTGGAAATTTGAAGTTCATCCTGTTTGGAAACACTCTTGCTTTTCTGGACTTTCTCAACCGGTTTATGCTTCTGGTAAGGGTTTATATATGGAGGTCCGGAAGGCTTGTTCACGTTCACGATTACCTCTCCCTTCTTGTTAGGTCATAAAAGTATTTCTATCTATTATATCGGTTGAATCGCTTAAATGTTAATACCTATTGTATTTTAAATTCAGTTACAAGAATCCTTTCGATCTTGCCTTCGGTCATAAAGCTTTCTATCTTTTGCTTCACGCTGTCCTGCAAAGATTTGATGCCCTTAGCCCCTCTTAAGTCTTCCTTCGTCTTGTTTGCTAATGAAGAAATGATTGCAGCCCTTACTTCCGGATTACGCTTTTCGACTTCCTCATATGCTTTTTTGCTGTCTAAAACAATATTAAACTGAACAACGGCAAAGTGGTCAGACGAAAGATTCGTCGTAAGCAACTCTGTATTGATGCTTCGCTCGATCTGGGCATCGACGGAGTGCTCATTTTTTTTAAGAATTTTAGCAACATCTATATCAAAAAAATATAAGATTCCAAAGCTGATCGTTGATAGAACTAAAAGCGGTAACCCTATTTTTAAAAACAAACCTTTCATTATTGCACCTCATTCGTCTTGCTAGTTTTTCTCGTCATATGGCAGGATCAAAACCTCTACTCTTCTATTCTTTGCCCTTCCCTCCGCAGTGTCGTTTGATGCGATCGGGCGAAACTCCCCATAACCGGTGAAACTGAACAGTCTAGGGTTCAGCTTTTTATTTTTTAATAACTCTGCCATGAAATTCAGTGCTCTCTCTGAGCTTAAGTGCCAGTTAGAAGGAAAATCAGAGTTATGAATCGGTTGGTTATCGGTATGACCGGTGACAGTAATATGGCGGGGAGGATCAGTAACAAGGAGGCGGGAGATCTCCCTGGCTAGCTTTTTCGCATCCTGCGATAAGCTGGCCTGGCCGCTTCCATACAATGCGGCTTCTCGGATAGTGATCATTAATCCCTCACCGGTCAGGTCTGTTTTCAAGTAAGAAGCAAGCTTTTTTTCCTGGATATAGGTATCGATCTTTTCCTTCAGTTCCTTTAATTCCTGCATATCTTCTTCAGCTGTCATCTTGCTGTCTTCTTCCTTCGTGACTTCCTGTTCTTCAGGCTTATCAGGTAACGATACAGGCAGTTCTTCCATCGGCTCTATAATGGATGGACTTTGTTCAAGTACGCCTGAGCCACCCTTTAGCACTTCATTAAAAGTGTTAGAAATCGCCCGAAACTTACTGGCATCGACCTGGCTTGATGCAAAGAGAACAATAAAAAGCGCAAGAAGAAGGGTAAGCATATCTGCATAAGGGATCAGCCACGATTCATCCACATGGTCTTCATGGTCGTCATGCCTCTTCTTCCTGCCCATTACGCTCCAACCTCCTCTTTAACAGGCGCTTCGCTTTTCTTCTCTTCCACTGGTTTCAGAACGCGCTCTTTTTCAGGAAGATAAACCAAGAGCTTGTCTTCAACGATACGAGGGGATGCACCTGCCTGAACAGCAAGAAGTCCTTCGAGCATAATATATTTGATTCGTGCTTCTTCATTTGATTTTCTTTTTAGTTTGTTGGCAAACGGGTGCCAGAGAACATACCCTGAAAAAATTCCGAACAACGTAGCGATAAACGCCGCTGCAATCGATTTTCCAAGCAGTTCGATGTCATCTAGATGGCTTAACGCTGACACGAGGCCGATAACCGCACCCAATACTCCGAGTGTCGGTGCGTACGTTCCCGCCTGGGTGAAAATTCCCGCTCCAACCTTATGGCGTTCTTTCATCGCTTCGATATCTTCTTCAAGAATCTCCTGGATCAGATCTTGCGGATGGCCATCGACTACCAGCATGAAGCCTCTCTTTAAAAAAGGATCTTCTATTTCCTCAAGACGGTCTTCAAGGGACAGAAGCCCTTCTCTTCTGGCTGTTCCTGCCCATTCAGTGAACTTTGGAATCAAATCTTTCACGTCATCCGTCTGTTTATTAGAAAAAATGATTTTAAGCAGTACCGGGAACTTTTTAATCTCTTTAAACGGAAATGCGATTAAAAGCGTTGCGGCTGTTCCTAAAAATATAATAACGAGGGCTGCCGGATTAAGTAATGCTGCTGGATTTGCTCCCTTTAAAACTAATCCCCCAACAAGTGCGATCAACCCTAGCAATACGCCTAACAAAGATGTTTTATCCAATCATTTCACCCTCTTTACTTTCTTTTTTCCTGTCATTTTCGATTTTTAGATTTTTCCATCGCCTGTTTCCAGGTGTCCCGGAACTCTGTTATGTAGCCTTCTACCTCGGTTAGAATTTCCTGATCGTTTTTGATGTTCGCCTCGACCAGCCGGTTGTAAATGTACTCATACAGCTGCTTCATTCCTGCAGATACTTCGATTTCCATGTTTAAAGTGGCGATAAATTCCTGTACGATCGCCTGTGCTTTTAGAATGTTAGTGTTTTTCTCTTCGATGTTCTTTTCTTCCATCGCTTTTTTTGAGAGTTTTATAAATTTCAAGCAACCGTTATATAGCATCAATGTCAGTTCCTGTGGTGAAGCGGTGTTCACTGCGTTCTGCTGGTATGTTTGATAAGGATTTTTAAGCGCCATCCATGTTTCCTCCTTTTATCTTCTCTGGTCGATGAAAGACCCATCTGAGTAAGTGTTCGCGTAGGCAGGCTGATACTTTTTGCTAGCAGCTTTTCCCAGTTGAACTTTTGTAAGCTGATTTGAAAAAGAATTATATAACTCCCTGAGTCGTGGCTCTATAACAGCTTCCATTTGCTGTAGCTCTTGTATCAATTTTTTTTCCTCTTCAGACCAGTTTGTTTCCTTGCCCTGAATTTCTTCATCTAATTTAGAAATGATCACTTCTCTCTGAAGCACAAGTTCATCAAAACTCTCAAGCTGTTCCGGTTCATTCTGGTCCATCGATGTTTTTATGGAATCAAGGTTTTCTTTAAGCTGGACCGTAAAATCAACCAGTTTTTCTAAGTACGTTGTACGCATTCTTACATCCCACCAAATAAGTTTTGTTGTATCCACATGCCCTGCTGGTTCATGCGGTTCATCGCTGTCTCAAGTGCCGTGAACTGACGCCAGTATCTATCTTCTATCCTAGTAAGACGGTCTTCCCAGTCTCGCATTCTTTCATCTATGTCTTTGATTCTTTTTGAGAGTACACTGTTATCGACGAGTGAAGTCCCCGGTGTTCCAGCTTTTTTCCCGAGCTTGTCTATGCTTTCATTTATACTGGAGTAAAGCCTTTCGCCGATTCCTTCTGATCCTTTAGTGAAGAGGTTCATGACTTCATCTGGTTTGTTTTGTAGTGCATCTTTTAGCTTCTTCTCATCGATAAACAACTTTCCGCCTTCACGGTAGTCTCCAGTATTGATTCCAATTTGGGATAACATGTTCAATTCACCTGTGGGAATCCCCTGTACCGGGTCAAGCCAGGCACGACGAAGATCGGTCAATATACCTCTTACTACCGGATCATTGTTCAGCATCCCACTTTTCGCTTTTTCTTCCCACAGCTCGATTTCCTTTTCGCTCATCGATTCCTTTTGTTCGTCTGTTAACGGCGGGAAATCACGGTAACGCTTTTCTAAAAGTTCCTTTTCTGCTGCTTCAATTGTTTCATTGTATTTTTCAACGAACGCTTTGATTTTATCGAATGGCATAGAGACATCGCTTTGCACTGTTATAGTGGCCGATTGCCCTTCCTGTAACAGGTCTAGTTTGATTCCATTAACAGTTGTGGTGTTTTGCTTGAGCCCTGTAACTTGTATACCATCAAAGGTGATTGCTCCGTCTGTCCCTGAGGCAGTATTAGCGCTTCCTGCAAGAACCTGATTCTGGACAAAGGTTGTGTTTTGAAAGGTGATCGATTTGTCTGCACCCATCTCTTTTGTAGAGAAAAAGAAGCGGGATGTGGTGCTATCAAAATTCGCTCTTAAGCCAAGCGACTCACCGGTTGAATCATCTACTGCACCTGCTATTTTTGTAGCAAGGCTTCCGTATGTATCCGTGTCATCAAGAGTAACTGTGGAAGTTAAGCCTCCCCCATTTGTCACGGTAAACGTTTCTGTTGTTCCTGCCGCTAACACTTTATCTGTCGATTTTGCATTTGTTCCTGAAAGGTTTTGAATTGCTGATCCTGAATTTAATTTAGCGGTTTTAGCCAGGCTTACGACATCGACCGAATGAGTCCCAGGCGATGTGTTAGAAGTTGGCGATGCTTTAACTGCCGTTTCATTTGTTGAATTTGTACTGTAACTGATAAAAGCTGAGCTAAACCTTAATTCTGAAGCCATGCTCCGGATACTTGATAAAGAAAGGTTTATGTCACGGTAATCCTGCTTCTGCCATTCAAAGGTCTGTTTCTTTTGGAACAGCTTATCCATTGGAATCCGTTCCGCTTTCATCAGGTCTTTTACCATCTGGTCAATATCCATGCCCGAAGCCATTCCTGTAATCCTCATTTATTTCACTCCCGATCCGTTCATCATATCTTTTATATCGGAAAAAGTTGGATAAGGTTTAGTGATTTGAATAAAAAATAACCCTCCTGAGAGAGTTAGAATTGTTTGTTAATATTTTTCGTCTACCATGAGGCCAAGAAGTTCAGCGGTCACAGCATACATGTCCAGGAACTTTTTTGGAGGTATTTCTTTGATAACTTTTTCTGTGTTGGTATCTATAATCTGGACGTAGTATTCTTTTAGTTTTTCGTGGAGTTGGAATTTTAGTGATGTTTGGGACTGATTTAGGAAGTTGTTAAGTGATTCTATTTTTTTATCGATCTTTTCTTTGGTAGGCTTTTCCTCATTTGTTTTTTGATCAACTTGTTTGAGAATCTCTACACTTCTGTCGAAGCTAGATGATTTAGTTTGATAAGTTAAGTTATTGTTTATAGTTTTTGAAATTTCCACATTAACCTCCGAGATTTTATTAAAAAGATCCTTTGTTATGATATAATATAAGAGAACATTCGTTCTATATTGAGAAAGGAGAAAGCACCTTGGAATTTTATAGTCTTAACCCTGATCAACAAAATATATTGGTAGCAAGTATAATTGGAGATGGCGAAATAACAAAGATATACCCTAACTCCAGACGAAAAAGCAACAGTTACAGAGAACACTATGGAGATAACCAAAGGGAATACAGAGAATGGAAGGCTTCATTTTTTCCTTCTATACTGTATCTTACACCCAAAAGCCAAACCCTTAGATCTAAATCTACCCCTCTTTTTACTGAACTATATCCGCATTTTTATAATAGCAACGGGAAGAAGAGGGTCCCTGTAACCATGTTAAACCATTGTAAATCACCATATTTCTTGTCTATTCTTTATATGGACGATGGTTCGCTTTCTATCACCAGAAGGATTAACCATCGAGAAAAAAGAATTTACCTTACTCCCCATATTTTTCTTCACCTACAAAACTACTCCTTAGAACAACTTCAACTACTTCGAGATTTTATCCTTCAAACTTTTCATTTCAATTTTTCAGTAAACAAAAGAAAAGATGGATATGGATATATACTACGTTTTACTTCCACTTTAAATACATATAACTTTCTTAAAGCAATTAATACCTGTACAACATCCTGTCCTTCTATGTTTTATAAAACCAACTGGGAATATCGCTTTGAAAAAGAAAGACAAAAATACAATAAAATTTATCCTGGATATTCTGTAATTGCCACAAGTTCGGAAAGATTTAAAAATTATACCGAACAAGAAATTGTTAAACTAATTAATCTTAAAAAATTCGGAATGACCGATAAAGAAATCGCCTCCCAAATACATCGAACATATTGGTCTGTTGTTTACAAAATAAGTGAATTAAGAAAGGATGGCCTTCTTTGAAGGCCATCCGAGTAAATTAACGTAGAAGCTGTAATACACCTTGAGGTTGTTGGTTGGCTTGCTTTGCCGCTGTTCCTTTCGGATACAGAATAGACTATATCTTCACCTCTATTATTTCTAGAGGGCCGGGCACTTCGAATGGCTTTTGCCACCCTACGGAATTCATTGTCATAGCATTTGCCTTAGACAGTGTTTCCTAGTCGTTGAACCTTCTCCATTCTTTCGAAGCAGGAGCTTGGCTGCTGATTGTCCAGATCTTAATCCTTTTCAACCCTTCACGCCCATCGTTTCCGATCACGTTGTGGGGGACAAAGCTTAAGGAGGTCCCAGCAATTCACCCGGTTATACTCTTATCCGTTGCCAGATAAGACGCCCTGCAAATCAGTTACCTTAGAAGTTGAAGTACTCCCTGAGGCATTTGATTTGATTGAGCTAACATTGCCTGTGATGCTTGAGTAAGAATGTTGTTCTTAGTGAACTCCATCATCTCTTTCGCCATATCCACATCCCTGATACGAGATTCAGCAGCAGTCAAGTTTTCCGCTGAAGTATTGAGGTTATTAATCGTATGTTCCAAGCGATTTTGTGTCGCACCGATGGAAGAACGAGCTGTCGAAACAGTTTCGATTGCCGTTGTGATTGTATCGATAGCCGCATCTGCAGTTGTTTGCGTAGAAATGTTGATTCCCCCAGTGGCTGTAGCACCACCTGAATCAGTAGCAACAGCACCGCCTGCATCATCAACCCCTAATGTGAATGCATCAAACGAACCGATATCAGTTGTGATGTTTTGGCCAGAGTTCGCTCCGATATGGAATGTAAGACCTGTAGCTGCAGTGAAATTTGTTGTATTGGTAGAGTCTTGAGAGCCGTTTAACAATTTCTTGTTATTGAATTCTGTATCATTAGAGATACGAGTAATTTCTTTCGCCAATTCATTGACTTCTTCTTGAAGTTTAGCACGATCCGTATCTGTGTTTCCATCGTTCGCACTTTGAACTGCAAGTTCACGCATACGTTGAAGCACAGAATGGACTTCATTTAATCCGCCTTCAGCCGTTTGAAGTAAACTAATGGAGTCTTGAGCGTTACGCTCCGCCTGGTTCAGGCCACGAATCTGTGAACGCATTTTTTCAGAGATAGCGAGTCCCGCAGCATCATCTGAAGCTCGGTTAATCCGTTGTCCGGAAGATAAACGCTCCATGCTTTTCGACGCAAATGATTGGTTTGCAGACATTCTGTTAAATGTGTTTAATGCTGCAAGATTGTGATTAATTCTCATTAAAAATCTACCTCCATGTATTGTTTTTTAAGAAAAACCACATCCGTTTGGTTTTCCTTTCATTTCTTTTATCGGTTTTGATTTTGACTTGTTTAGTACTTTTTTAAAAAATCCATAAAAAAAGAGACAGGTTATTTTCCCTGTCCCTTGCCGCTCAAGTTATTTAGCTCTGTTAGATCAAAATCAATCTCTAAAGCCGATTTATTCTCCTCTTGAATCGCTTCGTATACTTCTTTCCGATGTATACCCACGCTTTTCGGTGCACTGATTCCTAATTTCACTGTATCTCCTTCTATCGCAACTACCCTAACCTCAATATCATCATTGATTACGATCGATTCGCCTTTTTTCCTCGCAAGAACTAACATAATACTCTACTCCCCGCCAGCCGATACAGCGTTTTTTTCTGCTGAAAACAAGGGCTGCTTGATGATGTATTCCTGGTTATCCAACACAATCTGTTTTCCTAACTTTTTCGTGTTGTTAATTATAATTGGGGCTTTCAGGTTAGTTGTTGCTTCTTTTAAGGAGCCCTTCGCAGTAACAATCGTGAACACCAACACATCTTTTTCTTCATTGATTTCCAGCTTTTCGATAGTACCATCGTCTATCTTCACGTCATAATCATGAAAGAAAGAAAATGGGTCTAATAGAAAGAAACATAAATTTTCATTTGTAACAGACTGCATAAAGAAAAATGGCGTTTCATCATTGTTGTCTGCGGGTAATAGGACATATTCCTTTTCTTGTTCAAGGCCTGGTATCCCATTGGGAAAAATAATGAAGCTTTGTTCAGTAATCTCAAGTTCCCCAAAACGGGTTGTTTGTATTTTCATCAAGTTTCTCCTTTAATAGACATATTTCAATTAAAGCTCTATCGTTTTGTTGGATCGTATTTTTTCCTTATACTTATAATAAACACAGTTGACTGAATATTTCTATTTAAAAAAGAGGTGATCGATTGGATAATTATTCGTTCCAGCCACTGGGTGATTCAGCTATACAGCTATTTTTCAAGGAAGAACCTTCCCCCTTATTAAATCGGACAATCAGCTCGATTTGTAAAGGACTTGAAGGCAAAAAAATAACCGGAATTATCGAATCAGTTCCATCATACAAGGCATTAACCGTTTTTTATGAACCCTGGAACCTTTCTTATGACACTTTAAAACAACAACTAGAAGAAATGCTCGATCAGCAGGAAAGTAAGGATAAGCTCTCACCATCATATGTAGTCACAATTCCAACTCTTTACGGAAACGAATATGGACCTGATATAGCACTTGTTGCAAACAAAAATAACCTATCTATAGAAGAAGTAATTACCTTACATACCCAAAAAGACTATCTAATCTACATGATGGGCTTCATGCCAGGGTTCCCGTATCTTGGCGGACTTGATAAAAAGATTGCGACTCCCCGCCATGAAAATCCGAAAGCTCGTGTAGAAGCTGGATCTGTAGGCATTGCCGGTGACCAGACAGGAATTTATCCGTTCCAATCCCCCGGCGGATGGAACATTATCGGACGAACACCTTTAAAATTGTTCCAGCCAGATAATGAACAACCATTTCTCTATAAACCAGGTGATTACTTGCGTTTCAAAGCTATAAATGAAGAGGAATTTGCTGAAATAGAAGAAGCAGTGAAACAGGGAACTTATCACGTAAAGCGAGAGGAGATGAAAGGATGAGCTTAACGATCGATTTAAACAGTGATCTTGGAGAAAGCTTTGGAGCTTATAAGATCGGACGAGATGAAGATGTTCTGAAAATCGTTTCTTCTGCAAATGTTGCGTGCGGTTA
Organism: Exobacillus caeni; assembly: GCF_005747095.1. Lineage (GTDB taxonomy): Bacteria > Bacillota > Bacilli > Bacillales > Guptibacillaceae > Exobacillus > Exobacillus caeni. The sequence goes on along the minus strand of NZ_SWLG01000009.1, from coordinate 49,583 downwards.
CCATGCCGGCGACCCCAGTATCATGCAAAAAACAGTAAAATGGGCAAAAGAGAACAATGTTGGAATCGGAGCACACCCAGGATTTCCTGACATGATGGGATTCGGACGCCGTGCGCTGACTGTAACCCCTGAGGAAGTTTATCAAATGGTCCTTTATCAAATCGGAGCACTACATGGTTTTTGCAGGGTAGAAAATGTAGAGATGCAGCATGTGAAAGCGCATGGCGCACTTTACAACATGGCCGCAAAAGATTTTTCCATCGCTAGAGCAATTGCCAGGACTGTTAAAGACTTTGACCCTGATCTTATTCTCTTTGGCCTTGCAAACAGTGAGCTAATCAATGCTGCAGAAGAAGTCGGCATTAGATCGGCATCCGAGGTATTTGCCGACCGCACATATCAGCCTGATGGCACTTTAACGCCGAGAAGCGAGGAAAATGCCGTGATTCATGATGAAGAAACGGCGATTAAACAGGTGCTGTCGATGGTGCAGGATAACAAAGTCACTGCCGTAGATGGTTCGCAGATTGAAATAAAAGTGGATACCGTATGCGTGCATGGTGACAGTCCTTCTGCCCTCCAGTTCGTTGAAGCGCTTCGAGACCGTTTTAAAGAGGAAAGCATCACGGTACAGAAGGTGGGTGCCAGCCTGTGAAGAATAAGCCTTTATTTTTTGTGAAAAAGCCAGGTGTTTATTCGAGTTTTCAGGATCTTGGGCGCTGGGGATATCAGCAGTATGGCGTTGTGGTCTCAGGAGCGATGGATTCTTATGCACTTCAGGTCGGCAATCTTTTAGTTGGGAATGAACGAAACGAAGCGGGAATCGAAGTCACTTTAAAAGGGCCGGAGCTTGAAATCCAATCCACCTTTCAAATTGCTATAACTGGCGCTGACTTATCTCCAACACTGAACGGCGAACCAGCACCGATGTGGAAATCATTCGAAGTAGCAAAAGGTGACGTGCTTTCTTTTGGAGCTCCAAAAAAAGGAATACGAGCATATATCACCGTTGCAGGAGGATTTGATGTTCCTATCACAATGGGAAGCAAATCAACCTATGAAAAGGCAGGAATCGGAAAGGCTTTAAAAAAGGAAGACAGAATTGAAGGATTTGAGACAACAGGAAAGGCAGGAATCGGGCTTGTTTCATCCGAGATTCCTGATTATAAAAAAGAAGTTGAGATACATGTCGTATTAGGTCCCCATCAAGATTATTTTACAGATGAAGCGATCCATACTTTCTTTACTTCTGTCCATACCGTATCCGCGCAGTCTGACCGTATGGGCTATCGTCTTGATTCACCTAAAATTGAGCATAAAAGCAATGCTGATATATACTCAGATGCAATCCCTTTAGGGGGCATTCAGATCCCCGCAAGCGGACAGCCGATTATTTTGATGGCAGACCGGCAGACAACAGGAGGCTATACCAGAATCGGTACTGTCATCTCATCAGATATTTCAAAGCTTGCCCAGCTCCCACCCGGCGGGAAGATTCGCTTTAAAGAAGCAACCGTTGAGGAGGCTAAGGCATCTGTTCTTGAAATCGAGCAGGAACTCAGCCAGATAGCGGTTCGGGCAGGCGTATATTAACGCTAACGCAGGCTCAAGTAGTGCTTTGCTTCAAATTTAATTTCATCTGATTCATCTTCATCGAGTGTTTGAATCCGGTAATGGTCGCCTTCGAGTTCGGCCTGGAAGTTGTAAAATCCACTTGTTCGAAGATGGTCTTCCATATCATCCATCGTTTCATTTTGACTGAAAAGCATTTTGTTTCCTATATATTCATCGTTAATATAAACGTTATATGTGTCATGGTTGAGCTTCAAATGACTATCAAATGCGCCGTAATTTGGAAAAAATGGCGTTTGTTCAGGCATTCTCGGACCTCCTTTCTTATGTACAAGGTTGTCCCAGAATGTCTTACTTTATTATGGCAACAATTACATCTCGTGTTAGACTGCAATAAGTAAAATCATGTAGCCGGCAGCTCCCAGCGCAAATGACCAGTAACTGCTCTGGCGTTCTTCAGGAAGCTCTTCCTTCAGTACATTAAGAATAATAGCCCCGGATAAAAAGGCAAATAATAAAGCAAGCATCGGATCAGGAATTTCGGTTAACGCACCTACTCCCCATCCAACTAAAAGCGCAATCGACAAAATCCACCTTCCTTTGTTTGTGTACCTGTCTTTATGATGTGTTCTTAAACTGTAATCCACTACAAAAAAGTGCAAGCCCATGGCGATCGAATAGAGCAGGAGATTAACCCAGCCTCCTTCTCCTTCACGATGAACAAGCAGGTATCCGATCAACGCATTATAGACGAAAAAAGAACTCATATGTACCCAGAAAGCACCAGGGCTCGGTTTATTTTCGCCATATTCCTCTTTATATTTTTTCTTGGAATGTTTCACTGCTTTTTCCAATCCATAAAAAATGATTAAACCAAGCATCGAGGTCATATAAACATGATGCTCTAAAAAAGAAAGCCATTCCGCCTGTTGTTCGATCGCTTCCTGGTGATGTTTAAATTCTGGCAGAATATGAATAAAAACATATGCGACCGAGACACCGCCGGCTATGGATAATACGCGTTTTTTTGAAATGGAATCGATAACATGAATATATTGAGCAAGGAGATGGACAACAACGAGAAACAATGCAAATATAAATGGCAGCCAGCTCATGATATGCCTCCCTTTAACTTTTTAGCCTTCTAAGATGTTTTCCCGTCAATTCTTTTCTGTAACCTTGTTAAAGGAAACTCGCTTATAGATGGAGAAAAAGGAGCTAGTTGCATACATTTGCCATCTAGCTGCAAATTTATATTTTTCTTTGAGTAAAAAAAGACCGCATTTCGCGGCCGTTAGCTAAAAATCAAATATGGAATCTCCGTTGCCATCTTCCTCTTTTAAGCGCTCAGACTTTAAAGGCTGTTGCTTCATCTGATTCTGGACAGGAGCAGATTGTTTGAACGGAGCAGGCTTTGGTTTTGCCCCTTCTGATTCCAGAAGGATTTCACAGTACGCTTTAATGGCACTGATATCTTCTCGAATCCCGTTCACATCTGCATCATTTTCTTCTATGTTAAACTCGACTCGTCGCATTTTCTTAGCCATTTTTTCAACGATTGATGAAACCGGTATTTCTCTCATTTATTGGAACTCCTTTCTAATCGGGTCACTCTTCTTTAAACTTGTCTTCTCTTATTATAAAATAAAACTAACCAAAATTTCATGAGGGAGCGAAAAGACAATGGAAAGATTACAAGAAGTATTAGATTTTAACAAGAAGTTTGTTGAAAATAAGGAATACGAAGCTTTTACAACATCAAAATTCCCGGATAAAAATATTGTCATTCTTGCTTGCATGGATACGAGGCTTGTCGAATTGCTTCCACAGGCGATGAACTTTAAAAATGGCGACATCAAAATTGTGAAAAACGCTGGCGCACTCGTTTCCCATCCATTCGGAAGCATTATGAGAAGCCTTCTTGTCGGTGTATATGAACTTCAAGCTGAAGAAATATGGGTTGTCGGGCACCACGACTGCGGCAGCTGTGCAGTCCAGCCAGATCAAGTGTTAGAAAAAATGCGCAAGGAAGTATCAGATGAAGTCGTCGACACACTTGAGCATGCTGGAATCGACCTGAAAAACTGGCTTCAAGGTGCCGAAGACGTCACCGAAGGCGTCCGCCTGAGCGTAGACAGAATAAGAAACCATCCACTCTTACCTAAATACGCTACAGTCCACGGCCTCGTCATCAACCCGGAAAACGGCGAACTAGAGCAAGTAACTGATTAACTTTTAAGTACCTAACCTTTTTGAAAATATTTTAATAAGACCACAAAGCAACACATCTCTGCTCTCCCTAAAAAACAGATGACCAAACCATCTATTTCGTAAGAGCGTAGCGACAAGGCTCTTAGTGGAGCAAGCTGCGTCATGCTCGCATGTAAGAAGCTTGATTCACTAAGAGCCGCCCGGGAGAGCAGAAATGCTTATCAAAGCCCTTTGCAAAAAAACATATTGACTCCCCCTCAAACCATGGTATATTTAATTTAACCAAATAGTTCTCCAAAGGGGAGTAGCTGTACAGCAAAGTCGTCATTCCAGGATACCTCATCCTCGGCTTTGTTGGCAACGTACGTTGTTAGCAAGACCTTTGCCTTCGATCGAATGGTAAAGGTCTTTTTTGATGGAAATTTTGACCTTGCCATTCGTGGTAAGGTCTTTTCTATTTTAGGTTAACTACTTTAAAGGAGGGTCTTATTCATGGACTTGGCTCTTTTGGCAGAATACGGCTGGGTACTTTTGGTTCTGATCGGTCTTGAAGGGATTTTGGCAGCGGATAACGCGCTTGTCATGGCGGTAATGGTAAAGCACCTTCCGCCGGAAAAACGTAAAAAAGCATTATTTTATGGACTCGGGGGAGCTTTCGTATTTCGCTTCGGTTCGTTGTTTGCGATTTCTTTTTTAGTCGACGTATGGCAGGTGCAGGCGATCGGTGCCATCTACCTGTTGTTCCTGGCGTCAAATCATATTGTAAGAAAGTTTTTCCTTCATAAAAAGAAAGAAGAACCCGATAGAGAAAAACAGAAGAATGAAAAGGGACATGGCTTCTGGACAACTGTTTTCAAAGTGGAGCTGGCCGACATCGCCTTTGCGGTTGATTCGATTTTAGCAGCGGTTGCCCTTGCTTTGACGCTTCCTGAGAGCGGCTGGATGAAAATTGGCGGTATGGACGGCGGTCAATTCACTGTTGTTCTTTTAGGCGGAATAATCGGACTGATCATCATGCGTTTTGCAGCAAACTGGTTTGTACGGTTGCTTCATAGAAAGCCAGGGCTCGAGACTGCGGCATTTCTTATTGTTGGCTGGGTCGGCGTTAAGCTTGCGATATTCACTCTTGCGCATCCTGCCCTGGGCTATCTTGATGAGCACTTTCCAGAGTCAAAAGCATGGAAAATTATCTTCTGGAGCGTCTTTGCTTTGATAGCAATCGCAGGCTGGTTTTTATCCGGGACAAAAGAGGAATCACCTCAGGAAGAGCGGCGTGAGAATGAATTGGAGGAAGTTGTTGACCAGGAGACAAGGCAGATGGACCGGAATTTCAGATAGAGAAAACTCACAGATCGGCAAGCCTTAAAGGAAAGGAAAACAGAGGCTTAGTTGCGGTTTAAACTTTTTAGCCGCTCCGAACAATCTCCTATACGGTAACAAAAGATGGGGCAAACGCTCCATCTTTTTTGTTCTTTAAAGTCCGTTTCTTCTTCATCTCTACCCTTTCTTTTCCTCTCCTATTTTACACAATTTCTAAATTCCACCATTTTAGCACGATTTACTCAAATATCCCGCTAAAAGTTTAACCCGTAGGCAAAACGTGGAATAGTACCTGTGAACAAAAAAAGGAGGCGTTATTTAATGAAACCTTTAGTTCGAGAATATCAAGATACTGAAACGCTAAAACAGGACGTTGAAGCGCTAAAAGATCGCGGTGTTGATAAAGAGAATATATATATCATGTCTCATGATCAGGACCGGACAGATCGTTTAGCTGATGAAGCCGAGGCTAACACGGTAGGAATGAAAGAGCTTGGCCTTGAATCAGTCGGAACAATGTTTGAGAAAAAAGGAGACGAGCTTCGCAAGAAAATGGAAGAGCTCGGCCTTTCTGAATCAGAAGCTGAGCGTTATGAATCGGAAATGGACAAAGGAAAAGTCTTTGTTTTCTGCACGGATCAAGATCAAGCATCCGGCTGGTAATTAATAAATTCCCTGGTTAATATCCCCTATTAAGCTGGAAACCCCCATTCAAATCGAATGGGGGTTTATGCTGTCTTATTTTCCAACCAGTACAAACACGTTTTCATCCGGGGCTTCCATTACAGCTGCATGGCCAGATTCTGTTGGGAACGGCTCCCTAATCCATTTCACTTCAGGATTTTCTTTTAACTTTTTATAAGTTAACCTTACATCTTCAACTAATATTTCCACTTCTGTAAATGTAATCTCAGGGTGATTGCTCAAAACAAGCTCAGAACTTTTTTCATCCGGAAACTTTAAACCGATCAACGTCCAGGTTTGACCACCCTCACGCTCCCTTTCGATTTTCCAGTTCTCTTTTAATCCCATCGCTTTATAAAAACGAACTGACTTTTCAATATCTTTCGTGTGGATGGAAACACATTCAAGCTTTAGAAACATCATTTACCTCCAGTTTGCAAGTTACCCACAGTTTAAGTGGGGTCAGACCCCTTTATCCACATTGTGGATAGGGGTCTGACCCTAAGCTATAAAACAGGCGGGACCGCTGTGGTTCCCGCCTGATGTAATGGTATTATTCTTTTGGTGCGATCATGCTTTCCGGGAGTACGATTTCGTCGAATTGTTCTTCTGTTAGAAGACCTGTTTTTAGTGCTGCTTCTTTTAATGTCGTGCCTTCCGCGTGGGCTGTTTTTGCGATTTTCGCTGCGTTTTCATAACCGATATGCGGGTTGAGCGCTGTAACGAGCATCAGGGAGTTCTTCACATGCTCCTGGATAACTTCTTCGTTTGGCTCGATGCCGACTGCACATTTGTCGTTGAAGGAACGCATGCCATCTGCTAACAAACGGGCTGATTGAAGGAAGTTATAGATGATGACCGGCTTAAAAACATTAAGCTCAAAGTTACCCTGGCTCGCTGCAAAGCCGATCGCCGCATCGTTACCCATAACTTGAACAGCGATCATCGTTAATGCTTCGCTCTGGGTTGGGTTTACTTTTCCTGGCATGATCGAGCTTCCAGGCTCATTAGCAGGAATTGTAATTTCACCGATACCGGAACGAGGGCCGCTTGCAAGCCATCTTACATCGTTAGCGATTTTCATAAGGTCTGCAGCAAGTGCCTTTAATGTGCCGTGAACATGTGTTACTTCATCATGGCTTGTAAGCGCATGGAATTTATTTTGGGCAGAAACGAACGTTTTGCCGGTAATGTTGCTGATCTCTTCAGCAACCATGTCACCGAAATCCGGATGTGCGTTCAAGCCGGTTCCTACCGCAGTGCCGCCGATCGCAAGCTCTTTCATGTATTTCACGCTTTCAAGAAGCATGTTTTCACATTTAACGAGCATGCGGTGCCAGCCGCTGATCTCCTGACCAAGTGTTAGCGGAGTAGCGTCCTGCAAGTGTGTTCTTCCGATTTTGATAATGTCTTCAAAATCCTGTGACTTCTGGTAAAGGGTTTCTTTTAGCTCGATCAATGCAGGATATAATTTGTCTTCAACGGCCTGTACAGCTGCAACATGCAATGCAGTCGGAAACGTATCGTTAGAGCTTTGAGACATGTTGACATCATCGTTAGGGTGTACGCGCTCTTCAACGCCTTTTTCACTAAGGATTTCGTTAGAGCGGTAAGCGATTACTTCGTTCATGTTCATGTTTGACTGCGTACCGCTTCCTGTTTGCCATACAACAAGCGGGAAATGCTCATCCAATGTTCCTTCGATCACTTCATTTGCAGCCTGTACAATCGCATGTGCTTTTTCATCGCTTAGTTTGCCAAGCTTCTGATTCGCTAGTGCAGCACTTTTCTTTAGGATTGCAAACGCTTTAACAACTTCCAAAGGCATTTTTTCAGTACCGATTGCAAAGTTCTCTTTGCTTCGCTGGGTTTGTGCTCCCCACATTTTATCGGCTGGTACTTTCATTTCTCCAATCGTATCGCGTTCAATTCTGTAATCCATAAGGATCCTCCTTTAATTTTCGGCTCTGTAATCTACTGGATATTGATGTAGCCATCTTGTTCTCCTGTCGACTCTACTGTGTTCAAGGCTTTTTATATGCGAGCACGACAAATCCTTAAATACAAAGAGTCGGGAGAGCAAAGATGCTTTGCTTCGTGGTTCCAATTATAACTTTAAAAAATAAAACAGTGATTTACCAGAGTTTTGCATTAAAAACTACCATATTATTCGAGAAAAATCAGCTTTTCTCTCTATTAATTCCTTTTATGTATCTATTATAATCGTATCGCAAAATTGTGGAAATAAAAAGCCATTATCTTCGTTGGAAGATAGTGGCTTTTGTATGTTTTACGCATTAAGCGGCTGATGGTCTCCGCTGTCTTTTTTCCAGAACATTTGTATTGCAAATAGAGCAATAAACAATATAAGGCCTGCTGTATCTGAGAAGCCCTCCGGATAAATAAGCAATAAACCGGCAGCAACCGCAAGAACTCGCTCAACAGGATTAATTTTTCTCATCCAGAAACCGATCATCCCAGCCCCGATACTGATCATGCCGGCAAGCGATGTTAATACAACAAGTGCAATTCCAGTCCATGTCGTGTCGATCATGAGAAGTTCAGGTGACAGGACGAATATATACGGGATGATAAAGGCCGCAATCGCGAGTCTTGCCGATTGTATTCCCGTTCGTATCGGTTCTCCTCCCGATACGCCTGCTGCAGCAAATGCGGCAAGACAAACCGGCGGCGTGATGTCAGCGACGATTCCGAAATAAAAAACAAACATATGGGCGGACAATTCCGGCACTTCAAGCAAAATAAGCGCAGGAGCCGCAATCGTTGACGTGATGACATAGTTTGCCGTTGTCGGTGAACCCATCCCGAGGATCAATGACGCAATCATCGTAAAGAAAAGTGTTAACAGCAGGATTCCTCCTGACATATCAACAAGCCCGTTCGCGAATTTCAGCCCTAATCCGGTCAGAGTTACTACACCTACAATCATACCCGCAGCTGCAGTTGCCGCTGCAACGCCAAGGGCGGTTCGTGCCCCGTTGGCAAGGGCATCAATAATATCTCGGACGCCCATCCTTGTTTCTTTCCTGACGGCCCCGACAAGGATTGTGGTAAGAATCGCATAAAGTGCTGCTCGGGTTACACTCGTACCGGACATTAAGAAGAAAATAACCGCCACAATCGGAAGAAGCAAATAGATTTTGGACAATACTTCTTTTTTGTCAGGCATCTCTTCTTTTGTCATTCCTCTTAAGCCGATCCGTTTTGCTTCAAAGTGGGTCATGATCCAGATTCCCGTAAAATATAGAATCGCCGGAATTGCGGCAGCTTTTGCGATTTCCCAATAGGAAATGCCACCGATAAACTCGACCATCAAAAAGGCTGCTGCTCCCATGATAGGGGGCATGAGCTGGCCGCCTGTTGAAGCTGCTGCTTCTACTCCTCCAGCGAATTCTTTACGATACCCAAGCCTTTTCATCATCGGAATCGTAAAAGAACCTGAAGTTACTACGTTTGCAACCGAACTTCCGCTGATTGTTCCCTGCAGGGCACTGGAGAAAATCGCTACCTTTGCAGGTCCCCCGATACGGCGTCCGGCAATAACGAGGGCAAGGTCGTTAAAATATTGCCCTACCCCGGTTTTCACCAGGAATGCCCCGAATAAGAGGAACAGGAAGATAAAGGTCGCCGAAACGGCTAGTGGTGTACCGAGGATACCTTCTGTCGTAAAAAACATTGACCGGATAATACGGTCAAGGCTAAGCCCTCTATGCTCAAGAAATCCCGGCATATAAGGACCCGCGTAAGCATAGGCAAGAAACAAAGTAGCGATAATGGTGATCGGCAAGCCGACAACTCTCCTTGTAGCCTCTAAAACAAGGAGTATCGCGATAAATCCTACGGTTAAATCAAGCATGTTCAACCGTCCGACTCTCATTACCAGTTCATCGATATTCATCGGCCAGTATGAGCCGACGTAGACGCCGAGCAAAGCCAGCAATCCATCATACCAGGCGATTTGAAAACGCCCTTTTTTTCCTGTTCTCCTTTTTTTCGAAGCAGGAAACAATAAAAAGATTAACCCCAGGGCGAAACCCAGATGGATAGAGCGCTGTATCTGTGCGGTGAATACGCCAAAAATTGCGGTGTAAAGCTGAAACAATGAAAAGCTGACAAGACCGATCATGGCAACCCAGCCAAGAATCCCGGTCAGCTGCCGATGCCCTGCTTCAGGGTCATACTTGGCCATCAGTTCCTGTGTTTCTTTTTCGGTCATTTGGTTATTTTCCTGATTTTTATCGGTCAAGGATATTTACTCCTTTCCAGGCCTGCCACAGGCTTATCTTTTTTGCCTTTAATCTTACCCATGAGCCGGGTTTCGTAAAGGTGTGAAAAGGTACTTCTTTCCCCTCTATGATAAGGGTATGATTCGCTACCACCTGTCCGACACGTACATCAATAAACGGAAAAGCCCTGTCCATGTTTTCGATGATGTATTTTCCATCTCTCTGGACAAACCTCTCCCCTTCCTCTGCGTTAGAAGGCATTCCTATCGCAAAATTCTCATACGTTAATTCATACTGGACAATGTCATTGTTTTTCGCCAGGCGATACGATTCAAGTACTGGCGTTTTATGGACGGAATGGGTATAGCGAATAGCAAATTTCTGAGGAGAGGATGCCGGATAATATGCAACCAGCTTCCCCGTGTTTTCAAATTCCACTGCTACTACAGAACGGATAGGAACAAACAGGGTTATTACAAGCACGAGTAACAGCAGCAAAACAACAAAGTTTTTCTTAGACAGTAATTTACTGGGATGTCTCATAGATAACACAGAGAGGCTGACTCATAAGGTAAGGCCGTCTCCTGTCAGGGCACATTTACAGCCGTTTTCTTTTTCGCTGCTTCAAGTGCTGCGGAGGGGCAAAACCTTTTGATTAGTCAGCCTCTGCTGTTGGCAACTCCTTTAATCTAACTTATTATTTCAAGCCTTTTTCCTTAAAGTATTTCTCCGCACCAGGATGAAGGTCGATGCCAACACCGTCAAGCGCTGATTCCGCTGTGATCATCTCTCCTTTTGCATGGGTGATCTTATCGGTGTTTTCGAAGATGGCTTTTGTGATATCGTATACATAATCTTCATCAAGGTCCGCTCTTACAACCAGCATAGCAAGAACTGCTACAGTTGGCACATCCTCTTCAAGCTTATACGTTCCGCTTTTAACAACATCTTTCGCATAGTAAGGATACTTTTCCTGTAGTTCTTCTGCTTTGCTTTCTTCAATCGGAATGATCTTTACAGCTTTAGTTGCAGATAATGCCTCAACTGAACCTGTTGGAGTTCCGGAAGTAATGAAAGCAGCATCGATATTTCCATCTTGAATTCCTTCAGTCGATTCATCGAACGCAAGGTGCTGTGCTTCGATATCATCCATGGAAATGCCATGTATTTCAAGGACCTGTTCAGCGTTTGCATAAGTTCCGCTTCCCGGAGCTCCCACAGAGACCTTTTTCCCTTTCAAGTCTTCAACTGAATTGATACCGCTGTCCTTTAATGCTACGATTTGAATCGTTTCAGGATAGAGCGTGCCTATCGCCTGAACGTTGTCGACCTTGGCATCTTCAAACATAAGTTTTCCTTCAGTCGCATAGCTTGCGATGTCTGTCTGGGTAAACGCAAGGTCAGCATCTCCATCTTTAAGCGTTTGCATATTTTCTACAGAAGCTCCTGAAGATTGCGCATTTGCTTCAATGCCTGTCTCATCTTTAATGATTGTCGCAATTTCTCCACCAAGTGGAAAATAAGTTCCACCAGTTCCCCCGGTTAAAAGGCTTAATTGATCCGGAGAGCCATTTCCGCCAGCAGAGTCGCCCCCGCCATCGTTGCCTCCTCCGTTATTGCCTCCGCATGCAGCAAGAACCATTGAAACCGCTAACATAAGAATTAATGCTAGAAAACCTTTTTTACGCATACTTATCCCCCTTTTACAAATAATGTAACAATGTTTTCACAATTCTAGTTTATCATATATTAAACAAAATTGGTCAAATTATCAGCCAATAACGAGACGTGGAATTTTTTCCAGTTCCTTTTTCATGTTCTATCTGCCTGTGTTGTATCTTCTTCCTGTAAATTCGCGACGTTCCAATTTTTTATCTCGGGAGGATGAACGAGAGAGCCACTTGGAAAGATAAATGTCCATGGCATGCTGCTGTAAGCAGGAATGGTTAAAGACGAGATAGAAAACTTCCATTCAGCCACGCTTACTCCCGATTCTGTATAGACAAGTTTTGTATCAGGAAAGCTAACTTCTTTGCCCGTTGTATTTTGGACTAAAACAGTTGCGAGCAAATCTCCTTTATAATTCACTGCTGCCCTAAGATTATGAAAAGAGACCTGGTCATGTCTTAAGGTTGTTGTTCTGTGAAGCTTCTGTATTAGTTTCCGATCCCTGTCCGATAATGTGCGTTCCCATGCAGGCTCAAACACTAAATCGTTATTCATGGAGCGGTTCCTCCTTTGGTGAGAGCTGCTCAGCCTTCAGTTCACGGTCACAAAGGTGGTCGAGGTCTTCCAGGACGTCATGCAAGGCAAGCAGTTCATATACAAGGACGACTTTGGCAGAAAAATGGTGATGGTATCTCTTGGACTCCCGCTCGATCTGCTGTTGATTCAAGCGCCTGAAAACATGATCCAATTCATCGATCAACACGTAATGTTCTGCCGGAATCTGGTGAAGCGGATCCCGGAACACCGCCGAAAGTGAAAGCCCGGTTTTTTGAATAAGTTCCTTCTCTTTATCTGTTAAAGGTTCTTCATCTTTCGCCCTGTGGATCAAATTCCCAATATGATAGAGAATTTTCTGCAGGTACTCGAGCTTCTTTAACAGCATATTAAAGCTTCTAATTTCATTGATGCTATGTCTGCGGTATTTCCACTCTTCCCGCTGATAATTGATCAGCTGGTAAGTCCGTTCGAGTGACTTGCTCAACCTCTGGTATGCCACTACCTGCTTCTGTTTATGCATATTAATATTAGTAACATCCGCCACCAGACTGCCTGCCGTTTCATACAACCTGTCGACACTCTCTGTAATCATCGGATTAAACTTCGGAGGCAGAATAAAGAAATTGACTGCCGTCGACACAACGATTCCTGTCATCGTTGTGCCGAGTCTTATAAAGAAAGATTCCATAAAGTGTGCCTCAGTTCCGGGAATCATTGCTACTGCCGTTAATGTTGCAACAAGCATCCCTGCGTCCAAATGGAGTCTGTGGCAGGCGATCAACGTAAACATGGCTGCAAGCGCATAGGTGATAGGCTCTTGATGCAAAAAGGCTTCAAAAAGCATCGCAAAGCCTGCTCCAATTGCTGCAGCAGGAAAACGTATTATCCCTTTTTTAATGGAATCCGCAGCAGTCGGCTCGATCGTTACGATTGCGGTCATCACAGCAAATAGAGCTGGCCAATCGAGGATGGCGCAGATCCATGCCGTAATAAAAGCTGCTAGTCCTGTTTTAAGAATCCGTCCGCCTACAAATTTAAACACTTTTCGTCTTAGTGTGGTCATTGTGATCATCCTAACAAACATATGCTACCCTTATTATAATATGTTTATAACGATGCTTAAAGGAGCTTTTGATATGAAAGTAATCGGAATCGATTTAGCGGGCCCATCTAACAAAGCGGATACGTCTCTGTCCATTTTTGAAGAAAAAGGAAACAAGCTGTTTTTCAAAAAGAATGTGAGCGGGATTGGGGATAGAGAAATTTATCAAATTGTGGAAGAAGAAGCAGAAACATCACCTCTTGTTATCGGGATCGACGCACCGCTTTCCTATAATGATGGAGGCGGTGACAGGCCAGGCGACCGTTCATTGCGGAGAGAGATTATCGAAAAAGGAATGAAAAGCGGTTCCATTATGACTCCCACTACAACAAGGATGGTTTATTTAACGTTAAGAGGGATTGCCATCTCGAGGGGAATTGGTCTTTTAGATGCTAAAAACAATGTTTCAATCGTGGAAGTGCATCCAGGGGCAGCGATCGGCTTGCGGAACGAAGACATTGAGACCGTTTTACGTTATAAAAAAGAGCCGGAAAGAATGAAGAAACTCAAGCAATGGTTTGAAGAGCAAAAGGTCACCGGGATACCGGGGGATATGTTCCGTTCCACTCATAAAATCGATTCCTGTGCGGCTGCGTTCGCTGCATGGAAATGGTTCCATAAAGAGTCGATATGGTGTGAAAAAGCAGAGCCGCCACAGCATCCTTTTGATTACAGCTGTTGAAAAATTTCTTCTTATGGATGACGGGCTTTATTTTTCTGTTTTAGACCTGTCCTTAATTTTAAAAACAAAGTAACCAGCAGTAAACCCCCTGTTGCAAGAAATAAAACGACAGTTACATTGCCAGGCAGCTGCTTATGCGACAAACCTGCCCAGAAACCGAAGTTAAAGAACAGTAAAACCCATACGATTGCCGAACTATAGGCACGAATGGCAAACCGGGAAAAACCCATTCTTCCCATTCCCGCTAAAAAAGGAACAAGGTACCGGATTACCGGAAAGAAATAACTGATAAAAAGTGCCCTCTCCTGGTAACGGCTTATCATGCTGGTGGCCTTAGCCAGCGGTTTTCGAAAGGCCTCTTTTTGCTCCAGATAAGTTAGGATAGGTAGTCCAATATATTTTCCAGCCGCATAGCTTAATGTCAGAGCGAATAAGATCCCGCCAAGCGTGACCAAAAAGGCTGGAAACGTGTAAAGGAAATCAGAAGATGCAGCAAACCCCACCGCCATCACAAATATCTCATTCGGCACGGGCAAACCGATCAAGCCGAAACATAAACTAAGAAATATTCCAAGATAACCATATCCCTCCACCGCACGTATTACCGATTCAATCTCCACTTCATACCAACTCCATTCGCATATCCATCTAACCGAATTTAACCAACACACTTTAAAGACGTATGAAACAATCAAAAGGTTCAAGAATATTTACAAAGATAGTGGTTAAAATCTTAGACTGTTTTTGCAAACTCTATTGTTTTTTAAACCAAGGAATGGTGGATTTCCGCTTCAAGATGCTCGCTTTCCGCTGGGCGGGTGGATAGCCTACTCGTCGCAAAGGGCATTACCATCATTATTTGAGGTCACTAGATCCGCTATTTGTGACAAAGAGAGATTTTTTAACAATTATAGGTCACTGGTGCCGTTATTTACCGAGAAAACGTTGATTTTGGTCTGGTTTTAAGCAAATAGTGGAATAGATGACCTCATTTTTTTGAAAAGTAGTTTTTTTTCGCAAATAGAGGATTCAATGACCTATAATTCCAAACCCCGGATTTCCAGGCGTATATATTGGATGAGTTGCATTATATTTAAATGCTTACGGTGAATATTTTATCCGGGTGTAAGTTGCACCATAAAAAACAGCTCTCCCTCTGTCTTCGCCTAGCTCCTCAATCGAAGAGTTTCCCTTATAATAGCTTCTGGATCTCTTCTTCCATTTTTTCAGGAGCTGTCATAGGTGCAAAGCGCTTTACAACTTCTCCTTCACGGTTAACGAGGAACTTTGTGAAATTCCACTTTATTTTCTCAGAAAGGATTCCAGGAGATTCTTTTGTCAAATATTGAAACAACGGATGTGCATCCTCCCCGTTTACGTCCACTTTTGCAAACATCGGGAAAGAGACGCCGTAATTGAGTGAGCAAAATTCCTGGATTTCTTCATTTGAACCCGGGTCCTGTTTGCCAAATTGATTACATGGGAAACTAAGGATTTCTAATCCTTTATCGTTATATTTGTCATAGAGTTCCTGAAGCCCGTCCATCTGGGGGGTAAAGCCGCATTTGCTGGCAGTATTAACGATAACAAGAACCTTTCCTTCATAATCTGAAAGAGGTTTTTCTTCTCCTAATATTTTCTTAGCAGAGTAATCATAAACTGACATTTTTATTCCTCCTTTCTTCTATTCATACCACGTGTGGTACTCTTTTTCCCAATGTAAAGCCCTAATCGATGTGCTGAAAGTTTTTCTACCTTTCTTTACCAGAAAGCGCTATCATAAATTTAAAAGAGTCCATTTCTGTGAGAGGAAGAGATAATATGGATGCTTCACGTTTATTTTTGATCGATAAAGTGGAAGGTTATTCAATGGAATTTTCACGTTTAGTTGCGATGCTGCGTTTTACTAGAATCACAACACTCGATGAAGTAAGAGGGCTTTCGATTGAACAGCTAGATTTCCGCTATGAGGAAAGCGCCAATTCGATCGGCATGTTGCTGTCCCATATTGCCGCTATTGAGAAAGCGTACCAGATCGAAACCTTCGAAGGCAGATATTTGACTGAAGAAGAAATAGATTCGCTGAACCCTGCCCTTCAGCTTGGGCCAGAGGCTAGGATTTACAGGGATAAGCCTTTTGAAGCTTATCTTAAAGAGCTTGAAAAAGCACGTGATAAAACGCTCGAAACCTTTGCGACACTTCCCGATTCATGGTTGTATGAACAGTCTATGTTCTGGGGCGGAAAACCTGGCAATAACTATTTCAAGTGGTTTCATGTCTTAGAAGATGAGCTTAACCACAGGGGGCAAATCAGAATCTTAAAGAAAATGTACAACCTTCAAAGTACCATGTAAAATCCAACCAGAAATCTCTTAAAAGCAGGTGAAAACGTGAATTCGAAAACACATCTTGTATTTGATTCCCACCTCGGCCGCCAAAAACCAGAAAGCATCGTTAACCGGAAAGCTGCCTGTCCTTTTTGTGACCGTGAAAACCTTACCGATATTATTGCTGAAGACGGACCGATCATTCTATTGAAAAATAAGTATCCAACATTGCAAAACACCTATCAAACTGTTCTTATCGAAACACAACAATGTGACGGGGAACTTTCCCTCTATCCAAAAGAAGACCTTTACAGGGTTATTCGCTTTGGTATACGGCAATGGCTGGAGATGGTAAACAGCAAGCAATACCAATCCGTGCTGTTTTATAAAAACCATGGACCGTTATCCGGCGGAACAATCGCACACCCGCATATGCAAATCGTCGGTCTTGAACAGGTTGACTATCATCAGTACGTCAACGAGGAACAATTTGAAGGAATCACGATTGCCGAAGAAAAAAGTGTCCGTTTTACGATCTCAACTAAACCTCGGATGGGCTTTTATGAATTTAATAGCATCATGGGTGATCTTAAAGATATCGAAGTTTTTTCCGATTATATCCAGGATGCAGTCCATTATGTTCTTCACCATTTTCACAGCAAGTGCAACAGCTACAATCTCTTTTTCTATCAAATCAAGGGCAAAATAGCTGCAAAAGTTATCCCTCGTTTCCCTGCCTCTCCCCTTTTTGTCGGATACTCCATCCCTCAGGTGGCAAACAGGGTCGGTGAAGTAGCAGAGCAGATTAAGAAAATCTATCATTATGCTTAAAAGGCTCTCTTAAAAAGGAGCCTTTTTTCGCAGTTGACCTACAGTGTTTTACCGTTCTCTGGCAACAATACCGTTATGGACCTTTATATAGCCATGCCTTACGATATCAAAACCATGCTCGTACACATAAAGCCCCATCTGCCTGATATCCATCAGCTCCCGGTAAGTATGATTCATGATTTCCGCCATCACTCTATAGTACATTCTGGACTTAAACTGGTTACGCGGCGTTGTCATGATCATATATCCGTTCGGCTTGACGAAACGGCGGTGCATGTCGAGGATTTCAGGCTTATGCTGATCTGGTACATGCTCTAGAAGACCGACGCTAAGGACGATATCGAATTCCTTTCCAAATTCCAAATTCCGGATATCTTCTACAAGGTATGTAATATTCATCTGATCTTTATACCAGACTTTAGGGCTTCCGGTCTGCGGATTTGATCCTAGAAACGGATATGTCGTTGGAAACTTCCCGAACCTGTCCGTTTTGCAAAACTCGTCGTAATCTACCATAACTACTTCTCCGCCTGGATACATCGCATGAAGCTGCATCGCTTCATACCCCTCTGCCGCTCCAAGGAACAGTATTCTCGGATTCTTTACGTCCAGCCTTTCAAATAACGCCCGTTTCCCCCTCGGATCCCAGACGCCGTCTTCTATCCGATGTGCGTAATTCCATAACGAGAGCTGTACAAGATCTCCTATTCCGCTCTTAACCTCTTTAAAATCAAATTGCTTAAAGCTCTTTTTAAGCGCTTTCTTTTTTGCGGATAATTCAACTGGAACATCGGTGATGAATAGCTCATGGAACGCTTTATTAAAATATTCCCAAGAAGTTTTTACAGGCATCGTCTGCTGATGCTCAGTCTCCCATTCTAATCGATCTTTTGAAAAGTTTTTCACTTCATAAGGCTTCCCGACATCTTTCCAGGTTAACTGTGACCAATCACTCACAAGATTTGCATTGATAAACTTATCAAGTCCCTGATTCGTTGCATTGCGAAGGTCTGCACGATAGGTTGGCGTCAATTCGGTATATTCAAAATCCTCTTCTGTATACGGATAGATTACGACCGGTTTTGCGATTGCCAAAATGAATCACTCCTCATAAAGGATTTCCTTAAGTATCCCATGTGAAATTCATTTACGTCAATTATTTGTTTTAATTTTCAGACTTTAAATACCGCCCGATATATCTCCTGGCTTTTTGAAAAGTTGTTTGATTTTTCCATTAAGTATAACTATTATTAATTTAGGCGAAAATTTTTCGTTATATAAAAGGGGGTAGACTGAATCAAATCCGTTCCGTTTTACTGCTTTAAAGCAGCTTTGCAGCCAAAAGATTAGAGAATGCAAAGCTAAAAAGAAAATAGGTAAATGGGGGACACAAATGTCAAAATTTAAAAACAAGCATTTATTAAAAGCTATAGGGCTTCCGCTCATTCTTAGCGCTGTCTTAATCGGCTTATTGATTTTTCAAAACCTGCAAAATGAAATACAGCTTCCTGATGAAGGCTGGAGCCGCTCCATTCCGCTGCCGATCACAACCGGAGAAACAGATCCTTTTGTACGAAGTGATGAGGATGGATTTTCCGTTTATGCACCTGAAAGTGGAAAGATCGTTCATCTAAAGCTGGATAAAGCTTTAAACGTTAAAAACGAAAGCAGCATACCTGCTGGCATCGGTATCGATGATGCTTACTGGGCAAAAGATAATGAAGCGATTTATATAAAAGACGGAACGCTGCTTTCCTTAAAAGGGAACGAAGAAACAACGATCTTAGATAATGTTACGGGGCTATCCGCGTCTGAAAGCACCATCGTAGCATGGAAAGAAAATAAACTTTTCACCGTAAACACTGAAACAAAAGCAGCAACACCTGCAGGAGAAACCAAAGACCCGATATCTTCCGTTGTTATTCCTGAAAATGCCCCTTCCTTTATTGTGATTTCTAACCCAAAAGAAACAGTGAAGAAGCTTTCCTACTATAAAGCAGAGGCAGGAAATTCTTATACTGCTACTGACATGTTCACACTCGAGATGAACCCCGGGGAGAATATATTCAGCATTGATTATATAGAAAACAAAGCCGGACTCGAAGTGGTGTATAACACCTTTGCGATCCGCCAGGGAAAACGGGAATACCGTGCCCTCCATACCAGTATCCCGTTTGAAAATCTTTCAAGCGAGCCTTCCTTTAAAGCGGTTAACCTATTTGAAGAAAAAGCGGGTTCAAAGCTGCAGGATCCTGCCTATCTTCAATTTGCCTTAAAAGGCCAGAAGCCGACATTGTTCTTCGCAGCTCGCGGAGCGAGTATCCAGAAAAAAGACTCCGTGAACATTTATGAAGCTATACAGAAAGATGATAAATGGCTTGCAAATCGAAGGAGTACGAGTGAACAGCAATCCGTGCTTCCGGTGTTTGGAGACGATCAAACCCTTTTCTGGATGGACCATGAGAATGGAAGATACTCACTGGCAACAGCAAGCTCCAATCCCGATGTTATCGAAAAAAGCCAGAAGCTCACCGGAGAAGATTGGAAAAACGCATCGGCTGATACATTCCAGGCTTTAATGGGTGCGCTGATGGTAATCTTTAATAGCATGATGTGGATCATTCCTACCGCGATCTTCCTGTTCGCAATGCTTGTCGTAAACGTGAATGCGATTGAAAACGATGAACGCTGGGTCAGAACAACATCCATCGTCTTGTATCTATTAACGCAAATCGCGCTGATACATTTCATCTTTAACAATCCCTTTTACACGTTCGCTCCCTCCTATTTAACCTTTACAGGAAGCGTCGTCATCCTCCCACTTTTACTGGGAGTGTTAACCTGGCTCTTTAATAAATTTGGCCGCAACGATGAATGGGGCAGCATCTCAAAAGTTTCTTACTTCATCGCCCTGAACACATGGATCGTACTTATCGTAATCGGCCCATACATTCTCTAGTAAATTCCAAAAATTGCACCCGGCATAAAACGGGTGCAATTTTTTTACTGGCTATTTACATGAACTTTTTTATCCAGAAGGGGAGGGTTGATTTCCGCTCCAGGTTGCTCGGTTTCCGTGGGCGGGCGGTGAGCCTCGGCAGGGAATCATCGCACGAAGGAAATGGAAATACATTTTCGTGGTGTCTCACACTTTCCGCTCCAATCCACTTCTCTAGAAGCATTTTCCTTTAACAAAACTAATTACAAAAACTTTTAAAATTAGACCACGAAGCGAAACTTCTTTGCTCTCCCTAAAAAAAGATTAACAAATCTTTTTTATAAGAGCGTAGCGACAAGGCTTGTAGGAGGCATAGATCCGTCATGCTCGCATGTAAGAGTCTATGCCTCCTACAAGCCGACAAGGAGAGTGAAAATGCTCCTACCAAAAAAAGCCCCTTTTCCAATCAAAAAGCATTAACATTCTAATAGCTTGTCTATTATAATAGATAAGATGATCGTCCCCTTTGTTCTCGAAAATACCCTTCTATGAATTGAGATGGTTACATGAAGACTGTAATAAGTACACTAAACGCAAAATATATCCATACGTGCCTCGCACTTCGCTATCTGAAAGCCTATGCCGCTCCAGATTTCGACGTCGAGATGGCTGAATATACAATCAATGACCCTGTCATGAATATCGTAACAGACCTTTACAGCAAAAAGCCCGATGTTATAGGATTCAGCTGCTATATCTGGAACATCGAAGAAACGATCCCTGTCATGAGTATGCTGAAAAAAATCAACCCGGACCTGAAGATTATCGTGGGCGGGCCTGAAGTGACGTATGATGTCTATCACTGGCTTGATCGGATTCCCGAGATCGACTTCATCGCCATGGGAGAAGGCGAAGCAACATTCAAAGAGCTGCTTTCCGAAATAGAACGGGGCAAAAACTGTGAAAACGTTAATGGTATCGCCTATCGTAAAGACGGCCAAAACCATATTAATCCCGCAAGAGCGAAGCTCAACCTTAAGGAAGTCCCTTCCCCTTTCCGATTTGAAGAAGACCTTCCGCAGCTTTCAAAGCGCGTGACCTATGTGGAAACGAGCCGTGGCTGTCCATACTCTTGCCAGTTCTGTTTATCCTCCATCGAAGTTGGCGTACGCTACTTCGACGCAGAATTAATGAAAAAGGAAATCATGTTTCTGATGGAGCATGGTGCTAAAACGATCAAATTCGTCGACAGAACCTTTAACATCAAGCGGGATTATGCGATGGACATGTTTGATTTTCTTATTAAAAGCCACCTTCCTGGCACGGTGTTCCAGTTTGAGATCACTGCTGACATCATGCGCCCGGAAGTGCTCGAATTTTTAAACGAAAACGCTCCAGCTGGATTGTTCCGTTTTGAAATCGGCATCCAGTCTACAAATGATGCCACGAATGAGCTTGTGATGAGAAGGCAAAATTACAAAAAGCTCGCCCGGACGATCACAATGGTAAAAGAAGGCGGAAAAATCGATCAGCACCTTGATCTTATCGCCGGCTTGCCTGAGGAAGATTACACATCTTTCAAACAAACGTTTAATGACGTATTTGAATTTCGTCCGGAAGAGCTCCAGCTTGGCTTCTTAAAAATGCTGCGCGGTACAGGAGTAAGGCTGCGGGCAGAAAAGCATGATTATATCTACATGGATAACTCGCCATATGAAATACTCGGCAATAACGTGCTCTCCTTTGATGACATCACCCGCATCAAGCAGGTAGAAGATGTCCTGGAAAAGTACTGGAACGACCACCGGATGGATCACACTTCTGAGTTTCTCGTATCAAGCGTTTTTGAGACGCCGTTTGATTTCTTCCAGGATTTTGGGACTTATTGGGATAACCAGGGCTGGTCAAGAATCGGCCACCAGCTGGAAGACCTATTCAAGCGTCTTGCGGAGTTTCTGCAGGAAAGAAAAACTGTTGAATGGCCAGTGATCGAAGGGCTAATGAAGCTCGATTATTTTATGAGTCACAAACATAAGCCGCGTAAACCATGGTGGGATGATCGCCTTGAAAAAAGTGTCCGCTCTGAATATCTGCAAAGATTCACGGAAGATCCTGCCCTGCTTAGAGAAGGTTTCCGCTCTCTTCAGTTAACAGAGCGCGACCTTCATAAACATACGTTGATCGAATTTCTGCCGTTTGATCTGGAATACTATTTTAAAACGAAAGAAATCAAGGAATCGGAAACATTGATCCTTGTCTATTACAATCCAAAAGAAGCGAAACCTTACTTGTTTTCAACGCCTGTAAGGGATTTGAAACAGCAAGTAAATTAATATTAACTTAACGTTCTGGTTAGAGGAATTCTCTCCTCTTTCTAGAACGTTTTATTATGCATTTTGAAAGAGGTGTGCGATGGAATACAAACACTACATTCAAGAACTTCCTCCTGCATCTGAATTGGATCAAATCTTCCGTTTGAATCAGGAGATCTTTGGCAATTTGAACAAAGAAAGCATTCTCAGCAGCTTAAAAAAGAAAGAAAATGCATCTATCTTTCTAGCTATAGACGAATCTGTTATCGCCTATAAAATTGGTTATGAGCGTAAATCCGGGCACTATTACAGCTGGCTTGGCGGCGTATCACCAGCTTATAGGGAAAAAGGCATCGCCTCCACTCTGATGAAAAAGCAGCATGATTGGTGCTTGCAAACCGGCTATCAATCCATCCAGACAAAAACAAAGAACAAATGGAAGGGTATGTTAATCCTTAACTTAAAATACGGATTTGATATTATTGGCACATACACCGACGAAAAAGGGGAACCAAAAATCATCCTCCAAAAAATTTTAAGGGAGAAGTTATGAAACGGAAATACGCTGACTGGAGAAACTGGGCGCGTGTACCCGAGCGTGAATTTCATGTAAAAAAAGTGGAAGAGCCAGACTTCAATGGCTATATCGGCTGGCTTCAGTTAAAGCGGGTACGAGAACCGTTGATCTTTCATTATCATGAAACTGCTATTTGCTCTGCAGACAGCGGCTACCATTGGTTTCAGCACTTTCCTGAGGGAGAGAACCATGTCATCACTACGATGGTAGATACCTCCCATTCTATTGTCCAGTGGTATATCGATATCATAAAAACTTCTGGCATAGACAAAAACGGCATCCCATGGTTCGATGATTTATACTTAGATATCGTGGTCTTTTCAAATGGCAAAATCCATTTGTTGGATGAAGATGAATTACTAGACGCATATGCGAATAAAAAAATTACAAAAGAAGATTTTACTCTCGCAAACAATGAAGCTAAAAAAATTATGCTGCAGCTAGAACAATCCTTATTCCCTTTGTTGCAACGTACAGCCACTGACGTTAAGAACATGTTACAGGCCAGCCATAAGAAACTATTCTTTTAAAATGGGGGATGAAAAATGTCTATATTAGACCTCGATGCAGTCACGCTCGCCCAAAAGATAGCCGATGGCCAGATCTCTTCTGCAGAAGCAACCGATACGTATATCAGGCATTTACAACAGATCAACCCTAAGATCAACTGCCTGGTGGAAAATCGGTTTGAAGAAGCCAGGAAGGAAGCGTTAGAGGCTGATAGGAAGGTGGAAGAAGGCAGGGCTTCCGGCAAGCTACACGGAGTGCCGATCAGTGTGAAGGAATGTTTCCATGTAAAAGGAATGAAAACGACCGGCGGCCTTCCTTACAGGGCAGGAAAAATTGAGCAGGAAGATGCTTATGTGATTGCCAGATTAAAAGAAGAAGGCGCAATCATTCTCGGAAAAACAAATACGCCGGCGCTTTGCTTCTGCCAGGAAACTGATAACAAACATTATGGAAGAACCAATAATCCATGGGACCTAAACAAAACATCAGGAGGATCGAGCGGCGGCGAAGGAGCACTGATGGCGGTTGGCGGTGCTGCAGTGGGACTGGGTGCCGATATCGGCGGCTCTATACGCTTCCCTTCTCATTTCAACGGCGTTGTCGGCTTTAAATCTGGAAATAATCAGGTGTCCCAGCAGGGGAACTTCCCTTTTATTAAAATCGATGAGCAAGAACGTATGCTTGGAATCGGGGCTATGGGGAAAACCGTCCGTGATGCCAGGCTCGTCAACAGCATCATATCAGACTTTACACCGAATAAGGTTGACCTTTCTTCATTCACCCTTACGATTCCAAGGAAACACCCTGAATTTCCTTTAGGAGAGGACACAGAAAGAATCGTCGAGCGCTTTGCTGAAGACTTTTCAGGAAGTCATGCGGTCGAACGGCAAACGCCTCCTTTTTTTGAAGAATCTTCCTTGATCTGGCAGGAGATCATGTCTTTAGACGGCGGTAAAGGTATCACCGGGCTGCTTTCTGACAAAGGAAATGGCAGTCCATTAAAGGAATATATGAAAGAAAAGATGTTTAAAAACTCGGAGATACATTATTATTTAACATGGGCTTTAATCGGAACCAGACTGTTTAAGCCCAATAAAAAACGAGTTGGCGAGATTCGGGAGATTCTCCATCGCGGTGACATTGCCCTGGAAGAATATTTTTCCCAGCGGATTCTTGTCCTGCCCGTATACCATAGCAGTGCACCTCTTCACGGAGAACTGTATAAGCAGCTGTTTTCCATTCGAAAAACGTTTAAGGTTTATATGCCCTATATCGCATATGCAAATGTATGGGGGCTCCCTTCTCTTGTGATCCCAGTAGCTGAAGATGCTGAGGGCATGCCGCTTTCGATTCAACTGATCAGCAGCACAGGAAATGAAGAAGCGTTATTTCAATTGGGGGAACGATTCGAAAGGCAGTTTCGGGGCTACAAACGATGCACCACCTATGACCGAGATACTGCAGAACTTAAAAATATCAATCTAGAACCTGTTTAAAGGAATGAGAATATGCAACAAGATAAACCGATCATCAATCCCTATGCCGCTATATTCATAGCAGTGCTTTCTGTTTCGACTTCAGCTATCTTTGTAAAAGTCTCGTCAGCACCCGCATCGATTATCGCGACATACCGCCTGCTGTTCGCCGTCCTGTTTATGTCACCCTGGCTGTTAGTAAACTATCGAAGCCAGTTAAAACGAATCAGGAAAAAAGACTTCTGGTATTGTACGCTTGCCGGAGTCTTTCTTGCTTTTCACTTTATTCTCTGGTTTGAATCGCTTAACTATACTTCCGTTGCCAGCTCTGTTGTGCTTGTAACTTTACAGCCTCTATTTGCTTTTATCGGGACATACTTGTTTTTTAAGGAAAAATTGTCGTTTGGCGCAATAACCGGTGGAATACTTGCGATAATCGGAAGCTTTGTGATCAGCTGGGGAGATTTCCAAGTTAGCGGAATGGCTCTGATTGGAGATGTTCTTGCCCTGTTGGCCTGTGCAATGGTTACCGGCTACCTGTTGTTTGGGCAAAATGTCCGAAAGCGGCTTGATCTTATTCCATATACGTTCCTCGTATACGGAATGGCAGTCGCAACACTCGTTATCTACGATCTGATTATCCAGGTTCCTCTTGTCGGATACCCTGCAAAAGATTGGACTATTTTTGTTCTTTTAGCCCTGTTCCCAACGCTTCTCGGACACTCTATTTTTAACTGGGTAGTCAAATGGATCAGTGTTTCCGTAATTTCGATGTCCATTCTTGGAGAGCCGATCGGAGCCTCGATCCTGGCTTATTTCATACTCGGCGAAAAGATCCATGCTTCGCAGATGGCCGGCGGTTTTGTTATTCTTTCAGGAATTTTTATCTTTCTGCGCTTTCACAGGCATCAGTCAAAGAAAGCACGTGTTAACCAGGGTAAGACGGTTCAACAGCATTAGATTAATCGCCCATAAAGTTAGCGATGCAATCTGGAACACTGCTGGCGGTATTAAAGCCGCAAACCTGATGCTTAATGATATTGAGAAATACTTTCTTGAAAAATAGGGATTAAAATTTGTGAGGGGCTGCCCCAAAAGGATTACAAATCCTTTTTGAAGTTCGTCCCTTTTAATATTCCTGATGTCTCTATTATTAGAGGACATCAGTTCCGTTATTTGTGCCCAAAAGTAATGTTTTAAATAATTATAGGACACTGGTGCCGCTATTTACTGTGAAAACGCCCATTTTGATCCGGTTTTGATGAAATAGCGGAACGTATGTCCTCAAAACTCACTAATTGCTGTTTTAAAGGCAAATAGCGGATTCAATGTCCTATAAATTCAAAGCCGTGTTAATCATCTGCCATTTGCGCTATAATGTATCTCTTTTTCCTATTCATCAGAACAACTCAGTGCCAGGAAAGGCTCTCAGTCAATCACACTAACTCCGCTTAGCTGCTCTAACTTCTCCATCGCTTTATACACCACATCCCGGGTAGTAGGAGAAGGAAAATATGAAAAAAACCGGCTCCCCCGGTAAGGAGAAGCCAGCTTCCATCTAGTTTATGTTTTCTATATAATCCCTGCGCAAAAGTCCCATCACAAGTACATCATGGAATTTACCATAACGGAAAATCTCTTCCCTCAACGTACCTTCAACTGAAAAACCACACTTTTCATACGAACGAATTGCCTGCTTGTTGAAAGCGAACACCTCTAGTTTCACTTTATTTACGTTCATGTACTGAAAAATAAAGTCCAGCAATGTGTTCATGCTATCCGTTCCGTAGCCTTTTCCCTGATGTTCAGGACCGATAGAGATCCCTACATAGCAGGTTCCGTTCTTCCAGTTAACTTTGTAGACGGCAATAGTGCCGATAAATTCCTGGCTTTCAAGCGTCTCAATCGCAAACATGTAATCATCTTTATCACTGCTGATACCGTTTAGAAACGATTCATGCTCTTCCATCGTTGGTGGAAACGGTATGCCGTCATTCATCAACAGTCGGCTTTCCATCACATTCTCGATTCTTGCAAACGGCTCATAGTCCTCTTTTGTAATAGCGCGTAATTTAATTTTTGAACCTGTTAAAATTTTTCTTGTATTGATCAATTTACTTCCCCCTGTTTGTTTCACGGACGCAGGGGCGCAGCAAGGGCGATCCCCTATTTTGACGCTTCCGTGTTGTTTTTTGTTACACGTGCAAAAACGTCTACTGCAATAATCGTACGCAATATTCACAACCCCTTTAGATTCGTTTAATTAACTATAATCTTCCAATCTGCTAAAAGCAATCCAATTTTTCTGGCAAGAATCTCAAGTCCTTGCTGTATAATAGAAGAAAATAGTGGAATTTGGGAGTGGTAGTCTTGCCAAACGTCTGGACACACATTTTGTTTGGAGAAAAAATTGCAAAGAAAGCTGGATATGATCCTGCCGCTGGGCTTGAAGCTTACTTTCGACTCGGCACCCAGGGTCCTGACCCTTTCTTTTACCATAACTTCTGGCCGTGGAAATCGACACCTGTACAAGAGATCGGAGAAAAGATCCATTACACGCGTTGCGGACAGTTTTTGATGGAAATGATTGAGTATGGAAAAGAACACCAGCATGATACAAAACTGACTGCATACACCCTCGGATTCATAACACACCATATTCTGGACCGTAACACCCATCCATATATTATTTACCGTTCAGGAAACGAAGGAAACAGGCATCAAAAGCTAGAGATTATTATCGATACGTTATTAATGAAAAAGCTGCGAAATATTGAGACATGGAAAACGCCTGTCTATGAGCAGATTTTTGTTGGGAAGAAACTGGATCATCAGATTGAACAGATGCTTACAAGTTTAGTAGATCGGTTATTTCCCGGTGCCCATTCCCGTATGCCTGCCAATTACGTGCAAGTTTCCTATCAACACATGGTCAAAGCGTTGAAGGTGTTATACGACCCTTCCGGCTGGAAAAACCGGATACTAGGAAACCTGATCTCACCGTTTTCTTATCAAAAGAACTTTGAAGAGAAGGATTATCTAAACGAGGAAAAGAACACCTGGCTTCATCCAGCGGTAGAAAAAGAAGAAAATAACGCATCCTTCTATGAACTAATGGAAAATGCTGAGGATGAGGGCATTGAAATCCTTGAGCTGGTTTTGCAATATTGGAAAACCAACGATACGGAAACACGAGAAACACTTAAAGAAAAAATCGGCAACCTTTCCTATGATACCGGGAAGGATTGCACTGCAGGGTTAGAAAACAAGCATTTTGAACCGATCTTGTAGTAGAGGATTTACTCAAAAAAAGTGTCAGAACCCTCCAATACGTTATCTAGATAAACCCGTGGCAAAGTTTATCTAGATTTTCGGAGGGAGTCAGACACTTATGATTCATCCTCGTTTTTATTATCAGAACAAAACCTTTGAAAAGTATATAACAGCCGTTACGGAAACCATGCTTAGAATGGTGGACAGCAATACGATCTGCGCGGCAAGGTCAACTTCGGTTTTGTATTCCTGTGCGATGATCGTACTGTTAACAGCGCTTGGCATTCCAGAAGCAATGAATAGGGCTTGAGCTAACACTCCCTTAAAACCAAACAAATAGATAATGCTCAATGCCAGAATCGGACCGAGTAACAGCCTAACAAACAGGCTGATGTACAATGAGGAAATACCGCGCTTAAACTTCAACTGGGCGACCTGAGCACCCAATGTTACCAATGCGATCCCTATCATTGCATTTGCGATATACTCACCTGAAGTCGTTATAAATCCTGGCAAATCCACATTTAATAGATTAAGCAATATCCCGATCGCCATGGCGTATATAACAGGCATTTTAAAAAGCCCCATCAAAGCATTCAAACGCCCTTCTTCTACCGCTTTAAAAGAAAAGATCCCAAAAGAATAAGCTAGTATGTTCTGCAATGTCATCACGATTACCTGGATCGATAATGCGAACGGGTCATGCTTGAAGACAAGATCGTTCACCGGAACCCCATAGTTACCAGCGTTAAATAAAAGGACACTGTTCGTGAAAACTACTCTTACTCCTTTGTTAAAATGGAACATCTTGCTGATCAGTTGCACGACAAAGTACAAAACCACGATCAATATCAGGAAGAATAGTAGAACCTGTGAAAATAACTGCAGAGAAAATTCCGTTTTATACAAATAGGTAAACACGAATCCAGGAATAAGAAAATAAACGTTCACTTTCGCAAGTGTATAGAGGTCAAGCATAAATACCCTGTGGAGCCATGCTCCGATTCCGATCAAAATAAATACCGGAACAATAATGTTTATAAAAATATAGAAAAATTCCATTTAGCTAGCTCCAGAATTCCACTTCTTAAAGAGCTTTCAATCTTTGGGCAATTTCTTCTGTTACCTCTTTTGTAGTAGCGTTTCCACCGATGTCAGGTGTTTTATACCCTGCTTCCAGCACCTCTTCTATCACATCTAGAAGTTTCTGGCCCAGTTCCTGTTCTCCCAGATGATCAAGCATCATTTTTCCAGTCCAAATCTGGCCGACAGGATTGGCGATCCCTTTTCCGACGATATCGGGAGCTGAACCGTGTACGGGCTCAAACATCGAAGGGAATTTTCCGTTCAGATTTATGTTCGCAGCAGGCGCGACTCCGATACTACCCATGATCGCCGCTCCTACATCTGTTAGAATGTCACCAAAAAGGTTGCTCGCTACAATAACATCAAACGCTTCGGGCCTGGTAATTAAAAAGGCAGCAAGAGCGTCGATGTGATTCGAAACGGTATCTACATCCTGATAATCCTCTCCAACAGAACGAAATACTTCATCCCAGAATGGCATCGAATGGACGATGCCGTTTGACTTTGTTGCACTTGTCACATGGCTGTTTCGTTCTTTTGCAAGATCAAACGCAAAACGCATCGCACGTTCTGTTCCTTTTCTGGTAAAAACAGCGTTTTGGATCGCTACTTCATCAGCTCCCCGATGGATCCTTCCGCCGACTTCACTATACTCCCCTTCACTGTTTTCCCGTACCACTACAAAATCAAAGCCCTTCGGATTGGCGAGCGGTGATTGAATACCTCTTAATTGCTTGGCGGGGCGGACATTGATCACCTGTTCAAACTCTCTTCTTATCGCGATCAATAAACCCCAGAGCGAAATGTGGTCAGGAACTAATTGGGGATTTCCAACCGCTCCCAGAAAGACAGCATCGTGGTTCTTTAATTGTTCAAGCCCGTCGTCTGCCATCATTTTCCCATGTTCCAGATAGTATTCACAGCTGTAAGGATACGACTTATACTCAAAGGAAAGACCGCCATGAACTTCTGCAATGGCATCTAAGACCTTTACCGCTTCCGGCATCACTTCTTTTCCGACACCATCTCCTGGAATGACTCCTATATTCATCTTTTTCATCGTTATCCTCCTAGTAAGACTTATTTAATAATGTGCTTTCAGATGTATGCTCAAGCTTTTTCATTTCAAATGCTAAATAAGTGGTGGCACCAAGCACCAGCAAGCAGCCGATCACTACGCCATCCCATGACCATAGATTCCAGAACGGATCAAGATAAAACGGGCCAAGGCTGCCGCCGATATAGTAAGAGATCAAATACAATCCTGATGCACTTGCCTTTGAGTACTCTGCCCTGCCGCTCACCCAAGAACTTGCGATCGAATGGGAAAAGAAGAATCCGAAACAGTTTAATAGCAGACCGGCAATAATAGCAAACACACTTGGAATCAATGTCACTAAGAAACCTGCTACCATGACGGAGATACCGATTTTGATACAGGTTGATTGGGCAAGCCGGTTAGATAGCTTTCCTGCGATAGGAGAGCTAATCGTGCCTGCTATGTAGGTCAGGAATAATACACCGATCAAGCTTGTCGGCAAATTATACGGTTCATTGCTTAATAGATAAGTAACATAATTAAAATGGCCAACAAAAATGAAGAAGTGTAAACCCCCTACAAGATACGCTAATCTTAGCTCTGGATTTAAAAGATGCCCTTTATAATCATTCAGCGCCTTCTTCCAGTTGAAAGTTTTTGGTGTGAAGTGCTCGGATGGCCGCAGCAGTAAAATAAAAAGAACAAAAAGAACAAGACTGATACAGCCCATAACGATAAAGGCTAAACGCCAGTTATATAAATCTGTCAAAATGCCGCTCAGCATACGGCCAAACATACCGCCGATCGTGTTTCCGCTAATATAAATGCCGATTGCCACCGCAAGTGCTGTCGGAGCATATTCTTCCCCGATATAAGCGACTGCAAGGGACGGCAATCCCGCAAGACATATTCCCTGAATGATCCGGATAACAATCAACGTTTCATAGTTTGGAGCGAAGGCAGCTAAAAATGTTGCAACGGTTGCAAGGGCCATCGTCACGATCATGATTCCCCTCCGCCCGACACTGTCAGATAAAGGGCCATAAAAGAATAACGATATCCCGAGTGCAAGAATAACCAATGAAACTGACATACTCGACATTAACGGAGATATATGGAATTCCTTTGTGAGTACAGGCAGGATTGGCTGAGTAAAATAGACGTTGGCAAATATAAGCAGAGAACCGATGCTAAGTGCAATGGTTGTTTTCCAAAATGTTTTTGTGCGTGCTTCTATCACGTTGACTTCTCCCCTGTCCTCTCGAAAAAATCGGGCTGACTTAAAGGCAGGCGCCAATATTCACCTGCCAGCAACCTAAAGTTTCGCTGTACAGAAAATATCAGACCAATTTAAGTCAGCCATAGTAATCACCTATTAAACCATTTCAAGGCTTTCGGTGTTTATTTTTCTTGTATGTTGTTGATCTTTACGGGCAACGCCAGACTCGTAAGCTGCTTCTATCACTGCCTTACGCACCCTTTCGACCACCTTTTCATTGAATACTCCCGGAATAATATAATCAGGGTTCAATTCATCATCAGTGACCGAAGAGGCGATCGCTTTTGCTGCTGCAAGCTTCATCTCTTCTGTAATCCTGGAAGCCCGGCAATCCAGAGCACCCCTGAATATACCCGGAAAACAAAGAACGTTATTAATCTGGTTAGGGTAATCTGAACGCCCTGTCGCCATAACACTCACATAAGGTTCTGCTTCTTCCGGAGTAATTTCAGGTGTCGGGTTTGCCATCGCAAACACGATCGATCCCTCTGCCATATTTTTAACATCTTCCTGTTTTAGAACACCGGGACCAGAAACTCCGATGAAGACATCTGCCTCTTTGATCACATCTGATAACGGTCCCGCTTCCTGGTCAGGATTCGTATTATCAGCATACCACTCCCATGCTGAACTTTCATATTTAACGCTCCGGACCAGGGCACCATCCCTGTCTACTCCGATGACATTTTTCGCTCCTGCATTTAACAGCATTTTGGTGCACGCAATTCCTGCCGCACCTATTCCGCATACTACTATCTTACAGTCCCGTAAGTTTTTACCGACATATTTCAGCGCGTTTAACAGTCCCGCTAAAATAACAACTGCTGTTCCATGCTGGTCATCATGAAAAACAGGGATGTCCAGCTCCTCGGTTAAACGCTGCTCAATTTCAAAGCAGCGGGGAGATGAAATGTCTTCTAAGTTGATCCCACCAAAAGTGGGCGCCATCGCTTTAATCGTTTGCACTATTTCATCAGTGTCCTGCGTCTCAAGGCATATCGGAAAAGCATCGACGTTTGAAAGCTGCTTGAACAGCATCGCCTTTCCTTCCATCACTGGCATCGCTGCTTTTGGCCCGATGTTGCCAAGCCCCAACACTGCAGACCCATCCGATACGACAGCAACCGTATTCCTTTTGATCGTGAGAGAATATGCAAGTGATTCATCTTCATGGATCGCAGAGCTGATCCGGGCCACTCCAGGAGTATATACCCTTGATAGGTCATCCCTGTTTTTAATCGGCAGCTTTAGCTTTGTTTCTATTTTTCCGCCTAGATGCACGAGGAACGTTCGGTCTGACACGTGAATCACTTTTACCCCGGACATTTTCTTTACTTCCTGGACGATCAAATCACTATGTTCCTGGCCTGAGACTGTAACCGTTATATCACGTATCGTTCTCTCTCTTCCAACATTGATGACGTCGATCGCGACTATATCTCCATTAAGCCCGCCGATAACGGTGGCGATTTGTCCAAATGAAGCTATTTCTTTATCGATTTCTAAACGTAATATAATGCTGTGATTAACACTCTTTGGTACAGACATTGCGGTTCGTCCTTTCTTTATCCATCACTAGTTTCCATATAATAAGTTAGGCAGCCAGAGGCTTATTTCCGGTATATATGTTACAAGTATCAGCCCGATGATCATGGCGATCAACCATGGGAAGGCCGCTTTTGTAACATCGATCAGAGGCATCCTTGTTATGCCACTCGCAACATACAGGTTCAGGCCGACCGGTGGAGTAATCATTCCAACCTCCATGTTTACCACCATAATGATTCCAAAATGGATCGGGTCAATCCCTAAAGCCATCGCGACTGGAAAGAGAATAGGTGCAAGGATCGTAATAATAGCGGTCGGTTCCATAAACTGCCCTGCAAGGAATAACAGCACATTCACAATTAAAAGGAATGCGATCGGCCCTACATTCCAGCCTGTAATAATGGAAGCGATCTCATGCGGAATACGTTCAAGGGTCAGAATATGCGCGAATGTCATCGCCATTGTAATGATAAAGAACAACATTGCCGTTGTTTTAGCTGATTCTACTAAAATTCCCGGCAGATCCTTTAAAAGTAAGTCTTTATGAATCCATAAACCTACAATTAGCCCGAGAACCACAGCAACAGCAGCTGATTCAGTCGGGGTAAAAATACCGGAGTATATTCCGCCGATAACAACGATCGGCAGCGATAAGCTCCATACAGCAGCCTTTAATGCATTCAGTCTTTCCGTGAATGTTGCTTTTTCAGCTTTAGCAAAGTCATTCTTCTTTGCGATCGTAAAACTTACAAACGCAAGTAAAATAGCCAGTAAAATCCCTGGTATAATTCCTGCGATGAAAAGTTTTCCAACAGATTGCTCAACTGTCACAGCGTATACGATCATCGGTATACTCGGCGGTATCAGAATTCCAAGGGAACCCGCTGTGGAGATAGAACCAACCGCATAGTCTTTTTCATACCCGTGCTTCACCATCGCTGGTATCATGATGCTTCCGATCGCAACTACCGTAGCCGGGGAAGAACCTGAAATCGCTGCAAATAAGCCACAGGAGACGATCCCTGCGATAGAAAGCCCTCCGGGAATATGCCCGACCCAGGCGTTCGTTAAATTAATCAACCGCTTGGCTACCCCGCCTGTTGTAAAAATATTTCCGGCAAGAACGAAAAATGGAATCGCCATCAGCGGGAAGGAGTTCAATCCTGAAAATATCTTCCCGGCCATATCCGCGAGAGGATCTGTTGTAAAATAATAGATTGATAAAAAGGAGGCTAACCCTAGAGAAATGGCAATCGGCAGGCCAACCAGCATTAACAGGAATAACAAGGAAAACAGCGCCAGCCCCATGTTACTTGTTTGTACAGAATAAATGACACCGCCAAGTGCAGCAACGAGCACGAGGCTTGAAAGCAGCTTTTTAAGAGGAGATTTTTTTTGTGGATTTCCTTCATTCATCTCAGGTGTCTGTTTATTTACGGCCATATCCATTAATGCGCACCTTCTTCCTGTTGTAAAATCTCTTCAGCAGGTGTTTTGATATTGTTCACTAACTGCTGGATAAACCTAAACGACATTAGTCCAAATGAAATCGGAACAACCATGATAGGAATATAGAGTGGAATCTCCATTTCAGGCGTTACCTGGCCGAATGTCGCGATTACTTGCACTTGCTCTATTCCAAGGAAAGTGAATGTTAAACAAAATAAAACACTGATTGTGGTGGTTGCAATAACAATTGCTTTTTGCACTTTGGGAGAATATTGTTGGATTACAAGGTCAACGCCAAGATGTACTTTTTTTCTAACCCCGATCGACGCCCCGATTAGTCCTGCGATAATTAAAAGATAAATGACTGCTTCTTGTGTAAAACCAAGGCTGGAACCGAAGAATTTTCTTAGTATGACCTCCGTAAACGTTAGGGCAACAGCAATCGTTAAAGAAACGGCAACAATGATCTCTTCCACTCGATCTAAGAATGTATTGATCATCTTCATTTTTTTCACATCCTCTTGAGAAGACTCGATTTATTTTTTGTTATTAAAAAAGAGGGCTAATGAGGAAGCCCCCTTTCATTCTTTCGACTTTTTTCATAATACGTGGTTGCTGTTTATAAAGAGGAGTGGTTGATCTCCGCTTCAGGTTGCTCGCTTTCCGCAGGCGGGAGGTGAGCCTCCTCAGCGCGTTGGCGCTTCCGGGGTCTCACCTGTCCCTCTGCTCCCGCTGGAGTCTCGCACCTTCCGCTCCAATCAACTTTTCTAGAAGCGATTTCCTTTAACAAACCCTCTTTTAGAAAAAAGCCATTCTCTCTTGTTACTTTCGAAGTTCTTTAACAGCGTCGATTAGATCTTTACCGATTTCATCTTCAAACTGGTCGTATACCGGGTCCATCGCATCGATCCATGCTTGCTTTTCTTCATCTGTAAGTTCATGGATTTCTTTTAGCGTGCCGTCTTCTTTAATCTTCTCTAAGTTTTCGTTATTCAGGCGTTCACCGTTTTCACGAACCCATTTTGTTGTTTCTTCAAGTGCTTTTTCCATGTTTTTACGTACATCGTCCGGAAGCCCGTTCCAGAACTTGTCATTAGTTATAACTGCATAACCTAGATAACCGTGATTACTTAGCGTCATGTAGTTTTGGACTTCATGGAACTTTTTAGAATAAATATTTGAAAGTGTGTTTTCCTGGCCGTCGATTACGCCCTGTTCAAGTGCACTGTATACTTCACTAAAAGGCATTGGAGTTGGGTTTGCATTTACTGCTTCGAATTGGGCTTCCAATACTTTACTGGACATTACACGAAACTTTTGTCCCGCAAAATCTTCCGGCTTTATCAATGCATGGTCATCAAGTGTCATCTGCTTAAATCCGTTATCCCACATCGAAAGGCCGAGTAGCTGCTCATCTTTCAGCATCTTAAACAACTTGCCGCCGATTTCTTCGCTTTCCATTGCCTGTTGCACTGATTTCGTATCAGGGAATGCGAATGGGAGATCAAAAACCTGCCATTCCGGGAATAGCTTTGAAACCTTTGAAGTAGCTGGTGCCGCCATTTGTACGTTGTTTTGCTGTACTGCAGCCAATACATCGTCGTCATTGTAAAGCTGGGAGTTAGGGAAGACCTGAACATCAACTTTTCCGTCCGTATATTTTTCTGCAAGTTCTTCAAACATCGCTGCTGCTTGTCCTTTCGGCGTGTTCTCTGCAACAACGTGAGAGAACTTAACAACAATTTTATCGTCGGATCCTTCGCTTCCCTTTTCAGAATCCGAACTATTTCCACTGGCATTCTCTGAACGAGCGCCACAACCTGCTAGCGCTCCTATTAACATGACAGCTGCGACTGTTAGCATTAACCATCTTTTAAACATTTTACCCCTCCTAAGTTTTCCGAAAAAAATAAATATTAAGTATCTAACTAAATGGTAGCGTTTTCAATACAGGTTTTAAATATTATGAACATAATGGACATTTTGGTCTTTTTGGTCTTTGGTAGTAAAATAAAAAAATCCCCCCTGTCATCAGGGAGATTTAGCTATTCTTGCTCATCTTGAAAGTAAGACCGTTTTCTCTTTCAAAATGGCTTTATAATGAATTTTTAAATTAAAATTAACTCAATGACCAAAACGGCCTATTTTCTCATGTAACGGTTTACCGGCCTGCCAACGGTGCCATACTGGACAGATAACTCTATTTGGCCGGTTTCTTTTAAATATTCCAGGTACCTGCGTGCTGTAACCCTGGCAATCCCAATACCTTCTGCCACATCTTCAGCAGATTGAGCGATCGATTGCCTGGAAATGTATTCTTTGATTTGCTTTAAAGTCGAGTTGTTAAGCCCCTTTGGAAGATCGATCTTTTCCTCCACTCGCTGATTCCCGGTTGTCTTCATTAGCATTTGATCAATCTGCTCTTGAGACAGTGTTTCTTTGTTTGATAGATTTCCTCTAAAGTCCCGATAGTTCTCCAGAGCTTTTTTTATTCGCTCAAATTTAAAGGGCTTTACGATGTAATCAACGGCTCCATTTTGCAGCATCGTTTTGATCGTCTCACTGTCCGAAGCAGCTGTGATGGCAATAACGTCCGTGCTGAGCTGGCCTTTTCTTATCTGGTATAGAACCTCCAGCCCATCCTTTGTAGGCATAAATACATCCAATAAAACTAGATCAGGCTTCAATTCTTTGATCTTTTTCATGCCTTCCTTGCCGTTGTCCGCTTTATCTATAACCTTGAAACCATTTACCCGTTCAACAAACTGCCTGTTAACCTCCTGGACCATCGGATCATCTTCTATCAATAAAACCGTGATTTTGGCCTTAGCCATTGTTCAACCCCCTCCCTCATTTGTCAAACTCATGCATTGGAAGCGTGATAACAAAGCTTGTCCCCTCATCAATGAATGAATCAACTTCAAGCTCTCCATTTACTTTTTCAACAATATTCTTAACCATGTAAAGCCCTATTCCATGGCCTACTTCTTGTTTCGTCGTATAGCCTTTTACAAAGATTTTTTCCTTTTCCTCTTCGCTGATGCCCTTTCCGTTATCTTCTACCACGATCGTGCACGTTTGTTCATTTTGTTCGATCCCGACAAAAACACGTTTTTTACGGTCTTCTATATCGTTTAATGCAGCAAACGCGTTTTCGATCAAGTTCCCTAAAATCAGGACAAAATCATGCTGGTCGATGCCCTCGGGAAATTCTTCTAGCCTGCTGTTTCGATCGATATCGACTTTGATTCCAAGTTCTTTTCCGCGGCTCACTTTGCTTAAAAGAAGGCCGATCAGGCTGTCATGGCCAATGTTTTTGCTTAATGTACGTGTCAGCTCCTCTTGTTCTTCAAACACCTGGAAAACATAATGTAATGCTTTTTCCTGTTTTCCAAGCTGAATCAGGCCTGCTATTGTATGGAGCTTGTTCAAATGTTCGTGATTTTGTACCCTTAAAGCTTCCACAAAAGCTTTAACACCGGTTAACTCTTCCGCCATTTTTGTCACTTCGGTTCGATCCTGGAAAATAGCAACCGCCCCGGCAACCTGGCCTTCTACGAGGATCGGAACGCGATTGCTCATGATGTTTCGCTGCTGGACCTGTATCTCTTGATTAAAGATGCCATTGTTTCGCTGGAGCACTTCCGGTAGCCGTGTATCCGTGACCACTTCACGGATAGGTTTTCCTACAACATCACCTTTCACCCCAAGCATATTTTTCGCTTTTTCGTTAAAGACTGTGATGAGCTCCCTATTATCGATCGCTATGACTCCTTCGTGCATCGCATTGAACGCTGCGGTACGCTCAACAAGGAGGCGTACAATCTCGTGGGGCTCCAGGTGGAACATTTGCTCTTTAATATGTCTTGCTAATAAGGCAGATCCGATGATCCCAAAAGCAAGCGTCAGCAGCATGATAAGCCCCACTTGCCTTTTCATTCCGGCCAGCATCTCCCAGAAAGTCGGCATCAGGTTTCCGGCAATAACGACTCCGATTTGCTCATGCCTTTCATTTAAAATCGGTACGAACGCTCTTACTGCCACTCCCGCCTCCCCCTTCGCAAGCGAGGTATAGGTGTGCTCCGCAAATGCCGCCGCTTCATCTTTTCCTTTGGACACAGTACCGAGCATGGAGCTTACAGGATGGGAATACCTGATCCGTTCCTTATTCAAAACAACGATATAATCCGCATTGTTGATAATCCGGATTCTTTCTACAATGGGATTGATCGCTTTCCAGCCCTGTGGTTCCTTGATATGCCGCTTTACTTCAGGAACCTGAGCAACCGTTCTTGCTGTTATCATCGTTCTCTTGCGCAGTTCTTCTTCCTTCGTGCTTTCAATATTACTAACGGAAATAAATACGCCGATCAGTAACGAGAACAAAACAACACTGAACGCTAGTATTGTAATTTTTAATTGTATTGGAAGTGCATTACCCTTCATATTAAAAAAATCCTTTCATCCATGTAAATGTATTTTAGCACGGAATAAAACGTGTGTTACAATGTTTTCAAACTCCTTTAAGAGGTGCCATCATGAAAAATGCTATGTGGACAATCTTAGTTATTATCATTGCAGGCATTTTGTCTGCTTCCGTATACAACCTTCAAGCAAAAGAAAATGAAATCGCTTACGATGATGATCAAGAAGGACTGAACGAGCAAATTGTTATTAAGTTTAGTCATGTTGTTGCAGAAAATACACCTAAAGGCCTGGCCGCCCAAAAATTTGCCGACCTTGTACAGGAAAAAACGAATAATCGAGTAAAAGTAGAGGTTTTTCCAAACGGAATGCTTTATTCTGATGAAGAGGAATTGGAAGCCCTTAAAGAAGGGGATATCCAGATGATTGCACCGGCGACCTCCAAACTCTCCTCCGTTGTACCTGAGTTGCAGATAATCGACTTGCCCTATGCGTTTCCTACCTATGAAGCCGTAAACGAAGCATTGAACGGGGAAATAGGCACAACACTGTTGTCTAAAATGAAGCAGAAGAATTTAGTCGGCCTTTCCTTCTGGAGCAATGGGTTTAAACAAGTATCAAGCAATCGAAACCCTCTTATCGAACCAGACGATTTTAAAGGCCAAACTTTTCGTATCATGCCAAGTGAAGTCATCGAATCGCAATTTCAGGCTTTAGATGCCAGCACAAGCCGGGTACCTTTTAACCTAACGTATAGAAATTTAGAATACGGACGGCTTAACGGACAGGAAAATACGCTCTCAAATATTTACTCAAAAAAGTTTTTTGAAGTGCAAAAATATATGACGATAAGCAATCACGGCTTTTTAGGTTATGTTCTTTTAATGGATAAGAATTTTTGGGAAGACATCCCGGAGGATATCCAGGAAGATATAACAGAGGCTATGGAAGAAGCAACGAAATGGAATCAACATTATGCGGTAATTATGAACAAATCAGCCCTGGATAAAATCGAGGAAACGTCAGATATAAAAGTCTATCATTTAACCCCCGGGGAAAAAGAAAGATGGATGAATGAATTTGAAAGCGTCTATCGGAAATTTGAACCGTTGATCGGGAAGGACCTGATGAACAAGCTGGAAAGCGTAAGAAACAAGTACCGGTTAAATTCGGAGTAACACAAAAGAGGCAGCATGAACTGCCTCTTTTTCCTTTTATTATATTGAGATCTCTTTTCCTGGTTCCATGCTCTCCGCTTCCTCTTTTCCTTTTTCGATATCTACCTTGCTTAATAGGAAGATTCCAACGAGGAAGAAAATGACGAGCGAAAAGATTCCCAAACGGCTAGACCCTGTCAGCTGACCTACCAGGCCAAACAAGAATGGCCCAAAGATTGCTGAAAATTTCGCCGAGATCCCGTAAAACCCGTAAAATTCGGCATGCCGGTTATCAGGTACCATGCTTCCAAAGATAGAACGGCTTAAAGCCTGAGCCCCACCCTGGACGAAGCCTACCGCCATTGCCAGAATATAAAAATGCAGGGCACTGGTCATAAAGTATCCGAGAATAACGATTAGTACATAAATCCAGAGTGCAAGGAACAGCGCCCGTTTTGCAGTTATCTTTTTTGCCAGCCAGCCAAAGAAGAATGCAAACGGAATTCCTACGAACTGGGTGATTAATAACGCTGCGATCAAGTCATTAGAGCCTATCCCAATGTCTCTTCCGTATATGGTTGCCATTTTAATAATGGTTGAGATACCATCGTTAAAAAGCCAGAAAGCAACTAAAAATAACAGGAGCTGTTTATACTGGTTGATTTCCCTGAATGTATTGCCAACACGTTTAAAACCGATTTTGATGTAGGAACCTTCCAGCTTTTTGTTCGCATGTTTCCGTTCATGAACATTTTTAAACAGAGGGATCGAAAAGACGAACCACCAGATTCCCACACTTGCGAAGGAAACCTGTGTTGCCACCAGGGTGTTCGGAAGGAAAAACAGAGCCGGCTTCATAATCATCGCCAGGTTTATTGCTAGAAGGAGCCCGCCCCCTATATAACCGAATGCATATCCCCGGGCAGAAACGCTGTCGATCTCGTTTTTTGAAGCTACTTCTGGCAAGAATGCATCATAAAATGCGTTTCCCCCGGAAAAACCTATCGTTCCTATTATCATTAAGAAAGAAGCCAACAGGTAATCCCCTTCCCCTACAAATGCGAGAAGGACGCTTGCAAGGATCCCCATGTATGCAAAGAAACGAAGAAACTTTTTCTTAGAATTAGAGTAATCCGCGATTGCCCCCAGCACGGGCGCCATCACCGCCACAATCAGAACGGCGATCGACTGGGAATACCCCCAATAAGAGGTCGCCAACGTTTTGTCGATTCCTTTTGCTGCTACATCGTAAAAGTAAACAGGAAGCACAGCAGCCATTATAGTCGTAGCAAAAGCCGAGTTGGCCCAGTCATACATCGTCCATGAATAAATCTCTTTCTTTTTCATAGCGTTCCCCCTAGAAACACTTTATTTTAGAATACTAGCCTTTACAGATAAAAAGGCCACTCTTCACACTGATGGAAACGGAAGGTGCGAGACCTCGACCGAAGGCATCAGTAGGCAGCTTAAAGTTGGATTGGATTTATAGGACATTGAGTCCTCTATTTGTATAAAAACACAACTTTAAAAATAAATGAGGACATACATTCCGCTATTTGCTTAAAATCGGAACAGAATAGGCGTTTTCCCAGTAAATAACGGAACCAGTGTCCTATAATTTCAAAAAATAACCCTTTTGTCACAAATAACGGAACTGGTGTCCTCTAATAATGATCAACCCTCTGATGTTTTGCACCGAGGTGGTTCACCGCCCGCTCCGCTGAAAGCGAGTATCCTGAAGCGTAAATCAGCCACTCTTCTTCGAAAGAGCAACATAGTTTTTGAAAGCAGCCTAAGATTTAAACCATTTATTTGGTGATGAACCCAAAGGCATTTTTTTATTGTTTTTTTACAATAGATTAACAGTACTAGCCATTAAGGGTCTTGTTCCTTTAAAATAAAGAGACTTATAGCTTTTAGATTATGGCATTAAAAGGAGCGTTCGTTATGGATCGAAAAGATATAGAGAAGCAAGTTATCGAAAACTATCAGCAGGATGAAAATATGATGATTCTTGTTTTTGCCCAGTGGTGTGTGAACAATGGTCTGAATCCAAAGGAACTGTATGAGCGTGCGTATCCGAATCAGGGAAAGAACCTCTCTCTTGAAAAAGTCCTCGAGCTGACGGTTCCAAAGGAAGAATCGGAAGAGATCCCGGCTCAAACCGTACTTGGCGTACTGCAGATGTTTGGCAACGATGACCTTGCTTTTGTTGTTTCAGAAGAAATGGAAAAACGAAATCGAAAGTAAGCTTCAATACTTACTATATTCGTGGTTTATATTGTTTTACCCTTTAAAAAGACACGGTTACAGAAAAAGAATGTTTAAAATAAGAGAAGGGCAACGAGCCCTTCTCCATTATTAATCTTCAAACAATTTAATTAACGCCTGTGTTCCGCTGTTTTCTTCTCCTTTTTCCGAGAGTTCATTATACAGTGATAATGACAACTCTAACCCCGGGGTCATGACACCCATTTCTTTTGCTGATTCAAGGGCAATCTTCATATCTTTTATAAAGTGCTTCACGTAAAAGCCAGGTTCGTAGTTTCCAGAAATCATCCGTGGCGCAAGATTGCTGAGGGACCAGCTTCCAGCTGCACCTGTCGTGATGCTTTGTAATACTCTTTCTGGTTCAAGGCCCGCTTTTTGGGCATAGGCGATTGCTTCACAAACACCGATCATATTGGATGCGATCGTAATCTGGTTGCACATTTTTGTATGCTGCCCGGCGCCTGCCTGCCCCTGCAAGACAATGTTTCCGCCCATCACATCTAAGATCGGGAAAACGACATCATAAGCTTCCTGTTCCCCGCCTACCATGATCGCTAACTTTCCGTCCCGTGCTCCTATATCTCCTCCAGAAACCGGTGCATCAAGGGCATAGATCTTTTTCGATAATGCATAGCTATAGATTTCCTCAGCTAAAGCTGGCCTGGACGTAGTCATGTCGATGACATATGTATCAGGTTTTGCATTTTCCAGAATGCCAGTGTTTCCAAAATAAACTTCTTCTACATCTTTTGGATAGCCGACGATTGTAATGATCACGTTCGATTCTGCAGCTAGCTCTGCGACGCTGTCCTTCCACTCGGCACCAAGTTCTATCAACTCTACAGCCTTCGCTTTTGTCCTCGTATAAATGTTTAACGAATACCCTTCCTTTAAAAGGTTTTTCGCCATACTCTTGCCCATTACTCCTGTCCCAATGAAGCCGATTGTCGTATTTTCCTTCGTCACCGTCACGTTCATCATCCTTTCTGTTTAAGATTCGTTTCGACGTTTCTTTTTCTATTCCTGTCACTGTCCATGAAAAAACCTGCCATTTTAATTATGACAGGTTTATAGCTTTTAATTAACTTTTTTCTCTCTGTTTTCCCAGAACTGATTACGCAAATGGACTTTTTGAATCTTTCCTGACGCTGTTTTCGGCAGCTCCTCCAGAAAGGAAACCGATGTCGGACATTTATAGTGTGCCAGCCGTTCTCTGGCAAACTGAATCATTTCCGTTTCCGTTAGTTCTGCTCCGTTGCGCGGTACAATAATCGCATGCGGCGTTTCTCCCCACTTTTCGTGAGGAATCGCCACAACTGCGGCTTCT
This sequence comes from Exobacillus caeni, assembly GCF_005747095.1. Classification (GTDB taxonomy): domain Bacteria; phylum Bacillota; class Bacilli; order Bacillales; family Guptibacillaceae; genus Exobacillus; species Exobacillus caeni. Next base: position 5,714 of record NZ_SWLG01000009.1, on the reverse strand, counting down.
ATAACCTCCGGATGTTCATAAAATATCCCCTCAACTTCTATTGAAGAAATGTTTTCTCCGCCGCTTATAATGATGTCCTTTTTCCGGTCAACAATTTCTATATTCCCTTTATGGTCGACAACTCCCATGTCTCCGGTATGAAGCCAGCCATTGCGTATTGCAGCCTGTGTTGCCTCTTCATTTTTCCAGTAGCCTTTCATCACTCCGTTGCTTCTTGTAACAACCTCGCCTATTTCCGTCCCATCCCAGGCTACCTCTTCTCCTTCATCGTTCACGACTCTCACTTCATTTCCGATCATCTCGACCCCGGCTTTAGCTTTAGTTCGATAGTGTTCTTCCTTTGGCTCATCGAGGTGATGGGATCGAATATAGGAAGCAAGTGATAAAGGCGATGATTCTGTCATTCCATATACCTGGATAAATTCCCAGCCAAGGTCTTCTTCTACCCTTGAAACGAAAGCTAGCGGTGGAGCAGATCCGGCTATCACTACCCTTACATCCTGTTCGATTTCTGGCTTTTTCGAATTATACTTATCTAGAACGGCGTTTAAAACAGTCGGTGCCATGTGCATAATGGAAACCCGATGCTTTTCTACTTTATCCAGTATAATGGCCGGGTCTGCCTTTCTAAGCATCACTTGTGTGGCACCGTTAGCAGTATAATAAAACGGAGAGCCCCAACCATTCACATGGAACATCGGCAAAACATGGAGCAATGTATCACGATCGGACACACGAAGATGATGCATCGTGCTTAAGGCGTGCAAATAGTTATTCCGATGGGTAAGCATAACGCCCTTCGGCTTTCCTGTCGTCCCACTAGTATATAAAAGGCTGCATACATCGTCTTCAGAAAGCTCTTCTCTGTCAAAAGCGTCTTCAGGAAAAGAACCTGACCAGTTGTCATAGGAACGGTATTGATCAGTAGATTCTTCAGCATAGTGGACGATGATGTCAGTAACGGTTGTCAGCTTTTCTTTAATCGGTTCGATCAAATGAAAAAGCTCTGTATCGACAAACAAAGCCTTGCTCTCACTGTGGTTTAAAATATACAAATAATCTTCTGGTGTTAGCCGAATGTTTAAAGGAACCATCACCGCCCCTAGCTGATAAATCCCATAGAAACCTTCCAGCATCTCCAATGTATTTGGAGCAAGATAAGCAACCCTGTCACCTTTCTGGATGCCAAGGGCCCGCAAGCCGTGTGATAGCCGATTGACCCTCTTATTCAATTCCTTGTAAGTATACGTGTCGTCCTCATTGATAATGGCTGGTTTATCTCCGTATAAACGAACTGCCCGATCTAGAAATTCGGTTAACAATAAAGGGACATTCATAATTTCAACCCGCTCCTTCATTTATTTATTCTGAAAATTCTAACGTCATTATATCACAAGCTTTTTCTCTGTACTATAAAAACTATCTATTGTTATATAACAATTGAGCGAACAAAAAGAACCTCCCTATCAAGAAGGTTCTTAAGACAATCTTTATGTTAGAAAAGTAAAGCATCAACAGCGTAACTTCCAGGACCAATGAGTGCTATACCCAGTGCGATAACGATCAGCATCAAATTATACTCATAGCCATTCTGTGTTATCCAGTAACCGTTGGGACCGTGTACTTTTAAAATAGCAACAAGCATAGGAACAATGATCAGCAATGCTGCTAGTGGCGTAAGGAAGCCAAGTGCAAATAATACGCCACCGGCAACCTCTCCAATACCGGCCATAACTGCCAGCGTAACCCCGGGCTTCAAACCAATCGATTCAAAGAATCCACCTGTCCCTTTAATTCCGTGTCCGCCAAACCAGCCAAAAAGCTTTTGCGTGCCATGGGCTGCAAACGTTAGACCAATTACTACTCGAATCAACAACAAACCAATACTCATCATTTTTCTTTCATCCCTTTCTGTGATTTTATCTCGAAACCAATTATCTCTATTTCGAGATATATTTTTAAAAAATAAAAGCTTTTCTCCTAGTTATGCCTTTTGAAGCAATAATACGTTGAAGCAAAATAGTTTGAATTCAAGATATTAGGCAAGAAAAGCCGCCTCTTACAGCTTTTCTGCATGTAGCCCCAGCTTTTTCAACAACTTAATTGCTGTTTGTTTTTCTTCATTCGAAAGTCCGGAAAGAAGGCTGTGTATCCACTCTTCATGTTTTGGAAAAATCTCATCCATTAGCCCTCTGCCCTTTTCACTAATCACGGCATACGTGATGCGGCGATCATTCGGACATGGCTTTCTTTGCAAGTACCCTTTTTGTTCGAGCTTATCAACGACATACGTAATACTTCCACTTGCCAGCAGGATTTTTTCGCCGATCTGTTGCAGCGGCTGGTCCCCCTTATGGTAAAGAAGCTCAAGAACAGCAAATTCAGTATGATTGAGCCCGTGCTTCTGGATATCTTTTTTCGCATGATCGGTAATCGTCCGGCTTGCCCTGGCAAGAACGATAAACAATTTTAACGATAGATCTTTCTCTGTTAAATGGTCCATTCAATCATAACCTTTCGAAAATAAATATCTTGAATTCGAGATAATTATATAAAATCCTCAGGTAGTATGTCAAGCCCTTAGATTATCGAAATTCTTTTCCTGTTATCTCCTCCATTGTTCTACAAAACAAGCACCACTCTTCTGGATAGGCATTCGAACCTGATTTTTCTAAACTATCCTTCTCCGTTTCCACTTTCACACTCCAGTTAGTTCCATCCATCACAGGGTAGTCAGGCTCATATCTCTTTTTCCATTCTAATATGTTGCAAGAAGATAATTTGTTCAATAAAAAATCCTCTTCCGCTTTTTCCAGGTGTTTTACCATTTTACCCTTTTCTTCATAGCCGTTCTCAAAAGATTTGTATGTTACTGTCTTATCCTTTAAATCAATTGAAACTTCATAAGAAGGACCCATGAACCCGCCGACAAAGGCTTGAATGAAACGTACATTTTCTTTCATATAAAAAACGCCACCTCAGCTTATTTTCATCGTTTAAAAGCTATTCTTAAGGTTAAAGATACTATAAGAAATTTATGAAAGCGAGGGATCTTGTTTGGACAATAAGAAAATGGTGGAACAAATTAAACAAGATGCTGTCCGTTTGACTAACTATGATGACCTTGATTACTTAATAAATGAAATTGGTGATGCAAAATACGTCCTTCTTGGCGAGGCTTCCCATGGTACTTCGGAATTTTACAAAACACGTGCCGAACTAACAAAACGCCTTGTGAAAGATAAAGGGTTTAACTTTGTTGGAGTAGAAGGGGACTGGCCCTCCTGTTACGAACTCAACCGCTATATCAAATCTTATGAGGGTGCATCAACAAGTGTAGATGACGCAATGAAAGACTTTAGAAGATGGCCAACCTGGATGTGGGCTAACGTAGAGATCGAAGAACTTGTCGAATGGCTAAAGGACTTTAACAGCAACTCCAAGCAGGACAAAAAGATAGGTTTTTACGGTATCGATATTTACAGTTTGTACGAAAGCATGGAAGAGATTATAAACTACTTAGAAAAGATAGGCTCTGAGGATGTAAAGATTGCAAAAAGGGCTTTTTCCTGCTTCCAGCCATATGAGCGAACTGAGCAGGACTATGGCGTATCAGCTTCGTTTTTATCCGAGGATTGCGTGGACGAAGTAATTGCATTACTGATGGAAATTCAGAATCATAAAAGCCAGTATAAACACGATGAAGAATCATCGCTTAACCTTGAAATCAATGCACTTGTAGCCAAAAACGGCGAAGAGTATTACCGGTCTATGGTTCAAGGCGGTCCGGATTCCTGGAATATCCGTGATATGCACATGGTTGAAGCGCTCAACAGGCTGATGGACTTTCACGGAAAAGACGCAAAAGCTATCGTTTGGGAACATAATACCCATATCGGTGATGCGAGGGCTACGGACATGAAAGAAGAAGGAATGGTCAATGTCGGCCAGCTTATCCGCGAAAATGAAGGGCAGGAAAATGTCTTTGCGATCGGTTTTGGGACTCATCGCGGAACTGTGATCGCAGGGTCCGAATGGGGAGCTCCAATGGAGAAAATGATGGTTCCTCCAGCGATGAGCGGCAGCTGGGAAGACCTTATGCACCTGGCCGGAGAAGAAGATAAAATGCTGCTGTTAGGCCAAAATAGCACTTCATATAAGGAAACCGTCGGACATCGGGCAATAGGGGTTGTGTATAACCCTGACTATGAACGGTATGGGAATTATGTTCCTTCTGTGATGGCGAGCCGCTATGATGCTTTCATTTACCATGACCAGACAAATGCGTTGAACCCGCTTAAACAAATTTAAGGAGAGATCATTTCTCTCCTTTATTATTTAACAAGCGGACGGTTTTGAAGATAGATTTCCAGATCAGGGTTTGATCCTTTTGCAACTACATCCCTGAGTATTTTAGAAAGCATCTGGCTGTATACCGTACCGTTGTCTCCATATGCATAGAGGAAATAGCAATTTGGGAATACATCATATATCCCTATAATAGGCAGACCATCATGCGTCGAGCCGTAGAAACCAGCTAAATAAAAGTCAGGTTCAACCTGTATATCAGGGAACAGTTCATTGAATTCTTCTATCAGTTTATCCTTTTTATTCAATATTTTAGAGTCCCTATCTTCGGGGTAGGTTGTATTATCATCAAGTCCTCCGATGATTATTCGATCATCAGCAGTTGTCCGCATGTATACATACGGGCGAGCCGTTTCCCAGATCAGTGTTCGGTTATGCCAACCGTTAAAGTCTTTTACTGGCTTTGTAACTACGTTATATGAACTCGTATACAACGCATTTTTTTCAAGTTTAAATTCTAATGTTTCGTATCCGCATGCTACTATCACTTGGCGGGCTTTGATAGCATGGTTCCCTTTTGTATAAAAGGTTGCATTGTCGCTTTCCAGCTTTTTACCATTAATTTCTGTATGCTCAAAGACCCGTACACCATTCTTCTTCGCTTCTTCCAGTAATCCGAAAGTCAACTTATAGGGGTTAAACTCCCCGTCGTTATATGAATAAATTGCAGCACGCTTTTCAAAGGGATAAATGGATCCAATCTGTTCTTGATTCAGCCAATCAAGCTCAAAGCCGTACTTTTTTAAATAACTGTAATCCTTCTCAAGCTTTTTTACATCTTCTTCATAGCTTGCATAATAGAGTGTGTCTCTTAGTTTAAATTCAATATCTATCTTGCCGGAAAGCTTCTCGATCTCTTTCATCGCTTCTTTGCATAATTTATAATGCCTGGCCGTTATTTCCTCACCAAAAGCATTAACAAGCTCATAGAACATTTTCTCGCCGGAATACTGCATAAGTGCAGTGTTGGCACTGGTACTTCCCGCTCCAATTCTTCTTTTATCAACCACTACGATATCCAGATCGGTTTCACTTAAATAGTATGCGCATTGGGCACCAGAACTTCCGCCGCCAATAATCAGAACATCACAATCGATATCCTCTTCTAACACCGGGTATGTTGGAGCATCTTGAAACGTCGTGGGCCAATAAAACTTACCCGAAATTAAATCCATTGCTGCGGCCTCCTTATGAAGCTTTCGAATCACATGATCTTTTTCATTATTTGAACTCTATGTCCGTATTATTCATCAAGTAGAGTAGGACGAGGGCTTTCGCCCTCGGACCCCTCATCAAACCGGACGTGCGGCTTTCCCGCATCCGGCTTTCTTTTCGTTAGTTCCCCA
>NZ_SWLG01000008.1 GCF_005747095.1 Exobacillus caeni | reverse complement strand
AATCCTCACCCCTGCAACATTCTTAAATAAGTGGATAAGAAATCCTAAGAAATCAGGAGCATTTTAAAGATATACTGGCTTTACAGAGGGAGGTAAAGGGTGCTGGAACGGATAAAATTGTTATCGATGGAGTAAAAGAACTTAAGGGTACAGAATACGAAGTGATTCCTGATCGGCTAATAGCAGGATCGATGCTTATGGCTGCAGGAGTAACAGGAGGAAGTGTTACGATCGAAAACATCATCCCGGAACATTTAACATCCTGTTTAGAGAAGCTAAAGGAAGTTGGGATGGAATTTAGCGTGGGGGAAAAATCTGTTTCGGTTCAAAAAGCGAGCGGAAGGCTGAAAGCAACGAGGGTAAAGACGGGGATGTACCCATTATTTGCCACAGACCTCCAGCAGCCGATAACTTCCCTTTTACTTGTTCCAGAAGGCAAAAGTATTATAACCGATCCAATTTATCCTAATCGATTCAACCATATACCTGAACTCAAGAGAATGGGAGCTTCTATAGAAGTTAAGGGCAACAGCGCTTATATTTTAGGGAACCAAACACTTAAAGGAAACTGGGTCCATGCAACCGACGTTAGAGCGGGAACTTGCCTGATACTTGCAGGCCTTATGACGGAAGGAATAACAAGGATAACCGGAGTAGAGCACATTGAACGTGGGTGTTCATCTATCACGGAACTTTTTCGCGGGATTGGAGCAAATTTGAAAGAATGCCAAACTAGCGAGCCTGAAGTAGGAGTGAATCTTGATGTTTGCTGAGGAACGTCAACAGAAAATTCTTGATTTAATAAAAGATCAGAAGCGGGTTTTAGTAAAAGAGCTAACTGATCAACTGTCTGTATCAATCGATACCGTCAGAAGAGATTTAGCAGTGCTGGAAGAAAGAGGATTGATAGAAAGGACACACGGCGGTGCTATTCCGGCTAAAGTGCGCAGCTATTCCCAGCCACCTTCGATCCGCTTTAACGAAGGGACCGAACCGGAAAATGCGATTGCTAAAAAAGCAGCAGAAATGATTAAAAAAGAGCATGTGGTCTTTATAGGAGGAGGATCCATCCACTATATAATGGTAAAACACTTGCCAGAGGATTTTCCATTTACCGTAATCACTAATTCACTCAAGATCGCAGATTCGATAAAGGGGAATGAAAACATTGAAACGATAATGGTTCCTGGAAAAATAAAAACTTCCGGCAACATAACAGATGCCTTTGCCAGTGAATATATGGGGATGTTCAAAATAGACATCGCTTTTTCCACTGGGGGAGGATTAAGCGCAAATTATGGACTTAGCACCAACACCACGGAGGTTGCTGTATTTCAGCGGGCAGTAGAGAAAGCATCAAGGAAAAGTATCTGTTTAATGTCGGGGGATAAGATAGGAAAAGAAACTTTTGTGCGTGTTTTGCCTGCTGAGAAGGTAGGAAGAGTAATAACAGATTGGGAAGCTTCTGAAAATGAGCTTAATAAGTTAAGACAAAAAGGGATCGCTGTGGAAGTCATAAAGAGTTGAGGATCGTAAGGGGAGAATCACATTGGAAAGCTTTACAGAACGGGTAGTAACAATTATTAAACAAATTCCAAGTGGAAAGGTTATGACATATGGACAAATTGCGAAATTAGCCGGAAGTCCAAAAGGGGCGAGGCAGGTTGTCCGCATACTTCATTCTATGAGCAGCAAGCATAACCTTCCATGGCATCGCGTGGTCAATAGAAATGGAGAAGTAGCTTTGGAAAATGAGGAACTATTTTACGTTCAGAAAATGTCGCTTGAGAGCGAAGGGGTAATATTTAAAAACAGTAACTCCATTTGCCTTGAAGATTATATATATCAGCCAGAAATAAGAGCTGAGTGATTGGTGTAATACATAAAGTAATTCTATATATGGACAGTTTTTTTGAAAAAGCAGGAAAAGAAGCCAAAAAGAAAGAATAATTATCTTTGTTAAATTGTACTATTAGGAGACTAGAAAACATGACTAATAAAATAAGGCAAGTGAACCTCCCGGAAGACTATGAAACAATATCAACATTACTTTCTTTAAATGAGAGCCTTTTCGGTAGAGAGAAGATTTCAGTTGAAGCGCTAATAAAAGAAGACGAAAATATCCCGGTAAAAGATAGGACCAGTTTTAATGACCAGGGGATGTTAACAGGTTTTTGCAGGGAGCGATTAGTGGCTGTTTCTAACGAAGATAAGGTAATAGGTTTTGCATCTGGTTGGAGAACACCATTTGCTGAGCCCGGGGGACTTGCAAGCAAACTGATTGTTCATCCCGATTTTCGTAAAAGAGGTGTAGGCTCTCAGCTTTTGATAGAGTTGGAAGCATGGGGAAAGGAGAAAGGGGCTTCTTTTTTACTGGGAGAGGTTCCCGATCATGAGCTGGAATCAAACAGCTTTTCTTCCAGACGGGGATATCAGACCGAAAGGCATTTATATCAGTCTACACTTGATATCACAACGTTTAATGCTGATGCATTCGATAGTGTACTTGAGGAAGTTAAACTTTCTGGTATCCATTTTGAAGATGCAAGAAGTGTGAATGACGTACAATTACATACAGAAATTTTTAATTTGTTTAAAAAGACGCTATGGGACAATCCTGCTATGACGGAAGATGATATTCCAGAGGAAGAAGAATGGAAAGAGATTGTTTCAGATTTTCCGGAAGGTATGATCCTCGCTAAAAAGGATGGAAAATACATAGGGATGACAATTCTCATTCCACGCGAAGGAAACAAGGAATGGTTCAATGATTATACTGGAGTTGACCGGGATTATCGCCGGATGCATGTAGCCCTATCCTTGAAACTGACAGCGATTCAACTCGCTCAATCTTTTAAGATCGAAAAAATGAGAACGGATAATGACTCATTAAACGTCCCGATGCTTGCTATAAATAAAAAGCTGGGTTATCAAGTATCTCCAGGAGGCCATTATCGAGTGAGGAAAAAAATAAAATAAGCAAGTCATCTACTGCAATTAAATAGTACACATTTTGCGAGGGATAGAGGATCGGTAAAAAAACGGGCGATAGAGAAACGGAAAGTTCATCCTGATAGCAATAAGGATAAAAGATAACCCGGAAGAAACATGACTTCTGCCTGGGTTTATTTTTCGCGGCGATTTTTAAGGAGTTTCTTTTTAAGAAAAATAAAATAAAATATATCGGGAGAAAATGGCATCTTTTTACATGCGTCTTTAGAAAGCATGCCTGGATCAATGTACTGCAAAAGGATTAAGAGGAGGTAAATCTATGAAGGTTGCTAATGGGGTTGATATGTTAGAAATTGGATTTGAGGCATTCGGACGGAGCGCCGCTATTTATCCAACGCTGATATGGGATGAAAAGGAAGCCGTTTTAGTTGATACTGGTATGCCAGGGCAATTCCCTCAGATATTAGAAGCGATCAATAATGCAGGAGTACCTTTTGAAAAGCTAAAAGCAGTAATACTTACCCACCAGGACCTTGACCATGTTGGCAGTTTACCGGAAGTTATAAAGTCATCAACTAATCCTATAACAGTATACGCCCACGAGCTTGACAAGCCATACATCGAAGGAGAACGACCATTAATCAAATCAGACCCAGCAAAAATGAGTCGCGAAGAATGGAATGTATTACCTGAACCCGTGAAACATTTGTATGAAAATCCACCGAAGTCCAAAGTTGATGAAACGATAAGGAACGGACAGGAGCTACCTTATTTCGGCGGTATTCAAGTGATCCATACACCAGGGCATACGGCTGGCCATGTATCACTTTACTTGAAGCAAAGCAAGACACTTTTGGCAGGCGATGGATTAATTGCAATCGATGGATCCTTAAAGGGACCGGTCAAACAAACAACCCTGGATTTAAAAACAGCTGTTCATTCTCTTAAAAAGCTTCTAGATTATGATATAGAGAGCGTAATTTGTTACCACGGCGGTTTATGTAATGAAAATGTGAAAGAGCAGATAAAGTTTTTAGTTGAACAGCGAGATGAAGCGGTTTTTATAATGAGATAGAAAGCTTCATTGTAGAGTGTGGCCAACATTGGCAAACACTCTTCTTTCTTTTATAAAATAATGCAACTTAATATAGCTTAAGGAAACTAATAAATAGAAAAAATTTCCCTTTTCGGTTAAGATTAAAGTAAGCGATTACAAGTGAAGAGGTGGTCCAAATGGCAATTGAAAACCCCAGTAGAGATGAAATAGGAAAGATATTGAAGACAAAAAATCGGATTGCAGTAGTCGGACTATCCGATGATCCTGCAAGAACTTCTAATTCTGTCTCAAAAGCTATGCAGGATGCAGGTTATGAGATTATTCCTGTCAATCCAAACATTGATGAGGCCCTTGGCGTCAAGGCTGTTGGCTCATTGAAAGATATTGATGGCCATGTAGACATTGTCAACGTCTTCAGGAGAAGTGAATACCTGCCCGAAATTATGAAGGATGCTGTAGAAATTGGAGCCGACGTGTTTTTCGCTCAGCTTGGTGTAGAAAACGAAGAAGCTTATAAGTACGGGAAAGAACATGGAATGACTGTCATCATGAACCGCTGTATTAAGGTAGAGCATTCGTTAACAAGATAAAGATAAGCCAGGTCGTTACTTCTAATCCTAACGAAGAAGTAACGACTTTTTTTGGGATTGAAACAGGAGATGGGAAAATGAATGATCTGCAAGTGAAAGCAGAACAAATACGTAAAAAGCTTGAAATAGTTTTGGCCACAGGATATAAAGAAATGAATGTAAGTGAATTGGAGATTGCAGGAAGCGGTGTTCAAAATGTTGTATTTCGCGGGAATTCTGAACATGGTCCTCTAGCTTTTCGAGTGCCATGGCATAAAGAAGTTTCAAATATCAACGAGAAGACATTCAGCAGCCGTCTGTCATTGCAAAAGGAAGCAAACCTCTCAACGTATTGCATTAAAAATGGTATACCGGTTCCCGGCATACTTGGATTACATTTCGGTGAAGAACTCGATTTCTTGATTTCTGAGTTTGTGGCAGCTGATTCCGTTCCGATAAGTCCACGAAAAATCGGTCTTACGGTTAAAAATCTACATAACATGCCTGTACATGATCTCGATTTTCCAAATGAAAGCGAAGAAACACTAGAAAAGCATATAGCCAAACGGCTTGTCTCACGGATGGGAGCGTTCAATCGGATCACATCAAGTGACTATAAATTGCCAATTTCTAATGATATTGAACAAATTTTAGAGCCTGGTAGTAATGTAAAAAGGTTGCTCCATATGGATGTTCGGCCTGTTAACCTAATCGGGCAGAAAGGAGAAGTAAAAGCGATTGTTGACTGGGATAACGCATTGATTGGGCACCCTTTGCTCGATTTAATGAGGATTGCAGAAACAAATGAAATCTCGTGGGCAGAGTTTATAGAAGGATACGGAGACAGTGAGATCTCCCATTCATTGCCACCGATCGTCGTCCGATTATATAGACTTGACACAGCCGTAATGCTCGCAAACCTATTCATCTCCCAGCTTAAAATCCAGGAAAAAGGGCGATACTACAAAAAACGCGTAGAAGTTTTGATGAAAGAAATAAATAACTTGTTATAAAGCTCCTTATTGATGAAGACTTTGGGTTCATCTTTTTAAAAAAGAGCTGCAGGGAGAGAAAAAATGTAAAACTCTTCAAAAAACCTATTGACAAAGCATTTCGATTTTTCTATATTATTAATTACATCTACAACGACTTATGAAAAGCGATGAAAAGGACATGGGTTATTTCTCACCGTTAACAGAGAGGGAAGGGTAGCTGGAAACTTCCTAACAAAGTGAATCTAACTTACCGCCTTTGAGCTGTACTGATGAAATCCAGTAACCAGTACCGCAGGAGCTGCGTTAAAGCGATTGAGCCGCCAGATTTATCAGGCGGGAATCAGGGTGGAACCACGAGCAAACACACTCGTCCCTTTGCGGGATGCAGTGTGTTTTTATTTTTCAAGAAAATGAAAGCGATGATAAGGCCATGGGTTATTTATACCGGTTAACAGAGAGGGAAGGATTGCTGGAAACTTCCTAACGCAGAAGAATAATCTACCCCCTTTGAGCTGCAAGGTGAAGTATACAGTAACCTTTGCCGTTAGCTGCGTTAAAGCCAATTGAGCTGCCGGCCTTTGTTTATACTGGCAGGAATCAGGGTGGAACCGCGAATGACACATTCGCCCCTATATAGGGGATGAATGTGTTTTTTTATTTTTATTTAAAAAGGAGAGTGTTAAAAATGAAGGAACAAATTATGATTGCTTTTCCAGATGGACATAAAGAAGGTTTTGCCCGGAAGACAACAGTTGCAGAGATCGCGCAGTTTATTAGTCCTAGCTTAAGAAAAAAAGCCGTTGCTGGAAAAGTGGATGGAGTGCTTGTTGATTTGCAAAAAGGAATTGAAAAGGATGCTTCTGTAGAAATCGTTTTAAACGATTCTGAGGCTGGAGTGGAAATTGCCCGTCATACTGCTGCTCACATTTTGGCACAGGCAGTTAAAAGAAGTTACGGAAAAGTAAAGTTCGGGGTGGGACCTGTCATTGAAAATGGATTTTACTATGATATGGACTTGAAAGAAAGCCTTTCTTTAGAAGACCTTGCGAAAATTGAAAAAGAAATGGAAAAAATCGTTCAGGAAAACCTTCCTATCGAACGAATTGTGGTTTCTAGAGAAAAAGCCCAGGAAATATTTGAGGAAATAGGCGATCATCTTAAACTAGAACTGTTGAACGATATTCCAGAAAATGAGGTCGTTTCAATCTATAAACAGGGAGAATTCTTTGATCTTTGTAGAGGACCACATCTGCCGAGAACTGGGATGTTAAAAGCTATAAAGCTTATGAACGTATCCGGGGCATATTGGCGTGGCAACAGTGATAATCAGATGCTCCAGCGAATATATGGTGTTGCTTTTGCAAATAAAAAGGATCTGAATGACCATCTTCAATTCCTTGAGGAAGCGAAGAAGAGAGACCACAGGAAACTTGGAAATGAGCTTGAATTGTTTATGTTCTCAGAAGAAGCGCCAGGCATGCCGTTTTACCTGCCGAACGGAAACATCATCCGCAACGAGCTAGAAAACTTTCTTAGGGACTTGCAAATAAAAGAAAACTATAAAGAAGTCCGTACTCCGCTAATGATGAATCAACGCTTATGGGAAAAGTCAGGGCACTGGGAGCACTATAAGGAGAATATGTACTTTTCTAAAGTGGATGAATCAGACTACGTGCTTAAGCCAATGAACTGCCCTGGACATATGCTTATTTTTAAAGACAAGTTACGATCATATCGTGATCTCCCTCTCCGGATCGCTGAGTTTGGCCAGGTGCATCGCCATGAGTTCAGCGGAGCATTGAACGGCATGTTGAGAGTACGTACTTTCTGCCAGGATGATGCACATATCTTCGTAACTCCGGGGCAGATTGAAGAAGAGATCAAAAGAGTCCTGGACATTATCGACCAGGTATATCAAGTTTTGGGATTTGAGTATAGAGTAGAATTATCAACAAGGCCGGAAGACTCGATGGGAAGTGATGAGCTCTGGGAGAAAGCCGAAGGAGCACTTCAAAAAGTTTTAGATGAAATGAACTACGATTATGACCTTAATGAGGGTGATGGAGCTTTTTATGGACCGAAAATCGATTTTCACATTAAAGATGCGTTGAATCGCAGTCATCAATGCGCAACTGTTCAGCTCGACTTTCAAATGCCGGAGAAGTTTGATTTGCACTATGTTGGAGAACGAGGTGAAAAGGAACGGCCTGTTGTTATCCATCGGGCAATCCTTGGCTCGTTAGACCGATTCTTCGGTATTCTTGTTGAACACTTTGCAGGAGCTTTCCCTGTCTGGCTCGCTCCAGTACAGGCAAAGGTAATTCCGGTTTCAGAGGTCCACCATGAATATGCACAATCGATCGTTGACCAGTTAAGCAAGAATAGCATACGGGTAGAAGCGGATTTTCGCAGTGAAAAACTCGGGTATAAAATCCGAGAGGCACAGGTGAAAAAAATCCCATATCTTCTGGTTGTGGGTGATAAAGAAGCGGAGAATAATTCTGTTAACGTCAGAAGGTACGGACAGGACAGTTCAAAAGCCATGACACTGGAGGATTATAAGAAAAAGGTTTTGGATGCTATAAGTGCTAAAGATTTATCTTGATTATTTCCCATAACCAATTCCCAAGAAAAAAAATGCCCCCAGCAGATTTATGCGGGGCATTTTTTTTACTTTTGTTTCTTTCTTTGAACATCTGTAGGTTCAAAGCCTGGCTTTTCTTCGTATTCGTAAGTCTCAGCCAGTTCTTTTGAAAGTTCGACTTCTTCTTTACTCAAGCCACCAGTCTGATTAGGCGCCTGTGAGATTTTTTTCTTATGGTTATTGCCTTTTTGACCATGATCCATCCTTCCCATGGAATTCCCTCCTTCAAAGATAATAACAGTATTAGAATGTAGCAAAAACACAAAGAAATGCATGCCTAATATTTCAATAAAAAGGTTTTAATCAAAAAAAGAGTGGTAAAAAAAGAGTAACCCGTTTAAGGAGGGATTTAAGATGAAAGTTGCAGTTATGGGCGCCAGCGGCAGTGTGGGAGAACATGTCATCAAATTTCTTAGCAGGAAAAATTACGAATCTGTCGCAGTAATAAACGAAACCAACAAGACTGAGGAAATGAAAAAGTTAGGCGCAACAGAAGTAGCGGTCAGTAATGATGAACATTTTGAAGAAGCATTTGCTGATTGTGATGCAGTTATCTATGTTTCCGGAGCGAGTCCAAATGCCGGCGAAACGAAAACAGTCCTAGTTGACCATCGGGCTGTAATTGACTCTGTAAAGGAAACAAAAAAACAGGGAATTGACCGGTTTGTTTTCTTGAGTGCGATCCGCGCCAATGAACCGGAAGATAGTGATTCCCGAACGACAGGTGCGAAGGATGAACCTGATGAACTTCTAAGACAGGAAGGACTGACGTATACGATAATCCGTCCCAGTCATTTGGTGGACAAACCGGGCAGTGGAAAGATTGAAGCAGCTGAATCGGTAAGCAGTGAAGGCGAAATTCCAAGAGAAGATGTTGCCGCAGTTCTAGTCGAAGTACTAGAGAATGAGGCTACATATAAACAAACATACGAAGTAACCGCTGGTGACACGAGGATAGAAGAAGCATTTTAATCGGTTAGACCAGATAAAAATAAAGTAATGACAAGAAAAGGGTGATATTGTGAGTACTGTTGCATATTTAGTAATAGCTCTTCTCGTAATTGTAGTTCTTGCTCTTTTAATTCCGGTCGGGTTTTTAGTTTGGCTTTATATAAAAGACGATCGGCAAAAGCAGCATGCGATTTTGAGAAACTTTCCTGTTCTGGGTAATGTCCGGTATATGACAGAAAAAATCGGGCCGGAGTTACGGCAATATTTATTTAATAACGATAATGAAGGAAAACCATTCTCGAGGAAGGAATACCAGGACGTTGTAAAGGCCGGAAAATATAAACAGCGCTTGATTGGCTTTGGATCTGACCGAGACTTTCAAGCTGAGGGCTTTTATATTCGAAATACTTTATTCCCCAAGTTGCGAGATGAGCTGAAGGTAGATAACACGGATAAGATCAAAACGAAGGCCTATAAAATAGACAAGGACGGTCTTTTTACTCGTAAAGAACATCATGAAGAACAGCTTGTTGATCCGTACTTTTTAAGAGATGAAGACGCAGTTGTTCTTGGTGAAAACAGGTGCAGGGAGCCATTTAAGGTGAAAGGGCTTGTCGGACAATCTGCAATGAGTTTTGGAGCTCTTGGAGAGAATGCGATTACCGCACTATCAAAAGGATTGGGCCTTGCAAAGGGAACATGGATGAATACTGGAGAAGGCGGCCTGTCTGACCACCATTTAGCCGGAAACCCGGATATTATTATGCAAATCGGTCCGGATCTGTTTGGAGTAAGAAAGCCAAGCGGTGAGTTCTCCTGGGAAGAGTTTAAGAAAAAAAGTGAAATGGATCAGGTGAAAGCTTTTGAATTAAAACTAGCACAGGGAGCTAAGACAAGGGGCGGACATGTGGAAGGATCCAAAGTAACCGAAGAGATTGCAAAAATTCGCCTTGTTGAACCAGGTAAAACGATTAACAGTCCAAATCGATTCTACGAGTTTGATAATCCGGATTCTATGTTTGATTTTATTGAGAAGTTAAGAGATGTTGGCGGAAAACCGGTTGGTATGAAAATTGTAGTAGGTGACCTCGATGCTCTAGAAAACATGGTCTCCACGATGAAGGAAACAGGAAAAGGACCCGATTTTATCACTGTAGATGGTGGAGAAGGGGGAACAGGTGCTACATTCCAGGAACTTGCTGATGGAGTCGGGCTGCCGATTCAAGCTGCCCTTCCTGTAGTGGATGAAATACTGAAGAAATACGAAGTAAGGGATAGAGTGAAGGTGATTGCATCAGGAAAGTTGATTACTCCTGATAAAATTGCAATCGCACTTGCGATGGGAGCAGATTTAGTCAACATCGCACGCGGGTTCATGATTAGTGTAGGCTGTATCATGGCTCAAGTATGCCATACGAATGAATGCCCTGTAGGTGTCGCTACTACTGATAAGAAACTGCAAGAAGGGTTAATTGTAGAAGAGAAGCATTATCGGGTTGCAAACTATGTAATTTCATTGCGTGAAGGCCTGTTTAATCTAGCGGCTGCAGCTGGACTCGATTCTCCTACGAAGTTTGAACGAAAACATATTGTCCACAAGGATGACCTGGGTCGTGTTTCTCCTGTGGAAGATCTTATTCATGCAGCAAAAAGAGCCCAGCTCCAAAAACACTAAATCATGTTGCTAGGATTAGAAGACGGATCAGCAGTTATTAGCTGTCCGTCTTCTTATTTTTTCGATGCAAAAAGAGTGTTTGGCACATCCAGCTTGTCCAGTTTGTCAGCTAATCCCCGTTTTTCTGGAGATGGATCGGGTTTAATGGCAAAAAAGGTTAACAGAGAACCAAGAACACTGAACACAGCCAGGCAAAGGTAGACCAAATTAAAGGAAAATCCCATCAATGTTGCAACGACCGGGGGTCCGGCAGCTACCCCTATAAATCTCATACTGCTGTAAATTGATGTGATCGTCCCTCTTTCTTGCTTATCGATCCCTTCCGTAATTAAAGCATCCAGACATGGTAATGAAACTCCGATTCCTGCACTGCCAAAGGAGAGCAACGTTATGATCATTAATAGGCTAGCTCCAGGTTTGATTAAAAGTAGCGTAACACCACAGGTTAAATTTCCAATAAAGATTGTCCATTTCATAATATTTTTATTTTTACCTATTTTTTTGCCGGTGTAATAAGATGCCAGGCATAGAACGAAAAGTGGGATAGCCAATATTCCGCCTTTTGAAATTCCATTTATGCCAAACTTTGATTCCAATATGGATGACAAGTGAAAAAGAAAGCCAAATAAAATGAACATGTTAAAACATCCTATTAAAAACACAGATGATAACCAACGCCAGTTTTTAGAGAATATTCCTTTTATAGAATAGGCGAACTTTTTAAACGTAACCTTTTCTTCGTCATTTACCGGGGGTTTAACTAAAAAAAGCATCAATAAAACAGATACTAGTGAAAAGATAGGGATAGAGACAAAAGGGATAAACCATATGATTGCCGCCAGGATTGCCCCTAAAATCGGACTTAAAACTTTGCCGAATGTATTGGAGGTTTCGATAATTCCTAACCCTTTACTAATCTCTTCATCCTTTTTAAATAAGTCCCCCACGGTTGGAAGAACGACTGGAAAAGCTCCCGCGGCTCCTATTCCCTGTAAGAAACGGCCGATTAAAATAACGGTATAAGGATTATTTAATTTCCAGGCAGCAAAGGCGGAGAGTGCCCCTCCGAGACCTGTGATAATTAGGCTTGGGATGATAACTTTTTTTCTTCCGATTCGATCTGAGATATAACCGGCAAAAGGAATGAGAAGGATTGCTACGATCGAATATACAGTAATGATCATACTGGACTGGAAAGGGGTGATTCCGATTTCCTTCTCCATGGTAGGCAAAACTGGAATAAGCATGGAGTTTCCTAATGTCATAACGAGCGGGATAGAAGCTAATGCAAAAAGATCCCATTTCTTTTTCAAGGTATTGTCCCTCCAAACAGCTATCTGAATTATCACGATGTTATTATGCTGGTTTAATTTGTTTCTGTTATACAAGGGCATTTTTGGTTAGAAAGAGAGAAAAGAACCTACACCATAAGTTGTTTGGACTTCACTCCATGAAAAAAGCCCCTTCCTGCATTGTCATACAGGAAGGGGCTAAAATGTGGGGGTTTTTAAAATGCCCAGTTGCCGTTTCTAAACAACGGTTCTTCTTCACCGTTTTCCATAATTCCATCGATGTCTATTTCAGCTGAGCCGATCATAAAATCAACGTGGGTAATGCTGGAGTTTGCACCTGCTTTTTCTAATTCTTCTTTGCTCATTTTTGTTCCGCCTTCGAGACAGGAAGCATAAGCGTTTCCAATCGCAAGGTGGCAGGATGCGTTCTCATCAAACAGTGTGTTGAAGAAAATGATGTTCGTATTTGAAATTGGCGAATCGTGAGGGACTAGGGCTACTTCTCCTAAGTAATGGGATCCTTCATCTGTTTCGATCAATCGCTTCAACGTCTCATAGCCTTCTTCAGCTTTATAGTCGACAATTTTTCCTTTTTCGAAAGTAAGGCTGAAGTTTTCGATCAAATTACCACCGTAACTTAAAGGCTTGGTACTGGAAACAGTACCGTTAACGCCGTCTTTTAAAGGAGTGGTAAATACCTCTTCTGTCGGCATATTAGCTACAAATATCGCTCCTCTTTCATTTGGGCCGCCGCCTCCAACCCACAGGTGGCCATCCGGAAGTTCAATTGTTAAGTCGGTGCCTTCAGCTTTATAGTGCAGCTTTTTGTATTTTTTATTGTTGAGGTAATCTACCTTTTCACTTAAGTTTTCATTGTGTTTTTTCCACGCTTGTATAGGATCTTCTAAATCAGCTCTTGTTGCCTTAAAGATAGCATCCCATAACTTAGACATTTGTTCTTCTTCATTTGCATCAGGAAAAACTTTGGCAGCCCATTCTTTAGAAGGAGCGGCAAGAACGGTCCAGCTGATTTTGTCGGCCTGTGCATATTCACGGTATTTGCCCATTGCTTTTCCGCCGGTTTTATTAGCTTCAGCGATTCTTTCGGGGTCTACCCCTTTGAGCAGATCGGGATTAGAAGCAACGATTGACATGAACGCAGCTCCATTTTCTGCCATCTCTTCATATCCTTTTGCTTTCCACATCGGGAAATCTTTGAAGGCTTCATCAGGTGCCATGTCGAATTTAATTCTAGTAAGATCATCATCATGCCACTCAACATGCACATTCTTTGCTCCCGCTTCATATGCCTTTTTTGCAACCAGGCGAACTAATTCAGCAGCTGCTAGCGGTGCATTAACAACAAGCGTTTGATCTTTCTGGATATTCACGCCGACTCTAACACCTAGATCAGCATATTTTTCAAGGTTTTTTTGGTATGTAAGCATAAAATAAGTCTCCTTTATGTAAATTGTCAATAAATTCATTTTAACAGGTTGGAAAGCGATTTGAAACTTTTACGATACGTAAATGGGGTGAATTCAATGATTGGAAAATTGATCGGGAAGGGAAGGACAGGGGAAATTTACGACTGGGAAGAAGGTAAGGTAATTAAGCTGTTCTTTCATTCGGTGAAAGAGTCTTTTGTTGAACAGGAAGTAGTGCTTGGTAAATGGCTGCAAAGCATGGGACTAATGGTGCCTCAAGTTTACGGAAGTGTTGAGATGGATGGCCGTTCAGGGATTGTTTACGAAAAGATCAGTGGTGTTTCTATGACAGAGAAGCTACTTGATCCCAATGGAAATGTCACCGAATCTGCAAAGGAGTTAGCAAAACTGCATCAAAACATACACCGTGTTGATGCAAGAAACCTGCCAGCTTTTACAGCAAAATTACAAGCAATTATTAAACGTACGCGGCTACTCGATTATCGGTCTAAAGAACAAATCTTATCCTATCTTGCAAAGCTTCCGGATGCAAACGTTCTTTGCCATGGGGATTTTCATACTGATAATGTATTAGTTGAGCAGGAAAAGAAGGTGGTCATAGACTGGGAAACGGCATGTAAAGGAAACCCTCTCTCTGATGTGGCAAGAACAGTGATGATCTACAAATATGCAATTTTACCCACCGAAATGCCGGTAGCTGCGAGAGAGAAAATCGAGGAATTAAGAACAGTATTGTGTGAGGAATACATTAAAGAATACTCGAGGCTTACAGGAACGAAAGAGGAAGAGATGAAGATGTGGCTCCTGCCTCTTATGGCAGCAAGATTAGAGGAAGAATTGTCAAAAGAAGAAAAACAGTTGCTGTTAAAGGAAATTGAATACCACTTAGAAAATATCTCAGATGAAAACCTGAAAACAATTTAGTGAAACTGATGAGGTGCGTTGCTATGATGAAGCTCAGCATGATGGAAAAGGTCGTCGATACTCTTGATGAAAATTGGAAAAGCCCGATTGCAGAAATGATTCTTAATAGGTGGGAGCATACCCCAGGAACAGTAAAGTATTATCGTGCAAGCGCCAATTTTTTGTTTATATTTAAAAAAGGAGAAGATATTTATTTTCTAAGAATAAACGAAGCTTCTGAAAGAACCTTTTACACAGTTCAGTCTGAGATAGCTATTTTACAGGATTTAAATCAATATTCTTTAAACGTAGTGCAGCCTATTAAGTCGCTGGATGGTAATCTTGTAGAAGAAGTTCAAACAGAAGTCGGAACATTCTATGCAGTTGTATTTAAAAAACTTAAAGGAAGACACAAGGAGCTCGAAGATTTGGCTGAAGAAGAATTTATGCGGTGGGGCGAAAGTCTGGGGAACCTTCATAAAGCAATGAAAAGTGTCTCTGAAAAACATTTACATAACCGCACAAACTGGAAAGACCAGCTTGCTTTTATTAAAGAGACGGTTGTTGAACATGATCCTGTTACAGAAAGAGAACTTCATTTAGTAAGTGATTGGCTTGAAAGCTTGCATGCTACAAAGGAAAACTATGGTTTGATTCATTATGATTTTGAACTTGATAATCTTTGCTGGACAGAAGATACCATCAATATATTGGACTTTGACGACTGTTCGGGAAACTGGTATGTCGCAGATATTGCCTATGCGCTTAGGGATTTATTCAAAGAGGAAATCGAATTGGAACATCCTTCTTTTAAGGCATTTATCAAAGGTTATCAAATAAAAACCGATATAGATTATGAGCTGCTTCAACAGATTGAATGGTTTATGAGGCTTCATAACTTGGTGACATTTGCGAAGTTGAAACGCGCTGTTGATGGTGCGCCTTCTCATAACAAGGCTGAGTGGCTGGCCGGTTTAAGCTCAAAGCTTATGAATGTGATGGATCGGTATCGAACTGGATTTGAACGGACAGAAAAGCTAACCTGAGAAACAAAATCCAAAAAGTCTTCGGTATATTTTAAAACATTTTAACCATGGCAAAGGGATTCACAATACTCTTGGAGAGGTGGAAGTGTTCATGACAATCTCGAATAAGGACTTGATATCCATGGAAAATGAGGAGTCGTTATGGAAGGTGATTGAGCCGGTGATTTTAAAAATACGCGGCAAAAGTTATGATGTGAAATCCAGTGTGTATAACCAGCTTACGAGAGGACAGCAATCCCTTATGATGTTTCGAGTCCTTTATGACCATGGGAAGGATAGTGTGACAGAATTTTATTTATGGATGTCTCTTCTTGTAGGGGAACAACCTGCTACTTGGAAAGAGATCAAGCGATCGTTTCTATATTTTCAGGACAATGATATGTTGGGTTTCTTAGAAAAGACAGAAAGGGAATTTACGGAAAATTTTCTTTTGCAGGGGTCTGAACCTCGACAATTACTCGATGGAAAAAAGGAACAAATAGTTACTGATCTCTATGAAGATTTTCTAAGAATAGTGCCGGGCACAAAAGGCTTGATCTGTGCACACATACGAAGTCATCCTGATGAATTTTTATTATTAGAAAAGCAGTGAACAAAGAGAGAAGAAATGGAACGGGGGAGTCAAATGTTTACCTATCGAATTGATCAAGAACTGCAGTTAAAGTTATGGCAAAAACAAGATGCCCAAAGGTTATTTGAACTTATGGAAGAATCAAGGGAGCATATTCGAACTTTCCTTGGTTTTACAGATAGTACGAAAGAAGTAAGTGATACAGAGAAATTTATTGAAACTGCGCTACGCAGTTATGCAGAAAATTCCGCTTATCATATGGGTATTTTATTTAACCGTGAGTTGGTAGGTACAATGAGCCTGCATGATATTGACATGAACAATAAGAGTGCCGAAATAGGCTATTGGATATCTAAAAATTATGAAGGAAAAGGAATAATCAGCAGGACATGCAAAGGCCTGCTCGATGCAGCTTTTCATGAGCTTGGCTTAAACAGAGTGCAGATTCAGGCTGTTACCTCTAATAATAGAAGCAGGGCAGTCCCTGAAAGACTCGGTTTTAAACAGGAAGGCATTATCCGGCAAAAAGAATATTTGCACGGAAAATTTGAAGATCATGCACTATATGGAATTCTAAAGGAAGATTGGGTAAGTAATTAGGATTAAAAGAGTATAGGGTGGAGAATAAAGCTTCAGTGCCTATGAAGCGTTGATTTTAACGAGCAGTTTTGCTTGAAACTTATGGTTACTATTATTGCGGTTACAAGCAAAAAAATAACCATCCTGCCCCGGCAAGGGATAGGATGAGTCAATCTTTAATAGTCTTCGAGCCACCGCTCTTCTTGCGTTATAGCTACGTAACGTTGGGGGGTAGCTCCCCAGCGTTCTTTTATTAATGTATGTCTTCTAGTTTCATTATTTGCAATTATTTGAGATGTGGCGAAGCCCTGGCCTTTACCATTATATCTGCTTTCCAATGAGAGATCTAAAATTGCAACCGCTAAGTTTTGAATAGAGTAAAAAATCCTTGTCATAAATAAGGTTTTTAAGCTAAAATAATCTCTAATATATTTTAAAAGTAATGAAAGGAATCAGTAGCATCTTATCTCCCTGTATCAGAGAGCCGATGGCAGGTGCGAATCGGAACAAAGATAAGTGTGAATTACCTCCTTGAACTTTCCCTGTGAAATGGAGTAGCGGGGAACGGGCGTACCGTTATACGTATAAGCGGAAGGGTTTTATACAATTCTTCAACAAGGGTGGTACCGCGTGCAACCACGTCCCTTTATTAGGGATGTGGTTTTTTTATTTTGAAAGGGGAAAAGAGTCATGGATAATTTTTTAGAGAAGCTTTCAAACGAACAATTAAAAGAAGTAGAAAGGCAATTTTCGATTTATTCCCAGGGTGCCCAAGAAATCATCCCTGCAGAAGAATTGAAAAATAAAATCGCAAAGTCAATTTACCATGAAACACCATTAAAAATTAAACTCGGATTGGATCCTTCAGCTCCTGATGTGCATATAGGCCATACGGTAGTATTAAACAAATTAAGGCAGTTTCAAGAAAATGGCCATGTTATTCAATTGATTATAGGAGATTTCACAGGAAAAATCGGTGATCCAACAGGAAAGTCAGCGGTGAGGAAGCAGCTTACGGATGAAGAAGTGAAGAAAAATGCACAGACCTATTTTGAACAGTTCGGGAAAGTGCTCGATATGGAAAAAGCAGAGCTCTTTTATAATTCTAAATGGTTGTCATCCCTTACTCTGGAAGACACCATTCGCTTAGCGGGTACCATCACTGTGGCCCGCCTGCTTGAAAGAAATGATTTTTCTAACAGGTTAGGTTCAGGAAAGCCAATATCACTCCACGAATTTTTCTATCCTTTGATGCAGGGCTATGATTCAGTTGAATTGAAAAGTGATATAGAGTTAGGCGGAACCGATCAGCACTTTAACCTTTTGATGGGAAGACATTTACAGGAACATTATGAAAAAGAGAAACAGGTAGTTATGATGATGCCGCTTATCGAAGGGTTAGACGGAGTAGAGAAAATGTCAAAGTCCAAGAACAATTACATTGGCGTCGACGATAAACCCAATGATATGTTTGGAAAGACCATGTCGATCCCGGACGAGTTAATTATTAAATACTTTAAACTAGTGACTGATCTGCCATATGAGGAGAAGGACCGATTGGAAGAGGAATACGTAAATGGCTCGCTGCATCCAAAAGATGCAAAAATACTTTTAGGTAAGACACTAGTGAGGATGTACCATGGAGAGGGTGCTGCAGAATCTGCCGAAAAGCATTTTAAATCGGTATTCCAAAAAGGAGCAATGCCAGATGAGATTCCTACTGTAAACTGGGAAGGTGAAAAGCTTGTTCCTGTTATTGATTTGCTTGTTCAGTTAGACCTGCAGAAATCTAAAAGCGAAGCGCGAAGAATGATTCAAAACGGCGGTGTGAAGCTTAACGGAGAAAAGGTTACTGATCTTAAGCTTGATGTCTCCATAACAAACGATCTGATTGTTCAGGTTGGAAAGAGAAGATTTGTGCAGCTGAAGACGAAGAGTAAATAAAATTAAAGACACAGAATTTTTATTAACAAATTAAGATTTTTTTGAACAATAGAGAAGGGATGCATCTTTGCATCCCTTTTAACTGGTTGCCAATAGTTTATTTCCTGATGAACATTTGTGTCCAGTAAATACCCTGTGTCTCATCTTTTGCATTTCCAACACCTATATGTGTTAAATCCTTAGTTAAAATGTTTTTTCTATGTCCCGGACTGTTCATCCAGGCTTTAACCACTTCTTCTGGTGATGACTGGCCAGCAGCAATGTTTTCAGCAGCTTTGCTATAGTCAACCCCGAATTGCTTCATCATCTGAAAAGGCGAACCATAGGTTGGTGAATTGTGCGAAAAGTAGTCGTTTGCCACCATATCTTCGGACTTTTTCTGAGCAACCTTTGTTAATTCAAGATCGGGCTTTAAGGCAGGTAAACCATTTTTTTGCCGTTCCTGGTTAGTTAGCTGTATTACTCTTTCTTTAAATTCAGAGTTTACTTTTGGTGCAGGCTGAGCTTTATCCATTCGATTGCCCATATCAATGTTTTCTTGCGGTTCTCTGTTTAGCTCTCTTTCAGGAGCAGGGGGCTGAGTGTAAAATTGATCAGGTATATTGCGGCGGTCTCTTTCAAAGTAACGGGTTTCCCTCTGTTCCTCTGGATTCGGAATTATCGGTGTGACAAATCGGTTGTTTCGGTTATCAAGTTGCCGTTGATTATCCGGGCCAAAGGTCATCGGGTTATAATTTGCTCTATTGTTAGTTGCTTCTTGATTATCAGTTGTATTGCAGGCCGCCAAAACGCTTAAGGAAAGCATTATAACGACCAGGCTTTTGTTATATTTTTTCATTTTGCTGTCTCCTTTAGAAATTCATTTAGACATCTTTAATTTTTGATGTACAGACTGTTTTTATCCGAGTGGAAATATGTAATTTTTGGTTTGCTATCATTGAGTTGAAGAAGCAGGATTCGATATAAGTAAAGAGAATAAAACTATAAGCATTTTTTTGAGGAGGAATTGAATTGAAGCAAGAGCTATTGAGAATAGGGACGACTTACATACCAGTTACCGACCTTGAAAAATCGACTGAATGGTATAATGAAAAGCTAGGTGCAGAAGTGAACTATAAGGATAATAAAAAAAGTATATTAGAACTGGCGAACCAGAGTTTCTTTTTAGTTAAGGCAAAAGCCGGACAGATTTTAAACTTTACGGATATCGATGGAAATGAACACTTTCCTTTTACTTTTGAAGTTGACGGAGAAGATAAACTGGTGAAGCTACATAACGAGTTAATGGAAAAAGGAGTCAGGGTGGGGGAAATCGAAGACCGAGGCCATCAAGGGAGAAATTTTGTGTTTTATGATCCGGACGGCAACAAGTTCGATGTTTGGAGCGTATTGAGTAAACGGTTCAAGGATTACTTTGGTCTATAAAAATATGGTGTTTTTCTGGATTTTCAATAAAAACACCGCTCTCTAACAGAGCCTTAAAACAAAATTTATAAAGGAGTTGCAAATGTCGAAAACTGAAAAAGCAAAAATGCTAGCAGGGGAGTTATATAATCCCCTCGATCCACAATTGTTTAAAGAACGGGAGAATGCTCGGAGATTAACGCGGCAATTTAATCAAACGCTTGAAACTGATCATGATAAGAGGATAACTTTATTGAAAGGACTGTTCGGTTCATCCATGAAAAATCTTTATATCGAACCTCCTTTTTACTGCGATTATGGATCTAATATTCACGTTGGCAATAATTTTTTTGCTAATTTTGATTGTGTCATTCTAGATGTTTGCAATGTTACAATAGGCGATAATTGTATGATTGCTCCCGGGGCTCATATTTATACTGCGACACACCCTATAAATCCGCTTGAAAGAAATGCTGGCACAGAATATGGAAAGCCAGTAACAATCGGTGATAATGTGTGGATAGGGGGAAAGGCTGTTATAAATCCAGGCGTTACAATCGGAAATAATGTTGTTATAGCATCGGGAGCAATTGTTATAAATGATATTCCCGATAATGTTGTTGTAGGAGGAAATCCTGCCAGAATAATAAAGGAAATTCAGTAATTATAATCAGGGGCGGGAATCGTAAAGGAATAAAGGAGCAACCTTTTAAACCAACGTATACATATTATTCGCTTTGTGAATAGCTTCATCTTGTTTCGTTTTATAATAAGAACGCAAGCAGTAGTTCATAGAAAGTAAATAATGGCATGTTTTTAACATGCCATTTCTCATATTTGATCTAAAATTCTTCATCCTCTGGCCGATCAATCGTAAAATCCCTTTTATTTAAGTTAGAATTCTCGATTGCTCGAATTAAACGCTCGTCGTTTTCCGTTTTTTTCTTCATAAAACTCATTGCTTTAAAAATAAAGACGATCGTTAGGACGACGATAAACAGCATTATAAGCATGTAGATGATTCCCAAAAAGCCAAACATCATGCCGAATATATCCATGCCGGGTCCTGGACCAGCCACAAGTAATCACTCCTTTTTCCCATTTTCTTTAGTATACCTGTAATGATAGCCATGACACAAAGTATCGATTTAGAACTGATTTTAAACAGGAATTACGTGTGATAGAACTTCATGCCTGCGGAACAAAGGAGGAACTTCATAAAAATGCAGAAAATAAAAATATGGGGGCTGATTGCCGGAATTTTGCTCGTTTTCATCGGTGGTATGGCATTCATTTTATATGATCGTTATATCAATGAAACACATTTAACTTTTTATCAATTAGATGAAGCCGAAAAAACAATAGGGAAAATTAAACAGCCAGGGTTAACGGAAAACTATAGAATCCAAAAGATAACATATGACAATGACGGTTTCACTCATCCTGTTACAAAAATTTTATACTCTAATAACGATTCTAGAATTACTTTTATACTCGCTTCTTCTTTATATGATGATTGGCCAACTGAAAGTATTAAAAACGTATCAAATAGAGATTTGGAATGGATCCATAAAGATGAAGAATACGTTCTTAAATGGCGAGAAACAAAAAAGGAAAGTTACAAATATCTGGTGACTGAACAAAAAAGTGACAAAGAGTGGTTAGTGAACATGGCAGAGAATTATAGGTAGACAGTCGGAAGTATTTAAGAAGTAGGCGAAAGCGATGATTAAAAAGGAAGAATATAGAACCCACATACTTCATTGGGACGATACAGAAGTTGTTGTGGCAGAAGTGAAAAAGAAATGGAAAAGGTAACTGCAAGCAGGTAATATCGTTGTTCTGTGCACATAAACTAATTATCGCATATTCCTAAACCTATTTAAATTCCAGGTCATAATATATAGTAAATAGTTACATTTAACGGGATTTAGGGAGGATTAATATGGCAATGGAAAAAAAGAGAGGCCCGCGTCCCGGATTCTGTATATTTCCTGGATACAAGTGGTGTGGACCGGGATGTAGTGGACCAGAAGAACCGATCAACGAGGTTGATGCAGCCTGTAAAGCTCATGATTTTTGTTATAAAAAATATGGGCCATCCTGCAAGTGTGATATAGCATTTATGAAACAGCTTGAACCGCTGGTCAACCCATATACTGAAGAAGGGCGCCATGCACAGGTTATGTATCAATATATGAAGTTTCGGACGATGTTTACTTGTTTGTAATAAAAATCAAAATAAAAAAGGCACCCGGATGGGTGCCTCATTTTTCATTACTTAGAAACGTTAGCAGCTTGTGGTCCGCGGTTTCCTTCAACGATTTCAAAAGAAACTTCTTGACCTTCTTCTAGAGTTTTGAAGCCTTCGCCTTGAATAGCAGAGAAGTGAACGAATACGTCGTCTTGACCTTCAACTTCGATGAATCCGAAACCTTTTTCTGAGTTAAACCATTTTACTTTACCTTGTAGCATTGTAAATCCTCCTGTGTGGCATATGGCCACTTTGTATTACTAATTGTTGCTCTAATAGTCATCTTTCAAGACGAAACACTTTTTAGCTATTCATTCTCTCAATCATACCGAACAAAATCAGTTAACCTTAGTATAACAGGGATACAAAATAAAGATATAGGTAATTTGAACTAATAAACCTGGGGCGAAGGAAATTTTTGATGAAAATCAACCATTTCAGTATGAAAACCGTCTAATTAATAGCAACTTAAAGAAAAGGGGATGGAAATGGAGGGCATCAATACACAACATTATTCTTTTGAAGATAGTGAAGCAAGAGCTCAAATAATGGAAGAGATAATGAAAGACTTTGGCGATGATATTTTACGGCTTGCATTTTCATATGTAAGAGATCACGGAACTGCGGAAGACATTGCACAGGAAGTATTTTTACGGTGTTACACGAAAATTGATCAATTCAGACAAGAGTCAAACCTAAAAACCTGGCTCTATAAAATAACAGTCAACCGATGCAAGGATCATTTACGGAGCGCTTATTTCAAGAAAACTTTTTTAACTGATGTCATTAACAAAATCCGCTATAAAAAGACGGAATCAACAGAAAGTATCTCGATTGAAAAACAAGATAGCGAACGGGTCGTTCAAGAGATTTTGTCATTGCCCACTAAGTTTTGTGAAGTTCTGTACTTATATTATTACGAGGAACTTACGCTGCAGGAAATTAGCGATTTGATTAATGTAAACCTTAATACTTTAAAATCCAGATTAACCAGGGGAAGGCAATTGCTTAAACATAAATTGGAAGGGGGCGACTTTCATGAATAAAAAAGAGGTTCGACAATCTTTTGAGAATAGCAGTTTTGAAAAAATAAAGTTCACAAAAAGGAATAGGGAAACAGTTCACCAATTGTATGAAAAAACATCAAAGCAAGCAGAAGCAGTTTCATCTAGATATATAAAACCTGTCTTAAGTTTCTCGGTGTGTGTTCTACTGATAGTCGCTTTCATACCGCTTGCAGAAACGAAGATTTTCACAGATGGACAAACAGGAAAGCTAATGATAGAAGGAAATGATATGCGTGCCGGGAACAACGAGGTTACAACAAAAGAACAGCTTCTCGAACGTCTTAAAGATCCGCTTTTATTTTTCGGTTCATTCGAAGGTAAGTACATTTATTTTAATAAAAATAAAAATGTTACAAAAAAAATAACTTACCAGGTGAGCACCAAAAGTGACAAAATAAACACAAATAACAATACCTCTTTCTTACAGATAATTGAAGGTACGGGTATACATGAACAAAAGCTTTTTGATGAGGTTGCTATTAAAAAACAACTTGCAAATAGCTCCGATGTCTTCCCTATGCTACCTTCTATGATAAATAATAAAGAAGAGTGGACATACCAGGGGACAGATAAGGTAAAAGGGGAAAAGGCAATAAAAATTAAAAGCGATTCTTTTCAAGCATGGTTCCACTCTAAAACCGGAATATTGCTTAAATATAAAAACAAGGATGGAAGCTATCTGGAAACAACCGGCCTAAAATTTAACGATGTAATAAATAGAGAGGTATTTAGGATCGGAACGATTGAACCGACAGGAACGATCCATGAATTTCCTGATGAGATGGTCTTCTTTATGGAACCGCCGAGATACAAGTTAATAATGGATATGAAACTAATTAAAGCAGAAACGCATGCATTTCCTGATCAAAATCAAATTAAACAAACCATAACAGGAAAGGACGGACAAACATTAACTTATTCAGTAAAGCAAGTCATGGAAGATTCTATGCCTCCTGGTGATAAAGAAGTAGATTTAAAGGATGGAAAAAATATAGTCATCACGAAGACTGACCGTTCTATTGATTTAAAATGGCGTGATGAAAAAAATGATTTAAACTATAACCTTATTTACCAGGGGGATGTTTCTCAAAACATGCTGGAAAAAATGTTGGATTCGATTACGAAAAAGTAAGCTGGTTAAAAATAACTTGAAAATGCCAGAAAAGTTATCATATAATTGTAAATACGGCTCTTAACTGAGATTAAACACTGCGCTATGACAATTGAAAGCGTTTGAACCATGGATTCTCTCGAATAATCCATGGTTTTTTCTGTCGTGAAAAATGAAATTGAGGGAGTGGTCAGATGGAAAAAAAGCAGCATGCAGATTATCAGAAGGAAGTCGAACGGCTTCAGTTCACGATGCAGTATATCGATGTGGTAATCAGAGCTTCGCAGTCAACGGAAGAAAATTTAAGAGAAAACTTAAAATCCGCACTTGAGGGTGTTGATTTTAAAGACAGCAGTTTAACTTATCTTAACATGTTGACCAATGCCAATTTCCTTAGAAGAACAGAAGAGGAAGTCCTCAATTTAAAGAAAATCCACAAAAAGCCATACTTTGCACGAATCAATTTTCAAAGAAAAGGTAAAGAGGAGAACGAAGAACTTTACTTTGGAAAAGGTTCATTGTTTGACAAAGAGACCCAGCAGCCGATAATCGTGGACTGGCGTTCGCCTATCGCCAACCTCTATTACGATGGAAGGTTGGGGGAGGTATCTTACGAAGCAGAAGGCGGAGAGTACAAAGGATATTTATCCCTGAAGAGGCAATATATAATTGAAGATGCAGAGATTCAGGAAATTCGAGATGTAGATTTAACAACAAACGATGAACTTTTGCAAAAGTCGTTAGCAGAGAGCTCAAGCAACCGTTTAACTGATATCGTATCTACTATCCAGGAAGAACAGAACCAGATCATCAGAGCCGATTTAAATAAACCGATCATAGTCCAGGGGGCTGCGGGAAGCGGTAAAACAACCATCGCTTTACACCGGATTTCTTATTTTATTTATACATATGCAGAACGATTTTCTCCAGGTGATCTGATGATTCTTGCACCGAACCGTTTGTTTATCGATTATATTTCAGAAGTACTCCCTGAGTTAGGCGTTGAGCGTTCTTTGCAAACAACATTTGTTGAATACGCCAAAGCATGTATCGCCAAGAAAATGAAGATAAAACATCCGGACGAAAAACTGATAAAGTTTATTAACAGAAGTGCAAAAGAACCGGATAAGCTTAAATGGATTGCTGCTTTTAAAGGGTCTTTAAAGTTCCGGAATATAATCGATGCTTACTTAGAAGATATCTTGCAAACTTTGCTCCCTGATCAAGATTTTTATATCTGGAAGTTCAAGGTTTATGAAGCAAAAGACATTCGCAGGCTAATGAAGGAAGAATAACACCTATTTACCTTTCTACCAACGGAAAGACAAGATAAAGAGAATCCTCCAGAATCATGTTCGAACAGATAAAAAGAAGTTCATTGAAAAGGTTACTAAATTTTATGATGAAAAAATCGAAAAGGCTTTATTCTTTCATAGTGCGGCAGAAAAAAGGCGGAACTATGTTGTCAAAGCGATGGACAAAAAAGAGGAAGCGATTAATGAAATTAAGAAACAATCCCGCACAGCAATTCATGCCTATCTTAAAAAGCTGCCGAATGTAAATTTATTTACCTATTATAAAGAACTAGTTACAAAAAAGGATATCTTTGGAAAATACGCGGAAACAATGTTAACAACTGAAGAAATTGACTACTTTATACACTATGAAACAAACCTCCATCAAGAAAAGACCTACGAACAGGAAGACCTTGCTGCCCTACTTTACCTTCAATACAAGTTATATGGAATCGATAAAGATCTGCGAGTGAAAAATGTGGTGATCGATGAAGCGCAGGACTATAGCTACTTCCAGCTATATGCTTTGAAGAGTGCACTTGAGACGGATATGTTTACCATTGTCGGTGATCTTGCACAGGGAATTCACTCATACCGGGGAATTAATGACTGGGATTTAGTAGTAAATCAAATTTTTCCGAGAGCTTCTTATCGAACATTGCAAAAGAGTTATCGGACCACAGTTGAGATTATGAACACTGCAAATGGAATTATGAAGCTGTTGAATCTTGAGTTGCCAACAGTAGAACCGGTCGTTCGACATGGCAGGAAACCTGAATTTCATCCTCATTCTAGCACAGAAAAAGAAACGGCCAAAAAAATATCGAACCATATCAAAAATCTTCATAAGGATGGGATGAAAACGGTAGCGGTTATAGGAAAGAATGATAAAGAGTGTAAGCGGATTTCAAAGCTTTTGAAGAAGCATTCCGATCTGCCTGTTCAGTTACTGAGAGAAAACGAAGAAATTAATAAAGAAGAGGTTGTCATAGTTAACAGCCTTTTATCAAAAGGTCTGGAGTTTGACGCTGTTCTCATTTGTTCCTTTGATGAAGTATTTGAGGAAAATGAAATCGATATAAAACTTTTGTATGTTTCGATGACAAGGCCACTTCATCATTTGTCATTCTTTGGTAAAGAACCGGGTGTTTTTATGCTGGATAGGATTTCATCTGAACTTTTTAATGTGAACTAATAGTACAACTTGATGACTATGATAAATTCAATTTATACTTACAGCGGTAGTTTAATTGTTAAATAACTAAAATCCACCTTTGTTTTTTATTAAAGCTTAACGTTAGAAAAGCAGACTCATAAGAGCCTGCTTCATTGTTGTAAAGATTGAAGCCGATCCTGTTTCTTTTTACCACCAGAAAGGTGAGAACGGTCCGAATCTGCCAATTCCATAGAACGGAAAACCGAATAGTCCAAACGGTCCAAAGAACGGAAAAAATTGACGGGTTTGGTCGGGGTCAAGATCGTTTCTAGGCTGAGCGGTTGTAGGCATTAATAAATAAAGTTTGTCGTTATCGTAACTATGGAGGATTCCCTGGTAAACCGAGGCATCCCTTGTTTCAACTTGAACGAATTGGTACAAGTTTTGTTGACACTTATGATGAAAGTGATGATGGTCATGATGGTGGTGTTCATAAGAGCTCGAAGACTCTGAATCTCTATAGCTTTCCATGATATCCGCCTCCTTTTTTTACCTTAGTAAAATATTCATTGTGATAAGAGATGTGTTTGACCATTAAAAAATAAAAAAACTTTTTCCGTTTTCTCAGGAAAATGTTCATCTGAATGATTTTTTTCAAAATGGATATTCTAACCTATAAATAGATAGGTTAGGGGTGTTAAATTTGAAAAAAAATTTGTTAATAGTTATCGGATTATGCGTATTTTCTTTAGTCGGATGTAACGTGAATGGGGACAATAACAATGATAAAAACAACAATGCAAACATCCAAAATGTAAACGATAACGACAGAAATAACCGTTATGAAGTAGCGGATGAAGCGGCAGACCGAGTGGAGAATCTTAAAGAAGTTAATAATGCTTACGTCATTACAACTGACAATAATGCATATGTGGCAGCAACACTAAAGGATAACGAAGAAGGTAAATTAACACGAGATATAGAAAAGAAAATATCTAAACAGGTAAAAGATACAGATAAAGATATAGACAATGTTTATGTATCCACAAATCCTGACTTTTTCAAGAGGATGGGTAACTACGCAAATAAAGTACAAAATGGTAACCCTATTCAGGGACTTGGAGAAGAATTCAGTGAAACGATTCGCAGGGTTTTTCCAAATCAGCGTTAACTAAAAGGATGAAGTTGGTTTCCCATACAGCTTCCAGATTATGTGGAAATCTGCAGCGGTGTGGGGGTTTTTTGTCTGATAAAGAAGGCTATTTTTAGGCTGGAGCTTTCGTTTTAACTTTGACTTACCTTAATCGATATGTACCCAAAAGATTTTTTATTAATATTGTAGAAAAAATGGTTGTAAACGTTTTTAGTTTACAACCATTTTTCCATAGGCTTTATTCTAATTTAAAAAGATCAGGAATTTCTGTTCATATAGATTTTAATATTCTTCAATGTTCCAATTATGTTCGAACTCAATAGCCCCTTTAAGGGTTTGGGCGACTGGACAGCCTCTATCAAAAACAGACAGAGCCCGTTCGGCAGCATCTCGTTTACCCTCCGGAACCTTGACGTTATATTCACAGCTGATCTTAGTGATTTTTAACACACCTTCAGGGGCTTCGATGGTACCCTGAACCTTTGCATTGACTTTATCCGGCGAAGTGGGTATTTTACGCGCTTCCAGCGCGCCAGAAAGAGTGCCGACCAGTCAGCCGCCGGCAGCTGCCACGATGTGGTCAAGTGTAGACGGATATTCTGTTTCAGGTTCAGTTCCATAAAACTCCTTTACCCCTCCATGTACACCATACATAACAGGTTCCTCGAAATCACCGATATATGCTTCTCGGATCTTATTTGCGGTATCTTTCTGGATGATTTTAATTTCCGTTAATTCAATTGGTTTGCTCATCTTATATCACCACCTATTTATAAGAATACCCGACTATACGATTACTAATCAAATGGGTAGATTAGCTATACATATACCAGTTACTTCTTATAAAACTAAAACCCATAATTTGCATATGTATTCATATCTTATCTGGTTTTTCCTACCGTTAAAAGGATTTTTGTTATATTAAACAGAAATAAGATACAGACGACTTTTTTTCACAGGAGGAAAATATGGAGAAACCGATTGAATTAGGTTATAACATATCACTAATCGACTTATTTGATTTAGGGATGAACCAGAGAACAGGTTCTTACGTGTTTCATGAAGAGGAACTTACTATTATTGAAACGAGTGCCAGTCCGTCCCTCCCTCACTTGTTGAATGGGTTAGAAGAAATGAAAATAGCTCTTAAAAAAATAAAATATATCATTGTGACTCATATTCACCTTGATCATGCAGGAGGAGTGGGCCTTTTGCTTCAAAAGTGCCCGAATGCAAAAGTTGTTGTCCATCAGAAGGGATACAGACACCTTTCGAATCCTTCCAGGCTTATAGAAGGTGCAAAAGCTGTTTATGGCGAAAAATTTGATGAACTGTTTGATCCGATACTTCCGATTCCAGAAGAAAACCTTATTATAAAAGAAGATGGAGATACATTGGAGTTAAGCGAAGGAAGAACCCTTACTTTTATGGATACCCCGGGACACGCAAAACATCACTTTTCTATTTTTGATTCAAAAAGTAACGGTGTTTTTACAGGTGATACAGTTGGTGTTTATTATCCTCAATTGCTTCTTGATGGGGTTGAGCTTTATTTGCCCTCAACTTCTCCTAATCAATTTAGTCCGGAGGCAATGTTACAATCAGCTAAACGGATTGAGGACTATGGTGTTGATCGTATTTATTTTGGCCATTATGGAATGTCAGAAAATCCAGATGAAGTTTTTGATCAGCTACGACACTGGCTACCTAAATTTGTTGAAGCCGGGAAAACAGTCATAGAAACGAATCCGGAGTTATCCTTTCAGGAAAAATCCCAACTTATTTCTGAAAAGCTTTTTGATTTGGTAAGCAGGTTCCTTGATACTAAGAACGTATCGCGGGATGCGGTTGTGTATGAAATACTAAATCTTGATTTGAGCGTATGTGCAATGGGGATAACGGATTACTTATCAAAACAAACACTAAATAAATAACTTAGAAAAAATCCACCTTTCTGTGAGAATGGTGGATTTTTTTAAATAATGGCATTCAAATGTGGAGTTTGGGAAAAATACATTATACCAGGTTGTTAATTACTTAATAAGCGGTGATACGATGATGTTAGTAATAAAGATTCTAAGTCTGTACTTGATTACGATAGCAATAATGAGATTGATGGGAAAGTCAACAATCATTCAAATGACACCGTATGATTTAGTTGCCATCATCATTGTGGGAACAGTTGCTTCAGAACCACTGATCAGTACTGAATATTTGCCCACTCTGTATGTATTAGCCATTCTGGTTGGATTACATATCATTTTTTCAATGCTTACATTAAGCCAATTCGGAAACCGTTTCTTTTTAGGTGAACCCACCTTGTTAATAAAGGATGGCCAGATTCTTGAAGACAATCTAGAAAAGTCTCATTTATCTGTATCACAGGTGCTTTCGATATTAAGGAGTAAGGGTTATCCCAAAATATCAGACGTGGAGTATGCAATGCTTGAACCGATCGGCGAAATAAGTGTGATTCCAAAAGCCGAAAACACACCGGTAACAGTTCAACACTTAGAAATACCTATCGATGATGAAGGGATGCCTATCGCTGTCATCATCGATGGAAGAATTCAACATCGGAATTTAAGATTGCTTGGCAAATCCAAAGAGTGGCTACAACAGCATTTAGAATCAAACGATTTGAAGGTGAAGGATATTATTTATGCTTATGTTAACGAAAAGACGAAAAAGTTAAACATTAATAAACGTTCCAGCAACTAAGAGGTATGGATTATTTAAAGAGAAAGCAGGAAAAGAAACGATTGAAATCGAAATTACTCCCGGATAAAAATTAAAGGGGGTTTTTTAGTGGCTAATTTTAGTTATGACATTGTAGAAGTGCCGGCATATCGCGGCATCGGATTTAAATGGGAGGGACCCTACACTGAGATCCATACGCTTAAAGATGTAATTTTGAAAATGAGCAGCCGTGTTGGAGAACTAGAACAAGCAGTAAACCCGGAAGTTCAATTAGGTTTATCCTATCACTTGAGACCTGATGGCTTTGTACATTATTCGGTTTTTGAAGTTGGAGAAGAACAGGAAGTTCCTGAAGGTATGGTGGAAATCAAAGTGCCGGAAATGACCTACATTATTACACATCATAAAAAAGGGAAGGATATCGGAGAATCTTACCAAAACCTTTATCAATGGTTTAAGGAAAGCGAGTATTCTCCATATACAGAAACAGATTTAACGTACTACGATGACCTTCCTATCAAACATGAGAGATACCCGGTTGGCCGCGATTTGGAAGATCCTCATTTTGATATCTTGATTCCTGTTATAAAAAAGTGATTATTAGAGATAGCAATCTTCATGGCGTGTGAGTGTTCACACGTTTTTTTTTGCTTAGAATACTTTAAAATGGCCTGTAAAGGAGGAATGTTTATGAATAACCTGAACTTATTGTTTCGAGAAAGGATTGGTCTTTCTAAAAATAAAACAATTACTTTTAACAACTTACCTGAGGTTCTCAATAATGCAGCGATGGAAATCCCATTTGAAAACTTGAATGTTCTAGAAGATCAAGCAGATGAAATAACAAAGGAGAATCTCATAACGAAAATACTGACAAAAAATCAAGGTGGACTTTGTTATGACCTGAACGCTATTCTTTATTTGTTTTTGCTAGAGAATGGTTTTAATGTTTCTTTGATTCGGGGAGTAACATATGATTCTTCAAATCAACGATGGAATACGATTGGGAAAACCCATGTAGCGATTATTCTGAATCACAAAGAACAATCTTATATCATTGATACTGGTTTTGGAACGAATTTACCTTTAAAACCTGTTCCGTTTAACGGCGAGATTGTGACATCTAAAAATGGTGCGTTTCGTGTTGAAGGTGTTGATACTGAACACGGTGATTACATATTTTTTATGAAGCTATATCAAAAAGAGAACGAATGGAAACCAGGGTATGTTTTTGATGCGTCGGAGGCAATGAAGAACGTATCCACTTTAAACGAGGTGCAAGAAGTAATTCGAAAACACCCCGATTCTCCTTTTAACAAGCGCCCTTTAGCTACCCGGTTAACAGACAGAGGAAATATAACTTTAACAGGGACTTCTTTTACTGAATGGGTCGATGGAAAAGTGAAGAAAGAGAATATTGATAAAAGACAATTTACAGAGATGTTGCAAAAACACTTTGGTATTCAACGATAATATTGAGTACAGCGGGTCAGGGTCAGCTTTCCATTTCCATTGCATTCAGGTCACATGTTGTTTTCCAGGTGCGAACGCTAGATTGAACTCCTGGCTTTTGAATCAGCCATCTTATTCTTATCACCTCCGTTAATTCCGCTTAAGAGAGCAATGTGGATAAAACACTTTATCCCTCTTACTTATGAAAGCTTCTTTAGTTCTTCCTTTTATTCTCGAATTATCCCTTTACTTAGTAAGGCTCTTTTCTAAAAGATTGTTGTTTATCCACAAAAGCGAAAAACTGCGACATAGCAAACGGCTGACCGCTACGGAAGTACACTACGCTTTCCGGGGGCTCGCAGGACAAGGAAGGATACGGCAGCGTTATATCGCACGGAGAAATTGTGATGTTCATTTTCGAGGAGTCTGCGTGTATTACCTTCGCTGAGCTGTCTTTGACGTTCCACATCTTTGAAAACGTCAATTAATTGGAGCAGAGGGCAGTCGACTCCTGCGGGAAAAGCAACATCTGAAGATCCCGCAGTGTTGAAAAGTGGAGGCGAACGCCAAGAGAGGTATGGATTGGATTGAATCGCATGGAGATAAGAATCAACGCCGAATGAAAGAGAGCCGATGTTGCCTTATCGCAAGGAGGTGAGGGAAATCCACTAGTCTCTGTGAGCCGAAACTAGACAGGCGGTTTTTGCTGACAAGGAAGCTGAAGCGTTGCCGGCGGAAAGCGAACTGCCCGGAAATCAATGCTGCAATTGCGTCGCAGTTCATCCTTAATGGGAGCTTATTATACAACAAGTAAGCAAAAAGATCATTTAGTATAAGACAAAACAGAAAAAGTTCTTATAGTTGACATTTTCCGATTAATTTACTAGTATAATCCCGATAAAACTTATAGGAATAATAGATAAAAAGGAGGGAATAACTTGGGTACACTTATGAAACGATATCTAAATGTATCTTTAATAATAAAAATAACGATTGCGCTTTTTCTTGGTGTTATCGTTGGTCTTATTTTTGGCGAGGATGCAAATGTATTGGCGCCATTCGGTGACTTGTTGATTCGGTTGCTTCAGTTTATAATCATTCCGCTGATCTTATTTACATTGATTGTCGGAGTTAACCAGACACGGTTAGGAAATTTAGGACGCATGGGTGGAAAAGTGTTTTTATATTATGTGGTAACATCAGCTCTGGCACTTATCGTCGGATTGATTGTGGCGACGGTCATGGGGCCGGGTGAAGGAATTACCCAGCAGACGAATGAAACAATCGAGGCTAATGAGCATCCCGGCATTGCGAGTGTGTTGCTCAATATCGTGCCGAGCAATATTGTTACGGCATTCACTGAAATGAATTTACTCGGCATTATTTTTATGGCAGTTACTTTTGGAATTGCCATTTCTGCATTGAGAAGTTCAGATGAACATAGAGTGCTTGGCGATCACATTTATAAAGTGGTCGATGGAATGAATGAAGCGACTTTTCAGATCATGAACATCATTTTGCAATATGTTCCGATCGGTATTTTTGCTATTATCGCAAAAACGGTTGGGAACCAGGGGTTAGACACCATACTTTCGCTTGGAAATATGGTCGCTGTTCTTTATATAGCTTTGTTCGTTCAAATTGGAATTTATATTGTTTTAATGTTGTTATTTAAAGTGAAGCCAGGGCAGTTTTTTGCCCAGGCCCGTACTCCGATGATTACGGCTTTCGTGACCCAGAGCAGCTCTGGAACATTGCCGGTAACGTTAAATGCAGCAAGTAAATTAGGTATATCTAAAAGTTTGTATGGCTTTAGCTTGCCACTTGGCGCAACGATAAACATGGACGGAGCAGCGATTAGAATCGCGGTTTCTGCTGTATTCGCAGCAAATTATACGGATACGAC
This sequence comes from Exobacillus caeni, assembly GCF_005747095.1. Lineage (GTDB taxonomy): Bacteria > Bacillota > Bacilli > Bacillales > Guptibacillaceae > Exobacillus > Exobacillus caeni. The sequence continues at coordinate 245,769 of NZ_SWLG01000008.1, read as the reverse complement.
TCTAAGCCTTGCAAATATGGTTGCCATTGTTGTTGTCGGTACACTCGCATCAATCGGTACTGCTGGAGTACCCGGTGCAGGGCTTGTCATGATCGCAACAGTCTTTGCGCAGGTTGGATTGCCGATCGAAGTTGTTGCATTGCTTGCTTCAATCGACGCCCTCGTTGGAATGGGAGCAACAGCATTGAATGTCACAGGTGATCTTGTCGGAACTACTTTGATCAGTAAAACAGAAGATAATGAAAAAGAACCCGTTTCTTCATGATTCTTAGAACCAGACATCATTTTTGATGTCTGGTTTTTAAGTAACAGAAATCTGTCAGGCACAGGCTGCCTGGTCACAGTTCACCGGTAACAGCTAGAGTGTGGTATTTTCTGGAGAGTGGACCCCTTATAATCCTAACGTTTTTGAAGCCAGCCTCTTCCAATAAAGGTAGAAGTTGTGAATGAATCATTTTAGTTATCCCCTCCCAGCTTACTCCATTTTTTCCATCACAAAGTGTAATACACAGAGAACTTGTTGGTTTAAGCACTCGGTGTATCTCATTGATTGATCCTTGTAAATCTCCCCAGAAGTAAATTGAATGGATGCTAAACACTCTCGAAAACTGTCTGTCTTTAAAAGGAAGATTGTTTACATTTCCAAGAACAAACGAAGCTCTTTTATTGGTGATTTTTTTATAGTTTCTTCTCTTTGCCGAGTTGATGAGGGTCTTTGATAAGTCTATTCCAGTAACCCGATGAGTAGGAGATTCGTCTAGCAAAAGTTTTATTGCATAACCTGCTCCGCATCCTATATCAAGAATATCTTCGTTTTCCTGAAGGTTTAAAAGGTTGATTGTCCAGTTAGTTTCAGTTTTATGCTGGCGATTCATTTTTTCGCCTATATACCATCCCAACAATCCACTCGGCATTCTGTATTGACTGTCGATGATGTCTCTAAATTTTTTTAATAGCAAGATTCTTTCCTTCTTTCTTTTTAAGATTTGTATAGGTAAAGTATAGGTAGGAAAAAGATATTAAACAATATAATAGAAACTATACTTATTATTAGATTTTTTTATAGGAGGGAGTGGGAGCGTTGGAAATCAACCAGCTGAAGGCATTTGATCAGGTTGTCCGTCTAGGGTCTTTTAGTAAAGCGGCAAGGTACCTGGATGTTTCACAGCCTACGATAAGCTTACGAATTAAAGAACTGGAGAAAAGCATCGGAGGCCCTATATTTAATCGAGTTGGAAAACATATGGAACTAACAGATTTGGGCAAGGGATTTCTTCCTTATGCAAGGCAGGCATTAGAAGTTCTTTTAAAAGGAGCAGAAAGAGCTCAATCGATCAAAGAAGGAAAAAGGGGAGAAATTAAAATAGGGACATTGCCTACTTTTACAACTGGTCTATTTAGTTCAGCGATCGTGGCAATGCAACAGAATTATCCAGAGATTAACCTGGTTATCCATACAGGTCATAATCAGCAAATCATGGAAATGCTGTATGATGGATTTGTAAAAATGGGCTTGATCACTTCTCCGTTTTTTAATAGTGACTTGAAAGAACTGCTTTTGATAAAGGAACCCCTTATCCTTGCAGCTAATAAAAACCATCAATTAAGCAGGTTAAAAGCAAAAAGCTATACTGTAGGAGATGTGTTTAAATACAGCAACCCATATATTCTCACGGACTGGAGTGAGGAGAGTAAGCATTGGCAAAAGACTTTTATGAGCTTTGGGCTGGAATCGTTAGAGCTTCCTCCTTTCACAGCAATGGATTTTATCCGAAAGGGGCATGGTGTCACACTGCTCACTGAATCGTTTGCGAAAGAATTGTTAGATAGCAGAACGCTCGTTAAGCTTGAGCCGGCGGATTTTCCGGCATTATTCAGGAAAATAGCGCTGGTAAGCTTAGAAAGCGAATACGCATTAACACCATCTGCAAAGACTTTTCTAAAAGTCTTGAATGGTATGGTCGATATATAAAAGGAATGGCTTCATAGCTTTTTAACGGTATAAAGACAATAGCAACAGCCAATAGAATCGATTTTTAGTAGTACATTGTTCAATCAAAATTTTATGAATGGTTACGGGGTGAAGTATGTTATCAGAAAATATCACATTCGATACTTTTGATCAACAGGACACAGATTTGGAACAAATAGGAGAGCTATACTGTAAAACATTTTTAAAAGAAGGCTATACAACCGATGATAAAGAGGCTGCAGTTTCCAATATTAAAAAACATGCAGGTTACAAGGGATTCTATGGTGTAAAGGGAAAAGATACAAAAGAAAGGATCGTTGGATTTGCTTATGGATATTCAAGTTTTCCAGACCAATTTTACCGACAAAAAATCGCAGCACAGCTCACAGAAGAACAGATAAAACACTGGTTGAGTAATTGCTTTGAGTTTGTCGAGATAGCTGTGGACCCTTCCTACAAACGTCTTGGAATTGCGAGCCGCTTGCATGATGAATTGCTATCTCAAGCGGATCATAGGACATCAGTTTTGACGACAGGCACCAGCAACAATCCTGCAATTAAGTTTTATCAAAAGAAAGGATGGATGCTAATCAAAATGAATGCTCCGGTCCTTTCTATAGAAAGTCCACAAATAATCATGGGAAAAGAACTGATATAAAATTAGTGCTTTTAATATTTTCTATTCTGTGCAATAATAAGGAAAATTTATAAGCAGGGAAAAGCGATGATGAGGAAAGTAGATCAACTTCATTTTCTAACAGAGAGCTTCGGTTGCTGAAAAGAAGCAGAAAATAATTGATTGAAAATGGTCTCTGAGCCGATGGGTCGACATTCATTAAAAGAATTAGATTCAGACGAGATTTGTCACTCGTTACAAATGACAGAGTATAAGAGTTTCTTTTAAGCTCCGTACTTAGTGAGGCTGATAATGTGAGTTATTAGCGAAAAAAGGTGGTAACACGAGTGATACCTCGTCCTTTGACAATGCTGTTGTCTTAGGGCGAGGTTTTTTATTTTTTGTAAAAAGGAGGATGTAAAATGAGTATTTTTATTGGTGGAGCATGGCCTTATGCGAATGGTTCGCTGCATTTGGGACATATCGCAAGCTTATTGCCCGGTGACATTTTAGCGAGATATTTTCGTGTGAAAGGGGAAAAGGTGCTGTATGTTTCGGGAAGTGACTGTAACGGAACGCCGATCGCGATTAAAGCAAGGCAGGAAGGTGTTTCACCAAAGACAATCGCCGACAGGTACCACAAGGAGTTTGAAGAGAGCTTTAAGGCACTGGGTTTCACATACGACTGTTATACACGGACGGATTCAACCCACCATCATGAGGTGGTGCAGTCTATCTTTCTTCAATTGCTAGAAAATAATTGGATTTACAAAAAAGAGGTAGAACAGTGCTATTGCGATTCCTGTGAACAGTTCTTGCCGGATAGGTTTGTGGAGGGAATCTGCCCTTATTGCAGTCGGGAAGCGAGAGGGGATCAATGTGATCATTGTTCAGCCATTTTAGACCCGTTAGACCTTCTTTCGAAAAAGTGTAAAATTTGTGGCTACACTCCAATTATCAAAGAAACTGAGCATTTCTATTTTGAGTTAAGTTCATTCCAGAAAGAGTTGGAACACTATCTGGGAAAGGCAAGAACAGAAGACAGGTGGCGTGATAATGCCATTCAATTAACAGAAAGATACTTAAAAGAAGGCCTTCATGACCGGGCAGTTTCACGTGATCTGCCTATTGGGGTGAGTGTACCTGTAAAGGGTTATGAAGATAAGAAGATCTACGTATGGATCGAAGCGGTGTCTGGTTACTATTCAGCAAGTAAACAGTGGGCTACCGAGCACCAAAAAGAGGAGACGGCTTTCTGGGATGAAAATGCTGTTTCCTATTATGTGCATGGAAAGGATAACATACCTTTCCACACGATTATCTGGCCGGCGATTCTCCTTGGAATAAGAAAACGTGCATTGCCGACACATATCGTTTCTAATGAATACGTAACCCTGGAACAGAAAAAGCTTTCTACAAGCAGGAACTGGGCAGTATGGATTCCGGATATTTTAAGCAGGTATAACGCCGACTCTATACGCTATTTCTTAACGATCAACGCTCCTGAAAACAGAGATGCGGATTTCTCATGGCGGGAATTTATTTATAGTCATAATAGCGAGCTGCTTGGAGCGTATGGCAATTTTGTCAATCGAACATTAAAGTTTATCGAAAAAGCTTATGAAGGAAACGTTCCGGTTGGAAAAGTAGATGTAGATATCAAAAGAACTACAAATAAACTATATGAAAAAGTCGGTTCATTGATCTCTCACACTCATTTTAAAAATGCTCTTCAAGAAATCTTCTGTTATATTCGAAACACAAATAAATACTTTGATGAGCAGAAACCATGGAAACAGGTGAAAGAAGAGAAAACATCCTGTGATGATACGATGGCAACCTGTGTTTATATTATTGCAAACCTTGCACAGCTGCTATATCCTTTTCTTCCTTTTTCCAGTGAAAAAGTAAAAGAAATGCTTCGGCTGGGAGAATTAAAGTGGGAAGAAACCGAGCATACGGTTGTCTCATTACATGAGGTTAAACCGCTTTTCGAAAGAATTGAAAAGGAACGTATAGAAGAGGAGCTGGATAAACTGCGTCGGGAAAGTGTTAAATAGTGTACGAGGAAAAGAGGAGAGGGAGAATTACGAAAAGAATATATTTTTGATAACATAAAAGAAGAATTTAACAGGAGGATCACAGGAAATGGAAAATACAAATCAGATAAAGATCTGTAATTCATTAGAGGGATTAGATTGGGGAGAACTTGTAAACCTCTTTGAAACAGTGGAATGGAAAGGGCGGACAAAGGAAAATCTTCAGCAGGCGTTTCATTCGAGTTATTATGTTGCACTTCTATATGATGATAACAGGCTGATAGGCTGTGGAAGGGTTATCTCCGATGGAGTCTTTTATGGTGCGGTCTATGATGTGATTATTCATCCCGACTATCAGGGCAAGGGTATCGGCAGGAAGCTGATGGCTAATATTTTATCAAAAATGGATGATGTGAACTTTATTCATCTTACGACTACAGAGGGACGAGAACCTTTCTATGAAAAACTGGGCTTAAGAAAGCATAAGACAGCGATGGCCAGATACTTAGATCCGGAGCCAGCGAAAAAGTATTTGGAAGAGGCGAGATTTCTTAAGGAATGATAGATTTTTTCATTAAATCATGCTTAAAAAAAGGAGACGATTGGCATTAGAAAATTAATTATGTTTATTGGTACTGTGATTGTCCTGTTTGTTTCGCTGCATCTCACTCCGAATCTAGCACTTAGAACGCACGTATTGATGATGGGGCACCCACAGGCAGCGATATCTTCATCCATTGTCGATGACTATTTTCATAACAGGGTGGATAAAGAAAAACTAGCTGAAGAAAATGCTAAATGCTATAGCCTTTCTAGTCCACCGGTGGAAAAGAGCACACAGGGATTTTTGAAAAATTACATCGTGAAGAAAAAAGGATTTCTGTATTTCGCGGACTATTATGGAGATGCCTAGCATGTTGTTCTATTTTTCAGGAGGAAATGGAATCCATCAAAGGAAGTAGTTCATGACTAAGTTTTTGGAGGTACCGCAATTGACTCAACCATCACTAGAATACAAAGTATTTGGATCCGCGTAAATCTGTTTTATTAATTGAAACTGGTATCGGCTGTTCCTTTTATAGCTGGTATCCTTTTGTTGATAAAATTAAAGCAGACTTTACAGTTATCCTTTACCATCGGGCAGGCTACGGAAACAGCACTGCAACTACGAAAGCGAGAACAACCGAATATATTTCAGAAGAACTAAATAGTCTTGTCGAATACCTTGGCATAACCGAGCCATTCTTGCTGATGGGCCATTCTTATGGCGGATTATGTGCCCAGCACTTTGTTAAGAAATATCCTGAAAAGATAAAAGGATTGATCTTGCTAGATTCCACTTCTTATAATTTTAGAGAGCTGTACCACTTGAATCTACCTGTGATGAATTCCTTGATCTCTTTGGAGAAAATGATAGAAAGTAACGTAATGGCATCTCAAAGATCGTCAAAAGGACTCCGAGAAGAATTCAAAGGTATGATTGAGAAGAATAAGGAAGATCTGTCTGAACACGAGGGAAAGAAATTTGAGGAATTTATAACCGATCCCACACTGTTTCAAACGATTGCAAACGATTTCGGACACTGGGATGAAAGCGGCAGGATGATCAAGGAGATGGGAGCGTTCCCTGATATTCCGCTGGTGGTAATAGCCAGGGACAAAGAAGAATCAATCAAACCTTTTATAGAACATAAGATTCCAGAAGAAGAGGCTATAATGTATGAAGATGTCTGGAGAAAGCTTCAGGTCGAGTTATCCCGTTTATCAACGAAGGGAGTATTGATTGTTGCTGAAAAAAGTGATCATGAAATTCATATCGATCGACCGGATGTTATCATCCAGGGATTAAAAACATTAGGAGACGCTTAAAGCATATTATTACGATTTGAGTTTAAAGAGCCTCTGAAAAATTCAGTATATTCTTTCATCAAGGAGTAGTATCATTTAGATAGTCGAAAGAACAGGGGGAATAGTGATGGCTCATATAAGAAAGCTAGAAGAACAAGAGTTGATCAAGGCTCTGCGGTTATCTGAATATGCATTTCAGTATGAAGTCAGTGAGAGTGAGAAGGAAGAAAGGCTTGAAAGACTGAAAAGGCATGAAATATGGGGTGAGTTTACAGAGGAGCAACTTATGTCAAAGATACATATTCTATCGCTCGAGGTTTCCATCAATGAGAAATTTTATTCCATGGGTGGAGTAGCTGGAGTAGCGACCTGGCCAGAACATCGAAGGAAAGGTTCTGTTTCAAGACTTTTAAAAAAATCATTGCTCAGTATGAAAGAAAAAGGGCAGATGGTCAGCTTCCTCCATCCGTTCGATATTGATTTTTACCGTCGCTTTGGATGGGAAATCACCGCTTCCATGAAAAAATACAATTTCGAAGCAAAGAACCTGTTCATATATCAAGATATAAACGGAACAGTAGAGCGGATATACAAGGACGATAATCTTGATCCTGTTAAAAAAATTTACGAGTATTACTTCAAAAGGTACAACGGGTTATTAAAAAGGGAAGACTACTGGTGGACACAGGCCATTTTCACGAAAGGTTTTCAGGCGGGCGTCTATTATGATGAGAATAAAAATCCAAAGGGCTACGTTCTCTACAAAATGAAAGACCAGCTGCTAGATGTACAGGAAATGGTTTACATGGATGAACTGGCGCGAAGAGGGCTCTGGAACTTTATCTCACAGCACGACTCTATGGCAAATAAAGTAAAAATGATCTTACCGATCGATGACCAGCAGCCGTTTTTATTAAAACAGCCGAAGATTGAGCAGGAAATCTTTCCGTATTTTATGGGACGTATTGTAGATGTTAATCCATTCCTTGAACAGTATGAGCTGAACAAAACTGATGAACCACTGACATTGCATATTAAGGATTCTTTTGCAGAGTGGAACAATGGAACCTTTGTTGTTTCAGAAGGTAAGGTAGAGTATTCCGAGAATGCGGATAAGCAGCAAGGTTTACAGATGGACATCCAGACACTGATGGCAGCTTTAATCGGTTATCAAACAGCTGACTTCTTATATGATTGCAGGAAAATATCTGGAAGCAAGGAAGAGTTTCAAAAGTTTAAAGAAGGTATTCCTACGAGACCGGCTAGTTTTTATGACTTTTTCTAAAAAATATTCTTGGGGTAGCTGCTAGCTGCTCCTTTTTCAATGATTTTATCTTGAAACTCCGAATAAATGATGCTGAACCTCCGTACGGAATTAACATGACAGGGCACGGTGAATGCGGAATTACCTCCTGTTGGAGATGACAACAGGCTTGAGGAGAAAGTATTAATCCTCTTAAAAGCAATTCAGGGATTACCAGGAAAATGCCAGGCAGACCATGTATTCTAAGAAGACAAATCAAGAGATGCCGGCGCTGACCGTAGAAGAGTTGAACAAGATTATTTCTGTTCATCTAAGTAATGACCTCATTGTTATTTAGAGGACGTCTTTCGTTAACTATCCTCAAGAAAAGACTGTTGACTTCAAATTTTAATTGTGTAACTATGTTAATAAGAAATTTGGAACAAAACTTCATATGTAACACTAGGGGTGCTGAAAAGCTGAGAGAGGCAATCGCTGCCTTAACCCTTGAACCTGATCTAGGTAATACTAGCGAAGGGAAGTGGTACGGAACGTTTGGTGATATCTAATTGTTTTATATGTAATTAGGTAAAATCAACATTCTTAAGACATACAACGCAACCACTTCTTGATGAAGTGGTTTTTTTAATTGCAATTTCGCCGAGCATTCATGTTAGTAAGGGGTTTTTAATGACCAAAAGTAAGGAATAGGGAGCTTTTTAATAGTTTAATTGATATATTTGCCGAAATAGCCGTCGGGACCGCTTAGAAGCCAGGCTTATAGTTTTTCATTCTTGTTTTATTGTCGGGTTTGCCTGATTTATTTGCCACATAAAAAATTTGTTGTCCAAATCTCATCGTTTATTAGCCTGACCCACTAACCAATTCAAGGGAGGTATCGCTAGTGGATGAAAAATTATTGACTATACTCCATCAAGTAAAAGAACGGCAGGATGAGCTAATAGATCTGTTAGAAACGCTCATCCGCTTTAAAACGCCTGCACCTCCAGCACGAAACACAGAAGATGCTCAGAAGTTTGTCACCGAGTTCCTTCAAGAAAAAGGATTCTGCATCGACAAGTGGGATGTGTATCCCGGTGATCCGAACGTCGTAGGTTTGCTGAAAGGGACTGATCCAGAACAGCATAAGAGCCTCATCATCAACGGCCATATGGATGTAGCCGAGGTTAGCGAGGATGAAGAGTGGGAAACAGATCCGTTCACTCCTATCATAAGAGATGGCAAGGTGATCGGTAGAGGAGCAGCAGATATGAAGGGCGGTCTCGCCGGAGCGTTATTCGCAATCCAATTACTCCATGAAGCAGGAATCAAACTCCCGGGTGATCTAACCTTCCAGTCTGTTATAGGAGAAGAAGTTGGAGAAGCGGGTACGCTGGAATGCTGCAAGCGAGGATATACTGCAGACTTTGCGGTTGTGGTTGATACGAGCGATCTACATATTCAGGGCCAGGGCGGCGTCATCACCGGCTGGATCACTGTAAAAAGTAAGAAAACTTATCATGATGCGACTCGCCGGAACATGATCCATGCGGGAGGAAAGCTTCACGCAGCAAGCACGATCGAGAAGATGGCCAAAATTATCCAGGGGCTTCAGGAGCTGGAAAGGCACTGGGCTGTAATGAAAAGCTATCCGGGGTATCCACCGGGAACGAACACGATCAATCCTGCGGTGATCGAAGGGGGAAGGCATGCGGCCTTTATCGCTGATGAATGCCGCTTATGGATTACGGTCCATTTTTATCCGGATGAAACATATGAGCAGGTTTCCAAAGAAATTGAAGAGCATATCCTGGCTGTTGCCAAAGGAGATCCATGGTTGCGTGAGAACCCGCCAACATTTGAGTGGGGCGGCACATCGATGATCGAAGACCGCGGCGAAATTTTTCCGTCGCTTGAAGTTGATTCAGTGCATCCTGCCGTTCATACTCTCATGAACTCACATGAATGCATCCTGAACGAAAAGGCGATCGTCGATGTTTCACCGACCGTAACAGACGGTGGCTGGTTCAGCGACGCGGGAATCCCTGCTGCCATCTACGGTCCTGGCGACTTGCAAAATGCCCATGCCGTCAATGAACAGGTTTCGATCGAGCAGTTAGTTTCCTATACACAGGTGCTTTTAAAGTTCATCTACCAATGGTGCCATACACAAAAATAACTGAATTGGAGTGAGACAAATGACGTTTACCGAGCATCTATATGAAAAGCTTCAGCCAATCTGGCGAAAGAACCATGCCCATCCTTTTGTAAAAGAGATGGGGGATGGAACGTTAGATCAGGATAAATTCCGTTTTTATATGATCCAGGATTATATTTATTTGATCGATTACAGCAAGCTGTTTGCGATCGGTGCTGTAAAAGCGACGAACCTGGAGGACATGGGGAAATTCGCAGAACTCCTTAATTCCACTATGAACGAAGAGATGGCGCTTCACCGGCAGTATGCGGAGCGTTTTGGTATCTCGAACGAGGAGCTGGAGAATGCGGAAGCTTCTCCGGTCACTCTGGCATACACCCATTACATGCTGTATTCTGCCCAGAACGGAACGCTTGCAGAACTGCTCGCGGCGCTTCTTCCATGCATGTGGAGCTACTGGGAGATCGGTAAAGAGCTGAATGAGGTACCTGGAGCATGCGACCATGAATTGTACGGGGAATGGATCAAGATGTACAGCTCGGAAGAATTCGGAGAGCTGGCCCAATGGTGCATCGAATTGATGGATAAAGCGGCGGAAGGAAAGTCAGAGGAGGAGCTCCAGAAGCTCGAAGAAATCTTCCTCAACACGACCCGTTATGAATATATGTTCTGGGATATGGCGTACAACAGGGAAATGTGGCCGACCGATGAGTGATTCGGTTTTAGCCTTTAATAGTATTGCATTCCACTATCAAACTGGCAAAAAGAAAGAAGCTGTTTCTATTTTTGATGGCATCGACTTTCGTGTGAATGACGGGGAGTTCGTCAGTATCATCGGACCGAGCGGATCTGGCAAGAGTACGATATTCCGTCTGGTCACAGGGCTTGAGAATCCAGCGGCGGGAGAGATTTTCCTCAACGGGAAAAAGACTGAGAACAGGCTCGGGCAGGTCGGCTACATGCCGCAGCAGGATCTGTTGATGCCCTGGAGGACGATCAAGGAAAACGCCGTGCTGCCTCTCGAGATCAAAGGCATGAAGAAAGCAGAAGCAGAAAGTCGTGTACTGCAGCTGTTAGATGACTTCGGATTAAAAGGCGTGGAGGATAAATATCCTGGCGATCTTTCCGGCGGGATGCGGCAGCGTGTTTCTTTTCTGAGAAGTATCTTGAGTGGTTCGAACATCCTTTTACTAGATGAACCGTTCAGCGCACTCGATGCGATCACCCGGCTTTCGATGCAGGAATGGCTGCTTGCCCAGTGGCAGAAATGGAAGAAGACGATATTGTTCATCACGCATGATGTGGATGAAGCGTTGTTTTTATCAGACCGAATTTTCGTTCTGACCGGAAGACCGAACCACCAGTTGACAGAAGTAACGGTACCGCTCGGGCGTCCCAGAACCGTCCGTGACCTGAGCCGTCCGGAAGTCGTGACACTAAAAGAACAACTGATCGACCAGCTTCGTTCGAAGGAGTTATCATGAGAAAACTTCATTCCTATCTACTATCAAGTTCACTCGTTCTCGTCTTGCTGGTCATCTGGGAAATCGGCGCATGGTCTTACGGTAAAAGCTTCATCCTCCCGACTCCGAGCGAAATCGCAGTGAAGCTCTGGGAACTGCGGGAGGTACTTATATTCGAACACTTGCCAGCTACTCTTTTGATCATCGTGATCGGACTCGCCATTTCAATCATCGTCGGCTTTGGCCTTGCGATCTGGATGAACGTGAGCAGAATCGCGGAGAAAGCTTTTTATCCGATCATCATTTCGTCACAGACCATTCCGATCATCGCACTTGCACCGATCTTTGTGCTCTGGTTCGGCTATTCGATCTGGAGCAAGGTCGTCGTAACGGTGTTGATCACGTTTTTCCCTATTACAGTGAGTGCGTTCGATGGATTGCGTTCTTCTGATAAAGATTTGAAAGAACTGATGCTGACGATGGGAGCATCCAAAAAAGACCTGTTTCTTAAACTGGATGTACCGTCAGCTATGCCGTCCATTTTTTCAGGGCTAAAGGTCGCGGTCACGATGAGTGTGATCGGAGCAGCGATCGGCGAATGGCTCGGGGCACAGGCTGGACTTGGATATTTTAGCCGCCGTATGATGACCCAGTTTGATGGTGCTGCTGTATTCGCTCCGATCGTCCTGTTATCAGCAGTCGGCATCCTATTGTTTTTACTCGTTACAGTTATTGAAAAAATCGTATTGAGATGGAGGAAACAGGTGTGAAGAAACTTTTAGTTTTCATTACTATTCTAGCTTTATTAGCGTTAGCTGCTTGCGGAAATTCGGAAACGGCAGGCAGTAACGGAACAGATGGGGACCCGGGCAATAAAGGTCTTAAAGAAGTGAGCATCATGCTCGATTGGTATCCGAACGCGGTGCACAGCTATTTATACGTAGCACAGGAGAAAGGGTACTTTGAAGATGAGGGAGTAAAGGTGGATATCCAGTTCCCGGCCAACCCGACAGATCCGTTGAACCTTGCAGCTTCTGGAAAAGTGACGCTTGGATTGTACTATCAGCCGGATGTGATCATCGCCCGTGCAAACGAAAAGGTTCCTGTTAAATCAGTTGCGTCGATCGTTCGCTCACCGTTAAACCATGTTGTCTTTATGGAAGACAGCCCGATTCAATCTCCAAAAGATTTAGAAGGGAAAACGGTAGGTTACCCGGGTATCCCGTTGAACGAGGCTTTACTTCAAACGATGGTCGAAAATGACGGCGGAGATTTCAGCAAGGTGGACATGGTCGATGTTGGTTTTGAACTTGGTTCATCGATCGTTTCAGAAAAAGTGGATGCCGTGATCGGTGCATACATTAACCATGAAGTACCGGTGTTAAAACATAAGGGTTACGATACCCGCTATTTCAACCCGGTCGACTATGGCGTGCCCGCTTACAATGAGATCGTGCTCGTGACCGGGGATGAAACATGGAAAAAAGATAAGGATGCGATTCAGGCTTTCTGGAGAGCAGCTGAAAAAGGTTATCAATTTATGAAGGCAAATCCTGATGAAGCATTGAACATCCTACTTAGTAACCAGGATGAAGCAAACTTCCCGCTTGTAGAAGAGGTAGAACAAGAGAGCATCGATATTCTCCTTCCGAAAATGGAAGAGGACGGAGCGGAGTTCGGGTCTCAAAGCAAAGCGTCATGGGAAGAAGTCCGGGACTGGATGTATGATGCCGGCCTGATCAAATCTTCACCGGAAGTGGATGATATGATCGTTGATATAGAAGAATAGATGCAGAAAATAGTGGTCACCTTTGTAGAGAAGGTGGCCGTTTTATTGCATAGCAAACCTGTGGAAAACACATTTTTCGAAATCAGGAACCTTTTTTGGTAAAATTTGAACATCTTAGAATGAAAGATAGAAAGCTGGTTTTAAATTATGAATAAAAGATGGATTGTATATCTTGTTTCGTTCGCTGCCTTTTTCGGGCCTTTTACACAGACGATTTATACACCGATGCTGCCGGAAGTCGAACAGCAGCTTCATACTTCCGGGTTTATGGTAAACCTGACTATTTCGATTTTCACTCTCGTTCTGGCGTTGATGCAAATCGTCTATGGTCCTATGACAGATAGGCGGGGAAGGAGAAAAGTATTATTAACGGGGATCTTGATCTATGTTGTCGCATCTATTGGAGCAGCATTTTCTTCCTCGATTTATTTGCTGCTAGCGTTCCGGGCGTTGCAAGCAGGTGGAATGGCTGTCGGTTCTGTTGTGGCAGTGAGTGTGATCGGGGATTTATATGAAGGGAAATTACGTGGAAGGGCGATGGGAACCTTTCAGATGCTTGTGGCGTTAGGGCCGGTCGTGGGACCTGTGATCGGCGGATTTGTAGGAGAACATTTCGGCTTTCACAGTGTGTTCTGGGTACTGGCTGTCACTGCACTGTTATTATGGCTAGCTAATTTTATCTATTTACCTGAAACGAAGCCGGATTCTGACCTGAGAGCCCGCTTCAGTATGCGACAATTTTCCGATGTTTTATCAAAACGGTCAGGGTCGGCTGTTATATTGTTAGGTTTCATTCAATATTTTACGTTCTATAACTTCCTGGTCTTCTTGCCAGATCTACTAACAAGTTTCTATGGTTTATCGGCGAGTGAGAACGGACTGGTGTTTCTCCCGATGTCCTTGTTCGTCGTGATCGGCAGTTTTACAGGAGGAAGGGTGCAGGAATACTTTCAGGGCAATAAGTTGTTGACGGTTACTGCTTCACTCAATGTGTTCGCAACTTTTTTATTCGTCTTGCTCGCTCCTGTTGCATTGCCTGCGCTCATTGTCAGCATCTCTTTGTTCGGATTTTGTCTCGGCCTTTCGTTGCCGGTTCAAACGACTATACTTGCTGAGGAATTTCATCATAATCGTGCGACAGCAATAGGCGTCTATAACTTTTTTCGCTATCTAGGGATGGCGGCAGGACCGCTGATAGGAGAATTCTTCTATCAATTCGGCAACCGCATCGAATTTATCTTCGCGGGTATTGTCTTTGCTGTTGCTGTATGGTTTGCAGCGACACAATTTTCCCGCTTGCGAAAAGAATCAGGGGCAGCGGTATAACTGTAAAAAATGCAAAAAAACCGGACAGAAAAATTTTTCTGTCCGGTTTTTTCACATTACCATGAGCCAAGTCCGATCTTTTCCTGTGCCTTTTTGTTTCTTTCCCAGAGCGACAGTTTGCTGTCATCTTTTTTCTTTTTCAGTTCTGGCTGTTTCACACGTCCTGCATATTGTTCCAGGGTTTGTCTTGCTTTTTTTAACGGCATATGGATTTTCGGATTTCGAATGCCTTCATCTCGTTCCCCAAGGTGCGGAAAATTCTTGAGGTCATGTTTGGTTGGTTTCTGATGAAAAGTAAAACGGCCTATCTGGATTAATAATTCCAGCTGTTGTTTGGAGTACTTTGCTGAAGTGGCTTTGTGGATTCCAATCTTCTTGGCGATTCCTTCTCTAAGCAGTTTATTGAGGGCATTATTTTTCAGGAGATAAAGCTGGCTTTCTTTCGAGGCAACTTTTGCATGCTTGTTGACCGTGTACAGCGCAACAGCGATTGTTTCAATTTGTTTTTCATTCAATTTTATTACTCCCTTTCTATACTTATTAGTATACCTGTTTATTTTGAATTTTAAAACCAGGAAGCTGTTCGAGGAATAAAAAGGAGAAGGAGGATAGAGAAGTCTTTACAATACCTCCTATTGTTGACTAAACAGAACTAATACACAGAAACAATGACTTTAAAATCAATTAAAAGATGTTATAGAAGTAAAATCTTTCATTCCTTTGAGGGCTCTATATATTCTACTTCCATGCTGCGTTTCACTATCCATTTTATAAATTCGATTTCTTTTTTAGTAAGGGACCGGTTCACAAAGGTTTGAAATTGTTTTAGCAGTTCATTGTACCGTTTAACTTCTTCTTCCGTCATCGACCTTCACCCTATTTCTAAATTTTCTGTTAACTAATTATTAACATTTGAAAGGATAATGGTCAATAAACAAGACCCTGCATGTTATGTATTTAGTTCATTCTAGAAGACTTACTACAATGAAGAAACTTCAAAGACAGACAACTTTTTTCATGAACTTTTTCCAATAATCTTCACCACGAAATAAACTGGCAACACTCCATAAATTGGGTGCCAGTTTGTTTTGCAACTCAATTGGATTCTAAAAATCGAAGAATCCTGGCATAAACGTTTTCTCGAATTTCTTTCTTTTCATTAAGCAGTGCGTGCCTGCCGTTCTTTATATGGTGTTCTTCTAACTGAGTAAACTTTTCATTGATAAACGCTAAATTATGTTTCCAATCAACCGTTTTATCCTTATCCCCCTGGATGACACATGCCGATGTGTTTGTAGGGCTGTATGTTTGTATCTCTTTGTTCCAGTTCATTAATGCATCGATCCATTGCAAAGGAATTGCAGCAGGTTGTAAAGGATCGTTTTTCATAAAAGAAATGTATGCCGTATCGGAAGAGTTTTCCCGAAATTTTCTTCGAATGTCGTCAAGGAATGGGATAGGCTCCATCAGATGAAACCCGAGCTTTGTTAAATTCCAGTGGTTCGACCTTACGAGGGGGGCAATAAGCAAAACTTTTTTGAAGTGGTGGTCATGGTTTTTTAATACATAATTGATCGCAATCGCTCCGCCTGTACTATGGCCAATAATATAAAAGGGTTCAGCCATTTCATTTTTTGCAATGCTTATTAACTTTTCCAGCGTTTTCACATAGTCAGAAAAATCGGCTACTGAGGCTGAGTCCCCTCCGGAAAGCCCATGGCCCTGAAGATCGTAGCTAATCACCGTATAATGATTTTTGGTTAAATTCTTGATGACATTTTTTAATGTTCCTACATGGTCAAGATATCCATGCAGAAGAAAAATGTTCCCTTTGCTTTTTCTCGGCACATAAATTTGTGCCATAATCTTGGTTTCGTTGATATCTACCTTTCCAAAATGAAGATCGATATCCTTTAGATCAAATCCATAGAAATCGAGGTATGCTTCAATGTCAGCTGTTTTTTCTACAGGTGTCTGAAAACTGATCGGTTCCTCCCAGCATGACAAACGATCGACGACTTTTTCTATATTGCCCATGTAAAATCTCCTGTCTGGTTTGTCGGTTACTTATCAGGTTTAGTATTAGCTTACACTAATTTGTATATTACGAAAGCAATTTTTTTGCTGTTTTTCAAAGGATTATTGTCTATGCACAAAAGTGATATACTGTGGCTCAAATGCAGCATTGATTTCCACTCCGGGCAGTTCGCTTTCCGCGGGCAACCATCCGTTATGTCGCAGTTCATCTCAAATTTGAAGCTTGTAAAGCAACAAGATATGCGAAAAAAGCCTTTTTTATGAGAACATAATTCTTATTTGAACAAGATCTTGAATGCTTCCATCCCGAGGGCTGCGCGAATAAACCCAAAGTTCGCCGGTACGGGTAGATGGTGTTCTGTCAAACCTGATCTGTGTCCCAAAATATCCGTATGAAGGTGCACCGGCCGTTGTTTGAATTGCCGTTTCTTTTGCCACTACCTGGCCATTGTCGTCAACCACTCTATAAAGAGCAACTCC
Source organism: Exobacillus caeni (assembly GCF_005747095.1). Classification (GTDB taxonomy): domain Bacteria; phylum Bacillota; class Bacilli; order Bacillales; family Guptibacillaceae; genus Exobacillus; species Exobacillus caeni. Next base: position 228,798 of record NZ_SWLG01000008.1, on the reverse strand, counting down.
TTCAAACACCCGGGCATACCCTTCTAAGAACTCCCTGTTGCTAATCGTTGTGCCGGGCATTGGATGGAAAACAACAATGTTTCTAGAAGTTGGAAGAGGAATTATCAGTCGGTATCCTTGATAAATCAAATCAGGTGAGAAGCCAGTTCGGCCCCTGTTAGCTTCGATAATAGAATTCATCGATAGCCCGAATCTTCTTGAGAGCTTAAAAATAGTATCATTCGGTTCCACTTCATAAATGAAAGCAGGTACCAGTACCACAGAGTTAACATTGATCAAGTTTGGGTCCTGTATTGCTGGATTGATCCCCGTGAGTAAGTCCAAACTGGTGGAATATCTGGTGACATATTGAGTTAATGTGTCTCCTGGACTAACAATTTGATAGACTCGATTAGGCTGTGGCGAAGCTGTTGTCAATGGAACGATAAGAACTTCTCCCGGGAAAATTAATCCCACATCCGTAAAAGGGGGATATAATGCATTGGCCCGGGTAATCATCTCTACATTGCTTCCCAGTCGTCTGGCTATATCATAAAGCGTATCACCTTGCCGGACAGTGTATATAAAGTGGTTTCCTTCAATTATGGACATTGTTGGCACTCCATTCTTCTTATACTCTGTTTTAAAATATTCATGACATAGGTATTAGTGCCAGTGTCCAGGTGAAAAATATAGAAAGCTTAAATGAAAGCAACTGCTAAAAGGTAATAAAGAACATACGCTTGTTTAGTGGTTGCTCTTTCAGGTATGATGATAGATAGCAATTCACCGGAGGAAGATACAGTATGCGGATTTTCAAGATTTTAAATAATAATGCTGTCGTCGTCATTGATGGTCCCCAGGAAAAGATTGTGATGGGAAAGGGCATCGCGTTCCAAAAACGGAAAAATGACATCATCCAAAAACAAAACATTGAAAAGATCTTCCTGTTACACGATAATTCTTCAGAAAAGTTCCAGCAGCTGCTGGCAACACTGCCTGAAGAACATATCGAGCTCGCAGAAAAAGTCATTAGTTATGCTGAGGGATATTTGAACTCACCGTTAAATGATCACATTCATATTGCCCTAACAGACCATCTTTCTTTTGCATTGGAAAGGCTGGAACAGGGCTTTCCCATACAAAACAAGTTAACAAATGAAATAAAATTATTGTATAAGAAAGAGTATGAAATAGGATTGTGGGCAAAAGAAGAGATTAAAAAGGAGATCGGTGTTGAAATTCCTCTTGATGAAGTTGCCCATATTGCGCTTCACATACATACAGCGAAACTTGGCGGACTCTCGATGAGTGAATCACTTGAAAGAGCAACTATTTTAAGAGAATTTATCGAGCGAGTTGAAATGAAGTTGAATCTTACGATCGAAGAATCCAGTATCAATTATCAGAGACTGATGACTCATCTGCGGTTTGCCTTAAATAGAATCGATCAGGGAAGCGAGTTTGAACCGATGGATGTGGATATGATGGAATTAATAAAAATAAAATATGAAAGAGCGTTTGAAACATCAAAGGAAATTGCAAAGTATTTACAAGAAGAATACAGTGTGGATTTACCTGAAACGGAAATCGCTTATATTTCGCTGCATCTCCAGAGGCTTATCCAAAAGTAAGAAGAAAATATGCTTTAGTAGTTGACGATAGCGCTTTCACATTGTAGAATAATAAACAGTAAAAAGTTCATATTGCAGGATTGTTACTGGTAATGCAGGCAAGACCTAGAATGTATAAGGCGTCATAGGTAATGCGTCTCTCTTGAGATACCTATGTATACTTTGTATATTTTAGGTCTTTTTTTGTTGGGCTGGGTTTGGAATCTGAAAAAGGTTATAACTGATTGTCCTGAGGTACTAATAAAACACCGTGAAACACTAAGAAAGATTCTTTAATCCGAGTTCAACATTCAAAATACTTAAAAAAAGCCTGCAATCAACAAAATCGAGGAGGAAACTAATATGGATACTCATGAAGTAGCACAACAACTTGTCACTCTATTAGGCGGCAAAAACAATGTAATAAGCGCGACACATTGTGCAACCCGGCTTCGTCTAGTGATTGAAGACGAAAGCCGAATCAATAAAGAAGCGATTGAAGAAATAGAAGGTGTAAAGGGAGCATTCTCCAGTTCAGGTCAATTTCAAATAATCTTTGGTACAGGCGCTGTCAATAAAGTTTATTCCGAATTTGCTCCTCTCGTAGGGGTCTCCATGGAAGAAGATAAATCTTCTAATGTATCACATGGTGATGCAGCGAAAAAGAAAATGAATCCGTTTGCGCGGTTTGCAAGAACGTTATCGAATATCTTTGTTCCGATCATTCCTGCTATTGTTGCTTCTGGTATGCTGATGGGACTTCTTGGCCTGATGCGTACCTACGAGTGGATGGATCCAGAAAGTACACTATTTGTCATGCTGGATATGTTTTCTTCTGCAGCATTTATCATTTTGCCTATCTTAATCGGTTATAGTGCTGCAAAAGAATTTGGCGGTAACCCGTACCTTGGTGCTGTTATCGGAGGGATAATGACTCACCCGGCTCTGCTTAACCCATGGGGGCTTGCTGATGCACAGCCTTCTACACTGGACTTTTTCGGTTTTGGGGTAGAGATGCTTGGCTATCAGGGAACAGTTATCCCGGTCTTATTAACAGTTTATATTATGGCAAAACTTGAAAGAGCTTTGCGTAAAGTGATTCCAAATGTTGTAGATTTACTTTTAACACCTTTCCTGACAGTTATCTTTACTGGTTTTATTGCACTACTAGTGGTAGGCCCGTTAGGCCGCATTCTTGGTGATGGAATCACTACAGCATTGAATCTTGTCTATGATATTGCTGGTCCGATTGCAGGGTTTATTTTTGGAGGTCTTTATTCAACGATTGTGTTGACGGGAGTCCATCACAGCTTCCATGCGATCGAAGCGGAGCTATTGGCTAAAATCGGAGGAAACTATTTGCTGCCGATCTGGGCCATGGCAAATGTGGCACAGGGTGGAGCAGCACTGGCAGTATTTTTCAAAACAAAGAACCAGAAGACGAAAGAAATTGCGATTCCAGCTGCAGTATCTGCTTTTCTTGGAATTACGGAACCCGCTATTTTCGGTGTTAATTTAAGATACCGTCGTCCGTTTATTGGAGCGGCAATAGGTGGTGCGCTTGGTGGTGCCTATGTAGTAACTTCACAGGTGATGGCGAATGGTATCGGGTTAACTGGTATTCCGATGTTTGCGATCGCCCAGGATCCGATTAACTACGGCATAGGATTTATCATCGCAGTAGCTGGTGCATTCATTGCGGCCTTGCTGCTGGGCTGGAAAGAAGAAAAAAAGGAAACGGCTAATGACGGAGCAACAAGACAGGCTTCTTAAACAAAGCTATGGGGGAACTGGCATACTAGATGTGTTGGCCCCCTTTCTTTTTTTAAAGGTACTTTTTAAAATAAAAGAGACTAAATAAAGCTTAAGTAGGTGGAAAAGATGAAAAAGCATGGAGTTATCGCATTAGGGGAAGCACTCATTGACTTTATTCCGCTTGATCAAGAAAACATCACGTATCAAAAAAGTCCTGGTGGAGCACCTGCCAATGTAGCAGTTGGTATAGCCCGGTTAGGATTGAAATCTACCTTTGTAGGAAAGGTAGGGGATGATGTTCTGGGTCGATTTTTAAAAGAAACGTTACAACAATATGGTGTTCGTACGGAACGAATGATTTTGACAGAGGATGTTAGGACAGGAGTTGTTTTCGTAACAAACGCCGAAGACGGAGAACGAAGCTTTGATTTTTATATTGATCCCAGTGCGGATCGATTTTTAAAGGTAGAGGAGATAGAGGAAGCTGATTTTGATGATCACAAAATACTGCATTTTGGATCGATTTCGATGATCACCAGCCCGGCGAAAGAGGCGACCCACCATGCGGTAAAGGTGGCAAAAGAAAAAGGGATGCTCATATCTTATGATCCTAATTTGCGCTTAGGGCTATGGAACTCGAAGGAACAGGCTCGGGAAACGATTGTATCTATGTTAGGACTGGCAGATCTTTTAAAGATTTCAGAAGAAGAACTTGAATTTATCACTGGAGAAAAAGACATCGAGAAGGGAATTGAGAAATTAAAAACGTATGAAATACCGATCATCCTCGTCACGTTTGGAGCGGAGGGAAGCTATGTCAGCACTTCCGAAGGAATTGAACATGTACCTGCTATGAAGATAAAAGCAGTCGATACTACAGGTGCAGGGGATGCCTTTGTTTCAGGCATACTTTTCTCCTTGAATAACTACGATGGAAATATTCGTTCTCTATCTCTTGAGAAAGCTGTCCAAATGGTTAAATTCGCGTCTGTTTCTGGTGCACTGGCAGCATCAACGAAAGGTGCAATGACAGCACTTCCAACTCGGGATGAAGTCAAAGAACACCTGAAGAAAGAGGTGGAGTGATCTTGTCGAGAGATCAACAGCTTCGGCGTAAGGCATACGAAGAGATAGAACTAAATAAAGATATTGTGGAACAGGACCCTTATCGCTTAAAGTACCACCTGATGCCCCCGGTCGGCTTGTTGAATGATCCTAATGGTTTTATCCAATGGGACGGAAATTATCACCTTTTTTATCAATGGATGCCGTTTAAGACTGGTCATGGTGCAAAGTTTTGGGGGCATTACGTTTCAAAGGATCTTGTGACCTGGAAGCATGAAGAAATCGCATTGACTCCATCCGAATGGTTTGAAAAGAACGGCTGTTACTCCGGGAGCGCGATCGGACATAATGATGAACTTCATTTGTTTTATACCGGAAATGTAAAAGATAAGGAAGGAAACAGAGAGACGTACCAGTGTCTTGCAGTGTCCGGGGACGGAGTTAACTTCGATAAAAAAGGTCCTGTAATTGAACTTCCTGTAGGTTATACATCACACTTCCGAGATCCAAAAGTGTGGGAACAAGATGGCCGGTACTTCATGGTTGTCGGTGCTCAAACGAGTGACTTGAAGGGTGCAGTCGCCCTGTTTGCTTCTGAGGACCTTATTGATTGGGAACACCTTGGAATGTTAGCAGGAGGAGGAAAGCCCCCGCTAAATGACTTTGGATACATGTTTGAATGTCCGGATTTGTTTTCTCTTGATGAGACCGATGTTTTGGTTTTTTCTCCCCAGGGACTAAAGCCGGAAGGAATGGAGTATCAGAACGTTTATCAATCAGGTTATGTTATCGGTACTTTCGAACCGGTGAGTGGTGTATTCATGCATGGAGAATTCGAAGAACTTGACCGAGGTTTCGATTTTTATGCGCCGCAAACAACCGAAGACGAACAGGGCAGAAGGATTCTTTTTGCCTGGATGAGCGTACCGGACCAGAATGAGCAGGACCATCCAACGATAGGACATAAGTGGCTACACAACATGACGATTCCGCGAGAGTTGAGACTAACTGGTGGGAAAGTTGTTCAACTACCGGTTCAGGAACTTGAAAGCCTTCGTCTTGGAGAGGCGATTGAACATAAAGTAGTACTGAATTATGAAAATGTGAAACTGAAAGAAGTAAGTGGAAAAGCTGTTGAGCTGTTGTTAGATAACATTCAGGTTTCAGAAGGATGGTTCTCTATTACAATAGGCGGGGCTGCGAGAATAGTATACTCGAAAAAGCAAAATCTCTTTTCTCTGGAGCGGAAAAGTTATGTTGACGGAACCGTTGAAAAACGACAATGTTATCTAGATGACCTTAACTCATTAAGAATCTTTATTGATACATCTTCGATTGAAGTATTTATCAATAATGGTGAGGAAACCTTTACCGCCAGGTTCTACCCTGTTCCAGATGATGAGAGCATTCAGTTTGAATCGTTGAGAAATACTTCATTCAACATCAAAAAATGGAATCTGGGTAATATAATTGGTGAATGAACGAAAAATGGTGTCTTTAAATTTTTCTAAAAAAAACCATATTGCAATAAACACTTCCCTTCCAGTCCACAGGATGGATTTTTTCTTTCTTTTTATATAGCTATGTTTCTTTCAGTGAAGGTAGGGAAAATAGTATAAAAGAAATGATAAGGATGTGATAGTAGTGGGAGAGGACAATAGTAGAATAGAAGCCACGAAACAGTGGTCACGGAAAGGGATCACTGGAATTCTTATGAGTGCGATGCTTATTATGCCGTTGACCGGTTGTGTAAGTGATGATCAAACGTCTTCAGAGGGGGATTCAAGTAATAATTCCACGGCAGAATCTTCTAACGATAATTCAAGTGAAGATTCTTCCAATAAAAACTCCTCTGCTGAAGCAAACAACAAGGAAGAAACGTCAGAAACGGAAAATACCGGAGTAACAACAGATGTGACCGAAGCAGTCAAGGAAGTGAGGGATGCTGTGGTCAGTGTAATCAACAAGAGAACTCCTCAACAGGGCTCCATATTTGGAGGAGATAGTAGTGAAAGTGATGGCCAGCAGCAGGCTGTTGGAGCGGGTTCAGGTTTCATTTATAAGAAAGAAAACGGAAAAGCCTATGTAGCGACAAACAATCATGTAGTCGAAAAAGCAGACAGCCTTGTGGTGAAGTTGGCGGAAAATACAACCGTGTCTGCCAAACTTCTCGGTACTGATCCACTGATGGATATTGCTGTTTTGGAGATCGATGCTAAAAATGTTAAAACCGTTGCTGACTTTGGAGATTCTAGCAAATTAAATGTAGGAGAACCAGCTATCGCAGTTGGTAACCCGTTAGGATTTTTGGAAGGAACAGTAACGACCGGTGTTATTTCTAATGTAAACGAGTCTATTCCGGTTGATATAAATGGAGACAAAACGCCGGATTGGGAAGCGCAGGTACTACAGACCGATGCGTCGATCAATCCTGGAAACAGCGGTGGTCCGTTAATAAACATCAACGGGGAAGTTGTAGGCATAAACTCTTCTAAAATTGCCAGAACAACAGTAGAAGGAATCGGGTTTTCTATCCCTGCCGATGTTGCACAGCCGATTATAGAACAACTAGAATCTGAGGGAGAGGTTAAACGCCCATATTTGGGTGTATCGATTCTTAATCTATCGGATATACCGCGAGAAATGTTAGAGAAAGAAATTAACTTGCCTGAAGATGTAAAGCAAGGTATTGTTATCCGTTCGGTTGAACCAGATTCTCCAGCAGAAAACGCGGGTTTGCAGGCCAAAGATATCATTGTCTCGATCGAAGAAACAGAGATAAAAAATAGCCTCGATTTAAGAGAATATCTATATAATAAAACAGAAGCAGGAGAAGAGGTAAAAGTAACATACTATCGAGATGGAGAAAAACAAAATACCAATTTAACACTTGATCAAAAAGCGCTGTTTTCTAATCAATAAATAACAAAATGCCCACATGGAAAATCCATGCGGGCATTTTTTATACCGCAGATTTTTGATCTTTATTAAATATCTTCGTAATATTATCAGCTTTTACATGCATAAATACGTTAATTACAAAAAGTACGACGCTCAACACAAGGATGTTAGGGAAAATCATCAGTAAGAACATTAAGGATTCGTTACCATAAAGTAAGAAAGAAAGTCCTAGCATGAATAATGGCAAAGAAATGTTATAAAGCCAGAAATGAAGTTTTGCTAAAATGGATTCGCCTGCTTTGGGGAACAGGACATACATAACACCAAACAATGCCATGGATGCCCAGCCAACAAGGTTAATATGGGCGTGTGCTCCAGCCAGTCGATGATCCTGTAGAATTTCCATTGTTATTCCCATTCCAACTCCGAACAAAAAATATACAGCAGCGATTTTTAAGAAAGCTACACCTAATTTCAACACATTCACCTCCTAGATAAAAGTATGTATCACTTTAAGTATATAAAAGGGATGTGGGTAAAATGAACCTTTTTTTAAGAAAATTTTAACTATTTTAATTATTAGTGAGGAATAAAATGTGAAAATTGTCCTTGTTTTCCTGACGTAAATTTTTATTTTATTAAAAGGAATTATCTTGCACGGTTTCGAAATAAGTAAAGAGTGTTTTATGAAAAGCTTTATCGATATAAACTCTCCATTCGTTCAGGTTAAGTTATTTTAAAGGAGGAAAGCGCAGGTGATAAATTCCTGGAACAAAATTATATACAGAATTTGGTCACCAGTTTACGATAAGGTTTTTAATGCTGGTTTGTTTCTAAATGCCAGAAAGGAAATTTTTCGAAAGATTACACTTCTTCCGGAACATAAAATATTGTTTGTTGGAGTAGGAACCGGTGCAGATCTAGAATTGATAGATTATGAAAAGTTCAATATTACAGCCATAGATTTTTCAGCTGATATGCTGGTTAAGGCAAAAGCGAAGGACCGAAACGGGACGGTGAAGTTTTTCGAAATGGACGCTCAGGATATGGGATTCGATGACCAATCATTTGATTTTGTGTTCGCTCACTTAATACTTTCGGTAGTTCCGGATGCACCGAGATGTTTTCGAGAGATGGAGAGATTGTTAAAGCCTAATGGCGTAATGGTTATATTTGATAAGTTCGCACCTGATAACAAGGCTCTTCCGTTTCATAAAAGATTGCTGAGACCAATCATAAGTGTCTTAGGAACCGATATCGGAATAGCTTTCAAAGCGATATTTGAAGAGCATGGAAGGACATTAACATTACAGGAAGATTCTCCGATCATGCTGAATGGAATGTATCGGAAAATAGTTCTTAGAAAAGCAATGAATTAAGAAGCTTACAATGATGTCATATTCTCATCAAGGATACCTACCATGTAGGATGAAATTGAGGAATTGCGTCATCTGTTTATTCCAAAATACATATAGTTGGAAAGAAAAATCCCTTTGGGCATAACCATAGGGATTTTGGCTTACGTTTTTTCGGTTTTTACTAAAAATGGGATGATCAGAGGTATCAAAACTACAATAGCTAACAGCCTGATTACTTGCATGGCGGCTACGATGCTTGCATCCAGGTGAAGAAGAGAAGCAACAGATGCCATCTGCGGAGCTCCGGCCGGGACGACAGCAAGCAGACTCGTGATAAAATCGAGTGGAGTCAATAAATAAAATACAAATGTAGACAAAAATGTAAGGATGAAAAATGCCATCAAAACTCCAAGGCTAGTCCAGCCGATACTTTTAAACTCTGCAACAGATTCCCGGTCGAATCTGAGACCTATGATTACTCCCAGCATAGCCATTCCTCCACCAACCAGCAGGTTCGGCATAGATGGAAGGGCATGGATGAACGTGTTAAACAAAAACCCGAGGATAATAGCATATAAAAATGGAGCAATTGGAATTTTCCATTTTCCTGCGATAAATAACGTTACGCCTATCAGAAAAGCATACAGGACAAATCCGAGCCATGATGATGGGAGACCTACACCCACACTTGCTCCAATACTGGATTTTTGAACTTCGTCTGTTTCGATAAAGGAGGACATAAAGCCTGCGGTGATTGGAATCGTAGATACTAACAACATGATTCTAACCGTTTGAAAGGCTGCGACCATACTGAGATTTGCCTTGTATTCTCTGCTAAGTGCCATCATAACGGATGCTCCAGCCGGTATGCAGCAAAAGAGGGCCGTTTTTGGATCAAGGCTAGACTTTCTTTCAAGAAGTTTCCCAAGCAGCCAGCTAGCTGCCAGTAAAGTGAACATGGATACTGCAAGCGGGAGCAAGAAACTGGCCACTTGCTTGAACATGATGATTTTTATTGTCAGTCCAATACTGATACCGATGACAGCAAGAGCAAGGTCAAAGAGCATTGGAGAATAAGAAACATCGCCAATAAAAAGCCTGTAAAAAGCTCCGACAAGCATTGCGCCTAATAGCCATCCTGCAGGAATGTTGAAAAAGTTAAATAAATAGCCACCAATAAAAGCGGCGATTAACAAAACCAATTTGTTCATTAGACAACACCTTAAGTAATAGTTTTTATTCGGAATTTATTTCGGATTGCGAATTATATAAGTAGTCTATCATACATAACAGGAAGTTATATAGCGATAGGCTACCTATCTCATGTCCAACTCTTTCATACTTGTTGTTTTGCATGCTCTGCTGAAATAATTGTAACTTGCTAACTTAAAGCTATAGCCTGGAGGGAAACTTAATAATGATCTAGATATACTTTTAGTAAATGGAGGTACATACATGAGGAGAGGAGGGAGTCATAGCTACTTTCTTTCTGAGTGGCAATGAGCTCGAACAGAATTTTGAAGAAGGGAAAGCAGTGGCTGAAGCAGGGCATCAAATCGGTAATCACACTTATTCGCATCAACGTATGATTTTTAAAAAGACTTCTTTCATTAATGAAGAAGTGGAGAAGAGGAACGAGTTAATCCGCGAGACAGGTTATGAGGGCGAAATAGATTTCCGCCCGCTAAATGGAAAGAAGATCAAAGCATTGCCGTACTACCTGAACAAGCAAAAGATCGATATGATCATGTGGAGCCTGGAGACATTTTCTTATTGCACCCGATGTCCGATGACACAGGGAAGAACTGAAAACAACCGTGCGGTATTACAGTCCCTGTCCGAAAGAGGGTATCGTTTCGTAATTGTGAATGAGCTGCAGGAAGAATAACAACTCGGATACGGATTTGGTTTAAATTTATGTTAATATGGCCAAATAAATGGGACGTTACGGACAATAAGCACTACGCTATGGACAGTATTTGCTGCATCCGAATAATGACACCTGCTACAACACCAACCAGAGGTTCTTTTTTTCTTAAGGGGCAAACGTTTGGAGGAAAATATGAAGTTTTTAATCTATTTGATCGGTCCAACCGCCATGATTTTTACAGGATTGCAAATTTTTTCGAGCATTCCGCTTACGTTTCTAGTATTTTACGGCTGGTTGATTGCCGTACCACTGATCAATAAAGAGGGACGCTTCTACGAAAAAGGGAACAGCGTTGGGAGATCCCTTCTGATCGGCCTGGTCAGCGGTTTTATCTTTTTCCTCTTTATCGTCGGTGGATTAAACTGGCTGCATGGCTATTTTATCGATATCGACTATCTTGCGGATCTGCTAGACCAGTGGGGCTTTTCTGGGAATGGCGTAATCTTGTTGGTCCTTGTTTTGTTAGTGATCAATCCGATCCTCGAGGAATTTTATTGGAGAGAGTTTATGCATGTGAAACTGAAAAGTAAGTTTACTGCTTTTCACACGGTCTGGATCACTTCTTTCTTTTATGCGCTGTATCATTTTCTATCCGTTATCCCCATGTTCGAGCGGCCGTTGAATATTGTCGCGGTTCTTCCGGTCTTTATTGCCGGAGTCTTTTGGGGATATATCAGGGAAAAGACGGGCACGATTATCGGAACGATTGTAAGCCATGCGCTGGGAGACCTCGGTATCATGTTTGTATACTGGTTTATTGTAAGATAGCTTTAAAAATGACAGGAATATATTGACTGTTACTCACTGTTTTGTATAAATATCTTATCATTACATAAAGCGATCCTTGCGAACTGATAAACCGTGGATATTTCCACTCTCGTTCTGTGAATGGGCCGGTTTCGTATCTTTAATCAGATATGGAGCTGGCTTTTTATTTTGAAAAAGTGGAGGGATTCTTTTATGCAATACGTTCTGACTAACCGAAGGAAATTCAAGAACCGTTGTATCCGGCGACTATTCAGCTGTAGCCGTGGAGATAAGGGGCAGAAAAGCTGGAATTAAAGAAGGTATATGATAAGACTCCACTTGTCGATATGAAGCCTCTAACATTCGTTTGTCAAAAATGTCAACGGCTGTTAAAGGATATTAGTGCTTTGCAAAAATGATATTATTTTTCAATCAACAGTTCAACAAAATAACTTGTTAAGTGAATTTAGAAGGAGTAGAATAATAGTGTAATTTACGAAAGTGACGTTTATCACATCCTTCTACTATAAAATCAATTAGAATAGTTATAGAAATAATTGAGAAATGATTTCAATGAAATTCCTGGAAACAAGTAATCCGTCAACAGATTACTTGTTTTTAAAAAACTGCTTATGATAATAATTATCATTTTCATAAAAATGGAGGTAACTCTGATGGTTTTAACTGAACTAAGTCGCGGAGAATTGGCAAAGATAACGGATTTTTCAACAGTGAATGAATTAGTTCAGCGTAGACTTATTCATCTTGGTATGAAAGAAAACACGGAAGTTTGCATCAAAAGAAAGCTGCCGTTCGGCGGTCCATGTATGATCGAAGCATGCGGGCAGGGCATCAGCATCCGATTGAACGAAGCGAAGAATATCAGGATTGAAAAACTATGACACAGCATCAAATCGCGCTTTTTGGAAATCCGAATACAGGGAAGACCTCCCTTTTTAATGCACTGACTGGTTCGTATGAATATGTAGGAAACTGGAGCGGTGTTACGGTTGAAAAAAAGGTTGGGATATTCAGGAACAAACAGGGCGAGATCATCGACCTGCCTGGAGTCTACACGCTTAGCCCTCTTTCCCGGGATGAAGGGGTAGTTACAGACTTTTTGTTAAATGAGTCTTTTTCAGAAGTGTTGAATATTGTCGATGCTTCACAGCTAAAGCGGAATCTCAATTTGACTGTACAACTGCTGGAATTCGGGAAACCGATCACGATCGGATTGAACATGATAGATGTAGCTAAGAACCGTGGGATTCTTGTTGATCATAAAAAGTTATCCAAAGTGCTGGATGTTACGGTCCTTCCGATCATAGCGAGAACAGGCAAAGGCTGCGAGGAGCTTAATAATCATTTAACAGAGGTTAAAAACCGCGACACAAAGGCCCTGGAAATCGATTACGGCCCGATTGTTGAAAAAGCGATAAGCGACCTTCTGCTGGTCCTTCCAGAATATAAAGGAATTCCGAAGCGATGGATGGCCATTCAATACTTAGAAGGCAACTCGAGAATGAAGCATCAGCTTGAATCGCTAACAAACAGCGGCAAACTGGAAGAAATCTATCAACAGGCAGAAGAACAATTAGTTGGACAAAACGTAGCGAAGTCCCTGCATCAGCATATTTCTAATGTTCGGGATCAATACATCGAATCGGTTATCTTTGAAGCGATCAACGTAAAGGCAGAAAAGAAACGGACCTTCACTGATCGAGTGGACGCAATTGTGACGAACAGAATTTTAGGGATTCCGATCTTCCTGTTGTTGATGTATCTGATGTTTATGTTGACGTTTGACTGGCTCGGCTTCCCGTTGTCGGATGGGCTTGATGGATTTATGAGCGGTCAGCTTACAGAATGGATCGCAACTGGTTTAACGGCGATTGGAGCAAGCACGTTTATCAGGGCACTGATCCTCGACGGAATCGTGGCCGGAGTCGGCGGTGTACTTGTTTTCGTACCGCAAATCTTTATCCTGTTTTTCTTTATTTCGCTTCTTGAAGATTCGGGTTACATGGCCCGGGTAGCGATGGTTATGGACCGTGTGATGGAGAGCATCGGCCTGAACGGAAAAGCTTTTATCCCTTTGATTATCGGATTCGGATGTAATGTTCCGGGTGTTATGGCAGCAAGAACAGTCGAGCAGCCGAAAGAACGCTTGTTAACGATTCTGCTGACCCCGTTCATGTCCTGTTCGGCAAGGCTTCCGGTCTATGCTCTGTTTGTAGGAGCGTTTTTTGCAGCACATAAAGCGCTGATCGTTCTTTCTCTTTATGTACTCGGAATTGTAGTAGCGCTTGTACTGGCAAAAGTTTTATCTTCTACCGTTTTTAAAGGGGAACAATCCCTTTTTGTTATTGAACTTCCGCCATACCGTATGCCTCAGGCCAAATCGTTATGGCGTTCCACCTGGGAAAAAGGAAAAGGCTTTATCCGTAAAGCAGGAACATTTATTTTTGGAGGTTCCGTTTTGATCTGGCTCTTGTCGTATGCGGGTCCAGGCGGAGTCAACGTTGATATGAATGAAAGCTTTCTGGCGATGATCGGTGGGGCGATCGCTCCGATCTTTGCGCCGCTCGGCTTTGGGACATGGCAGGCTGCCGCTTCCCTCTTAACAGGTTTTCTTGCAAAAGAAGTAGTCGTGGCTTCGATGAGCATCATTTATTTTGTCCCTGAAGCACAGTTGCAGGGATTTATGGCGGAACAATTCTCACCGCTGGCAGCTTATGGCTTCATGGTGTTCGTTCTTCTGTATGTTCCTTGCTTAGCAACAGTTGCCGTGATCCAGAAGGAAACCCATTCAAAGAAATGGACTTTTTTATCGATCGTGTACGGGCTTACGATAGCTTATGCACTCGTGTTCCTGATCTACAAGGGCGGCAAACTACTCGGTTTAGCTTAAGGAGATGTTTTTATGTTAGTGAATATATTGATCGGAGTTCTGATCTTCGGCTATGCAGGATGGACGCTTTTCCGATTCGTTAAGAAAAGCAGGAAAGGAAAATGCGCGGCCTGTGAGTTGAACAAGTCATGTACGACTGCTTGTGACGATCTAAAAGCGGAAAGTAATCACAGAGAATTTAGTGTCCAAAAATAACTAAAAGTCTGTTATCCAAAGTGGGTAGCAGGCTTTTTGGTAAGAGAAAAAGTTGCGCTTAATAGAAAAAAACAGGGCAGCCTACGAATTTATGCCCTGTTTTATGTGGAGGTTTTGTTGCTTATTATAATGATTTTTCTGATGGGTATAATATTACCATTCATTTTAGAGAGGAGCGGTCATATGAATGTGAATGGTAAAATATCCATCTACGCGTTAGGCGGACTCAATGAGATCGGTAAAAACATGTATGCTATCGAGTATGAAGAAGATATCTTTGTTATAGACTGCGGTAACAAATTTCCTGATGAAAGTTTATTGGGGATCGACTTGATTATTCCGGACGTCGGATACTTGCAGGAAAACAAAGATAAAGTGCGGGCATTGATCGTCACACATGGACACGAGGATCATATCGGCGGCATTCCCTATTTTTTGAAAAGGGTCAATGTTCCTGTATATGCGACGAGTTTTACGCTCGGATTAATCGAACTGAAATTAAGGGAGCATAAGATTTTAAGAGAAACGGAACTGAACAAGATCCATTCTGATTCTAAATTGACATTCGGAGAAGTTGGCGTGTCGTTTTTCAAGGTGAACCATAGCATCCCGGACTGTCTTGGAGTTGTGTTTAACACACCTGAGGGCAACATCGTACATACCGGTGACTTTAAGTTTGACCTCACGCCAGTCAACGATCAATATTCTGAAATTCATAAAATGGCGGAGGTCGGCAGGGAAGGCGTCTTGCTGATGCTGTCTGAAAGCACGAACGCCGAGCGTCCGGGTGCGACCCCTTCAGAGAAGATGGTCGGGGAACATATGGAAGAGGCGTTCATGAAGGCAAGCAGAAGAGTGATCGTTTCTACTTTCGCTTCTAACATTAACCGCGTTCAACAGATTGTGAAGGCATCCAGGAAGACCGACCGGAAGCTTGCACTGCTCGGTAGAAGTATGGTGAACGTTGTGGATGTTGCGATGGAGAGGGGATATCTGGACGTCCCTGATGGTATGCTGATCGATCAAAATGAAATCAACCAGATGCCTCCTGAAACAGTAACGATCCTCTGTACCGGAAGCCAGGGAGAACCGTTAGCTGCGCTTTCCCGCCTGTCGACCGGCAATTTTCGGGGGGTAGACGTTTTACCTGATGATACGGTGATCCTGGCGGCAGGGCCGATTCCCGGAAATGAAAAAAGTGTTTCCCGTATCGTAGACAACCTGTTCAGCCTTGGAGCGAAGGTGATCTATGGCACTGGAAGTTCGTCGGGCATGCATGTTTCCGGACACGGCTATCAAGAAGATCTAAAACTGATGCTCACACTGATGCAGCCAAAGTATTTTATCCCGATACACGGTGAGTTCAGGATGCTGCACCATCATCGTTTATTAGCAGAGTCGGTTGGAGTGGAACAAGACAACACCTTCATATTAAAAAACGGTGATGTTGTCGATATTGTAAACGGCGAGGCCCGCCAGACGCGGAGGATCCCGTCTGGAAATACGTATGTAGACGGCATTGCGATCGACGATGTGGGGGACTTCGTGTTGCGGGACCGCAAACAGCTTTCTGAGGATGGCATGCTCGTAACCGTCATAACGATCGGTAAAAATGATAAGAAGATGCTTTCTGATCCGGATACCATTTCACGGGGATTCGTTGATCTTAGAGACTCGGAAAAATTATTGCGAGACATCAACAACCTTATTGTCAATGCTGTTCTTGATGCCCAGGAGTCCAATAAGAATCAGTGGAAGGAAATCAAGCATAATATCAAAAAGTCAGTAGGGAAGCATATCTTTGCGAAGACTAAGAAAAAGCCGCTGATCCTTCCTATCATCATTGAAATTTAAGAGGCTTTACAGGCACGTTTCCCAGGTTGGAGCGTGTCATTTTTCAGGTAGGTTATTTAGCTCTGAAAAGAAAGGTGTGATTCAAGGAACGTATGTCAGCCGTGGGACTTATATCTGCCAGGATAGTGAACAATGCAACGAAAATATTACCTCACTCGAAAAATTGAACGATTTTGTTGCAAGGTTAGGGAAAGTAGGTTTTCCTCCTTGTGTAAAGCAAAACAAAAACTTATAATGAAACTATCTTATATATGGGGAGGGAAAAGCATGCTTACGTTCAACCTGGGTGTCATGGAAGAGAAAAAGTTTATCGTGTTCATGATGTCCATTTTTGGAATTTTGACCGTCCTCGGGACAAGTGTGTCCTTTTTTAAATAAAATTCCAAAAATTGTATTGAGCGTTAAGTAGTTTTCCTGAATATCGGTTAGCCGCAGGAGTTTACTTTCCTGCGGCTTTTTATGTGCTTTTTTGATGTATAAGAGAGGACGGTTTACATGATGAAAAATAAAACAAATAATAATGTACTTTATTTTTATTTATTCTTTGCCCAGTTGTTTTTCGATAGGGCACTCTGGGTGATTTACCTGCGCGATAAAGGAATGACCTTTGGGGAGATCGGTATCCTGGAAGCGGTGCTGCATCTTGCTATCGTGATGTTTGAAGTCCCCACAGGCATGATCGCTGATCTGTACGGAAGAAAGGTCAGTTTGTTGTTTGGAAACTTTTGCAGCCTGGCGTACGGAACATTTATGCTCCTGAGCGGAAGCTTCTCGATGTTCACGCTCGCGTTTATGTCGATGGGACTCGTCGTAACTTTCCATTCAGGGGCGGAACAGGCGATAGCTTATGATACTTTGAAGCAAGAGAACCGGGAGAAACAATATACGAGGGTGGTTGGAAACATGACGGCGATTGCGCTGTTGTCGTTGAGTCTTGCCAACTTCCTGGGAGGCTTTATGGCGAATATCAGCTGGACTGTTGTGTACGGGTCGATGATTTTCACCCATTTAATTGCACTAATTCCACTGTTTCTAATTAAAGAACCGCCACGCGAGAAGACTGAAGAATTGGCTGGACGCTGGTACCACAAATTCAACCACCAGTTTAAGCAGGGGTTGAGGATCTGGAAAATGAATCCGTCTATCCATGTGCCGGTCGCATTGTTCGTTTTGGCAAGTGCTGTTCTCACAATCATTATTTTTTACGGACAGGAATACTTCATCCAGCTCGGATATACTCCTGCTGCAATAGGGATTGTGTTTACTGTAGAAACGCTGCTCGGAGTGGTGATGGCGAAGATCGCTTATCGAATCGAGGCCAGGTTCAAGTTCTTTTCTATTCTTTATTACGGTTTCGGTCTGTATATCCTGTTCTTTTTATTGTTTATCTTTGCGGTCGATTGGGCGGTGCTGTTGTCCTTCCTTATCCTCGGACAGTTACTGAGCCTGTTCGAGCCGATATTCTCGTCATATATCCAGCAGCTGCTTGAGAGCAATGTCCGATCCACGTTCTTTTCAATGATCAGTTTGACGCAAAGCTTCATCATCATGATCGGCTTTCCGTTGTTTGGCTTTGGGATTGAGCGAATCGGTTTTACGGCAGGTTTCGTCTGGCTGCTCGCAGCATTCCTTGCATTGGCAGTTCTGTTTTTGATTTTTAAAAGGTTAAAGAAAGAGTAATACTGGCTAAAGAGACTGCTTTTTGGTCAGATATGTTGTAAAAAGGAAAATAATATTCAAAAACGAATGTACAAAGAGGGGGTGTTTGTTTATGGCCAATAGTAGAACCAATCCCAAGGTAGATGGATTTATAAGAAAATCGAAACAGTGGAAGGAAGAGTTCGAGAAGCTTAGAAATATTGTTCTTGCCTGTGATCTGACCGAAGAAATTAAATGGAAGCATCCGACTTATATGTTTGAGGATAATAACATCGTTACCATCCATGGGTTTAAAGAATATTGTGCGCTTCTGTTTCATAAAGGAGCTCTGTTAAAGGACCCTCAGGGGATATTGATTCAACAAACAGAGAATGTACAGGCAGCACGCCAGATCCGTTTCACTAATGTACAGGCAATAATGGAAATGGAAAGCGCCATCAAAGACTATATTGATGAAGCCATTGAAGTGGAAAAAGCAGGCTTGAAAGTGGATTTTAAAAAGACGACAGAATATAGTATGCCTGAAGAATTGCAAAATAAATTCGACGAGATTCCTGATTTGAAAACTGCTTTCGAAGCATTGACGCCTGGACGGCAAAGAGCATACATTCTTTACTTTTCTAAAGCCAAACAATCTAAAACGAGAGAGTCCAGGGTCGAAAAATATACCCAGCATATTCTTGATGGCAAGGGATTAAATGATTAACCTATAGGATGCGAAAATAAGTGAGCAATACATTTAACTTTTGTCCTACAAATATATATTACGAAAAAAGTAGTTCGGATCAAGGTTGCCTGCCTGTAAACCGAACTACTTTTTCTCGTTATGATCGCGCAGTATAGTGAGCGAGAGAAAGAGGCTCTTTTCCTAATCAAACAGGAAGCGCCTCTTTTTTGTCGAAATAAAAAAATCAGAATGACCGTAACTTTTTGGATCTATGCATTGTTTATAAAGGTGAAGGAATGGAAAGGAGGAGCTAATGCTGGAAACTGCGAACTTGAGCGATTATCAAAGAGCCATGAAAGAAATAAAAAGAGAATTTGATCTGCTGGTAGAACCTTACCGCCCCGCATTATGGCGCTATTGCTTAATGACCACAGGGTCTCCATGGGATGCCGAAGACCTCGTCCAGGAAACGTTACTAAAAGCCTACGGGGCGATCGCCCGCCTTGTTCAGCCAGTAGTCACGAAAGCATATCTGTTTCGCATCGCTACGAATACGTGGATCAACATTCAGAAGAAACAACAGCCTGTGTTGAAAGAACTAGTTGAACTGGAATATTCACTTGAGGAGCCTTATTATCATGAAACGAGAGAAGCGATGGAAACGCTGGTCCAGCACTTGCCGCCTCGTCAAAGGGTAGTCGTTCTCTTGTGTGATGTGTTCGATTTTACCGGCAATGAGATCGCTGAAATCATCGGCACAACAGAAGGAGCGGTTAAGCAAATGCTGTATCGAGCAAGAACTTCCTTGAAAAAAGCCCGTGAAGTACCTTTATCAGAGGTGCCAGGACAAGAAACTTTAACAAAAGGACAGCAGCGTACCGTCGAGTCTTACATCGAGGCTTTTAACAGGCGTGATCCAGATGCTATTGCTAGATTGATGGATGAGAATGTAGTGAATGATATTGTCCATACATCAGTGGAGCATGGCAAGGATATCGTTCGGAAACATTCACTTGAGGGCTGGGCCAATGATCCGAAGCCGATGAAAGGCTATCTTAAATATCTTTGGAACCAGCCGACGATCGTTGTGCTCACAGAATTCGAAGGAAAAGAGACATTATACGATTTAATCCAGCTCGAAATAGAGGAAAGTCTGATTATGAAAAAGCGTGACTATTATTTTTGTAATGACCTGTTGGAGAAAGCTGCAAAAGAACTGGGAATTTCAGCCCATCTAAACGGATACATCTATCAAGGAAAGGATACTTAACGATGAACTTATTTTCAGGCGTTAACCAGATTAATTTTCGAGTAAAAGAAATAGACCGGGCGAGTAAATGGTATCAGGAAATACTTGGACTTGCCGTAAAACATGACTACGGGACAACGGTTGTTCTGGCATTTGATGAACATAGCACTAATCCGTCGACACTTGTTTGTTTGATCGAGCTAGCAGAGGGAGAAGATCTGTCTGATAACGGTGCGAATGGCACGCACCCGGTGTTTGCGATCTCAGAAGAGCAGGCTGAACAATGCAGGGAGCAACTAATAAGTAAGGGTGTAAACGTGCTGGAAGGCAGCAAAGCACATTTTAAATTCACTGATCCAGACGGGAACCTGATGGAAGCTTATCTTCCGGGACTGTATGAAGAAAAACGCTTTGCACACTTAAGATAAAGTTTATTGAAATAACAGGGGGATAGAAATGGTTTTAATGACGATATTGCTTACAATCATCCAGTTCGGCATATTGTTTTATCTTTTTTTCAAAGTAAGAACGATATCGAGTATGCTCGAACGCCAGAAATTAGAGAACAATGAAATGATTGTCGCTCTGAAGAGATTGAAAGAATTGAATGAAAAGGACTAGTGGAAGCTTCATGTCCTGAGAGGGTTGGTAGAAGAAAAGGAGAAAGCGCGAGTTTGTAGAATATAAATTTATAAGCTTAAAGCCAGGGAGTTGTTCATTCAACTCCTGTTTATTATGTAAAAATAACGAGATCAGCGAGGGGTACAAGAAAAATGGTCATTCAACCAGGAGATTTCGCGGTTCGAGATTTATCTTACGTTATAAGATCAGCAGAAGAGAAAGATGCGGAAATGTTGTCCGAAGTAAGGCTTCAGGCAGATGGTGAAACCGAAAATCTAGATAGAGAGAAGGGAGAGGCAGTCATTGACGAACCAGGATTTAAAAAGCTGATTAAGGAGGATACCGAAAGCAGGAATAACCTCTTCTTAGTTGCGGAGGTAAACGGGAGAATAGCAGGTTTTGCCAGATGCGAAGGGAGCAAACTAAAACGCTTTTCCCATAAAGTAGAATTTGGAGTCGCTGTTTTAAAAGATTACTGGGGATACAAAATGGGAGAAAAACTTTTGGCAGCATGCATTCACTGGGCAGATTCAAACGAAATCAAAAAAATGACCTTGAGTGTGCTCGAAACGAATGAAAAAGCGATCAAGCTCTACAAGAAATACGGCTTTGAAGTAGAGGGGATTTTGAAGGGAGACAAAGTACTGTCTGACGGGAATTACTACGGCACCATCATTATGGGGAGGCTTAACCAGGAGTAAATGCAGGAAGGAACGTGGATTTTATGAAACAAAGGGGAATGGAAATGGAAACAAATCAAGATATTCAATTAAACAAGATCAGGCAAGATTTTGAAACAAGTCCCTTCTTTCAATTGCTCGGTTTCCGGTTGATCAAGCTAACGGAAGAGGAAGTGACGCTGGAACTGCCGGTCGAGGAAAAACTTTTAAACACACACGGAAGCCTTCATGGAGGTGTTTACGCAACGATTATAGACAACATCATCAGCCTGAAGTTAAGGTCTGAGATCGGCCTTCCTGTCGTTACGGTCGATCTCAATATCCAGTACATTGCAGAAGTGAAAAGCGGTAAGGTCGTTGCAAAAGCCAGGACTTATGGAAACGGAAGAAAAATTAAAATGGGGGAGGGGGAAGTATTTGACGGGGAAGGCAACCTGCTTGCAAAAGGGACTGGGACCTTTAAGGCAACCAAACGGAGATAAAGATTTTTTACATAGGAGGGAAAAGAGTATGGACTTTCGTCTGGACGAAGATATCGAGTTTTTAAAAAGTAACATCCGTAAGTTTGTGGAAGAGGAAGTTGAAAAAGTAGCGATGCAGATCGAAAAAGAAGACAGGGTTCCGGAGCGTATCATCCAGCTTTCGAAGGAAATGGGTTTGTTTGGGCTGAGTATTCCGGAAGAATATGGCGGCCTGGGAATTGGAATGGTCGGGAAATGCGCGCTTTATGAAGAGCTCGGAAAAACGCACAATGGATTTACGACCTTGATCGGTGCGCACACAGGGATCGGAACAGTCGGGATCGTAGAGATGGGAAACGATGAACAGAAGGAAAAGTACCTGCCTGCCATGGCGGCGGGAGAGAAGATCGGCGCATTCGCTTTAACGGAACCTGCAGCAGGATCGAACGCCTCCAACCTGAAGACCACCGCTGCTAAAAAGGGCGATAAATATATCCTGAACGGCACAAAGCATTATATCACGAACGCGACTGAAGCAGATGTGTTCACGGTGATGGCGGTAACCGACCCTTCTAAAGGGGCGAAGGGAATCACTTCTTTTATCGTGGAAAAAGGGTTTCCGGGATTCCATCTGGGGGCAGTGGAGGAAAAGATGGGCTTGAAAGGCTCTCACTCAGCGGAATTAATATTTGAGGATTGCGAAGTACCGGAAGAAAATGTGCTCGGGGAACTCGGAAAAGGATATGTGAACGCGCTTAAAATACTGGCGAACGGACGGGCTGGCCTTGCCGCTAGGAATCTGGGATCCTGCCAGAAGCTGCTTGATATGAGCCTGGCGTATGTTGAGGATAGAGTTCAGTTCGGCGTGCCGATCATCGAACATCAAGCGGTCGCGCACATGGTTGCAGAAATGGCGGTCGAGATCGAGGCACTCCGTTCGTTCACTTACCGTGTTGCCTGGATGGTGGAAGAAGGGAAAAAGGTGATCAAAGAAGCAGCGATGCTTAAGCTTTATGGCTCTGAAGTTTACAACCGAGTAGCGGATAAAGCGCTTCAGGTGCATGGCGGGCTCGGGTATATTTCTGACTATCCGATAGAAAGATTTTACCGGGACGCAAGGATCACAAGAATCTATGAAGGAACTTCTGAGATTCAAAAAAACATCATTGCAGGCCAGCTCCGTAAGGAATACAACCAGTAAGCGCCGGTATGGAAGAAAAATTCGTAAAATAGGGTTGTGTTTTCTGAAAATTAAAAATAAAATAAAACTATAACATACCAACCGGTTGGTATACAGTGTTGCAAATTCATTTAACTATGGAGAATGGGGATGGTCTCATGTATTTGCGTTTAACAGATGAACAAAAGATGGTTCAGAAAACGATCAGAAGGTTTGTAGAAAATGAATTGATGCCGCTGGAGAACGAGGTGTTGAGAAATGAGAGAGAAGGGCGGCCGAGCCTGCCGCCGGGAAAATTGAAAGAACTGCAGTTAAAAGCAAAAAATGCTGGCTTCTGGGGAATCAACACGCCGGAGGAATATGCCGGTGCGGACCTCGGACAGATGATGATGGCTATCGTGCTGATGGAGACGTCGAAGACATTTGTTCCGTTTCAATTTGGAGGTTCAGCTGACATCATCTTATATCGTGCAAACGAAGAACAAAAGAAAGAGTACCTGATCCCTACGATCAATGGTGAGAAAAAATCCTGCTTTGCCATAACCGAACCTGGTGCAGGGTCTGATACGAGAAACATTAAGATGACCGCTGTTAAAGACGGCGACGAATGGGTATTAAACGGCGAAAAAACGTTTATCACAGGCGGAAACGAAGCCGATTTTGTCATGGTCATCGCGATCACCGACAAAGAGCTGCACCAATCTTCTCACGGAAGGAAAGGAGTCACCTGCTTCATCGTTGACCGTGAGATGGGCTGGAAATCCGAGTACATCCATACGATGGGAGAATGGGGACCTGCCGGATTGATCTTTGATAACGTCCGGGTTCCTGAAAAGAATATTTTAGGAGAAGTGAACGGGGGATATAATCTTGGCCTTGAGTGGATCGGATTCGCCCGCTGGATCGTCGGTGCCCGTGCGGTCGGAGCGGCAGAACGGTTGTTGAACATGGCGATCGATTATGCGAACGAACGTGAAACGTTTGGAAAGCCGATCGCGAGCAGGCAGGCGATCCAATGGCAGATTGCTGACTCTGCAGTCGAGATCGAAGCTGCAAAATGGCTCGTCCTAAATGCCGCTTTTACACTTGATGAGGGTGAGGATAACCGCCACCTGGCATCGATGGCAAAACTATACGGCTCCAACATGGGCAACCGCGTAGTAGACCGTGTCCTTCAAATTCATGGCGGGATGGGTTACACGAGGGAACTGCCGATCGAACGGTGGTACCGGGAAGCAAGGTTGTGGAGAATATACGATGGTACGGATGAGATCCAGCGCTTGATCATCTCAAGAAACTTGCTGAAAGGGCATGTGAAGGTTGGGCAGTACGTTTGATTTTTGCCCGTATTAATTTTTATGAAAATGAAAGCGTTTAAATGAAGGAAGTAAATCTCTATTAAAACAAGTATTACATACAAACTGGAGGTAGCTAGCATGGCGAATCGATTTGATGGAAGAGTGGCATTTATTACAGGCGGAAGCCGTGGGATCGGAAAAGCGATCGCAGGGAGGTTCGCAGAAGAAGGAGCAAAGGTAGCGATCATCGATATTAACGAAGAAGCTTTAAGTGAAACGGTGTCTGAATTTAAAGAACGCGGTTATGACATTTTTACGAAGGCAGCGAACGTAGCAGATGCGGAACAGATCGAAGCAGCTGCTAATGAGGTGAACGAGGCGTTCGGATCGATCGATATCCTCGTAAATAATGCCGGTGTTATCCGCGATAACATGCTGTTTAAAATGACAGATTCAGACTGGGATACCGTGATGGAAGTTCATCTGAAAGGTTCTTTTTACGCTGCTCGGGCAGTTCAAAAGTATATGGTGGAACAGGAATACGGCCGCATTATAAACATCTCGTCAACTTCCGCTCTCGGAAACAGAGGACAGGCGAACTACTCGACAGCCAAAGCGGGACTGCAGGGATTCACGAAAACGTTAGCGATCGAGCTGGGCCGGTTTGGAATCACAGCGAACGCAGTTGCACCCGGTTTTATCGAAACTGACATGACGAAGCAAACCGCTGAGCGGATCGGCATTTCCTTTGAAGACCTTGTAAAGGCGAGCGTGAGCAGCATACCGGTAGGAAGAAGCGGGAAGCCGGAAGACATCGCAAATGCTGTTGCGTTTTTTGCAGATGAAAAGTCTTCGTTTATTAGCGGACAGGTGATGTATGTAGCAGGAGGCCCAAAAAATTAACTAAGAAATCGGGGTGGCATGATGTTTCACGATTTTATCGGAAAGAAATCTGAGAAAGTAAAGAATGTGATCGAACGAGGTGCTGTTAAAAAGTTTGCGGAGGCGATCGGCGACCCGCATCCTCTATTCGTTTCGGAAGAGTATGGGAAGAAATCACGATTCAAGCAAAACATTGCCCCGCCTACTTTTCCAAGGGCTCTGGATTACGGCGAGATCGAAGGGATGAACCTCCCGAACAAGGGACTCATCCATGGCGAACAGATCTATCATTACGAACGGCCGCTCTTCGTCGGGGAAGAAATATATTGTTCTACTGAAATCAAGAACTACTATGAACGCAAAGGAAGCAGCGGAGAATTGAGTTTCCTTGTTTTAACTAGACGCGGCGAGGATAACGACGGAAAAACTATTTTTACAGAAGAGCAGGTAGTCATCATAACCGAGGCTGTGAAGAAGGAGCTGATGGTATGAACGCGTTAGCAGAATTGCAAATCGGTGAATCGCTGCAAGATATCACGTTGTCACCGGTTACAAGGCTTGATCTTATTAAATATGCCGGAGCATCAGGAGACTACAATCCTATTCACACCATCGACAAAGAGGCGGAAAAACTTGGTTTACCGGGCATCATCGCGCACGGTATGTGGACGATGGGGAACCTTGCTAAATTGTTTACTCCTTACTATGAAGACTACTTCATCCAGGACTATTCGATCCGTTTTAAAGGCATGGTGTTTCTGGACGATGTCGTGACGTTAAAGGCAGAATTGGCCGAAACGGATGAAGAGAAGCTGACTTTTAAAGTGAAAGCAGTCAATCAGCATGATAAGGATGTGATTAAGGGGAAGGTCGTTCTTTCAACCTACTAATCTTGTATAGACTCTGTCGATGGAACGACGGGGAAGGAAGGATAGAAGTTACAGGAAGTTTATTCGCTTTTCAGAGCAGCTTATTCTTGATTCAAAAACATTTATTCTAGTTTCAGGAGAACTTATTCTGACTTCAAAGCAGTTTATTCCTGGTTCAGGGCGATTTATTCTCGCTTCAAAGAAATTTATTCTGATTTCAGAGAAATTTAATCGGGTTTCAGCAGATTTTATTCATTAGTCAGTAAGCAAAAGGTGCGAGGAGGAAGTTATCATGCATGTAATGAAATTATTCGACCTCTCAGGAAAAACAGCTATTGTTACTGGCGGAGGAAGAGGGCTCGGCCAGCAGATCGCTGAAGGCCTGGCAGAGGCCGGAGCCAATGTTGTGGTTTGTTCAAGGAAACATGAAGCTTGCGAGGAGGTCAGCGAGAGCTTAAAAAAGCTCGGTGTTGAGTCACTGGCACTACAATGCGATGTCACGGATCCAAAAGACATTAAAAACGTCGTCGATACGACAGTAGAACGATTTGGCAGAATCGATATTTTGGTCAATAACAGCGGCGCTTCATGGGGGGCGCCTGTAGAAGACATGCCGCTTGAAGCATGGCAGAAAGTGATGAACGTAAATGTGACAGGAACTTTCTTGATGTCACAGGCGGCAGGAAAGTTGATGCTGGAGCAGGGATCCGGAAAGATCATCAACATTGCTTCTGTTGCCGGATTAAGGGGTTCCAATCCTAAATACATGGATGCGATCGGCTACAACTCGAGTAAGGGAGCGGTTATCACGTTCACAAAGGATCTTGCCGTTAAATGGGGGCCGAAGGGTATTTACGTGAATGCGATTGCTCCCGGGTTTTTCCCGACAAAAATGTCGAAGGTGCTGATCGAAAAAGGTGGAAGTGACATTATCGAAAGAACGCCACTACGGAAAGTTGGAACAGAACACGACCTGAAAGGAGCGGCATTGTTCCTTGCTTCAGGAGCCTCTGACTATATAACAGGAGATGTAGTGATCGTAGATGGCGGCACACATGCGATGTAGAGAGACTAATCAGGGAGTGATAGACCAATGAAAAGAGACGCTGTTATTGTATCTGCTGTCCGCACAGCAATCGGAAGGCAGGGGGGAGTATTGGCGACGGTGCCTGCCCATGTGCTCGGAGCAGAAGTGATCAAGGAAGCGGTGAAAAGGGCAAACGTAGACCCGGGATCGATCGATGATGTGATCATGGGAAACGTCCTGAGCGGAGGAGGCAACATTGCGAGGTTAACAGCGTTGCAGACAGGCCTTTCGATCGATTTGCCGGGATTAACGATTGACCGGCAGTGCGGTTCAGGGATCAATGCGATCAATCTTGCTGCCCAGGCGATCAGGGCAGGGGACGGAGATATTTATGTCGCAGGCGGAACCGAAAGCATGAGCAGGGCGCCTTACTTGATGGACCGTCCTGAAAAGCCATACAGTCCTGTCCCGCCTAAATTTAGAAAATCACAGCTGTCACCGAAAGAGATAGGAGATCCTCCGATGGGGATTACCGCTGAAAACCTCGTCCAGAAGTACAACATCAGCAGGGAGGAACAGGATGAGTTTGCCTACCGCAGCCAGAAGCGAATGGCGGCTGCGATGGAAGAAGGCCGGTTCGATGAACAAATCGTTTCGATAAATGTTCCGGTTCGAAAAGGCAGCCCTGTCGAATTTAAAACCGATGAACATCCGAGGCAGCAAACGACAATGGAAGCATTAGCAGGCCTCCGTCCAGTGTTCCTCGAGAATGGAACCGTTACAGCTGGAAGCAGTTCAGGGTTAAATGATGCTGCATCAGCCCTCGTAGTGATGTCCAGGGAAAAAGCGGAGGAGCTTGGCGTGACACCGCTCGCGACGATCAGGGAATACGCTGTAGCAGGTGTAGACCCAAACATTATGGGGATCGGTCCGGTACCGGCCACCAGGAAAGTGATGGAGAAATCAGGTCTCTCACTCGATGACATGGATGTAATCGAGATCAATGAAGCATTTGCAGCACAGGTGATCGCCTGTGACAGGGAGCTTCAACTGGATCCTGAAAAAGTGAATATCAATGGAGGGGCGATCGCGCACGGCCATCCGCTTGGAGCAACCGGTGCGATCTTAACGACAAAAGCGATTTATGAACTGAAGCGCACTGGAGGACGGTATGCTCTTATCACCGCCTGCATTGGAGGCGGCCAGGGAATTGCCACTATCATTGAGCGTGAATAGGCTTTATCATGCTTTCCCATCCGTTTTGGACAATTGGAAATATGATATAATTTACTATCATATTTAAAGTGAGAGGATTTCGGCAATGAAACAAAGAATATTAGAAACAAGCATCGAACTGTTCGACAAAAATGGATTCACAGAAACATCCGTACAGGATATCGTTGAGGCCGTTGGAGTAACCAAAGGAACGTTCTATTATTATTTTAATAGTAAACAAGAGTTACTGAAGGATATCCATTTGGGCTATATTGAAGATCTCGTAAAACAACAGGAGAAGATTTTCTCCGACGAGGCAAAAGACACCAACACGAAACTCAGAGAAGTTATTTTCCTTCTCATCCACAATATCAAGAACAGAAAAGAAAGCGCGCGGATTTTCTTTCGGGAAAGAAAAAACCTGAAGGATGACCATGTTGAAATGATTAAGTCCTACAGGGATCTGTTTCGAAAGAATTTGCAGGCTGTTATTGAAGAAGGGGTTGAAAAGGGTGAGTTCAGCCGCCGGTTAAACCCTGATATGCTGACGAGGGCAATTCTTGGAATGACGAACTGGAGCTATTATTGGTATAAAGCTGACGGGGAAGTTTCTGAAGAAGAATTAACAGATATTTATACAGAATTGATCTTGCACGGTATTTCAACAGGCGATTGAACCACACCATTCTTTCCTTTGCACCAGAAATACGGTGCTGTCCACTCTGTATACTAACCGGTTAGTTGAGAAAACTTTAACACTGGGATGTGAGAAGAATTGAACCATGAGACCGATATTTATATCAGGTTTGCTGAAACGGATGCAGCGGGGCATGTCAATAGTGTAAGCTATTTTATTTACATGGAAGAAGCTCGTTCTAAATTCTTTGGCGCTCTTGGCTTTGGTCCTAAGCCAGGTGAGGATTCATACCGATTCATTATGGCATCAACGAAATGCGATTTTTTAGCCCGGGCCTACTTTAATCAGGGGTTAAAAGTTTCCACGTTTGTTACCCATATCGGCACAAAAAGTTTCCGGATCGGCCATTTAATTAGAGAAGCTGAGTCAGGAGAGCTGATCGCCAGAGGAGAGGCCGTTATCGTTTGTTTCAATTTCCGGGAGCAAAAGACCGAACCGATCCCTGACAGGCTTCGGGATATTCTTCAGGGACAGCTTGCAATGGGGGCATAATTTTATTTTCATACAGGAAAAAATTCGGGATTACTAGATACCAATTATAAAGGAGGGGGAAGGTGTGTCCAGGTTTAAAAATACGATCGCAGTCATTACGGGTGCCGGAAGCGGCATTGGCGAGATGGCTGCAACACGCCTTGCAAACGAAGGAGCAAAACTCATCTTAGTAAGCAGGACCGCTTCAAAGCTTGAAAGGGTCGCTGACAAAATCAATGAATCTCTTAAAGAGCAGGCAGCAGCCATTTTTCCAGCCGATGTCACGAATGAGAGTGATGTGAACGAATTAGGGCAGTTTGTCAGACGGGAGTATGGAGATCTTCATGTGCTGGTCAACAATGCAGGGGAATCAGGGCAATCATCCATTTTAGAGCTGGGATCAGAAGAATGGGATCAGATCCAGAAAACAAACACGAAAAGCGTTTTTCTTGTGTCAAAAACGCTCGGGAAACTGATGGCTGAAGCGAGTGATACCGAAAGCCGGGACAGGTCGATCGTAAATGTTGCGTCCCTGTCAGGCCATAAAGCAGGAGCGAAGATACCACATTACAGTGCCTCGAAAGCTGCGGTGATCAATTTTACGAAGGCTCTTGCCGCAGAGCTTGCACAGTACGGGATACGGTCGAACTCCGTATCTCCGGGATTTGTGGAGACGCCGCTTACCGAAGAGGGACTGAAGAACCAAAAAGTTGAAGAAGCGATAAAGCGGAATACTGCGCTTGGAAGAGTTGGCAGACCGGAAGAGATCGCTAATATCATCGCGTTCATCGCATCAAGTGAAGCTTCTTATATGACAGGCTCTGATGTTCTTGTTGACGGAGGCTGGTTGATTACGTAAACATCCTATGACATTTACATACAGAAAGACTAATTAAAAGGAGGAAGGTTATGCAGCAAACCGAAACGAAAGACTTTCTTGTCGATGTGAAGGGTTCCGTTATGAATCTCACTTTAAACAGGCCGGATGCGTTGAACGCTTTCAGCCCGGAGATGATCCTCGGTTTAAAGGAAGCGATCGGACAGGCGAAAGATGATGGTAACATTCGGGTCGTGACACTTTCCGGTGCCGGGCGTTCGTTCAGTGCCGGCGGAGATGTGAAAACGATGGGGAAGACAGAACCGCTTGCTGTGTATGATCATATCGGAAAGCTGAATGAGCTGATCCTGGCGATGCGGAATCTGGAAAAACCGATCGTAGCTGCTGTTCACGGTTTTGCGGCAGGCGCTGGATTTAACCTTGCGCTCGCATGTGACATTATTTTAGCGGCAGAGGGAAGTAAATTTGTTTTGAGTTTCTCAAAAGTCGGATTGATTTCAGATGGAGGTGGCCTGTATTTTCTGCCGAGACTCGTAGGCCCCTACAAAGCAAAGGAACTTTTGTTCAATGCAGAGCCGATCGATGTGCAGGAAGCACGGTCGCTAGGAATCGTGAATCAAGTATACCCACTTGAGAGTTTTAAGCAGGAGTTGGAGGATTATTCGAAAAAACTGGCATCGGGTCCATCAAGAGCTTACGGCTTCATAAAAAAGATTGCCGATCAGTCACTTGTTTCTTCACTCGAAGAAATCCTTGAACAGGAAAGAATCACTCAGTCCTCCATTGTGACAACCGAAGACCATCAAGAGGGAGTGAATGCTTTTAAAGAGAAACGAAATCCAGATTTTAAAGGGAAATAAGGTGGTGATGAAGAAGCGAGGCCGAAGTATTCTTGCACATTTAGTAGACTGAATACTAAATAAAGTGAAAGGCGCTTCAAAATGATAGCGCTTTCAAAAATGAAGGAGGGAAAATGTTGAGCTTGCATCCCCAGGTAAAGTCCCTGTTAGAGTTTATGGATTCCAGAGGTTTACCGCCTATCGAAGAGTTGCCGTTGACAGAAGCGAGAGCATCTTTTGACGTGATGAGCCAAAAGTTGAATCAAAGCGAGACGATAGCCCGAGTAGAAAATAAAACCATCCCAGGATATAAGAACGAGATACAGGTAAGAATTTATACCCCTGTAGAAAATCGGGTCCTGCCTGTTCTTGTTTATTACCACGGGGGAGGGTGGGTGATCGGCAGCCTCGACTCCTATGATGCGCTTTGCCGTTCCCTTGCGAATAAGGCAGAATGTATCGTTGTTTCTGTGGATTATTCGCTTGCTCCTGAAGAAAAGTTTCCGGTTGCAGTTGAGGATGCCTATCTTGCATTAGAATGGGTTTATAAAAATGCAGAGGAGCTCCAGATCGACAGGACGTCACTTGCAGTCGGAGGCGACAGTGCAGGTGGAAACCTGGCTGCAGTGGTCAGTTATCTAACCTATCTCCGGAAGGGACCTCACGTTGCCTGTCAGATGTTGTTTTACCCGTCAGTCGGTTTCGACCGTACAGAATCCTACGAAAAATTTGGTGAAGGGTATTATTTAACGAAAGCTACGATGAACTGGTTTACTGAGCAGTACTTGAACAGTCCTGAAGATATGATGGATCCACTGGCAGCACCATTGTTGATCCCTGATGAAGAAGTTGTGGAATTGCCCCCAGCGTATATTTTAACTGCGGAATATGACCCGCTCCGTGATGGAGGAGAGGCTTATGCTAAAAAACTGTCAGCTGCCGGAGTAAAGACGGAATATGTACGTTACCCGGGAATGATACATGGCTTTTTAAGTATGACAGAAGCGATAGAGGATGGTCAAAAGGCAATCATAGATGCAGCTAAGGCATTAAAACAGAAGCTTTCCGAAAGGGCCGCGAATCGTCAACGCGTCTGAATGAATCCAAAAAGGAGAGATCGTATGCAAGCGAGACATTATGAGTACTGGCCGAAAGTAACAAAGTCGATTATTGTTCCGGAAACCTCTTTATACAACAACCTTAAAGTAACAGCATTACGTTACCCCGAACATGAAGCAATCTATTATTATGGTACGTCGATCACTTATCAACAGTTAGATGAAGAGGTCGAAGCACTTGCAGGATATTTGCAGGAGGTTCTACAGGTTAAACCTGATGAAAAAGTATTGTTATACATGCAAAACTCCCCTCAGTTCGTCATCGCATTTTATGCGATTTTACGGGCGAACGCAGTCGTCGTTCCGATCAATCCGATGCTTACCGCTGATGAGCTTGAATTCTATATAAAAGATTGTGAGATCAAGAATGCGGTCCTTGGACAGGAGCTTTATCAGAATGTCCAACCACTGATAGACAGAACCTCACTAAAAAATCTCGTGATCGCAGCTTATGGGGATTATCTAAGCGATAACTTTGACGGAGAACTCCCCGAAGAAGTGAAGGCATCAAGGGCTCTGTTCAATGAGCCGAATCATTTTCTCTGGGAAAACGCAGTTCAGGCAGGTTATAAGCCAGGACCGCACGATCGAACGGGCAATGATCTCGCCGTTCTTCCATATACGTCCGGAACAACCGGCCTTCCAAAAGGCTGCATGCATACGAACAGCACTGTACAGGCAAATACGGTGGGATCCTACTACTGGTCCAGGGCGACAACGAATACAAAACATCTCATGACACTTCCGATCTTTCATGTCACAGGTATGATCCACAGCATGCATATGCCGATTTTTGGCGGCAGCACAATGGTGCTCATGACCAGGTGGAACCGTAATACGGCAGCAAAGCTTATTAAAGAACAGGGTTGTACACACTGGGTCACAATAAGCACGATGTTGATCGATTTCCTTGCGAACAGCGAACTGAAAGCCGAAGACCTATCTTCGTTAATGTCCATTTCCGGAGGGGGAGCCGCATTCCCGAAAGCGGTCGGGGAAAAGCTGTTTAAGCTGACCGGCCTTGAGTTTGTCGAAGGCTACGGGTTATCTGAAACGATTGCGCAGACTCATTTTAATCCGCCTGACAGACCGAAGATGGCCTGTCTTGGAGTTCCTTCCTTTGATGTTGACGCAAGAATCATCGATCCGGTGACAGGGGAGGAGCTCGGACCTAATGAGATCGGTGAAATTGTCGTAAATGGGCCACAGGTGATGATCGGTTATTACAACAGGGATGATGAAAATCGAAATTCCTTTATTGAGTTGGCTGGAAAGTCTTTTTTCAGGACAGGTGACATCGCCCGCTATGATGAAGAAGGCTACTTTTTCATCGTTGACCGTGTCAAACGGATGATCAACGCTTCCGGATACAAAGTATGGCCGACAGAGGTCGAGTCCTATTTATATGACCATCCTGCCGTACAGCAGGCATGTGTTGTCGGTGTGCCTGACCCGCGCCGGGGGGAAACAGTTAAAGCGTTTGTGATCTTAAACGATGATTATGTCGGCAAAGTTTCAGAAGAAGAGATCATCGAATGGTCTAAAGATAAAATGGCGGCTTACAAGTATCCGCGTTTTGTTGAATTCAAAGAGGCGTTCCCGACTACGAGCAGCGGAAAGATCTTATGGCGAAAGCTTCAGGAAGAAGAAAAGAAAAAAGCGGAGGGGGTTAAATAATGAAGATCGAAACAGTAACAGGGCCAATTTCTGCAGAAGAATTGGGAAAGACATTGATCCATGAGCATTTCGTTTTCGGATATCCGGGCTTTAGCGGTGATATAACGCTGGGAGAATATCGAGAAGAAGAAGCGCTTGAGGTTGGCATTTCAGTAGCAGAAACGGTGATGAAGCACGGAATCAAAACAGTTGTCGATCCAACGCCGAATGAATGCGGCAGAAATCCTGAATTGCTTCGAAAGATTTCAACAGAGACAGGCCTGCAGATCATCTGCGCAACAGGATACTATTATGAAGGAGAAGGGGCCACTCCGTACTATAAACTGAGACAGTTGCTGGGAACAGCTGAAACCGACATCTATGACATGTTTATGAAGGAGATCACCGATGGCATCGGCCGAACCGGAATAAAACCTGGAGTTATAAAAGTCGCTTCAAGCAAAGATCAAATAACAGATTATGAGAAAATGTTCTTCAAAGTTGCGGCCAAAGTGCAGAAGGAAACAGGTGTCATCATCATGACGCATACACAAGAAGGAACGATGGGTCCTGAACAGGCCAACTTGCTCATTGAGAACGGAGCAGACCCGAATAGCATCGTGATCGGCCATATGTGCGGGAACACTGATATTGCCTACCATTTAAAAACATTGAGCACAGGGGTTAATATTGCGTTCGACCGATTTGGAATCCAGGGCATGGTAGGAGCGCCGTTCGACAATGAACGAATAGCCACTTTGATAGGGCTGGTTAAATCGGGATATGCTGATCGGATCATGCTTGCACATGATTCCGTGAATTATTGGATGGGAAGGCCTGCTGTCATGCCGGAGCCGATCGAGAAGATGATGGAAAACTGGCATCCGGGACACCTGTTTGAAAATATCCTTCCTAAACTGAAGCAGGCAGGCGTTACAGATGCAGAAATCACTCAAATGATGGAAGAAAACCCTAGAAAATTATTTGCCCATTCTGAAGTAGTAGAAGCATAGCCAATTATTCCTTCGTTATCAGACCAAATCATCTATGATTTGGTCTTTTACCTGAAGGCTAGTTCAAAGCGGAAACGAATTGCGAACGGTTTAGTACTTCAGAATCCCATTGCTTTAGCTATGGGAGTGTCAATGTAAAAATGGCCACTTTGGCATGTGTCAGAGTGAACAGAGGACATGTGGAAAGTGAAAGTGAATTTTTTCAATAGTAGGAGGAGTTAGATGGAGGACTTTAAAGAAATTTTAAATGACTATTATAATGCCTGGAACCAGGCATTTAAAAGCAAGGACGAAAAGGCTATCAGAGCTTTCATGTCAAAGCACTTTGTTGGGTATTGGGGGCGTTCTGGCATGGAGAGTCCGTATACTTATGATTATAACTATGATATTAAAAGTGTACTTAATCAGTATGATAATGCAGTAAAAAGCATTGAATCTGAAGCAATAAAGTATCGAAAAGAAGGAGAAGAAATCGTGGTCAATGGTACTGAAACGAACCTAATCAACGGCACAACTAATCATGCGGTATGCATGCTAGTTTGGCGAAAAGAAGGGGATGAATGGAAAATATTAAGGGAATATATTGAACTGGAAAAGTAATTGGCAAGAAAAAGAGCCATCCAACATGGAGGACTATTTTTCTTGAGTACTGTTTCTAACTGGTCATCTACCTGCTTCCATCCGGATCCCAGAACAGGAAAGGCTTACTGGACTGGAATAAACATATTGATAATTCCGCTTTTGATACAGCTAATGGTTATGAAATCACCATTTTACTGGCGGTTTATCAAGCTGCGGAGGGATTCCAAGTTCTTCTGATGCAGCAAAAATCAACTCTTTTCGGAAGAAAAAACTCCGGTGTGCGACGATCTTACCGTTTTCAACTTCTTGATATTGAATGTCGTGTATTTGAGGCCCATCTGCACTACTAGCAAAAACAACAATAACCGGCTTTCCCCACAGTATTTTTTCTTCGGCACGGAACCCTGGGAGCCCGTGTTGAACAGAGCCTTTACGCATTTCATCCTTCGAAAATTCTTGAAATCCCATGTCTGCCTCATTAACGGCATAATCGCTTATCAATGAGAGCATGTCATCGATATTGCCCTGGTTAAGCGCTTTAAGATATGTCTGGATGACCTTTTCTTCACCGGGAGATCGCTTTTGCGAGACAAAATATTTCTTTTTTTCATCTTTCGGCGAATCCTGGAGTTTATTTCTAACTCTTCGTACCGTTGCATAAACAGCCCCGGGAGTTGTTTTTACGATTCCTGCAACTTCATCTGCTGTAAATTGAAACACGTCCATTAGTAAAAACGCCGCTGTCTGCCGGGGGGTAAAAAGGGAAAATAGCTGTTCAAGGGCATCCTCTAGATGGAGCGTATCGATGAACTCTTGGACAGGTTCATGTTCTTCCTCAAGATATCCTATCTGGCGCTTTTCCTTCCGGCACTGATCGATCCAGGTGTTCGTCGCAATCCGATAGATATAAGATTTAGGATTCGTAGGATGCCAGCGTTGATAAAATGCTCCAAACGCTTTGATCAATGTTTCCTGGTAAAGATCTTCGCCATCCCAGGGTGACCCTGTTAAATATCGGCAATACTTCCACAAGTCTTCACGATATTCTGCGATCAATTCGTTGAAATCGAATTTTAGTTCTCTAGCTTTTTCAGAAAACTGTAGTGTTTTGTCTTCCTTTGTTTCCATATGATCCCCCTTTTTTTCGGACTCATTATGTATAACGAATTAATTAGTTAGAATTATACAAAATAAGAAGAGAAACATAAAATTTTATTTTGAAAAACTTGCCTAACAAACAAAGAGCATGCTACACCGGAATAGGTAGCATGCTCTCTGTACTTTTTTATATCAATCTTTTTTCTTATTGTCTTCATCTTCTAAAAACCAAAGGGGATCTTTATTATCTACATCTCCGTTATAGTTGATAAGAATTTCTTCGCCTGCTTTTATGTCTTTATAAGCATAAAAGTCAAACGTATGCTGTTTAAAATTAATATAAAATGTGGCATTGGGAGTATAGGAATGATTAAATAAACTGCCATATCCAAGAAGTATTGCTGTGTGATTTTCTCCATATTCAAAAACGTAGTCATCCAGTAACGTATGCTCGATCAAAATATGTTCTTCATTCGTAAAGGGAATAACAGGCGCTTCGTGGATAAGCTCTCCCTTTTTGATATCCCTGATTGCAAATACTCCTCTGTTGAACTCTCCATTACTAAGCTTCGATGTCTTAATCTCTATCACTATTTTCACCTGCGTATCTTTTTTTAAAGTTATTCTCTCCCATAGCTTGACAGTTGATAAGGCTCAAGGCAAATGTTTTGACTTGATTTAAATAAATAGATCTGAAAATATACCGTGGGAATACCATGATTTTCAAATTGGACATGACACTTGTCATATATGTATACTGACGTTTATGACTTACAAACCTACCTATATTCTTCTATGCTTAAATTAGATGATTGAGTAATAAAAAGGAATTGCTTTAGGAGGACTAAAATTGAGCAGAAAAAAAACAGCAGAACTAAGAAAAAATGTAGCAGCATTTGAAAAGTCCAATCATACGACAAGCGTAAAACAATTGATAAATACGATTCCACCGTTTTTCTTGTTATGGTTTCTTTCATACAAGAGCTTATCTGTTTCGTTCTGGCTCACACTCGCACTTGCTGTAGTTGCGGCGGGTTTTGTTGTAAGGGCATTTATTATTTTCCACGATTGCACCCACCAATCGTTTTTTAAAAGCAAGAAAGCGAACAGAATTCTCGGAACGATTACTGGGATTATTACCCATTTTCCTTTTGATAAATGGAAACGCGAACATTCGATTCATCATGCGACAAGCGGCAATTTGGATAAGCGTGGAACTGGTGATATCTGGGTAATGACAGTTGATGAGTACGTAAAGGCTTCATTCTGGAAGAAAATATCATATCGACTATATCGCAACCCGTTTATTATGTTTGGATTGGGGCCGTTTTATTTGTTCCTAATAACCAATCGGGTGAACAGAAAAGGCGCGAGGCGAAAAGAACGAATGAACACGTATTTAACGAACGTTTCGATCGTATTGATCTATGCACTGTTAATATGGGCGATCGGATGGAAGGCTTTCTTGATCGTGCAGCTTCCGATTCTGTTTGTTTCAGGAGTACTGGGCATCTGGCTGTTTTATGTCCAGCATCAATTTGAAGATTCTTACTTTGAAAATGAAGATGAGTGGGATTATGTAAAGGCTGCGGTAGATGGGAGTTCTTATTATAAGCTTCCAAAAGTAATCGAATGGATAACAGGTAGTATCGGTTACCATCATGTGCATCATTTAAGTCCAAGAGTGCCGAACTATCATCTAGAAAAGGCCCATGAATCTACACCGCCCTTACAAAAAGCAACAACGATTACGTTC
The DNA here is from genome assembly GCF_005747095.1 of Exobacillus caeni. Lineage (GTDB taxonomy): Bacteria > Bacillota > Bacilli > Bacillales > Guptibacillaceae > Exobacillus > Exobacillus caeni. The sequence continues at coordinate 190,614 of NZ_SWLG01000008.1, read as the reverse complement.
CTTTCCAGTTTACAGTCTATACGTTTTCGTCTGTATGACGAGAAAAACAAAACGTTTGTGAGCTTTAAAGAAGTTTCGAATTTATTAAGGAAAGAAGATGCGAGCGTACGGCTGAATAGTAGAAGGCCAGGCCTTCAAGAAGAATAAAGCAAATGACCTTCCATTCATACTGGAGGGTTTTCTTGCACTTTCAGAAGTTTTAATATAAAACAGATGGGAGTCGACATCTAAAGTAAAAGGGCAAATGACATCTTTGTCTTCACCTTAAGCCTGGCGATCGGTGAATTTTCTTTATGAAAAAATAAGTATATAATTTGAGTAACACTGTCCGTATGCTTATAAATGAATTACCTGCTTATCAAGGGAAAAAGGGGACTTCTATGCAAAAATGGTATCATATTATCCCGAAAAACACGGGGCTTAACATATACGTTTGGATAATCTTTTGTGTATTGCCTTTCTATTTTATCGTAAGGTCGTTTTCAATTTTAGAAATTGTTTTCGGCATTTTGATGATTTTATTGTTCTTTACCGCATACCGGCTGTCTTTTTTATCTCAGGGTTGGCCTGTTTATGTCTGGGTAAGTGTTGAAATGGTGATTAATATGGTCATGACGCTTGCCCTGGGGTATGTTTATTTTGCGTTGTTCATCGCTTTCTTTATCGGTAACATCCAGATGAAAGTTAGATTTTTTGTCTTGTACATCGTCCAACTCGTTACAACAGTTGGGGTGACTACGATATTGTTTATCACCCATTATGAGTTGTTCCTGTCTCAGTTTCCTTTCATCATCATAACGATCGTCAGCGTGATTTTGTTGCCTTTAACGATGTATAATCGGATTAAGCGTGAAAAGTTAGAAAATCAATTAGAGGATGCGAACAAAAGGATTTCCCGTTTGATGATTATTGAAGAACGTCAGAGGATCGCCCGGGACCTGCATGATACACTCGGTCAAAAGCTTTCCCTTATTGGAATGAAAAGTGACCTGGCAGGAAAGCTTGTTGAGAAAAATCCTGCTTCAGCTAAGAGTGAAATCAATGATATTCACCAGACTGCAAGAACGGCTTTGAAAGAGGTTCGGGAGATGGTTTCTGACATGCGGGCAACAAAGCTAAAAGATGAAATCATACATGTTCGGCAGATGTTAAAAGTGGCTGGAGTTGATTTCCGTTTAAAGGGAGATCCGGAACTTGTGAACACTCCTCTATTGGCCGAAAATGTACTGAGCATGTGTTTAAAAGAAGCTGTCACCAATGTTGTAAAACATAGCAAGGCATCAGTTTGCAATGTGATTATCAAGCAAACACCTGATGAATCAATAATTAAAGTGAATGATAATGGAATTGGCATTTCAGATAACCTCAATCCTTCATCCGGACACGGCATACAGGGGATGAGGGAACGGCTTGAATTTGTGAACGGCAGCCTTGAGATATCATCATCGAAAGGAACGACCCTTAAGATTCGGGTGCCAAATGTGGTTCAACAAACGAAACAGGAGGAATTGGTGTGATACGGATTGTCATAGCCGAGGATCAAAGGATGCTTCTTGGTGCACTGGGATCGCTTCTGGATCTGGAAGATGATATGGAAGTGGTCGGGAAAGCGAGAAATGGAGAAGAAGTAATTCATTTAGTGAGGGAGCACAACCCGGATATTTGTATTATGGACATAGAAATGCCGGTGAAGAGCGGTCTTGACGCTGCTGAGGAACTGAAGGGGCACTCCTGCAAAGTTATTATATTAACTACATTTGCACGTGCTGGATATTTTGAACGTGCCCGAAATGCCGAAGTCAGCGGATATCTATTAAAAGATAGCCCGAGCGAGGAACTGGCAAATTCAATTCGCGTTATCATGGACGGCCGCAGGGTCTATGCTCCGGAACTGATCGATATGGCGTATGGGACAGAAAACGAAAACCCGCTGACTGAGCGTGAAGAGCAGGTGATCAAGCTTATAGCCGATGGGAAAAATACGAAGGAAATAGCCGATGAACTATACCTTACTACCGGTACAGTGAGAAATTATGTTTCTGTTATCCTTGATAAGCTTAACGTCAGCAACAGAATCGAAGCTATTTCACGATTTAAGGAAAAGGGCTGGTTTAAATAACGTTTTTATACAGTAGGAGGCAAGCTTGGAAAGCTGCCTCTTTTTAAATGTTTTACTTCGCTTTCTTATCGGAAAATGGAGCAAAAAACCTTACTCCTTTCATTTTATATAAATTCATCTGGAAGGACGGTTCTTTTTCCAATATTTAAAAAAACAGAAACTGTTGCTGTTCCGATGACTTTCATCCCTACAACATTAAAACATAAAAGGATTGAAAAAGAGTCCATTGTTCAGGGTAACTTAATCTTTTGTGATTAGAAGTGAAAATAAACCAGGCTGTCTTATAAACAGACAGCCTGGAATAAATAACTCTTTCAAAATGAATTTTAATAAACTATCTTATTTTTCTGGTTTAGCGGGTCTTGAAATCTGGTCGAGTGCATCTCCGGATTCTCTATTTTCATTAAGCTTTACGGCAAGATCACCGATCGATACAATACCTGCCAGCTGATTGTTCTGGTCTACTACAGGAAGGCGGCGAATTTGCTTTTCTGACATAAGATTGAAGGCTTCATTTATATCCGTATCAGGGTGTACACATTCCGGATCTTTTGTCATAACATCCCTTGCCTTAAAGTCTCCAGTTTCTTTTTCTGCCAGTCCGTTTATTACAATATCACGGTCTGTAACAAGTCCTACCAGCTGGTTTCCTTCCTCTAAGGGCATGACACCAACATCTAGTTCTTTCATTTTTTTAGCTACTTCTATAACAGAACTAGAGGGTGAACATGTTTCTACACTTCTAGTCATGACTTCTTCAATTACTGCCATAATGTATCACTCCTTATTGATTTTATTTATGATTTACCCTGACAAAGGAAAGATATAACAGATTTTGATTATATCGGTAAGAACGGACTATTAACACTACCTTAATTGCGATTGATACGATTAGAGATCGTTCAGTTTATATTTTTGAAGGATAAGACCAGGGAGCGGCATATAGAATCAATAAAGTATACTCGGAAGATCATTTCAGGTTATTTCTTTTTATCAAAGAGGAAAAATCGTAAAGAAAGTTTTATAAAAGCCAGTTTTGTGGAATATATATACTATGACAAAATAAGGAAAGGATATCAAATATGCTCTGGACAATAATAGGAATCTTACTTGCGATCTGGCTAATCGGATTGGTACTTAACGTTGTTGGCGGCCTTATTCATATTTTGCTCGTGATAGCCGCTGCGATACTCGTTTATAAATTGGTTAAAGGGCGAATGTGACTTGTAAAAAATGTTATAAGAAAGATTCTGCAGTGGAAAACAGTTAATAACATTGGAAATGATGTGCTATTTGATTGGCACATCATTTTTTTGTGGTTTATGTGCTTTTTATTTACTAAGATTATTATGCATAATCAAGAAAAACATTTACTACCTTTATAGTCGCCGCATGTCACTGGGTAAATTGCCAAAAAAAAAACGAATATGAAAATTACTCCTTTTTTCAAGGCAATATTCCGGTGCAGGGAAATTTTATGTTAATTGGTTTTCTTATCAAAAAAACTCAAATGACCATCAAATTGTTATGCTCTTGTCCATACAGTCACTACTTGCCATGCATATATTGATATTGAGATGGGAATCTCAGGGAACGGTGGATAGGGAGTTATATTTAATGATTCCCCCTGATTAATGCCACTCTAAACTCAGAATAATTAAAGGAGGTGTCATTATGGGTGTTGGTCCAAATACTTGTGCAGCATGTGTTCAAAATTTCTCTCGTTGTGTAGACGCTGCAATGCAGTTACCGTCAGTAGATGCTCAATTGGATGCTCTAATACAATGTAGTACTGACCTAATTGCATGTGTATTAGAGTTGTGTCCTAACGTTGAACCTGAATGTCAAGCTTGTGTTATAGATTTCGTGAACTGTATGGGAGCTGCGTTACAAGAAACAGGTGAAGCAAATCAATTAGCTGCATTATTAGATTGTAGTCAAAATTTAATTTTTTGTGTATTACCGCAGTAACAAATAAAAGAAAACCATACGACAATTTCAATAAATGTAAAAAAGGCTGCAGACATTTAATTTGTCTGTTGCTTTTTAACTTTGCTTTCACCTTCCATTAAGAATTCTCTAAATAAATCTTATATTAAATTAATTAAGGCTGTGGTTTTGTCCACAGCCTTAATTAATTTATCTCTGTAAAGTTATTTTTTAGTTTGTAGATACTTTAATATCAATTAATTTGAAGCAAGGTATTGGGCATATTCCAGGGGTCTGGTCATGGATACATCTTTTACTCCTGGCAATGGGAAGGGGAGAGAGTTTACTTCATAGACCCATAAATTTTTTTGCTCATCAAGCCCCATATCGATTCCGATATCACCAATATGATGGCCTGAATTGTCTAGAGCTTTACATATTTTATATCCAAGCTCCTTAGCTGCTGGTTCTATCCATTCCAGATCCTTGCCTAAGTTCTTATATGTTGTATTAAAATATTGTAGTGGAAATGCGGTCAATAATCCCGGGATAATATGACTGTCATTAGATGCAACACGTAATAATGAAAGGGCTTCCTCCCATTTGCCATCTTTATTTTTTGTAAGGTTGATCCGAATATCAGTTGGTTTGTTTCTCCATTTAAAAGGTTGGATGCTTTGCTGCATTAAATACTTTTCATTAAAAAATTTGTTTGAAAACCACTTCCAAAAGTTAATGAAGTTTGGAAAGCGATCGTGCTTCATTATGGTTTTTTTTATTCGATAAAAAGCTTCAATTCCTTTTTGATCATCTAACTTTATTCTAACAATTCCTTTACTTGTACTTCCATTGATAGGTTTAAGAAATACTTCTTTATGGCGAAAGAGAAATTTCTTTAAATCCCTTTTATTAAGTAACTTTTTCGTTTCGGGTAAATGTTTTTTTACCTCTTTGTCACTAGCAAGTAATTCCCAGCCTTCCCATTTGTCAAATACAAAACTATTAAATACCCTGTGACCGGTTATTTGTTTCATCTTATTTATGGTATGGAGCGGGAGGGGGGCCTGAATGTAAATAACATCTGGAAACGGAAATCTTCCTTGTATCCATTCCTGGTCCTCCTTGTTCCAAGCTTCACCTTTCACTCGTAAGTTTTTAAAATCTGCATCATTGATCATAAAAGTAATAAGCTGTGCATTTTCATCGAAGGAAACAATTCTTCTTTTAGCTAACTTTACCATCATTGGCTTTTCATTCGAAACACATATTCCGATAAGAGGTTTTGTAATGTTTATTTTTTTCATTAACGCCACTTCCTGCAAGATTTAATAGATATCGTCTTTTGTGGTAATGTCCTTATAATCATTGGTATAAGCAACAATTTTTCCTTTTCTTCTCATAAACAAATCATTATCGATTTTCCATGTATGTTCTCTGCTGTTTCGTCTGATCATCACATAGTTATTCTTAGAACCAGCGTATATTTTAAACCCTTTATTAAGGCAATCTTTTAAAAAATCGACATCTGATCCAACCCTTCTTTTACCGAATTTTACAGTTTCATAGACGGCTTTCTTGAAAATGATCGTTCCACCTGCAATCCATTTTGTGAATGTATGTTCCTTTCCGGGCCGTTTAATAATAAGCTTCTTTTCATTGTTCATATAAGCGTAAAAGGTTGTTTTGCCGATTATATCAGTATCTACTTCGTTAAATATTGGCAGCATCGTTTTTAAATAGTACGGACTATAATAGTCATCATCATCAAATTTTGCAATATAATCATAGTTGGCCTTTTCAACTCCAAAATTTAGGCAATCTCCTAAGGTATAATGCTGTGGTAGTTGATAAATTTGGATATTTTCCTTTCCTGATGCCTTCTCCTTCCACTCAGTGATGTCCATATCATTTCTGTTCAGTATAATAATTAATTCTTTGTCTTCCCATAGTTGGCACTCGAAATTTTGGAACACATTATCGATAAACTCCTGTCTAACAGTACTTGTAATAACAGATACCATACAAATCTCTCCTTAAGTTGACACAATAATGCTCCAGGATAGTATCATTCATTCTTTTTATCCATTGGTTTAATATCATAGGAGCCATCATCTTTCTCAATTAATTGATAGCCCTCTTTTCTTAATCTTTTTTGAAATCCCTTAATTTTTACCTTTTTGCTATTGTAATTTTGCACATAGTAATCTGGATTCTCCTGGAAGGATTTTATATTGTGTCCCCAATTCGTAGCAACATACCGGTCATTCCATGCTACTCTCCAGCCAAGTTTTTTTATTTGAATGGAGAAATGTCTGTCTTTAGGCAACAGGAATCCTCGTCTATGTGTGCGCCATCTAAGTCCGTTTTGAATGATTTCTTTCCTTACTACACACGTTGTTCCGACAGTTCTAGCCATGTATACAGTTTTATTTTCCCTGCATACTTTCCTTGCCCTTTTTGGAGTCCAGACCTCGCCTTTGCCTTTCTCTGGATATGGAGAAAATGGTGAAAGTTGACCTAGCTCTGGAAAAGATGCAAATTTACTTATTAGATCCAGGTCCCAACCAGGTAAATACTCAACATCATTTTCGGAGAAGTGAACAAACTTAAACAAGTCTACATCTTCTTCATCCAGTACAATATTAAAGGCATTTCCACCTACATTCTTTCTAAGGAATTTTACTTTGAATTTATACTGGTCCTGAAGACTTTTGATGCATTCGATTGTTGTAGGATCCGATGCATTGTCTACCACTACTAAACGATGTGGAACGGAGACAGTTTCCAGGTAGGATCGAATAGTTTTTTCTAAAAGTTCAGAGCGATTCCAACTTAGTATGATAGACAGTAATTCCAGATTTTTTGTACCAGCCAAATGGATCCTCTCCCTAAGTTTTTACATAATAATTTTGTTATTTACTCTTTATCAACATATTCTTGATTTTGTTTCTATGTTTGTACAACGGCCTATACAATAAGAGATATTTACTCATAAACATAAATAGTGATGGAAGTGAAAGTGAAGATAATTGTAGATGTGTTAGGAGGTATCGCGTGAGATTATTATATGTTTCTAGCGGACAAAAGACTTTGTCTGATTTAAACCCAAGTATTGTTTCGGCTTTCAAAAAATTAAGTAAGGATCTAACTAGTTTTTCATTTGCTTATCATTATACGGAACAAGAAAAGGATTCAGAGCTAATTCGTAAAATGAAAGAATTCAAACCTGATTATGTTGTGAACTTTGGACATACTACACATGATATTGTGGACCTGCTAACTCCTTTTAACGTTCCAGTGGGACTTTGGGTGGTAAACGATCCATATAGTATGAGCAACTATGAAAAATTAGTTGGAAAATTTGACTTTATGATTACACAGGATTCGGGCATGGTAGAATTTTATAAACAAATAAAGAAAAAACCCTGTATTCATTTACCGTTAGCTACTAATCCCAGTAACTATTATCCGATGGATCTGGAAAAAAAATATGATGTATGTTTTATAGGGAATGCCTGGCCAGGAAGAATTCCTTTTCTAGATAAGTTGATTCCTCACTTATCAAAGAGAAATTTCATACTTATTGGTAAGGGTTGGCATAAACTTAAAAATTACCATTTGATACAACACAATATTTTAGAGAAAACGATTGAACCTGATGAAGTTTCCAGGATCTATAATCAAACGAAAATTACTTTGAATATCCATCGAGATCGAAATGACGTTAACAAAAACCCTTACAATCTACCTGCATATACACCTAATAATCGTACATTTGATATCGCTGCTGCTAAAGCATTTCAAGTTACAACCCATCGAAAAGATCTTGAGAAATATTATAATCTGGACAAGGAAATTGTTAGTTACCATGACCATGATGATTTACTTCAAAAGATTGATTTATATCTTCAAAAAAATGAAAGAAGAGAGAATATCGCAAATCTTGCCTACTTGAGAACATTGCGAGAACATACGTATTACGCCAGACTTCAAGAACTAATCGATAAAATTAAAATAGAGCTTTAGGACGGGGTGGGTGTCTTGAAAAAAAAACCAAAAGCTATATGCATATTAGGCATGCATAGGAGCGGTACTTCGACTGTTTCTAGATGTTTAAATCTACTCGGTGTTGATTTAGGGAATAAAAAAAACCTTACAGGTTCCGGTAAAGCAAATCCAAAAGGATTTTGGGAATTTACCCAAATTACGAGAACACAGCAAAAAATTCTAAAAATCCTTTTTACATCGTGGGATCGAACAGAACCATTGGAAGAAAATTGGATGAAGAACTTTAGAGTAAAGAACCAGGTGAAGAAATTAAAAGAAGTTGTGAGAGCTAATTTCGGTAACAGTAAGCTCTGGGGCTGGAAGGATCCTCGAACATGCCTTCTACTCCCTATATGGGAAAGAACCACTAGAGAGTTAAATATGGATACTTCCTATGTTATCGTAGTTAGAAATCCATTGGATGTTGCTGCATCATTAGCAAAAAGGAATGGGTTTCTTCTTGAAAAATCTTTAAGAATTTGGGCTCTATACACATTATCAGCTTTCTTATATACCGAAAATAAGGAAAGAACCATGATAACCTATGAGAGTCTACTAGAAAATTGGGAGGTACCTTTGAAAAATGTAAGTACCGATCTATCAATTCCATGGCGTGGTGATATAAGTGATTCAATCAAAGAATTTCTTAGTCCCTCATTACAACATAATAAATCAAGTATTGAAGATTTAAAGCAAAAGACCACAGAATTCCCGCATATCTTTAAACTCTATCAACTTATCATTCGAGCAGAAAAAGATAAAGAATTCTTTAATTCAGCGGAGTTTTCAAACAACTTACATGAGCTGTATTTTCAACTATATGGCAAGTACTTTAATAATGATGGAGTGAAATAATAATGCGCTTGCTTTATATAACCTCAGGAATTGATTCATTATCTTATCTTGATCCCAACATTGTCAGTAGTTTTAAAGCACTTGAAAAACAGGATCCAAACTTCCGGGTCGAAATATTTAAAAGTGACAAGATGCATCCTACGATGCTAATAAGAAAAGTATCGTTTTTCAAGCCAGATATAATTATTACGTTAAGAGCGGCCAAATTGAAGAAGGAAATTGTTGAAAGGCTAAAAAAATTCGGTATACCCATTGGTATCTGGCTAGTTGATGATCCTTATAATATAACCAATCATATCAGGAAGGCAGCGCCTTATGACTTTGTTATTACTCAAGAATCAAGCTGTGTGTCCGCATACAACCAGGCCAACATAAAAGCTATTTATCTCCCTCTTGCAGTTAACCCGAATTTTTACCATCCAATTAAAGATGTCCCTGCGAAATATAAACACGATATTTGTTTTGTCGGCACTGGCTTAAAGAATCGGATAAAGCTATTTGATGAACTAACGCCTTTTCTTCAAAATCTTGATTTTATAATCATAGGCCCCAAATGGGATAGCCTTACGAATTACAATCTTTTAAAAGCAGGGATAATTAAAAAATCAATTTCTCCGACAGAGGTGGCGAAGTACTACAATGGGGCTAAAATAGTGTTGAACATTCACCGAGACCTAAATGATATTAATCGCAACCCGGAGCTGATTCCTGCAAATACACCAAACAATCGAACGTTTGATATAGCTGCCTGCCAGGCTTTTCAACTTGCTGACTACCGAGCAGATATAGTAAACCTTTACAATATTGATAAAGAATTGATTACCTTCAGTTCGGTATCTGATTTGAAAAATAAAATTGACTACTATTTGAAAAATGATAAATTAAGAAATGAAATTGCACTTAATGGCTACCGAAGAACAAAGGCTAATCATACCTATACAATCCGCATGAAAGAACTCGTACAACTTCTGAAATCCCAAATTATTAAACAAAAAAAGATATGAGGTCAATATTGGAAGAGTAAGACGGTATAACATTTCTGGGCTTTTAACTAAATAGCAAAACGAGGATAAGTATTGAAATTTGGTGGAGTCAGAGAAAGAACTCGGTCCGATTTTTTTCTGAAGAATGTTATTGGACATTCATGTATTTCCTGTAAAAAAGTTCAATCGAAAAAGCCTCCCTCTATTGATTTAGAGGTGAGGCTTTTATTGTTTGCTATGCCTTATTCCCTTTAAACATATCATTCAATCTTTCGTAAGTTTCTGGATATTGCGCTTCATAATTTAAGAAAGTAGGTACCGGATAACGTACACCGCCTTTATGGGTCCCTATCAGCCCTTCCATAAATTCGCCTGTCATAGAGTAGGGGATCGTAAACGCCATTTCATGGTCATGTGTTTGTCCGAAAACCCGGTCTCCATAGCACGGGAGAACAACTTGAGGTTTGTCAGTTTTCATTGTTTTAATAACGATATCCGCACAATCTGCTCGAGCAGTAAAGGTCGAAGAAATTTCGCCACCAGTAGTATAGAGGGCAGCTGCCACCATTCGCATTACCTGAGCAGAATTTCCATAAACTGCGATCACTTCTGGCTCAAAAGCTGCACGAGTAAGGGGAGCAATCAATACGGTTCCAGATTCTTCTTTAGAAAACTTTGGTACCGCTGCTTCTGTTAGTGCACCAAGATCACATGTTTTCGTATACATTCCGTCAGTCAAGCTTCCTTCTTTATAATATTCGAGTTCATCTTCAAACCCGAATGCAATTTTAGCGATAGGGCAGGAGAGGTCCTCTTTTCCCATCGCCAGTGCCCAACCGTATCGCCTTGCCATCGTAACACCCTGGCAAATACTGAATCGTTTTCCCATTTCTTTGTGAGGCTGTTTAACACGGTCAGGGAGTTCTTCCCCTTTTTTCAATACACGTATGGCCAGTGGAAACGTATCAGGACGAACGAACTTTTGAAGCGCTTCATCCAATTTAACAAGCGTTTCAGTATTCACTGTTTGTTGCATATGATCCCATCCTTTTACAAAGTTAATTACTAAATCTTTCGGCTAATCTAATAAAGATTCCTGCTAAAAGAAAAAAACAACCGTTTAGTAAGGTTTTGAGCAAGGAAGGTTTTTAGTTGGTTTATTCCGCCGTGCCTTTATCAATACAGTAAAGTGAACGAAAGAGGTGCCGATTCTACTTCGACACCTCTTTGGCAAAGCTATTCATACTTATTGTAATGCAAATTGATTAACCGTTAATTTTTCCAGTGGTTCATTCAGAAGATCGTCATATAAAAACCAATCTTCTCCACGTTTTTGCAAAAACACTTCTCTTTCGTAATACTCAGAAGCTGCTTTGATTAAAGATTCATCTTCAAAGTAAGGGCAATGATCAAACCAAATGAGGCTTGGGAAGATCTCATGATTATGCTGAGATTCAATTTCTAAAATCGTTTCTTTTGCTATCTTGTTCGCTTCAGATTCGTTGCTGGCAGTGATGTAATTAAAGATCGAATAAGACTTGTTTTCATAAAACGAGTAGATTGAACTTTCAATAACGAATGTTTTCTTGTCTTCCATTTAAATCATTCCTCCTTCTTTGTGATAATTGTACTATTCACTTATTAGGATAACCTAAAACAACTTATAAAGACAATTTCGAATTATGATGTGTAAAATCCTTTTTTATATATGCGTAAAAAAAATTAATATGAATTAGTTTCAATAAGAAATTGGAAGGATTTTAAGAAAAGCCTAAAAGGAATACTTTATTTTATGAAAGGATAAGTCTTTATGTGAGAAAAAAGTATTTACTGGAATACACCATAAAAAAATCCATATTTTTAGGATAGAAGGGAGGAGAGTGCTTTGAGTCAATATAGACAGGCGGAGTATTCGGAATTGAATTATCCCGAAGATATACTTTCTATCATAAGAAATGGATTAAGGCGAGGCTCTGTTCCCAAATCAGTACTCATAATTGGAGCAGGTATCTCCGGGTTAGTTGCAGCATCTCTTTTGAAGCAGGCTGGTCACAAGGTAACAATTATTGAAGGAAATAACAGGATAGGGGGAAGGATTTATACCGTTAGAGAGCCTTTTAGTAAAGGGTATTACCTTGATATGGGAGCAATGCGTATTCCGAACACCCACGTCCTGGCATTTGAATATATCCGACGCTTTAAACTGAAAACAGCCAAGTTTATTAATACATCTCCGAGAGATGTCTTTTTTGTAAATAATGTTATTACAAGTAGAGCTTATTATGAAGAAAATCCTGATGTCCTGGCATTTCCGGTTGCAGAATGGGAAAAGGGGAAAACAGCAACAGAACTTTTCCTTTCTGCAGTAAAGCCTTTCATTGATAAATATCAAAACAGTACGGACGAACAAAAAGAGGCAATGAAAAAGGAATATGCTCGTTATTCGATGGGAGAGTTTCTGCGGTTCAATCCTATAGGACGGCCTCTTTCACTGAATGCGATTCGGAAAATAAACGTCCTGCTTGGAATCGAAGGTTTTCCTGAATTTTCATTTGTAGACATTTTAACTGATATCATCTATCCAATTTTTAATGAAGAAACAAAGTTTTTTGAGATTGTCGGAGGGAACGACAGATTGCCGTTATCATTTTTACCCGAGCTTAGATGGAATATTTTTCTTAACCAAAAAGTTGAACGGATCATTCAAGATCAATCAGGAGTTACGCTTCAAACGCGGAACCCGACAAACGGAGAGTTCACAAACTTTCATGGAGATATCGCGATTGTTACCGTTCCTTTTCCGGTTTTTCAGTTTATTGATGTTGTTCCATACCATTCTATCTCATTTAAAAAGTGGCAGGCGATAGGAGAACTAATGCTTCTTCCTGCAGTAAAAGTAGGAATTGAATTCAAGAATCGTTTTTGGGAAAATTTTGGAATCGGAAATATTATTTCTGATAAGCCTACAAGGTTTACGTATACTCCGAGTCACAATAAAGGAAGTAGTGGTCCTGCAATTCTCCTTGCAAGCTATAGTTGGGCTGCAAATGCATTATTATGGAATAGCCTTTCCGAAGAAGATATTATTCGATACGTCCTAAAAGACCTTTCCAAAGTGTATGGGAATGTCGTGTATAGGGAATATATTCGTGGAGTATCTTTCAATTGGAGCAGGAATCCTTTTTCCGCTGGCTGTTTTACACTCTTTACACCAAACCAGGAGACAGATATTGCTGATTTTATTCGCCAGCCAGAAGGTAAGCTTCACTTTGCGGGAGAGCATACATCCAATTTTCATGGATGGATTGAAGGAGGGATTGAGTCAGGGGTGCGGGCTGCTTTTGAAGTAAATCACAGAAAGTAAAGGAGGATGGCCCAGGGCCATCCTCTTATCCATTTTGTATTCAGTTATTAACGAGGTTGTCCGCTCATTTGAGATTGAGCAAGAGATACTAGACGCTTAGTGATTTCTCCTCCAACAGATCCGTTAGCGCGAGAAGTTGTGTCAGCACCAAGGTTTACACCAAATTCTTGAGCGATTTCATACTTCATTTGGTCGATTGCTTGAGCTGCTCCTTCTACTAGCAATTCATTGCTGTTGTTGCTACGTTGGTTTTGTTGTGCCATTTGTATCACCTCCTATCTATAGAATGGTTCTTTGGAAGATAAAATATGAGGACTTCTCTCTGGTAACATCTTCTCAAAATGGAAAAATGCCATCCTTTGCGTCATTTATTGGTGGAGAAATCACAAAACTCCACAAAAAATAGAATAACCAATAAAACTAAATAATAACTCGCATTTCTAAAAAAGATATAAATCAAAAAAGGGATATCTCCTGATGACCAGTTCATTAGAATTCAAGGTATATATACTTTTTCCATATGGCAAAAGAACAATATAAATATTTTCAGTATACTCTTTAATAATGTTACAGTATAATTATGCGATATTTCTGATAACTCAAACAGATTTAGCTGCTAAAACATATAAGGAGTGAATGTGATGGGGAAAGCTATTGCAAAATTCCATGGAACTCTTCAAACGGAAGAAGTAGAAGTGAATCTGGCCGATAACATGATTTTATTGAACCAAAAGAGGGTTCCGGCAAAGACTTTATACTGGGAGCCGCCAGTGTCTGGAACAATTTACGGTACATTATTGAATTTTAAAGGCGCGATTGAAAAAATGGGAGGGGCGCTGACAGAACCGCCATATAAAGCTGCGCCAAAAGCACCAGTTTTATACATAAAACCTGCAAATACCGTGAGCGGCCATGAAAGTCCAATTCCGATTCCGGCAGGGGAAACTTTTCTTGAAATGGGAGCGAGCCTTGGCGTTGTTATCGGAAGGCGCGCCACACGAGTAACAGAGTCTGAAGCCCTTGATTATGTAATGGGTTATACAGTGGTGAACGATGTCAGCATTCCACATGAAAGTGTTTTCCGACCCGCTGTAAAATATAAAGCGCGTGATGGATTCTGCCCGATCGGCCCATGGGTTATCTTGGGTGATGAGGTGGAAAATCCCGATGCATTAAGCATACGTGTATATATCAATAATGAATTAAAGCAAGATAATACAACAGCGAACTTAGTCCGTTCTGTTTCAAAGCTTATTGCAGATGTGAGTGAATTCATGACACTTGATGAAGGAGATATTCTTCTTGTAGGTGTTCCTGAAAATGCTCCTCTTGCAAAAAACGGGGATCGGGTCCGGATTGAAATCTCAAATGTAGGAATGCTGGAAAATGTAATTGTACATGAAGAAGAGCTGATGTCAGGGGGGGATGGACAATGAAACAGACACGCGTTGCATATGCCGGTGGAATTTATCATGCGACAGAAGCGGAAGAAGGACTAAAGCTGCAGGATGGCCGAATCGTTGCAGAAGAAGAGGTGGTCTGGCTGCCTCCGGTTCAGCCGCGAACAGTCTTTGCCCTCGGCCTTAACTATTCCGACCATGCGAGCGAGCTGTCATTTAATGCTCCTGAAGAGCCGCTCGTATTTTTAAAAGGGCCTAACACATTTGTCGGACACCGTTCTGTTACAAGGCGCCCCTCAGACGTTACGAACATGCACTATGAGTGTGAGCTTGCAGTTGTGATCGGTAGCCAGGCCCGTAAAGTAAAAAGAGAAGATGCTTATGAGTATGTGGCAGGTTATACAGTTGCGAACGACTATGCTTTTCGTGATTATCTAGAAAATTATTACCGCCCGAACCTTCGTGTGAAAAACAGGGACAACTGTACGCCGATCGGTCCATGGCTGGTGAGTGCAGACCAGATTTCCGATCCGATGAACTTATCGTTAAAAACATACGTGAACGGTGAAATCACACAGGAAGGCTCTACAAAAGATATGATCTTTGGCATTCCGGAACTGATTGAGTATCTGAGCAGTTTCATGACGCTGAGCCCTGGAGATGTGATATTAACAGGAACACCAAAAGGCACAGTAGATACGAAAGTAGGAGATGAAGTAATAACCGAGATAGAAGGCGTCGGAAGATTGAAGAATACAATTGTCGGCGATGAAGCGTCTCATTTATAAGGATTGTTAAAAACGTTGGAGAACAACTACTCCTTCGAAAATAGAAAGGAGGATGTGCATGCCGCATATTACGATCGAATACACAGATAACATCAAGGCGGAGGCCAATATAAAGAATCTACTTCAGAAAGTCAACGGGGTGCTTATCGAACGAGGAGATACTTTTCCGATCGGCGGGATTCGTTCCAGAGCGATCGAGCTTCACGATTATTGTATTGCTGATGGAGAAGAGGACGATGCATTCGTCCATGCAAGTTTGAAAATAGGTAAAGGGCGGACAGAAGAAGAAAAGAAGGAAGCCTGTGAAGCGCTCTTTGCTGTTATGAAGGATCACTTTGCAGAACTGTTCGACAAGCGTTACCTGGCATTGTCTTTGGAAATCTCAGAGTTCGAAAATAAGACTTATAAGCACAATAATATCCACAAGCGTTTTAAATAATAAGTTTAAGAAGGGGCTGGCTCAATGGGTCTGCCCCTTGTTTCGTGTGGTTATCTTTGTCGAATGATAAATGAGTTGTTATAATTCAATTAAAATGGAGGAAAGGGTTGTCTATAATGAATTTGCTTTCTAATGAAGAAACAAGGGTCGCACAACGGTATATCATAAAAGCAACTAGACTATCCCTTGAGTTACTTTCAGAAAAATCCGCGGGAGAATTAAACGAATGTGAAAAGAATTTTGTCTTAAAGGTTAATAAACTTTTAGCTATTCTGGATGAAGTTATTGCTTCAGAAAAAGACAAAATTAATGATTTTAAAGATTTTTTAGTCACGTGTATTGTACTTGGTTTAGATATAAAGCAAAATCTTAAGCAGAAAGTGAAACTGACCATAGTAGAGCGAGATTTTTTAGAATCGCTGGATCAGTTAATCCAGAAATATGAGATCCTAAAGCATGACGAGGCTGTTTCCGCTCTTTTAAAGGGACAGGCATAAAAAGGTAAAAGAGTAAGAAGGGAGATCAGGGTGAGGCGCTCCACTTATCCGGGTCTCCCTTAAATGTTTCAAGAAAACGTGCAGCGTTTTTCGATAGGTAACGATCTTTTAACCAGATTATCGCTGACTCGGACTGGATTACCGCATTTTCGATCTCAAGCACTTTAACTCCCTGTGGAGGGAATGACCTTAGTGTAGAAGCTGGAAGAAGAGCAGCGCCTACACCTGTTTTTGCTAATGCCAATAGCATGGCAGCATCAGGGCAGTCACACACTACATTTGGTTCGAATCCTCTTTCTTTAAAGCTTTCCAATACCAGCTCGTAAAGTCCCGGTTCATTTACTCCTGCCCGGTGAAGCAGAAGGAGTGGCATCTCTGAGAGTTTCTCTATTGAAATTTTATCGTAAAGAAATTCCTCTCCCCATTCCTCAGACATTACTACAACAAACTTATCGTCAGGGAGAGGAAGTGATGAAAACTCCTTCATATCCAGCGGCAGCCTTACTACTGCGAGTTCAATATCTCGATTGAGCAAATACCGCTGAAGCCTGAACGTATCTCCTTCAATTAATTTAAACGTTACCTTCGGATAGTTTTGCCGGAAAGCTAGCATCCGGGGAGGAACATGATAAAAACACGTTTTTACTGAACCGATAGAAAGCATTCCTCGAAGGCCCTCGCCTGTTTCTTTTACTTCAGTTATCGTTTCATCGACTTCCTGCAAGATTTTTTTTGCTTTTTTATATAATACGATGCCAGCTTCTGTTAGCTCCAGGTTTCTACCGTTTCGCTGCATAAGTTTTACGCCTAGTTCTTCTTCAAGGAGTTTTAGCTGTTGGCTTAATGGGGGTTGAGCCATGTAGAGCTTTTTCGCCGCTCTGGTGATCTGGCCTTCTTCAGCGATAGTGGAGAAATAGCGAAGTTGTTTTATATTCATGGTTATGCTCCTTTATGTATACTTTTTTTATATGTTAACGAAACTTTTTGAATATTTTTCATATATCATAACACATGTTACATTAAGATTGTTGAGAGATTTCAGATAAGTCGCCAAATTTTGAATAGTGTCGAAGTTTGTTGGCGGAACGTGTTGGGGTGGGGCGGATTTGCTCCCCGGGACTCTTATTATGTTTAAGACTTTTTACATGCGAGCATGACAAAGTTCTTTAACATAAACGAGCCGGTCGCTTCGCTCCATCAAAAAGAAGTAGAATTCTTCTTTTTTAAGGGGAGCAAAGATGTGTCGCTTTGTGGTCTTCATTTTTTAACAGGTAATTACTTAAATAACAAATATTTAAAGGAGTGAGTTTGATTGGGTAGATATGATGAGGCGAAGAAGAGGTTGAGAGGGTCTATTGCGCCTATTATTACGCCGTTTACTGAAAGCGGTTCCATTGAATTCGATACGTTGAAGAATTTGATCGACTGGCATATTGAAAGTGGAACACATGCGATTTCAGTCACGGGTACAACTGGTGAGCCCAGCTCTTTGACGGTAGATGAGCGCGTTCAGGTGATGGAAACAGCGTCAAAGGCAGTTAACGGAAGAGTTCCTTTCGTACCTGGTACAGGTTCCACAAATCATGAAGAAACGCTTTATTTGACGAAAAAGGCAGAAGAAATCGGTGCTGACGCGGCGCTGGTAATCGTTCCTTATTACAATAAACCTTCCCAGCATGCGCTTTATAAGCATTTCAAAGCGGTTGCGGATTCAGTGGAAATTCCGATCATTATCTATAACATTCCTGGCAGAACGGCAACGAACCTTGATGTGAAGACACTTGCAAAGCTGAATGAAGACTGCGAGAACATTATCGGTGTGAAGGAATCGAATAAAGATTTCGAGCATGTGAACCGTGTGTTGTTGAACTGCGGAAGAGGTTTCCTACTATATTCCGGAATCGAATTGCTTTGCTACCCAATGTTAGCGATCGGCGGTGCGGGACATATCAGTGCGACTGCGAATATTGTTCCTGATAAAGTTGCAGAGATCTACAATGCATGGGAAGAAGGAGACGTGAAGCGTGCACAGGATCTACATTATGACTTGATGCCGTTAAACGATGTTCTTTTCAAAGATACGAATCCTGCACCATTAAAAGCTGCATTAGGTATGATGGGCAAGATTGAACCGGTATTGCGCTTGCCGATGGATGTTCCGACCCAGGAGCTGCAGGACGAGATCCGCGAAGTGCTGAAAGAGTATGTCCAGCTTCCTGACGAAGTTGCTGCAAAATAAAAAATGGCTACATATTCATAGCAAATAAAAGTTTCAAGAAGGCGGTGAACCGTTGTGGAAAGTAAAGTAGTTGACCAAAAAGGAAAAGCAGAACATAAAAAAGTTGACGATGTAAAGTTATATATCGATGGCGAATTCGTAGACGGCAAGGCGGGGGCAACATTCGAGAACGTGAACCCTTTTACCAATGAAGTCACAAACCGTGTTGCCGAAGG
Organism: Exobacillus caeni; assembly: GCF_005747095.1. Classification (GTDB taxonomy): domain Bacteria; phylum Bacillota; class Bacilli; order Bacillales; family Guptibacillaceae; genus Exobacillus; species Exobacillus caeni. The sequence goes on along the minus strand of NZ_SWLG01000008.1, from coordinate 171,739 downwards.
CCGTGAAGAGGATATGGACCTGGCGGTAGCAGCAGCGAAAAACGCGTTTAAAAACGGACCATGGGGCAAGATGAAGCTCGCTGACCGGATGAAATACATCAACAAGATCGCTGACCTGATCGATGAAGAAGTAGAAGAAATAGCAGTGCTCGAGTCACTTGATACAGGGCTGCCGATCAGCCAGACAAGAAAAATGACGGCAAGAGCGGCGGAGAATTTCCGGTTCTACGCAAGGATGGTTCAGTCCAAACTTCATGGTGATGCGTATGCGGTTGATGACGAGTTCATCAACTATACGGTCTACAAGCCGGTAGGAGTAGTCGGGCTGATCACACCGTGGAATGCACCGTTCATGCTCGAGACGTGGAAGGTAGCGCCGGCGCTTGCAACGGGAAACACAGTCATTCTTAAACCGGCTGAGCTTTCTCCTTTAACAGCGAATAAGCTTGCCGAAGTGATCGACAAAGCGGGGGTCCCTGAGGGTGTCTTCAACGTTGTTCACGGATTCGGTGAAACAGCTGGTGCATCGCTTGTCGCAAATGAAGACGTTGCAGCGATCTCATTCACAGGAGAAACGGTAACAGGTTCCACGATAATTAAAAACGCAGCAGATTCTCTAAAGAAAACTTCGATGGAACTTGGCGGAAAGTCTCCGTTGATCGTTTTTGATGATGCTGACTTTGACAGGGCGCTCGATGCGGCGGTCTGGGGAATTTTTTCGTTCAACGGAGAACGTTGTACAGCAAATTCCCGTGTCTTTCTGCACAAAAATATCAAGGATAAGTTCGTTGAAGCATTAAAAGAACGCGTTACAAATATCAAAGTCGGGGATCCGATGGATACGTCTACACAACTTGGACCGCTGATCGACAAAGGACACTTTGATAAAGTAACGGAATACATCGAAGTCGCAAAGCATGAGGGGTGTGAAGTAATCCAGGGCGAGGTTCCTGAGGAAGTGAAAGCAGGTAACTTCGTGCCTCCGACGCTTCTGTTAAATGCGACGAACGATATGAAGGTTGCTCAGGAAGAAATTTTTGGTCCGGTTATGGCAGTCATTGAATTCGAAACAGAAGAAGAAGTGATCGAAGCAGCCAACGATGTGAAATACGGGCTTGCCGGTTACGTCTGGACGAACGATATCAAGCGAGGCCACCGTGTGGCACAGGCAGTCGAAGTAGGAATGCTCTGGATCAACGCACAAAACGTACGTGACCTTCGCGTTCCGTTCGGTGGAACAAAAGCGAGCGGTATCGGCAGAGAAGGCGGCTATTATGCGATGTTTGAATTTTACACAGAACCGAAAGTCATCCATGTGGCGATCGGCGACCATCATATTCCACAGTTTGGAAAGAAGAAAAACTAAATTAAAGGGGGAGCAACAATGCCAGCAAAAACAGGCAGCGAATATAAAGCACGGTTAAAAGAAGCAAACAATAACGTCTATATTCATGGGGAAAGAGTTGACGATGTAACAGAGCATCCAGCTTTTAAAAATGTGATCAACTCCATGGCGAACCTTTATGACCTTCAATATGAAAAACAGGAAAAAATGCTCTATACATCTCCTACAACTGGAAACAAGGTCGGCATGACGTTCCTTCAGCCAAAAACGATCGAAGATTTGATCAAGCGCCGTGAAGCGATCCAGGAATGGGCTCGAACTTCTGGAGGCATGATGGGTAGATCTCCGGATTACTTGAACGCAGAAGTAATGGCGATGGGTATGAACAACGAGCTTTTTGCTGAAGCAGATCCGATGTTTGCTGAAAACGCAAGGAAGTATTACGAGTACTGCCGTGAGAACGATATCAGCTTAACCCATACACTTATCCACCCGCAGGTGAACCGTGCGAAGGCACAGCATGAGCAAAAGGATGCAAATGTCGCCCTTCACCTTGTGGAAAAAAGAGAAGACGGAATCATCGTTGATGGCGTTCGTTTGTTAGCGACTCAGGGTGGCATCACTGATGAAATCCTTGTTTTCCCATCAACGGTTAAACGCTCCGGCGAGAAGGACGACCCGTATTCGCTTGCATTTGCGATTCCTAACAACACACCTGGACTAAAATATTTCAGCCGTGAATCATTTGACTACGGCAAGAGCAGCTGGGATCATCCGCTTTCTTCTCGTTTTGAAGAAGGAGATGCGATTGTATATTTTGATAATGTATTTGTTCCATGGGAGCGCGTTTTCGTTTGTGAAGATTCTTCCATTTGTAACCGTACTTTCCGTGAGACGAATGCGGTTGTTCATATGGCTCACCAGGTTGTTGCGAAAAACGTTGTCAAAACGGAGTTTATCCTTGGCGTAGTGCTTAGCCTGATGGATTCGATAGGTATCGACCAGTTCCAGCACGTAAAAGACAAAGGTACAGAAATCATGCTTGTGCTAGAGACGATGCGTTCCCACCTTTATAGAGCGGAGCATAACGCGAAGCTGGACAAATCAGGCACTATGACGCCGGATTATGAAGCACTAGATGCAGCTCGTAACTGGTACCCTAGAATTTATCCTCGCCTTGTAGAGATCTTAAGGATTCTTGGCGCTTCCGGCTTGATGGGTATCCCTTCAGAAGCAGACTTCCAGCATGAAGAGATCGGTCCGTTGTTAAATCGTGCTGTACAGGCGAAGAACCTGGAGGGGTACGATCGTGTACAACTGTTCCGTCTGGCATGGGATCTGACGCTGAGCGCATTCGGCGGCCGCCAGATGCACTATGAGTACTACTTCTTCGGTGATCCGGTCAAGATGGGCATGACCTACTTTGATAATTATGATAAAGAACCTTACAAAGAATTCGTGAAAGACTTCTTAAGCAACACCAAATCTAAAAAACCGGATTTTGCCGGGGTGTAAGGGGGAGCATTCATGGCAGGTTTTGATATTATCCGTACAGCAAGGGCGATTCTTCATGTAACTGATTTAGATAAATCAAGAGAGTTTTATGTGAAAGCACTTGGTTTTGTGGAGACAGAAGCTGATGATAACCATATTTATCTTCGCGGCCTTGAAGAGCATATCCATCACAGCCTTGTTTTGAAAAAAGCGGATCAGCCAAACGTTGAGGTATTGAGCTATAAAATGCGTTCAGAGGATGACCTTGAAGAACTGGCTTCTTTCTTTGAAAAAGATGGCTTTCAAGTGAAATGGATGGAAGAAGGTACGCAGCGGGCTATAGGACGTTCCTTCCGCGTCCAGGATGTTTCTGGGATCCCGGTTGAGTTCTTTGCAAAGATGGAAACAGTCGATCGCCTCCTTCAGCGTTACGAAATGTACCGTGGAGCGAGGGTGCAGCGAATCGATCACTTCAACTGTATGGTGCCGGATGTAGAAAAGGCGTATAACTTTTACATTGAGAAGCTTGGATTCGCTTGCTCAGAGTATACGGCTACAGAGGAAGATAAAATCTGGGCAGCATGGCTTCACCGCAAGCCTACCGTACATGATGTTGCCTTCATGAACGGCAAAGGGCCTCGTGTTCACCATATCGGGTTCTGGTTGAGCGATCCGATGAGTATCATCCATGCATGTGATGTACTTGCTTCGATCGGTTACAGCCCTAACATCGAGCGTGGCCCTGGACGCCACGGTTTATCGAACGCGTTTTTCCTTTACCTCCGCGATCCGGACGGCCATCGCATCGAACTTTATACAGGTGACTACTTTACTGGAGATCCTGACTTTGAACCGGTTCGCTGGGATATCAACGATCCAAGAAGACAGACATTCTGGGGCCATGAAGCGCCGGATTGCTGGTTTAAAGAAGCATCGACCGTACTTGATATCCAGACAGGAAAGCCGATCGAAACGAAAGAAGCTGCCCTGGCACAGCATAAGCCAACTTTTGTAATTTGATCTTTGAAAAGGTAAATGAGTTATTTTCGATTGACAGAACCCTTTGATTCCAAACATGACAAAGCCCATGTTACAACGAGTCTATCGGTGCGCTCTTACAAAAGATCAGTATGCTAATCTTTTTTAGGGAGAGCGAAGATGTTCCGCTCCGAGGTCTCATTTTAAGAGTTAAGAAAAACTCATTACCAGCAAAAAAAGATAAAAGAAGAGAGGGATTGAAGTGGATAGTCGTTTGTTTCGTAACGCGATGGGGAAGTTTGCGACAGGAGTAACGGTGATTACCACGAAGTGTGACGATGATGTTCATGGGATGACGGCGAATGCGTTCATGTCGGTGTCACTTGATCCGAAGTTAGTCGTTGTTTCAGTGGGGCACAATGCGACGATGCATGAGAAGATCAAAAAAGCAGGAAGATTTGCAGTAAGTATTTTGTCCGATGAGCAGGAAGAAATGTCGATGTATTTTGCTGGCCAGATCAAAGATAAGCGTGAAATTGAGTTCGATTGGTTCAACGACCTGCCTGTAATCAGCGGTTCGCTTGCAAATGTTATGTGCCGTGTTTATGAGGCACATCCAGCAGGGGACCATACGCTGTATATCGGTGAAGTGGAAGATATTTTTGTGAAAGAAGAAGGGGCGCCGCTCGCGTTTTTCGAAGGGAAATATTGCAATATCAGTTGATTTAAAGGGGGTGGAAGATATGAGGGTAACTCGTTTGAAACATCCGATCGATGCAAAGGCTCTGGAAAACAATGCACCATGTGTGATGGCGCTTGGATTTTTTGATGGAGTGCATCGTGGTCATCAGCGTATTATAGAAACTGCGAAAAAGATTGCCGAGCAAAAGCAAGTGAAGCTTTCGGTGATGACCTTTTATCCACATCCAAGCCAATTGATTAAAGGTAAGGAAAAGATCACCCATTATCTTTCCCCCCTTCCCATTAAGATGGAACTGTTTAAAGAACAGGGAGTGGAGCAGCTTTTCATCGTTGATTTCAACCTGGATTTTGCAAAAGTAAACCATGCTAACTTTGTTAAGCAATACCTTGTTGGGTTGAATTGCCGGCATGTTGTGGCAGGTTTTGATTTTAGATATGGCTTTAAGGGTGAAGGATCTATGCAAACCATCGAACAGGATGGAGCAGGCTCTTTCGATGTCACCACTGTATCTAAGATGGAGGAACAAAACGAGAAGATCAGTTCTACTAAGATCCGTGAATTACTTTCAGAAGGAAATGTTGGTGATATTCCACTTTTTCTTGGTGACTATTATCTGTTTGTAGGTAAAGCTAAAGAGCCCTTTTACCTTAAAGGAAAAAAAGAAAAGTTTGTCGAAGTATTCATTGATGAAAACTATTTACTTCCATCTACGGGCAGTTATGAAGTCCAGTTGGAAGTAGAAGGGAAGAAGTATAAAGGGATAGCAGATGTCGACCCCATAAGAAATAAAGAATTCGTCGGTGTTAAATTATTCGAATATTTAGATAGTTATGATGGCAAAATGGTGAAAATAAAATGGATTAAGAAATGCCCGGATGAGGAGGTACCTACTAGTTCCGGCCATAAATATCAATTCAGTTGAGCCGCCTGATTAATGAAAAGGTGCTTGTTTAAAAGAGGAGAAGTGCGGCTCTTTTAACGATGATTTTTGTATGCGCTTTCATAAAGGGTGCTTAAAAGGATTGTTACGCTGTTCGATGAGAAGAGTGTTGCAATAGATAGAACAAGGGGTTAAAGACTTGATAATTTTTTAGGGAGGAATCGTGAATGTTAGGTATGGAAAGCGCATCGATTGCGTTGGTTTGGATCTTGACTGTTCTGTCGGCTGTCGGTTGTGTTATTTTTGGTGCGGTAATGTGGAATCGCGGGGGTGACGCTGAATGAATATGGCAATTTTAATCCCTCTAGTTCTTGTTTACATGGCAATAATGACTGGACTTGCATATTATGGTTATAAGAAGACGACGAGTGAAGCGGATTACCTTGTAGGAGGGAGAAGCATCAGCCCGACTGTCATGGCACTCTCTTATGGGGCCACGTTTATCAGTACCTCTGCCCTTGTTGGATTTGGCGGTGCCGGATCTATCTTTGGGATGGGGCTTTTATGGTTAGCATTCCTAAATATCGTTCTCGGAATTTTTGTTGCATTTGCAGTCTTTGGTACCAGGATCAGAAGGCTCTCTATCAAGTTTGATGCAACGACTTTTCCAACATTATTAGGTAAAAGGTACGAGTCTAAATTTATCACCGTGTTTGCAGGAGCAATGATTTTTATTTTTATGCCAGCTTATACGAGTATTGTGTTGATCGGGGGCGGCCGCTTCCTTCAAGAGTCGCTTTCGATGAACTTTAACGTTGCATTATTGCTTCTTGGTGCAATTGTTGCAATGTATGTTATCAGCGGTGGAATTAAAGCGGTTATGTATACCGATGCATTCGGGGCAGTGATAATGCTCGTCGGTATGATCGTATTCCTTGTGGTGACATATAACGCTGTTGGCGGAATTATTGATGGCCATGCCGCTTTATCCGCTTTAAAGGATATGGTGCCTGAATCTCTTGCTAAAGGCGGCCATCAGGGATGGACAAGCATGCCTGTGTTAGGTTCCCCTTTGTGGTGGACACTTGTCAGTACAATCATCATGGGTGTAGGGATCGGAGTTCTTGCTCAGCCCCAGCTTGCAATGCGTTGTATGACGGTTAAAAATGACAGGGCATTATACCGTTCTGTTCTTGTTGGAGGTATATTCATCTTCTTCATGACTGGTGCTGCTTTCATGATTGGACCTCTGAGTAATGTATACTTTATGGAAAATAGTGGTCAGCTTGCGATAAGTGTAGCTGGAGGAAATTCAGATCTAGTCATCCCTAAAATTATCAATGCCATTATGCCGGAATGGTTTATCTACTTGTTTACACTAACATTGCTTTCAGCAACAATTTCTACCATAAGTTCCTTGATTCATGTACAGGCAACAGCTTTTGGTGAAGATATAATGAATACGATGGGAATCAAGGCAGGTTTTAAAAACAAGCAGAGCCTTTCTCGCCTCGGCGTAATTATAGGAGTATTAGCAGCAATTATTCTTGCTTATCTTTTACCAGGGGGTATCATCGCTCGTGCAACAGCATTCTGGTTCGGCATCTGTGCAGCAGGATTCTTGCCAGTCCTAATCGGAGCACTTTACTGGAAAGGTGCTACAAGAGCCGGAGCGATTTACAGTATGATCACTGGCTTTGGCGTAAGTGTTTTTGGTTTCTTGTTTATGCATGCTGCCGAGTCCGGACCAATAGGACTATCTAAGGCGATTTTTGGGAAAGATGCTCTCTTCGCTTTTCCATGGACACACATTGACCCATTATTCTACGCTCTTCCACTTTCGACAATCGTGTTTGTGGTTGTAAGTGTACTTGATAAGAGTAAAGATGTTAGCGGGCAATTTGAACAAAAAGCTATCGTTACAAAATAACGTATAAGAAATGGCGTGCGAATAAGCGCGTCATTTTTTATTTGCAGAAGCTTTGTTTAAAACATATTAAAAGAGGTTTTTAACTGCAGAATGGATAAGTGCTTGGTTATATACCTGTATGTTCTGAGAAAGTTAGCTCGCTGGGAAAGCCTTTTGTCTTTATGAAACAACCTTCCTTCCAGGCGCCTGTTACATATAGTAAAAACGACGAACGAAAGGAGAGGGATTCTTTGAGGGAATCAAATGATTTACAGGCATATTTATACGACCTTGATGAATGGGTCACAGAACTTACAAAAGAAGTGGAAGAAGCAGGAAGAAGGGGAATCAATTCAGAAAATGTCCCACAGGAATATTACGCTGCATTAAATACTTTCATTACCGAACTTAATTACTTGAAATGGAGGGGCAGCCCCATCGACTCTAAAATGGCTTTTTACCTGAACCAGCGGGCGCATGATCTTCATTTCAAGAGACAGTTTAGCATGGTGAGCGATCAGGAAAATATTGGTGAAGGTTCCCCGGTTCCAATCGGGGAACATAGACTGCCGCCGTTACCGTATGCATATGATGCGCTCGAACCTTACATTGACAGGAGAATCATGCAACTTCATCACGATAAGCACCATCAGAGCTATGTAGACGGTTTAAACAAAGCGGAAAAGGAATTGCAAAATGCCAGGAATAACAATGACTTTACGTTAGTTAAACACTGGGAACGTGAGGCGGCTTTTAACGGAGCGGGGCATTACTTGCATACAATTTTCTGGAATGTGATGAGCCCAGAAGGAGGTGGAGAGCCAAAAGGGGATTTAATGCAAGAGATCGAGCGTTCCTTTGGCAGTTTTAAAATGTTTAAGGACCACTTTTCTGAAGCAGCTAAGAAAGTGGAAGCAGTAGGTTGGTCGATTCTTGTCTGGTCTCCCCGATCACATCGGCTCGAAATCCTTCAGGCAGAAAAGCATCAAAATCTCAGCCAGTGGGACGTTATTCCTCTTCTCCCGCTTGATGTTTGGGAACACGCTTATTATCTCCAGTATGAAAACAATAGAGGCAAGTATGTCGACAACTGGTGGAATATAGTAAATTGGAAAGAGGTTGAGAAGCGGTATAAAGAAGCCTGGAAAGTAAAGTGGAAAGCCTTTTGAATCAGATATTGCGTGCTGTTCTGCACGCATTTTTGGTTGAAGATACATTATATATACCAAAGGTCTTTCTTTAGGGTATACTTAGCAGAGGCAGTTGGAAAATTGCTAAACAATAGTTTTGTTATATATGTGTGTGGAGGGGATAAGATAAAATGCATAGAAACCGTGAATTATATGCTTTTCTGTTAGATAAAGCTAAACGGCTTACGGAAGAATGGTACGAGTCTCTTGATAAAAGTGATCCTGAAGGTGTCTATGCCTCATCAGATCCTGAAATAATAGAACGGTTAAAAGAACATAATTATGAATTCCATTTGCATGCATGTAAAATTTTTATAGAAGAAAAAGCAACTTTCGTTAAGGAGTTTGATGAGTGGATACTGAACCTGGCTGCAGACAAAGAACATTTGGAAACTCCAACTCACTTTATTATTAGAGAATTCATCAATGTGAGGGAGCAATATTTAAGCTTTTTAAAAGAATTTGTTTCCGAAAACAAGGTTAGCCGACAGAAAGAGGAAATTTACAATCAAAGCATAATAGATGTGTTTGATATTGCAATTCTTCGTTTTACGGAGGAAAAGGCAAACTATCTAAACAGCCAGTTAGAGTCACAAAAAGCAGTGATCAACGAGTTGAGTTCGCCTGTTATCTCGCTTAATAATAAGACTGGGCTGCTTCCTTTAGTAGGGGAGATTGATACATACAGGGCGAAGACTGTTTTAGAAAAAACGTTGCAGCAAAGTTCTGCAAAAGGGCTTGACCATTTATTTATCGATTTATCGGGAGTAATTATGGTAGACACGATGGTAGCACATCAACTGTTTCAATTGATCGATACATTAAAGTTGCTTGGAATCACGACCACCTTATCAGGAATCAGGCCTGAAATCGCACAGACTGCTGTACAGCTTGGTTTAAATTTTGAAAATATCTCAACTACAGCTACGCTTTCCCAGGCTATCATCTTAAAAACCAATTGAAAGAGGGAGCGTAATGAGTAAACTAGCAAAAAAGCTGGCCCAGGCACAACTTGATGCCTATAACAGCCAGGATATTGAAGCTTTTTTAGCACAGTATAGTGAAGACGTTACTGTTCTTAATTTTCCTACCAACAGTGTTGTTTACACCGGAAAAGAGGCAATGAGGGAGCGATACACTAAGTTATTTAAGGAAAATCCGAATAACCATGCTGAATTGCTTTCAAGAATCGTGAAAGAAAATATCATCATTGATCAAGAGTTTGTCACAGGAAGGGCAAATGGCATAGAAGTTGATGCCATAGCGATTTATGGAGTTAAGAATGAAAAGATTTCAAAGGTATGGTTTGTTAAATGAACAAGGGTTAGATGAACAGGTTTAGGATAAGTCGCTTCGGCGGCTTCTTTTTTTGCTACAAAATTTGTGTCGCAGTGTTATGCTTAGTTTAATTCTAACTTTTATCAGGGAGGAGTGGAGTCTTTGATGATTGCAGGAAAGCCAATCGATAAATGGATAGAGGAATATCCATTGATTAAAGAGTTGGTTGAAACAAAGGAAGTCTTTTGGATCAACCGTAATAGTCAGGATCAAACGAAAGATAATGTGGCCGTAGGAATAGAAGAGATTAAGGAGGCAGAAACCCGCCTTCATCGCTTTTCGCCGTTTATTAAGGCATCTTTCCCTGAAACAGAATCGTCCAACGGGTTGATCGAGTCTCCGCTTGTTGATATCGAGCTGATGAAAAACCGACTGGAAGATACATATGATTGCAGGATCAAGGGAAACCTCCTGCTTAAATGCGATAATGAGCTTCCGATAGCGGGCTCAATCAAAGCACGTGGTGGAATATATGAAGTGTTAAAGCATGCGGAAAAACTTGCGATTGAAAATAAAAAGCTTTCCATTACCGATGACTATTCAAAAATGTCATCAAAAGAGTTTAAAGAGTTTTTTTCTGATTACTCAATCGCAGTAGGTTCGACAGGAAATCTTGGTTTAAGTATAGGGATCATAAGTGCAGAGCTAGGTTTTAATGTCACGGTACATATGTCGCATGATGCGAAGGAATGGAAGAAGGAATTGCTAAGAGAAAAGGGAGTAAAGGTTGTAGAGCATGCGTCTGATTTTAGCAAGGCAGTTGAAAAGGGCCGTGAAGAATGCCTGAAGTCAGATACTTGTTATTTTATTGATGATGAGAATTCAAAAGACTTATTTATTGGCTATGCAGTGGCGGCCTTCCGTTTAAAGAAACAGCTAGACCGTATGAAAATTCATGTAGATGAAAACCACCCGCTTGTGGTATATCTGCCCTGTGGTGTGGGGGGAGGTCCCGGCGGGGTTGCATATGGATTAAAAAAGGTGTTTGGAGAAAACGTTCACTGTTTCTTCGCCGAACCAACTCATTCGCCGTCGATGCTGCTGGGTTTGATGACAGATAAGCATGATCAGATTTCAGTTCAGGACTTTGGTATTGATAACCGTACGGCAGCTGATGGACTTGCGGTAGGGAGACCATCGAGGTTTGTTGGACAAATAGTGAAGAAATTGATCAGTGGTGTCTATACAGTCGATGATGATGAGCTCTTTAAAATGCTTGCACTTCTTGTTGATTGCGAGAACATACAGCTTGAGCCTTCTGCGCTTGCAGGTATGTATGGCCCTGTTCAACTTTCAAAGACGGATGATGTATCTCTTGTTAAACTAAACAACAGTTTAGCCAGCGGAACCCAGCTTGTGTGGGCAACAGGAGGGAGTCTTGTGCCTGAAAAGATTATGGTAGAGGACTACAAGAAAGGAAAGACATTGCTGCATTCATTATAGATTTAATCCTGGTGAAAAAGGACGCCACTCATGTCCTGAATACGATCCGTATCCATCATGAGCACGTCCTTCGTTTCATTTCTTCTGTTCGTCCTTTTCTCTTGTTTTATAGATGATTTTCCGAATACTCTCAATCGAAAGATGGTATTTCTTCTCTAATTCTTTAAAAGTATAGCCTTCTTTATAATTTTGAAAAATTTCCTCGTTCCTTTTGGTGATTAATTTCCGTGATCCACTAAGCTCCCCCCATCGAGCCCGCTGGTCCGATTTCTTTGGGATGTAAATGAGTTCACCCTCGATGTAGTTCTGCAGCTCCTTCAGCAAATTAGGAGGGAACACCTCTTTTCCGTTTTTGTATTGCAAAGTTTACGTCCTCCTTATTTAGATCAAGGTGTACGTTTACTGACTTGTAAAATCCAGACATTGTTTAAAACTCCTTTCATTGTGTATTTGAAAAACTTCACTTAAATTCAGAAACAGTAAGCCATATATTCATTATAAATTGATTTTCGAAACATGAAAAGTCAGAAAATTATAAAAGGGGCTGCGAATCACAGCCCCTTTCCGATATGGTGAGATTTCCGCCTAAACGGAAGTCACCTCTTCACACTTGATCAATATAATCGACCTCCTTTCAGATGATTCTGTCGGTCCGACAACTTAATTATCTATTATTTTCTATATAACTAACAAGAGAAAGAACCATTATAGTTTTTCTTTACCTAATTTAATAAAGTTCGTAAAAAAATGTTTACCGTTTTGTTTTGTTAAGCAGTTTTAAACTTAAAAAGGGATATGATTATGCAAGTCGAAGTAATAACTCATAGAGAAGAACCTGGCAGGTTAAAGTGATTTAAGTCTTTATCTTTTTACAAAAGTTAGTTTAAATTGTTAAAAATACTAAACGTTCAAGGAGAAGTCGATTATGAAAAGAATTACCTTGCTATTAAACTTGTTATATACTACATACGACAAAGAAAGTTGGTATGCACCGTTCAAAGATGCGATCGAAGGACTAACACCCGAACAGGCCATCTGGAAACCCTCTGGAGAGGCAACTAAAAGTATATGGGAGAACGTGAATCATTTAATCTATTATAAAGAAAGACTCACTGCGCACCTGGAAGGACGGGAATGGACCAATAATCTCGATGGCGATGAAACCTTTTCTCTTACGGATCAATTTAATGATGATCAGGTATGGAAGAAAGTGGTTGTACGTTCCGAAAATGCTCAGCGTAAATTGATTCAGGCGGTGAGTAGTATGTCGGATGAACAACTTGACCAAAATTCACTTGAGAGGAAATTATTAGATATAATGCTTCATGATGCCTATCATACTGGGCAAATAATTCAATTAAGAAAAATGCAAGGATCTTGGCCAACAAACCGTTAACCAAAAGAAAATCGGCGGTGGCTAGGCATCTTCTTTTGGTGGCCATCGACCGTTTTGCAACTCTCTTATCGTTAATCCGAAGTCCATCTGCAGATGAGGGTAATCTTTGAAATGCTGCCAATCGCCACCCCACTGAAAACCTAATGATTTAGCAATTTTTACAATCTCAAGCCAGTCTGATTTCCCATTGTTGTTTCCATCGTATTCTAAATCCCAGGTAATAACGTCATCTTTTCGTTTTAGGGCAAAGTCGATTGCAAGTCCATAGTTATGGTAAGATTCTCCGCCTTTAGCATTTGTAACAATATTACTTTCGTCTGATCTGCCCTGTTGATAAAGCTCATTTTGTTTTTCAACTGAACGAAATCCTTCTGTAATAACTACATTGATTCCTTTATCTTCTGCTCTCCTGATAAGCTTGTTCTTCTTTTTTTCTACAACAGGATGCAATTTATCCGGCATTTTAGCGTCTTTTTGGTGTTGTTCTTCCTCCTGAGGCATAAATGGCGACACTAATGAAAAAACGATTACCCCCAGCATGATGACAACAATAATAATAGAAGTTGAGTTTCTCATAAAAAGATATCACATTCCCTAACAAATGATTTAAGTTTTGATATTCCCTCGTTTTACCAGAAAAAAAACATCCTGCCATTTTTCAATAATTTTAGATCATGACTATAACCGAATGCAGAAAATTAATACTTTTAAAGGTTTGCAGCCATACGCAAGAGGGTATTGAAAAGAATGAGTTTCAGAAGATTTGGTCATAAAACTATTAAGGGAAAGGGTGAAGAACTTTTGGCAGACACAATAACAGTGAATATTAATGGTGTCGATATGAAAACAACAGGAAACCAGACAGTCCTCCAGCTATTGTCAGATAGTTCGATCGAGGTACCGAATGTTTGCTATCATCCGAGTCTTGGGCCGATAGAGACCTGTGACACTTGCATAGTACGGGTTAACGACGAGCTGGTGCGCTCATGCTCCACCGAATTAAAAGACGGTGATGTAATTGATACCGTTGCAAAAGAAGTGAAAGATGCCCAGGTTATTGGGATGGACCGAATTTTGTATAACCATGAATTGTATTGTACAGTTTGCGATTACAATAACGGAAGTTGCGAGGTACATAACACCGTAAAGGAAATGAAGATCAATCATCAAAGTATTCCGTTTGAACAAAAACCTGACCCTGTTGATAATTCACATCCATTTTACAGATATGATCCTGACCAGTGCATCCTCTGCGGAAGATGTGTTGAAGCGTGCCAGGACGTTCAGGTTACGGAAACGCTGACGATTGACTGGGAACGAAAGCGACCGCGCGTTATCTGGGATAATGATGTTCCGATCAACGAATCCTCCTGTGTTTCGTGCGGACATTGTTCAACTGTTTGCCCTTGTAATGCCATGATGGAAAAGGGGATGGAAGGGGAAGCTGGTTACATGACCGGCATCAACAAAGAAACGCTTCGGCCGATGATTGAGATTACAAAAAATGTTGAAACTGGCTACGGTTCGATTCTGGCGATCTCCGATATGGAATCAGCGATGCGTGACGAACGCATTAAGAAAACAAAGACAGTTTGTACATACTGCGGTGTAGGCTGCAGCTTTGATGTCTGGACAAAAGGTCGTGAAATCTTAAAGGTCGACCCTCAAGTGGAAGCACCTGCCAACGGGATTTCAACATGTGTAAAAGGTAAGTTCGGCTGGGATTTTGTAAACAGTGAAGAGAGATTAACGAAACCGCTAATCCGTGAAGGTGATGCATTCCGGGAAGCGGAGTGGGATGAAGCGCTTGATCTGATCACTCGAAAATTCAATGAGATAAAAGAAAAGAACGGACCCGATGCATTTAGTTTTATCAGTTCTTCTAAATGTACAAATGAGGAATCCTATTTAATGCAAAAGCTTGCTAGAGGAGTCATCGGTACGAACAATCTTGATAACTGTTCAAGATATTGCCAGACACCGGCTACGATGGGGTTATTTAGAACAGTTGGGCACGGTGGAGATGCGGGATCGATCAAGGACATCGAAATGTCGGAACTCGTCATCGTAGTTGGTTCCAATACGTCAGAGTCTCACCCGGTCCTTTCCACAAGAGTCAAACGTTCCCATAAACTAAACGGGCAAAAATTGATCGTAGCAGATTTAAGAAAACATGAAATGGCTGAAAGGTCAGACTTGTTCATCCAGCCTCGTCCCGGAACTGATATCGTTTGGCTGTCTGCAGTGACAAGATATATTATAGACCAGGGCTGGGCAGATGAAGGATTTATAAAAAACAAAGTAAATAAATATGAGGAATATAAGGAAAGCCTTGAGCAATATACGATGGACTATGCTGCTGAGATAACCGGAATCGCAAAGGAAGATCTTATCAAAACGGCTGAAATGATCCATGAAGCGAACAGTGTCGTAACACTCTGGGCGATGGGAGTAACCCAGCATCTCGGTGGAAGCGATACAAGTACAGCGATTTCAAATCTCCTTCTTGCTACAGGAAATTATGGACGTCCTGGAACAGGAGCTTATCCGCTCAGGGGCCATAATAATGTACAGGGTGCCAGTGACTTTGGAAGCATGCCAGATCGTATGCCTGGTTACGAGAAGATCACTGATGAAAAAGTCCGTAAAAAGTATGAAAAGGCATGGGGTGTCCCGCTCCCGGAACATCCAGGACTGAACAACCATGAGATGGTCGCAGGTATTCATGAGGGTACCGTTAAGGCGATGTATCTTAAAGGTGAAGAAATGGGGATCGTTGATTCAAATATCAATTATGTCCATGAAGCCTATGAAAAACTTGATTTTTTCGTGGTGCAGGATATCTTTTTATCCAGGACCGCCGAGTTCGCTGATGTTGTTCTAC
This sequence comes from Exobacillus caeni, assembly GCF_005747095.1. Taxonomy (GTDB): domain Bacteria; phylum Bacillota; class Bacilli; order Bacillales; family Guptibacillaceae; genus Exobacillus; species Exobacillus caeni. The sequence goes on along the minus strand of NZ_SWLG01000008.1, from coordinate 156,179 downwards.
CAGCAAGCCCGAGTTTAGAAAAAGACGGTACGTTTACCAATACGGAACGCCGCTTCCAGCGCCTTTATAAGGTAATGGAGCCGCTTGGCGATTCGAAACCTGACTGGCAGATCATTATGGCGATTGCTAACCGCTTAGGAGCAGGATGGGCATATGAGCACCCGGGAGAAATCATGGAAGAAGCCGCTCAGCTTACAGAGCTTTTTGCCGGAGTTAATTATGAAAGGCTTGAGGGATATAAAAGCCTGCAATGGCCAGTTGCTGAAGACGGAACAGACACACCGCTGCTTTTCACTGACGGATTCCCATTTCCTGACGGTAAAGCTCAGTTCTGGCCAGTAAAATGGACAGAACCTGTCCAGTATGAGGAAGAGTATGATATCCATGTTAATAACGGCAGGCTGCTCGAGCATTTCCATGAAGGAAACATGACATATAAATCGGAAGGAATCTCTGAAAAGACTCCCAGGACTTTCCTTGAGATTTCACCGGAACTTGCTGCAGAAAGAGGCATAAAAGACGGAACGCTCGTAAGGCTTTCCTCGCCGTACGGAAATGTTAAAGTACAATGTCTCATTACCGATCGTGTAAGCGGGAAAGAAGTATACCTGCCTATGAATGATTCAGGAGATGCTGCGATCAACCTTTTGACAAGCAGTTATTCCGACAAAGACACTGATACACCTGCTTATAAAGAAACGAAAGCTAAAATGGAAATTTTAAAAGGCGAAGGCATCAACCCGTTGCCTAAAATCAACCATCGCTATGGAAACCCGCAGCCTCAAATAGGAGTCCAGGTTCAGAAAAAATGGGATAGAGACGATTATATATTCCCTGGGGACCTTGTGAAAAAGGAGCGAAAACAACATGGCTAAAGCGATAAAAAAGATACACAAACTGGAGCTGACAGAAGAGGAGAAAAAGAAGAAAGACCTTGAGGAAGTTGAGGATGCCCTTGTGAAAAACAAAGAAGCGATCCTCGAGTCGCTTGAAGTGATCAATCATATGCATGAGCGTGGTATCACTTCATTGTTGAACGGCATGTTCGGCCAGGGAGATAAAGTGCTCGACATCATGGTTAAAGCAGCGGACAAACCGGAAAACACCAACACGATAAAAAACCTTTTACTGATGCTTGGAACGCTGGGAATGATCAACGTAAAGCAGCTTGAACCGATTTTATTGAAAGTCGATGCGGGAATTGCCAATATGTCGAAAGAACCGGATACGGATGAAAAAACAGGTTATTTTGATCTCGTCCGTTCTTTAAAAGACCCTGAAATCAACCGGGCGATCACACTGATTTTAAGCTTTTTAAAAGGAATGGGGCAAGAAACGACTCCAATGCAAAAGAACACCGATGGCCCTCCCCCAAATCAGACACAGAGGAAAGACGATTCGCTTCCTTAACTGTTTTCGAATAGGGTTAGGAAAATAAGTTATTCCTTTGAAAGGGGAAAGTAGGATGGGGAAAACAAAAAATAGATGGTTGATAGCGGCATCAGCTGTTGGTATTCATATTTCGATAGGTTCCGTTTATTCCTGGAGCGTGTTTACAAATCCGCTCCGGGACCAGCATGGCTGGGGACTAAGTGAAATATCGTTCACGTTCAGTATCGCAATTTTATTTCTTGGATTGTCAGCAGCATTTATGGGTCATTTTGTAGAGAAGTATGGGCCAAGAACTTCAGGGATCATCGCTTCGATTTGTTTTGGCCTCGGCCTTATCGGTGCTGGATTTGCTGAAGGTATCGATTCACTGTATTTGCTGTATTTCTTCTACGGCGCGCTCGGAGGAATTGGCCTCGGGATCGGGTACATCACGCCTGTATCCTCGCTCGTTAAATGGTTCCCTGATAGGAGGGGCATGGCTACAGGACTCGCGATTATGGGCTTTGGTTTCGCTTCGTTAATCGCAAGCCCGATTATTGCCGCTTTGATTAAAAGCGTAGGCATTTCTTCGACCTTTTATATACTTGGCGCAGTATATTTTGTATTGATGTTTGCGTCTTCTCTTTATCTTGCTCCTCCACCTGCGAATTGGTCGCCGGAGGGATTTGATACAGAAAAAGAAGAAGAGGAACGGACAGAAGACCTTTCCCAGTCTACTGCAAACGAAGCGGTCAAAACCGTTCGTTTCTGGGCGCTATGGGCCATGCTCTTCATTAACGTTACCTGCGGGATAGCAGTAATCTCAGTGGCTTCCCCGATGGCACAGGATATAGCGGGATTAAGCGCAACTGCTGCTGCAACAATGGTAGGGCTCATGGGACTGTTCAACGGTCTCGGGAGAATTGGCTGGGCTTCTGTTTCGGATTACATTGGCCGTCCGAACGTGTACACCACTTTTTTTGTCATCCAGACGATCGCTTTCTTATTGCTGCCAAACGTAACAGCGGCCCTGATCTTCCAGTTGCTGATCTTTTTGATACTTACGTGCTATGGAGGCGGCTTTGCCTCTATTCCAGCATATATTGGAGACTTGTTCGGAACAAAACAATTAGGGGCCATTCATGGTTATATCTTAACTGCCTGGGCAGCAGCAGGACTTGTTGGCCCGATTGTGGTCTCATGGATTAGAGAAACGACTAATAGTTACTCCTTAACCCTTTATATTTTCGTAGGAGCATTTGTGGTCGCACTGGCGATCTCTTTATTAATCCGTGTGAACATTCGGCATATTCGTGCCCAACAAAACCAGGCAACGAATACATTAAGCCAGTGAACCTGAACTTTTAAAGAGAACCACGTTTTTTAACTGCACCCCAATTGTTGGACATCACCGAACAATTGGGGTGTTTTTCTTATGGCTAAATAACGGAGAAATAAAAATAGATAGAACCAGGAACCTTTTGCGGAAACTTAAATACGTTTCAAAATGCTAGACTGATCTATCCATTACTTTTGCAATATCAATATGACTTGTTATCCACTCAGCCTGCCATAGAGTGGTTTTGCATCAAGCAGTTCACTGAAACAATGCAAAAAAAACTGCCCGTCGATAACGAGCAGTTAAATAGGGGGAATTGTGTTTGCTTATAGTATTCCCGGATAGGCTATAAATATGCAAGAAAAATAGATTTTTTTAAGAATTGTAAAAAAGTCCCGGTTTTAAATAGTTGAATAGTCCTGCAAACGAATATTTTTTATACCTTCTTAAAAAAAGTAAAAGTATAATACAATCACGGCGACTCCTATTAGACCGGCAATAAAGTAGATCACTGAGATGGTAATCGATGTTTGTTTGGATTTTTTCATATAATCCTGGGAGCTCTTCCCAGCAACAAGCATGGTTCCCAATAAAGCTACTATTATGAAAAAGATTATCGCGAATTTTGCAATTGTAAACACAGCATTTCCTCCAGGTTACGAGTATATAAGTGTAGTATATGTTAGAAAAAATTCCATATTCCATCATATTTCTGTCGATATTCTGACAAAAGATTATAGTTAGGCTCCTTTAGTTTAGCGGTTTGCAGGTTATTCTTCAATCAATTGATGTTCACCAGGCAACTCTCTTTTTCTTAGGGGCACGAAACGATATAATTAATTGTTAGATGGCGAACCAGAATAGGGGGAGAGGATGATCTCGAAAAAGAATAGCCTTCAAATGTTGGAAGCAGGAGGAATAGGGCTCGCTGGAGCGATGCTTTTTATTGTTTTGCATGGTCCTCTTCCATGGATGCTGGGTCCGCTTACGAGCATCATGGGATGGCATCTGGTGACCAAAAGGCGGTTATATTGGCCTGTAGCTTTTCGCCAGCTTGCTTTAATAGTAATTGGTTATATGCTCGGATCATCTTTTTCAAGAAGGACGGTCGAAGAAATTACAGAGCATTTTCCATATATTATCGGCATTACTGTGTTAACTATTTTGTTTAGTTTTCTGATAGGAATGATGTTTGTAAAAAGTACGAATCTATCATTAGGGGATGCCCTCTTTGGCAGTATTCCCGGAGGGCTTTCACAGGTTGCTGCATTAAGTGAAGAAACGGAAGAAATCGACACGGGAATGATCGTCATATTACAGACAGTAAGGGTTGTAACAGTTATTATGGTAATTCCGTTTCTTACAATCAATGTAATCCACCATAACTCAGCGTCAGCAGGAGTAAGTGCCGCTTCAGGCATTGAGCTGACTGCATCCCGTCCATTTGTGCTGGTGACATTTATTATCCTGGCACTGGCTGGAGCATGGCTGGCAAAAAAAATCAAAATGCCTGCAGCCATTTTAACCGGACCATTAGTGACTGTCGCCGTTTTATCTGTTTTCTGGCAGTCGGCGCCTGTACTTCCTTCTCCAGTAATCATCGTTTCGCAGTTCTTACTTGGCATCCATCTTGGATTGTATATAAAGCCAGAGATGATCACGGTTATGAAAAAGGTCGGCGTGCTATCCATTATAACCAGTCTATTGCTAGTGACCTTTTCTTTTGTTCTTGCGTTTCTTTTGACTAAAATTACATCGATCGATCTTCCGACTGCTTTTCTCAGTACTGCTCCGGGAGGACTTGCTGAGATGGGAGTTACAGCGACAATAGTCCATGCGGATTTATCGATGATAAGTGGATATCAGCTGTTCAGGCTGTTTTTTATCATCTTTGTTGCGCTGCCTGTTCTTCAGTGGTGGATTAGGAGAAGAGGCATACAAAATAGAAAATCCCAGAATCAAATCTAGATAAACGACAGAATGCGGTTTTTAACATAAAAAGCCGCGTTCTATTTTTGTATGATTTACGTTTGACGGGTGTGTTTGTTGTAACTATAATGGTTACGACTAGTGAAAAAATAGATTTGTGACGAGGTGAAACAATGGCAAAGTCCCAAAAAAAGTCAAAGAAAAACAGGAAGCAACAAACCAGGAATAATTCAAGTGCAACTGGGTGGGTATTCGGTGGAGTAGTCGTTATTGCAGTGATTATTTTACTATTCATCTTTTTAGGAAACAACTCGAATCCAGGCGAGGAAGAAACGGTATTCGACTATGAAAACCAGCCGTTTATGGGTGAAGAATCTGCTCCTGTCAAGATTGTAGAATTCGGCGATTATAAGTGCCCGGTGTGCAAAAATTTCAATGAATCGTTTGTTCCTCAGGTCAAGAAAGAACTTATCGAAACTGGTAAAGCCAAGTTCTATTTTATAAACTACCCGTTTATAAACGTAGACTCGACTCGTTCAGCTAAATTTGCCGAGGCCGTTTACCTGGAACTTGGTGATAAAACCTTCTGGAAATTCCATGATCTTTTATTTGAAAAACAGCCGGAAGATCCACAGTATGAAAAACAAGATATTTTTACAAAAGATTTTCTCATCGAGACTTTAAAAGAAGTGGCTGATGAGGGAGAAGTCGATAAAGTTGTACAAACATTCGAAAGTGAAAAAGCGGAAGAACAGGTTGCGAAAGATCTTGCTATCGTGAAGGAACTTGGTGTCAATAGCACTCCTACGGTATACATCAACGGAAAGCGATTTGAAGGGAATACAACACAGGACTTTATGGATATGGTAAATGAAGCAGCAGGAGAAAAAGAATGAACCGGACGCTATTACTTGCATGGATAACAGCGATTGTTGCTGTGTTAGGGAGCCTGTCTTTTAGTGAACTCCTGCATTTTGTTCCATGTACTCTTTGCTGGTATCAACGGGTTTTGATGTACCCGTTAGCTTTTATTCTAGGTATTGCATTTTTCTATAATGAGCAGTCAGTCTATCGGTATGTACTGCCGTTTTCAGTTATTGGAATGATCCTCTCTGTATATCATTATACACTTCAAAAGGTTCCTGCTTTTAAAAAGTTCGAATCCTGCACAAGTGGCGTTCCCTGTTCCGGAGAGTATATTAATTGGGCAGGCTTTATTACCATTCCGCTGCTTGCTTTTATTTGCTTTACAATCATCACACTTTCGATGGGCTTATTATATAAGCAAAGAAAGCCTTGATCAAAGTTTGCAGGAGTGGACACGGTATGAGAATCAGCAGCCGTTTTGCAGTAGCAGTTCACGTCCTTTCGTTGTTTTCTATAGATAAAAGCTGCAGGTGTACTTCTGATTGGATTGCAGTAAGCGTTAATACAAATCCGGTTGTAATACGAAGGATGCTCGGTAAATTAAAAAAAGCAGGGTTTGTCGGTCTTAATTAGTATTGCGAGTAGGAGCTCTTCACAAAAAGGAGGGCTCTTTTTTTTGCATAAAATTAAAGTAAAGAGAATGCATATTTTAAATTTTTCAACTTTTTTTAATTTTACTATTGTATCTTAATTCATACATATGTATAATAATTCAACATAAAGAGAAATTGGAGGGCGAGAGATCGTGAATATTGCCATTGTTGGTGCAACAGGATACAGCGGAATCGAATTGTTACGACTTTTATTAAACCACCCGGAAGCAAATCTTACGTATCTTATTTCTAATTCTCAAAGCAATAAGCAGTTGTCAGAGGTTTATCCTCATTTCTCGGGCGTAAAAGAGAGTATGTTGAAAACATTAGATATCCCGAAAGTCGCAAAAGAAGTAGATGTAGTATTTTTTGCCACGCCTTCTGGTGTAAGCAAAAACTTTGTTCCTGAATTCCTGGAATATGGTGTAAAATGTATCGATCTTTCAGGAGACTTTCGGCTTAAGGATCCTTTGTTATACGAGAAATGGTATAAAAATTCATCTGCTTCAGAAAAGAACTTAGAAAAAGCAGTATACGGACTCAGCGAAATTTACGAAAACGACGTAAAAGAAGCCTCGTTGATAGCCAATCCCGGTTGTTATCCAACTGCAACTCTTTTAGGATTATTGCCGGCACTAAAAGAAAAATGGATTAAAAGCGATTCGATTATTATCGATGGCAAATCCGGTGTATCTGGAGCTGGGAGAAGCGTGAGCATAGGAACACATTTTGCAGAGACAAACGAAAATCTAAAAGCATACAAACTGGGATCACACCAGCATATCCCTGAGATCGAGCAGATATTACATACAGAATCAGGCATCCAGAGCAACGTCACTTTCTCTACTCATCTCGTTCCTATGACAAGAGGAATCATGTGTACAATGTATGCAGACCTTCAAGAACATAAATCAACCGGAGAGATAATCGATCTATATAAACAGTTTTACGAAGGAAAACCTTTTGTAAGGATCAGGCCTGAGGATCATTGGCCAACAACAAAAGAAGTCTCCGCTTCAAATTACTGCGACATAGGCTTTATGTCCGATGCTAGAACAGGAAGACTTACGATCGTCTCTGTAATTGACAACGTGGTAAAAGGAGCAGCAGGCCAGGCAGTTCAAAATCTTAATATCATGATGGGGTTGGATGCAAAAACAGGTCTTAACCTGTCACCGGTATATCCTTAAAAACTATGAATCTATATTAAAAAGGAGAGAAGTTGGAATGAGTGAAAGCCAGACTGCAATAAAGAAACAAGTAAAAGTTCTTGAGGACGGAAGAGTGACAACCCCGAAAGGCTTCCATGCTCGTGGTATTCATTTTGGTTTGAAAAGAAAGCGAAAGGACCTTGGCTGGCTTTACTCTGAGGTTCCGGCAGATTCGGCGGCCGTTTACACTACCAACACCTATCAGGCAGCTCCACTTGTTGTTACCCGTGAAAGTGTCAGTGTAGAGAACAAGATTCAGGGGATTCTAGTAAACTCCGGAAACGCAAATGCCTGTACCGGAGAGAAAGGGTTACAGGATGCGTATCAAATGAGAAAAGAATTTGCAGCCCATGCTGGTATCCAGGAACACCTTGCGGCTGTTGTTTCCACAGGAGTGATCGGCCAACATCTACCGATGGAAAAAATTTTGAATGGAATCGCTGCGTTAGTAGACTATGAGGTAGATGGCAATGCGGATGATTTTGAAGAAGCGATTTTAACAACAGATACATGTGTGAAGCATATTGGAGTCGAGCTTGAAATCGATGAAAAAAAAGTGATGATAGGCGGGGCTGCAAAAGGGTCAGGGATGATCCATCCAAACATGGCAACGATGCTTGGATTCATTACGACAGATGCAGCGATCGATCACAACGACCTATCAGAAGCCCTAAAGCAAGTGACAAATTCCACCTTCAACATGATCACGGTGGATGGAGATACAAGTACGAACGATATGGTGATGGTACTCGCTAACGGACTTGCTGAAAATAAAAAACTAACGAAACAGCATAAGGACTGGGGATTGTTCCTCGAAGGGCTGGAGATGGTCAGCAAAGAGCTCGCTAAAAAGATCGCAAGGGACGGAGAGGGTGCGACAAAGCTGATCGAAGTGCAGGTGAAAGATGCACGGGACAAAGAAGCGGCAGGTGTTATCGCTAAAAAGATCGTAGGTTCCTCTCTTGTTAAAACAGCTGTTTTTGGGGCCGATGCCAACTGGGGCCGTATCATCTGTGCTGTTGGATATAGCGGCCAGCAAATCGATCCGAACCTTGTATCGATTTCGCTGGGATCCATCAAGGTCGTGGAAAATGGATTGCCTGTTCCATTCGATGAAGATGATGCTTATAACTACTTAATGAATGACACCATTAAAATCACTGTAGACCTGGCACAAGGGAACGAATCTGCTGTGGCATGGGGCTGTGATCTTTCTTACGACTATGTCAGAATCAATGCATCGTATCGTACGTAAGGAGGAATCAGATGGAATTTTTAGTGATCAAATGCGGTGGAAGTGTACTTGAATCGCTTCCTGATTCTTTTTATAAAAATGTCGTAGCAATCCAAAAAGAGGGAAGAGTGAAGCCGGTAATCGTACATGGTGGAGGGCCGCTTATTTCCTCGGTGCTAGAAAAGCTTGGCGTTAATTCAACTTTCATTGATGGCTTACGTGTCACCACAAATGAGATGCTTGACGTGGTTGAAATGGTGCTTAGCGGTTCGGTAAATAAAAAAATTGTATCCCAACTTAAAAAAGCAGGAGGAACAGCAGTTGGGATAAGTGGTGTAGACGGCGGCCTGATTCAAGCTAAGCCAGTTAAAAATGCAGCAGACATCGGTTTTGTTGGTGAAGTAGAAAAGGTGAACGGTCCCTTTATCCGTAACATCTGCATGCACAGCATGATACCTGTCATCTCTCCGATCGGAATTGATTTATCGGGGCAGCGATATAACATTAACGGGGACTCGGCAGCTTCGGCAATCGCCAGGGCATTAAAAGCAAGATTTTGCTTAATCAGTAATATTCCTGGAATTTACACAGAAGCTGATGGCAAAAAATCAGTACTTCATCAGGTGAGTGAAAAGGAAATAAAATGTTTGATCGAAGAGAAGCAGATTACAGGAGGAATGTTGCCGAAAGTAACGGCTGCTTTAGACTCCCTTTCCGAAAAAGTTACCGAAGCTGTCATTTTAAACGGACTCGAGGAAGAAAGCCTGCTTAAATTTTATGACGGAAAAAAATCCGGTACTAAAATAATCAAAAAGGAGGACCAGGTTCATGCCTGAACTTAAAACCGCAGTCAGAACGAATGAGGGGACAGACATATCTCCATTGATGAACACGTACAATCGATGGCCGATCTCCATAGTGAAAGGAAAAGGCAGCTATGTGTGGGACGATGAAGGAACGAAATACCTGGACTTTACTTCAGGCATCGCGGTTTGCAATCTCGGCCATGCCCCTGAAGAAGTAAAAAAGGAAGTAAGCGTCCAGTTAGATAAACTCTGGCATTGTTCCAACCTGTATAAAATTCCTATCCAGGAAAAACTGGCAAAAGTTCTAACGGAAAACAGCTTCGCTGACAGGGTGTTTTTCTGCAACAGTGGGGCAGAGGCGAATGAAGCGGCGATTAAGCTGGCGAGAAAATATGCGCATGAAGTAAAAAAAGCGGAAAAGGTTGAAATCGTGACATTTGAACAATCCTTTCATGGCCGAACGATGGCTTCCTTATCAGCTACAGGGCAGCCGAAACTTCACGAAGGCTTCGAGCCGCTTGTCGAGGGATTTCACTATTTACCTTACAACGACCTGGATTCCCTTAAGGAGATTGACTTTTTAAGCCCCTGTGCAGTAATGCTTGAGTTAGTGCAGGGAGAGGGCGGTGTCGTTCCGGCTGACAAAGAGTGGGTCAAACAGCTTGCTGCCATTTGCAAAGAGAATAATATTCTCATCATGGTGGATGAAGTTCAAACCGGAATCGGAAGAACGGGAACGCTGTTTGCATATGAGCAGTATGAAATCCAACCAGATGTGATCACACTCGCGAAAGGGCTTGGATCAGGGTTTCCTATCGGAGCAGTCCTGGCAAAAGAAGAAGCCGCAAAAGTATTTGGGCCCGGAAGCCACGGCAGTACATTTGGGGGAAACCCGATTGCAAGCAGCGCCGGATATGCGACAGTCTCCCATATTCTAAACGAAAACATCTTATTCACTGCTCGATCTATTTCAGCTCAACTAACCGAAAGCTTAAATGGACTAAAGGAAAAGTATCCGGTTATAGAGGAAGTCCGCGGCAAAGGGCTCTTGCTTGGTTTGCTCATACCCGGTAAAGCGGCGGACATTATTACCGCGGCGCGTAAAGAAAAAGTGCTGATCCTTCCGGCTGGCCAGGATGTTGTACGTATCCTGCCTCCGTTAACGGCTACAAAAGAAGAAATTGAAACGTTTATCACGATTTTAGATTCGGTGTTTGAAAAACTATATACAGTCAGCTAGAAAGGAGGCCACTCTTTTGAAAAAAGGTTTTTTAGCATTAGAAACAGGCCATATCTTTGAGGGACAGTTAATCGGAACAGAAAAGGAAGCTGCAGGTGAAGTAGTTTTTAACACAAGCATGACGGGGTACCAGGAAATCGTAACGGATCCTTCCTATGCAGGGCAAATCGTTACATTTTGTTATCCCCTGATCGGAAACTATGGAGTAAACCATGTTGATAATGAAAGTACAAAACTTAATCTTTCCGGGATCATAATCGGAGAGCTCTGTGAAACACCGAGCCACCACCTTTCTGAAACCTCTTTTAATGAACAGTTAAAGCTTGCTGGAATAAGCGGGCTCGCGGGAATCGACACACGTTCGCTAGTAAAACTGATCCGAGCTGAAGGGACAGTGAAGGGACATATAGTCGCGGAACCTCCACAAACGGATGAACTGAATTCTAAGCCGTACTGGCAGACGCCTTTTATGGAAAAATCCTTCCACACTTTCTGGGTAGATAAAGTAGCAGGGAACAAATCCGCTTTTTATCAGGGAAACGGTCCGCATGTTGTTTTGGTCGACTGCGGATACAAAAAATCGATCCTCGATGCACTATTGAACAAAGGTTGTTCTGTCAGAGTAGTGCCTTATAGCACGACGTTTGATGAGATCAATAAGATGAAGCCTGACGGAATCGTGATCAGCAATGGACCTGGAGATCCTCTCGCGCTTTCAGGCTATCTGAATGAATTTAAAAAAATCAGCTCGGTATTTCCCACGCTGGGTATTTGCCTGGGGCATCAATTGCTTGCCCTTGCATACGGAGCAACGACGAAGAAACTTAAATTCGGACATAGAGGTGGAAACCATCCTGTTAAGGACCTGGTCACAGGCAAGGTATATATGACCCCACAGAATCACGGCTATGTAGTAACCAATGAAAACCTAAAAAAAACCGGTTTTGATGTTACACACATCAACGTTAATGATCGGTCTATCGAAGGTTTAAAGCATTCCTTTTACCCGATTCAGACAATACAGTTTCACCCGGAATCTCATCCAGGACCGAGTGATACCGAATATTTATTCCAACAATTTATCCAACAACTTGTACAATCAGGAGACATGAATTATGCCATTACGTAAAAAAATCCACAAAGTATTAGTGATAGGTTCTGGACCGATCGTGATCGGCCAGGCAGCTGAGTTTGATTATGCAGGGACACAAGCTTGCCTTGCTTTGAAAGAGGAAGGAATAGAAGTCGTCCTCGTAAACAACAATCCGGCAACGATCATGACCGACCAGTCGATCGCAGATAAAGTATACATGGAGCCGTTATCAGTCGAAGTGATCGAGAAGATCATCAGCATCGAGCGCCCTGATGGCGTTATCGGAACCCTTGGTGGCCAGACTGGACTGAACTTAACAGTAAAGCTTAAGGAACAGGGGATTCTTGACAAATATAATGTAAAACTTCTTGGTACATCTGTCGATTCGATAAAAAAAGGCGAAGACCGAGAGTTGTTCCGAAGCCAGATGATAGCAATAAACGAGCCGATTCCTGAATCATCGATCATCGTTTCGGTTGCAGAAGGATTAAAATTTGCCGAGAAAATCGGTTTCCCGGTGATCGTCCGGCCGGCGTATACGCTTGGCGGTGAAGGCGGAGGATTTGCCTACGGTGAAGAGGAACTCGAAACAATACTGAAAAAAGGACTTCAACTTAGTCCGATTCACCAGGTACTCGTAGAAAAAAGTATAAAAGGATGGAAAGAAGTAGAGTATGAAGTGATCCGTGATGAGAATGACACGTGCATCATCGTCTGCAATATGGAAAACATGGATCCTGTAGGCGTTCATACAGGCGATTCGATCGTTGTTGCCCCTTCACAAACATTGACTGACCGGGAGTACCAGATGCTCAGAAATGCATCCTTAAAGGTAATCCGTTCGCTGGAAATCATCGGAGGATGCAACATCCAGTTTGCGCTTGATCCTGAATCCCAGCAGTACTATATCATTGAGGTCAATCCTCGTGTAAGCCGTTCCTCTGCACTTGCTTCAAAGGCGACCGGATATCCGATTGCCCGAATTGCAGCAAAGTGTGCGATTGGCTACCATCTTGATGAAATAAAAAATCCGATAACCGGAAACACCTTCGCATCGTTTGAACCAGCGCTGGATTATATCGTTGTGAAACTCCCGCGTTTTCCTTTCGATAAGTTCACGGAAGCTGACCGCTCACTTGGTACACAGATGAAAGCGACCGGTGAAGTGATGGCGATTGACCGAAGCTTTGAAGGTGCTCTCAATAAGGCAATCCGGTCTCTCGAAATGAACGTTTCAGGTCTTTCGCTGCCGTTTTTTAAAAAGGCAGACAGTAAGACGTTGAATGCCAATTTAGAAGAACCGACTGATATTCGTTTATTCGCGCTTGCAGAGGCGCTTCGAAGAGGGATGGAAACAGAAGAGCTTCACAACAAAACACAGGTCGATATCTGGTTTTTAGAAAAAATAAAAGGCTTGATCGAACTGGAACAAAAGCTTCTATCAATTGAATGGGAACATGTTCCTGAAGAACTGTTGAAACAAGCCAAGAAAAAGAACATAAGTGATGCATACATTGCAAAACTTTATAGTGTTAACGAAAAAGATATACGCAACAGAAGGAAACAACTCGGGCTGATACCTGGATACAAGCAGGTGGATACTTGTGCTGCAGAGTTTGAGGCGATCACGCCCTATTTTTATTCAACATGGTCGGGAGCTGATGAGGTTACAGTTCCATTTTCCAAAAAAGTGCTAGTCATCGGGTCAGGCCCGATTCGTATTGGCCAGGGTGTCGAGTTTGACTTTTGCTCGGTTCAAGCAGCGCTTGCTTTACAAAAGAAAGGGTATGAAGCGATTGTCATCAATAATAATCCTGAAACGGTAAGCACCGATTACTCGATCGCTGACCGATTATACTTTGAGCCGCTCACATCAGAGGATATCTTACATGTTGTCGAAAAAGAACAGGTGGAAGCCGTTATGATCCAGTTTGGCGGTCAGACTGCGATCAACGTTGCAGAAGCCTTAAAAGAAGAAGGTGTAAAGATCCTGGGAACTTCGATCGAGAGCATTGATCGGGTGGAGGACCGAGATTCTTTTTATGGGTTGTTAAAAGAGTTGGAGATCCCGCATATCGAAGGGGAAACGATCGAAACACCTGGCCAACTCCAGGCGGCTGCGAAAAAACTCGGATACCCTGTTCTAGTTCGGCCTTCCTACGTAATCGGCGGACAATCGATGTTTATTTTTTATAATGAAAAAGAACTAAAAGGATATATGAAGCATCTTCAGGACGAAGAGAACCGCAGAATATGGCCACTTTTGATCGATAAATATTTGCCAGGATTAGAGTGCGAGGTAGACGTTATCAGCGATGGAGAGGATATCGTCATTCCAGGGATCATGGAACATACCGAAAAGGCTGGTGTCCATTCCGGAGACAGCATTTCCATCTTTCCACCCGTTTCCCTGTCAAAAGTGATGAAGGAGATGATTGTTGCATATAGCAGCCGAATCGCTAAAGAGATTGGTGTAATCGGGATGATGAACATCCAGTTTGTCATTTCGAAAGGAATCGTTTATGTACTTGAAGTCAATCCGCGTTCTTCGAGGACAGTACCGATAATGAGCAAGGTTACTGGAGTTCCGATGGTAGACTGGGCAGTTTTTTGCCAGGTTGGGGATTCACTGGATTCACTGAGTACAAATTTTGGATTGCTAAAAGAACCGGGCTACTATGCGGTAAAAGCACCAGTATTTTCAAACGGCAAGTTAAAGGATGTAGATCATGTTTTAGGGCCGGAAATGAAATCGACCGGGGAAACACTGGGAATCGGCGCAACGCCGGAAGAAGCACTCGAAAAGGCTCTATTTCCTAATAAACCCAATCCTTTTACAATGAATGCGGGACAATTCATTCTCCTTTCGATAACCGACAGAGAGAAAGAGGCTAGCATTACGATTGCAAGGGAGCTTAGTGAAAACGGCCATAAGTTGATGGCGACTGGCAAAACAGCTGAATTTTTATTAGAACAGGGAATCTCAGTCGAAAATGTTGGCAGAAACATCAAGGCAGTCGAAACTTATTTTAAAGAAGAGCACATTTCCACAGTGATCAATATCCCGAACCAGGGAAGAATAAAAGAAAAGTTCGGTTTTGAACTGAGGGCACTTGCTTCCCGTTTTTCGATTCCGTGTTTCACAAGTTTGGATACAGTGAATGCAATCCTGCAAATACCTGCAGATATGCCGCTGTCCGTAAAAGCGATAAATGAAATGAACGAAAGCATAAAGCTATCAATCTAACCCGGGGGGAATCAACATGCATACCGCAAAACTAACTACCGTAAAGTCGGTTATTGAACCGAACCTGAAAGGAAAAGATTTTCTAAAGTTATCCGATTTTAATTCTGAAGAGATTTTATACATGCTCGAGCTTGCGATCGAGTTAAAGAAGGAACAAAAGCAGGGAACAAAGCAAAACGTGTTAGACGGAAAAACGTTGGGGATGATCTTTGAAAAGTCATCAACAAGAACGAGGGTTTCGTTTGAAGTAGGGATGACACAGCTTGGTGGGCAGGCGCTTTTCCTTAGCTCAAAGGACATCCAGCTAGGAAGAGGAGAGTCGGTTTACGATACTGCAAAGGTACTGTCCCGATATGTAGATTGCATCATGATTCGCACTTTTGAGCATGACAAGATCGAAGAATTCGCTGCGGCAGCTGATGTGCCTGTTATCAACGGCCTGACCGATACACACCATCCGACGCAGGTTATGGCCGACCTTTTGACCATTTTAGAACATAAAGGCCAGCTTTCAGGCTTGAAAATGGCTTATCTAGGTGACGGTGATAACAACATGACCCACTCCTTGATAGAAGGTGCAGCAAAAGTGGGGATGAATCTTACCGTTGCAAGTCCGGAAGGCTATGAACCCGAAGACGAAATTATGCAGAAGGCGATTGAAGATGGATACAAAGCAAATGCCGTGATCGAGCTTGTAAATGATCCGGTTAAGGCAGTTGAAGGAGCAGACGTGATCGTTACTGATGTATGGGCGAGCATGGGGCAGGAAGAAGAGCTGGCTGAAAGGCTTCCAATTTTTCAGGAATATCAGGTGAATGAAGAATTATGCAAGCATGCAAAAGACGATTTTATCTTCATGCACTGCCTGCCGGCACACCGAGGCGAAGAAGTCACAGCGGGTATTTTAGACGGCGCTCACTCCGTTGTATACGACGAAGCAGAGAACAGATTGCATGCCCAAAAAGCCATTCTCAAGCTATTAATGGAAAAAAAATAAAAAAAGTTTTATTTTTTTGATGCAAAATGAATAAAAATGCGTTATCATAAATATTAATTCATTAACAGCAGATAAAAGGGGAGAGAAACCATGGCAAAAGAAAAGATTGTTTTAGCATATTCAGGCGGATTAGACACTTCCGTTTCAATAAAATGGATTCAGGAAAAGTATGGGTATGATGTAATCGCACTCGGACTAGATGTAGGCGAAGGTAAGGATCTTGAGGGGATTAAGAAAAAGGCTTTAGAAGTAGGCGCGATCAAGGCGATAATGGTCGATGCAAAGGAGATGCTTGCTGATGAATATATTTTACCTGCATTAAAAGCGAATGCTTTGTATGAAGGAAAATATCCATTATCTTCGGCATTGTCAAGACCTTTGATTTCCAAACTACTTGTAAAAGTTGCAGAGGAAGAGGGAGCTGTAGCGGTTGCGCACGGATGTACCGGAAAAGGAAACGACCAGGTTCGTTTCGAAGTATCGATTCAAGCGCTGAATCCTGATCTTAAAGTTGTAGCTCCTGTTCGTGAATGGGGAATGACAAGAGATGAAGAGATCGCATACGCGAAAGAAAAGAACATCCCGATACCGATCAAGCTGGAGAATCCGTTTTCGATCGATGCAAACATATGGGGCCGCGCATGTGAAGCAGGCGTTTTAGAAGATCCATGGGCGGAAGCTCCTGAAGAAGCGTTTGACTGGACGGCACCGCTTCATATGACACCTGACGTTCCTGAATACATCGAGATCGATTTCGAAGAAGGCGCACCGGTTGGATTGAACGGTGAAAAAGTGCCGCTCGTAGAGTTGATCGAAACACTAAATGAGCTTGGAGGAAAACATGGGGTCGGGCGAATCGACCATATCGAAAATAGATTAGTAGGGATCAAATCTCGAGAAGTGTATGAAAATCCAGGTGCATTAATATTAATTAACGCTCATAAAGAGCTTGAGTTTTTGACTTTAACTCGTGAAGTATCCCAGTTCAAAACTACTGTAGATCAGCAGATGTCCAAAATCATTTATGACGGATTATGGTATTCACCGCTAAGATCGGCACTGGACGGCTTTATCAACGAAACACAAAAAGTGGTTTCAGGGACGATTCGTGTGAAGCTGTTCAAAGGAAATCACCAGGTGGTTGGAAGAAAGTCGAATCACTCCTTATACAATGAAGAGCTTGCAACATATCTAAAGGGAGATATGTTCGACCACGATGCAGCAGTTGGCTTCATCAAGCTATGGGGACTGCCAACAAAAGTTCATTCAGAAGTGCACAAGAAGAAAACAGTTACAGCAAAATAAACCGGCTGCAACACAGCCGGTTTTCCATTTTTAAAGTTATCCACAGAAATAGAGGGGTCAGACCCCTGGAGGTGTTTTGATGTCTAAGTTATGGGGCGGGCGGTTCGCAAAAGAAACAAACCAGCTCGTTGAAGAGTTAACAGCTTCTATTGGCTTTGATCATAAACTTGCAAAAGAGGATATAGAGGGCAGCCTTGCACATGTTCAAATGCTCGGGGAACAGGGAATCATCTCAGAGGAAGATGCTGATAAGATCAAGCAGGGTTTAAAAGCGATCGAAAAGAAAATTGAGAACGGGGAAGTGGAATTTTCCGTTCAGCATGAAGATATCCATATGAACATTGAGAAGCTGCTGATCGACGAAATCGGACCGATCGGAGGAAAACTTCATACCGGGAGAAGCCGAAATGACCAGGTTGCGACAGACATGCATTTGTACCTTAAGAGGAAAATAGAAGAAATTATCGGGCTGGTAGAAGATACACAGCAGGGGATTTTAAACCAGGCAAAGGATAATGCAGATACAATTCTTCCTGGCTATACGCATCTGCAGCGTGCCCAACCCGTTTCCTTTGCACATCATATTCTGGCATACTTCTGGATGCTTGAAAGAGACAAAGAGCGCCTGAATGATAGCTTGAAGCGGGTGAACATTTCACCGCTTGGTGCAGGAGCGCTGGCAGGTACAACATTTCCGATCAACAGGGAGCGCACTGCAGAATTGCTAGGTTTCGATAACATTTACCAGAACAGCATGGATGCCGTGAGTGACCGTGACTTTATTGTGGAGTTTCTCTCGAACGCTTCCATCATGATGATGCATATTTCTAGATTATCTGAAGAAATGGTCATCTGGTCGAGCCAGGAATTCCAATTCATCGAACTGGATGACTCTTTCTGTACAGGCTCAAGCATCATGCCACAAAAGAAGAATCCGGATGTTCCTGAACTTTTACGAGCAAAAACGGGCAGGGTATACGGAGATCTGTTCGGGCTGTTAACAGTATTGAAAGGACTTCCCCTTGCTTACAACAAAGACATGCAGGAGGATAAGGAAGGAATGTTTGATACGGTTGAAACGCTAGAAGGGTCGCTAAAACTCCTGGCACCGATGATCGACACGATGACAGTGAAGAAAGATAACATGAAGCAGGCAGTGAAAGAAGACTTCTCAAATGCTACCGATATAGCGGATTATCTTGTAAACAAAGGACTTCCGTTTCGGGAAGCCCACGAAATAATCGGGAAGATCGTTCTTTATGCAATTCAGCAAAACAAATATTTGTTAGGTTTATCAATGGAAGAATTTAATCAGTTCAGTCCGCTTTTTACAGAAGATATTTACAAAGTCCTGAATCCTGAAAATGTGATGAATGCACGTGAAAGTGCGGGAGGAACGGGCAAGGTTCAGGTTTTAGAACAAATTAAGCAGGCAGAAGAAAGGTTGCTTTAAACCAAAAGAAGCTGAGTTCTTGCAATATTGCAGAATTTGGCTTTTTTTACATATTATCTTTAAAATTGATATAAAGTTGAAACTTTATTGTAAAAAAACGTTTGGGATGTAGAGGAAGAAGGTATTCAAATAACAGTTGGCGATATAAAAAGTTATATGCATTCGGAAGGCGCCCAATAGAATTCGGAAACTAGAGATTTGGAAGTTCAGCTGTGATAAAGAAAAGCAGGATGGGGGTAAAGATGGATGCAAAGCAAAGAATCAATGATTGGATCAGTTCAGAAGTGGATTTAAGGGGGATTACTATTCAAAACTATCCCAGCTTGCCTTATGGACATCGGTTAGTGGACAAAAAGGGCGACTATATTCTCGTATGCATTGATACAAAAAGAAACATCGTCATCTATACAATTAAAGGAATGGAAGGCGTGTTCTTCCCTGGAGAAGAAGAACAATACTTTTAATGTAAATCCTTCCGTATTTAATTGTTAAACAAGGATGTGCTGCACTGCCTGTTTCAAAGTGCTGTGTACCGTCACATCTGAAAAGTTTTTTTCCAGTTTAAGCATGGATTGAGCAGTTGCAGGTTGGATTCCTGTCAGCATTATGTTAACACCGAGTATCGAAAGACTTGCAATCATTTTGTTGAGTTCATTGACTGTGCCCGCGTTTATTTTTTGTATACCGGACAAATCGATGATTAACATTTGCAATCTTTCATGCAAAACTTTTTCCATTATTTCTTTTAAAGGAATACAGATTTGTTGAGTGTTCAGGTCCAAAACCAACGGGAGGACTCCAGCCTTCTCTGTAATAGGCAGAATCAAATCACTCATCTTTAGAGTGATTTTTTTTCCGTTCAATTGCTTTTTTTGATAAAGGTTACTGTAGGCCAGAGTAAAGGAATGAATACCGTTATTCAACATGGAACCAACATAGAGGGCTCTCTTAATGTATTTATCTCTTGATATATTTTGTTCAATCACTACATCGCTTGTAGCTTCCCAGAATGCTTCATTACATTTATCCAACTGTTCTAATATTCTTTCCAGAGTTAAACCACATTCTATTGCTCTATGAGCGTTATCAACTGCCCAGTCGGTAAATCGCTTCTCGATAAGTTCGTTTGAAGCTCTAAAAGATTCTGAAGAAAGGCTTAAAAAAGCCGCAAACATATTCTTTAAAAAAAGATTTTCTTTTTGGGCTTCTGTCCGGGAGACTACAACTTTTTTAATTATTTTGTTTTTAACTCTTTCAACTTCCTTCTCGATAACGGTAAAATCACCCATTATATCCCCCTTTAGCTAGATTCCCCTGTTTTTTTTAGTAAAAAATGCTTAAAGAAGCAATTTTGAGGGTAAAAATCTATAACTCAAACTCTTCTCTTTATTAATTGTATAAGCTGTGAAGAAGGTTTAAAAGTAGTATATTTTAATATACTTCAGGAGGGAAAATAGTGAAAAAAGAAAAAATGGAGCATATAAAGCTAACATTGGATGTAATCTGCGGCAAATGGAAATGGGCGATCCTGGTTACGTTATATGAAGAAACCCTTCGATTCGGAGAATTAAAGAAAAGAATTCCCAAGATACCTCATCAATCATTGATCAAGCAAATAAAGGAACTGGAAAAGGACGGTCTTGTACATAGACAGTCATATAAGGCCGTCCCCCCGGAAGTAGAGTATTCATTAACCACGTACGGAAGGTCTGTCATCGGTCTATTGGAAGAAATGGCTGAATGGGGATACAGGCACCGGAATATTACTCGAGAAAAAATATCGGATTTCAAAAAAGATCAATTTTCGGTTTAGTAAATAAAAAAGGGAATGCCTGGCATTCCCTTTTTTAGTGTTAATTATAAGGTTTTTATTCATTTAAAGAGACAGAAATTGACAAGAGGATGATGTAAGTGGAAGGTGCGAGAATCTAAGGGGGCCGATTGGATCAATAGCAAGATTGTTGATCATGGTATCTACTTAGCTGTTTTTCACGCCCACCAGTGACCTATAAATTTCAAAAAATAGCCCCGTGTCAAAAATAAAGAATATGATGACCTCAATTAGTGATGGAATAATGGAGATGGGACATTAGCCACCTTCGTGATGCTTTGTGTGGAGTAGCTAACGATCTGATCACGGAAAGGAACTCTGCCTCAACTGCTTTTCCCTCCAAGTGCAACATTGTTTACGGGAACAGGCGATTTTAAAAAACGGCTTTCCCCCTCTCGTAGTAAAACTAATTCAAATAGTTTAGTAGAAACTTTTGAAACAAAAGAATATCAGATTTGAACAGGAGAAGACTGCAATAATCAAACTGATCGTTCTTTCGGTAAGAACACTTGTATTTTCAATGTGGACTTAAAGTATACTAAGTGCTAGAATAATAGAATCATTTAAAAAGTGTGACAACTTCTAAACAATGTTTTCAAACAACAGGAGGGGATATTGGTGAATGAAAAACAAAAAAATATATGGATGGACTGGCGCTTACATACGATTGTGTTAGCGGTTGTTGTGCTAACCGAATTGATCGGAACACATCAATTTACAGTCGGTCCTGGAGTAATACTGCTGTTGCCGATGCTTTACGCGATGGTCATTGGACTTATTTTATTTTTTACGCCGATTGTGAAAGAGAAGCAGGCAAAAAATGCAGAACCGCTTATTATTCTTGGGGTAACTTTACTGATCGCAAAGATAGGAGTAATCATCGGGCCATCTCTGCCTCAGATTATTGAAGCAGGTCCAGCATTACTGCTGCAGGAATTTGGGAATCTTGGAACGATTCTCCTGGCGCTTCCGATAGCCGTTTTTCTTGGTTTGAAAAGAGAAAGCATCGGGATGACCCACTCCGTTGCGCGGGAGCCAAACGTAGGATTAATTGTAGATAAATATGGATTTAATTCCCCTGAAGGCAGAGGGGTTATGGCTATTTATATTTTTGGAACTGTTTTCGGCGCGATCTTCATGGGCCTCATATCAGGATTTTTGGCGACAATAACACCTTTGAACCCTCTTTCTTTTGCGATGGCTTCAGGAATAGGCAGTGGCAGTATGATGGCAGCTGCAAGCGGTTCGCTGATTGCGGCGTTTCCTTCGATGGAAAAAGATATTATCGCTTTTGCGGGTGCCAGTAACTTGTTGTCACTTTCGACTGGCCTATATATGAGTATCTTCATCGGGTTGCCGTTAACAGTAAAGCTGTATAATGCACTGGACAGAGTAAGAAGCAGGAAAGGCAATCTTCAGCCGCAGCCAAAAATGAAAAAGAAAATAGGGGGATAACCAACATGAAGAATGTTCAAGAGTGGATATTATTATTAGGGATTTTCGGGGTTGCTACTTTAATTGGAAACTGGATTGGATATGATGTTCTTCCATTAGAAGCAATTCCCGGGATGCTAGTATTGATAGGAATTGCACTGGCAGGATTAATACTTGCAAAAGTATTGCCATGGAAGCTGCCGAGTGTCGCATATATAGGCATAATCGGAATTGTTGTTTCGATGCCATGGATGCCTGGATCAGAATGGGTCATTCGATCAACAGAATCAGTTAATCTCTTAGCTCTTACAACGCCGATTCTAGCATACGCCGGAATAGCGATTGGGAGAAGCTGGACTGACTTCGTCCAGTTAGGGTGGAGAAGTATTGTTGTTGCAAGCTTCGTATTTATCGGAACCTTCCTTGGTTCGGCGGTTATTGCAGAGATCATTCTCCGTGCGCAGGGAATTATTTAAGTGATTAAAGGAGGCTTTAAGCGGCCTCCTTTTCTACTGATTGATAGATAGCAGTTCGTGTAAGCTGTTTAATTTGAAGCTTAACATATCAAATGTTACTAAAGGGAGGTTCTAATATGGATATTAATAAAGAACGGTTATGGAATAATATGATGGAACTAAGCAAGATTGGACGAAATGAGGATGGCGGCATTACAAGACTTTCCTTTACACCGGAGGAAAAAAAGGCGAAGGAATTCGTTTCTTCGCTTATGACAGAGGCAGGTCTGAATGTTTATGAAGACGAGATCGGGAACCTGATCGGCAGAAAGGATGGAAAGAATCCCTCTGAAGCTGCTATTATCGTAGGTTCCCATATCGATAGTGTACTAAGCGGCGGTTTTTTCGATGGTCCTGCAGGTGTCTTGACTGCAATAGAGGCGCTTCACACAATGAAAGACAGGGAAATTGAAACAGACTCGCCAATTGAAGTCATTGCATTCACGGACGAGGAAGGAGCAAGGTTTTCATCAGGAATGCTTGGCAGCCAGGCTATTGCAGGGCAGTTGTCTCAACAGGAGCTGCATCGGTTAAAAGATAATGATGGAATATCAGTTGCAGATGCAATGAAAAAGATGGGATATCATCCGGAACTGGTTGAAAAAGCAGAACGTAACCCTTCAACAGTTAAAGCTTATCTGGAGCTCCATATCGAACAGGGGAAAGAGCTTGAGAATGAGAGCCTGCCTGCAGGTATTGTAACGGGAATCGTTGGAGTAAAGTGGCTAAGTGTCAAACTTAGGGGAGAGGCTGGTCACGCTGGCACAACGCCGATGAACTTAAGAAAGGATCCGCTCGCTGCAGCAGCAAAAATAATTAGCTATGCTGAAGAGATTGCTGCAGCAGAAGAGGGAACTGTTGCGACAGTCGGGCGTATTCATGCTAGTCCAGGAGGGGTTAATATTATTCCGGGAGAAGTTGAGTTTTCTCTGGATGTCAGGGACCTTTCAGAAGACAACCTTAACAAAATCATCGGCATGATAAAGGATTACACCCACGAAACAAGTCTTCAACGCAATATAGATTATCAAATCGAGGAGCTCCATACACTTAAGCCGGCAAAAAGTTCCCCGATATTAATGGATGCGGTGAAAGAAAGTGTGGAAGAATTGGGTATTCGTCCGTATATGTTAGCGAGCGGTGCAGGCCATGATGCGATGGTGATGGCATCGATTGCTGAAATGTGCATGATTTTTATTCGTTCGAAGGATGGTATCAGCCATAACCCGAAAGAGTGGTCAGATAAAGAAGATGTCGCTGTAGGGGCGGATATTCTTTTTAGGACTTTGTTAAAAGTAGACAAGAAGAGAATAATTTAACCATTTATTTATGTGAAAGGCACTCTATAATGGGTGCTTTTTTATTTTGCGAATGAAAAGAAAACCTTATAAGAGCGGGCTTTATTAACCACTTATCGAGCTATTGTGGATAAACCACAAAAACGGACAGGAAACGTTGTGTTTTCGACACGTTGTAAACCCTTCCATCCTCCGGGTATAGTTGTTGTAAGAGAAAAAGTTTTCTAACAATTTCTTTCTAGAATATGTACCCTGGAAAGGATGGTGGCTATGGAAGCGATCAGTAAAAGCTTCTTTTTATACCTTTCAAATAATCAGTTGTTGAACCGTCTTGCTAGAAAATGGGGATTCCATATTGGAGCAGATAAGGTTGTTGGCGGAGAAACGTTCGAGGATGCAATTCCACTGATTCAGCAACTGAACAGTCAGGGGCTCCTTGCAACGGTAGATCACTTAGGAGAATTCGTACACAACAAAGAAGAAGCAAGAGAGCGTACTCTTGAAGTAATTGAAGCAGTCAGGAGTATCGATAAACATCATCTCCATTCACAATTATCATTGAAAGTTACATCACTTGGACTTGATATTAGTGAAGAGCTTGTACTTGAAAACATGAAGATGATTATGGAGGAAGCTCAAAAGCATGATGTTTTTATTACGATCGACATGGAAGATTCAACAAGATGTGGAAAGACGCTAGAGTTATTCAAAGTATTAAAAGAGAAATACGATAATATCGGTACTGTAATTCAGTCCTATTTGTACAGATCGGCTAAAGATCTTGATGACCTGGACCGTCTTGCACCAAGATTAAGGCTTGTTAAAGGAGCATATAAGGAACCGCCATCAGTAGCTTTTCCTGAAAAAGCAAAGGTGGATGAAAACCTGAAGCATCTAATAAAGAAACATCTGTTGAACGGGCATTTCACGGCTATTGCAAGTCATGATGATGCGATTATTGAATATACGAAAGAGCTAGTGAAGGAGCATGAAATTCCCAAGGATCAGTTCGAGTTCCAGATGTTATACGGAATGCGCACAGAAACTCAGTATCAGCTTGTAAAAGAGGGATATAATATGAGAGTGTATGTCCCTTATGGGAACGACTGGTACGGGTATTTTATGAGAAGGCTGGCAGAACGCCCGGCGAATATCGCTTTTGTGTTGAAGGGGATGTTTAAGAAGTAATAGCTTTCAGCATTGGCAAATTTCTAGTTTTTGCTCTCCCGGTGGCTCTTATGTAAAAGCGGATTCTAACTTGTGAACATGACGTATCCACGTTTACAACAAGACTGGTTCGATTACGCTCTTAAAAATAAGATTTTGTCTAATCATTTTTAAGGGGAGCAATGAAGTATCGTTCTGTAGTACCAATTTTTAAAGCATTCAAGCATATATAGCATTGCTATCAATTTATATTTTTGATAAATAAATTAAACTAAGGGGGATTTAAGATGATTCCATACAAACATGAACCATTTACAGATTTTACTGTTGAGGAAAACAAAAAAGAGTTTGAAGCTGCGTTAGAAAAGGTGAAAGGGGAACTTGGCAAGGATCATGATCTTCTTGTAAACGGTGAGCGCATCAGTACGGATGACAAAATCGTTTCTGTTAACCCGGCAAACAAAGAACAGGTTATCGGCCGCGTTTCAAAAGCGAACAAAGACATTGCTGAGCAAGCGATCCAGGCTGCAGATGAAGCTATTAAGAGCTGGAGAAAATGGACTCCTAGAGCAAGAGCCGAGCTATTGTTCCGTGCCGCAGCAATCGTTCGGCGCCGTAAGCATGAATTCTCTGCTTACCTTGTATACGAAGCAGGTAAACCTTGGAAAGAAGCGGATGCAGATACAGCAGAAGCGATCGACTTCATGGAATACTATGCTCGCCAGATGATCGAGCTTGGCGAAGGAAAAGCGATCAATAGCCGTCCTGGTGAAGATAACCGCTACGTATACAAGCCGACTGGTGTTACAGTTGTCATCCCGCCATGGAACTTTGCATTTGCGATCATGGCTGGAACCACAGTAGCTCCAATCGTTACAGGAAATACGGTTCTATTGAAACCAGCTAGTGCAACACCTGTTATAGCAGCTAAGTTTGTTGAAGTATTGGTAGAAGCAGGGCTTCCGAAAGGCGTTCTTAACTTCGTTCCTGGAAGTGGAGCTGAAGTGGGAGACTACCTTGTTGACCATCCGAAGACTGCTCTTATCAGCTTTACTGGTTCGCGTGAAGTAGGAACACGCATTTTCGAACGTGCTGCAAAGGTTCATCCTGGCCAAACTCACCTGAAGCGTGTTATCGCTGAGATGGGCGGGAAAGATACTGTTGTTGTTGAAAAGGATGCAGACCTTGAATTAGCAGCGCAGGCGATCACTGTTTCAGCGTTTGGCTTCTCCGGGCAAAAGTGTTCCGCTGGGTCACGTGCTGTAGTACATGAAGACGTTTATGATCAAGTACTTGATCGCGTAATCGAACTTACAAACGAACTGACTGTAGGGGATACGACTGACCATGAAAATTACATGGGACCTGTAATCGATCAGGGAGCTTATGACAAGATCATGAGTTACATCGAAATCGGGAAAGAAGAAGGACGCCTTGTTGCAGGCGGAACTGGGGACGATTCAAAAGGATTCTTCATTCAGCCGACTGTGTTCGCAGATCTTGACCCTGAGGCACGCATCCAGCAGGAAGAAATCTTTGGACCAGTTGTTGCTTTTACAAAAGTAAAAGATTTTGATGAAGCGATGGAAGTTGCAAACAACACAGAATACGGCTTGACTGGCGCGTTGATCACAAACAACCGTGAGTATATCGAAAGAGCGAAGGATGAGTTCCAGGTAGGTAACCTTTACTTCAACCGTAACTGTACAGGAGCGATCGTTGGATACCATCCGTTCGGCGGCTTTAAAATGTCTGGTACTGACTCCAAAGCAGGCGGACCGGATTACTTGATCCTTCACATGCAGGCAAAAACAATCTCTGAAATGTTTTAAGGATAATGAAACAACTGTGTTAAAAGACGTAGCTTAATGCTGCGTCTTTAATTTTTCTATCTGTTAGATCTGATTTCTTTTTTAAGAGTGGTTCTTCCTTTTTCTTTTGGTTCATAAAGGATATAATGGTACAAAATAATCGTTTTGAAGAAACGTGCCAGGATTGAAAAAGTAGGAGAAAAAAATGGAAAACACAGAACGAATTTTTCAAGTAGAAAATATAAATACTGCAACCGACTTAATCAGTTCTTTCTTGAATAAAGCGGTAATTATAGAAAACAAGAACTTCGAACTGCTTGCGTATAGTTCAGCGGAGGACGAAGAATTCGACCAGACGCAGCAAAAAACTATCCTCTCCAAAAAATGTCCTATTTTTATTATTGATCGTTTGAAAAAAGAAGGGATCGTGCAGCAGCTTGAAAGAAAACCAGACCCGATTCGAATAGCCCCCATAGAAGAACTTGGCTTTTATCAGCGTATCGTGATCAGTGCCAGGCATCGGGGGAAAACGATGGGATACATATGGGTACAGGAATCTAACAACATTCTATTGGAAGGTGAATTGAAATTTTTGCAGGACATTTCACCACATATCGGCAAGCTGATCTATAAATATTACTCAAAAGCTAAGGAGAAGGAAGGGAAAAAAGAACAACTCCTCTGGAAAGTACTGCATCATGAGTATTTGAGTGAAAATCAGATTCTAAGGGAAGCAGCTATCGAAAATCTGTCATTACCGAACAAGTTTGCCGTTCTGGTTGTTTCGCTTACAACACCGGGGGATAACGTACTTGTAGATAAAGTCGCTAAAATCTTTGATAGCTTCTCCAAAAGGGATAGGCTTCTTATCCTGAAAACGGAATATCAAACAGTGACGATTATCAGAAAAGATAGAAGAAACGAATCTACTCCGACAGAGGTTGCAAGAAACTTGATCGATCATATTCAGGGAAATTTGACTGAACAAGAGTACATTCCGCTAATAATCGGTGTCGGAAAAGAATACGCTCAGCTTATCAATATGCGAAAAAGCTTCCTTGAAGCGTTAGAAGTAATTGAAACGGCTAATTTTGCAGGCGAAAAGTTTAACCGTATCCCATTTGAATTTTCAAAACTGGGAATTTACCGTTACTTAGCTTCCATTTATGAAAAAAATAATGCGGAAGAATATGTGAATGGGCAACTGTTAGAGTTGTTAAAAAAAGATGAAGAAAGTCAGACAGAATTTCTTAAGACTCTAGAACTTTATATTGCTAACAACGGCAAGGCAAAGAAGACGGCTGAACAACTTTATATTCATCCTAATACATTAAATTACAGGTTAAAACAAATCGTTGAAATAACGAATATCGATTTTGAAGATTTTAATATGAAGAGCCATTTATATGCCGAACTGTTATTGATCAACCACATTCCAAGGTACTATCAGCGTTATAAGGAAGCGATTGATATTTACCTTAAAGGAAATGACTAAGAAATTATACATGTGTGCACAAAAGGTTATCCAATAACCTTCCTCTTAAAAGAACATTTTTATTTTGATCATCTAACCCATTTTCTGCAAAGATCGTTACCTTAAGCGGGAAATGGGTTTTTCTGTTACATAAAGATCGAAGCTAGATCATTTCAGATAGACAGTGGAGATGTGAAAATGGAAAAAATTGAATTTCAAAACAGAAGAGGCAAAATTTTAAAAGGCATTTTATATCCTGCACCATCTAAGTCGAGCATCATCATGGCGCACGGTTTTACCTCCGATAAATATTCAAGAGGAAGATTTCCATTACTGGCGGAAGCCTTTAATAAATCTGGATTTAATGTGTTGACGTTTGACTTTTCTGGTTGCGGTGAAAGCGATGATGACAGTATAAATGCTGAGAAAGAAGTGGAAGATCTTCAGTCAGCAATTAACTATGCAAAGTCAAAAGGGTTTAGAAAGATCGGGCTTTACGGGCACAGCCTCGGGTCACTCGTTTGCTTAAAAGCGTATTCCGGTGATATCGAAACGATGGTCCTGTCAGGAGCCGGGACCGGTCCGATGCATTATAACTGGGATGAATTTTTTACGATGGAACAAATGAATGAGCTGGCCGAAACTAGTCTTATAACAGAAAAGAGAAATGAGCCTTACAGATCAGAGGTAGTGATAGAAAAACAAATGCTAGATGACTTTGCCAGTGTTAACCAAGAAGAGCTGTTAAGCAAAGTGAAATGTCCGGTATTGATTATCCATGGAGATAACAAAAACGATGAAGAAGAGTTGATGTTGTTAGAGAACTCCAAAAAAGGAATGGACTATCTTCCCACCAGCTCAAGACTTGAAGTGATTTCAGGAGCGACCCATAGCTTTATGGGGCATTTAGATGAGTTAAAAGCATTGGCTGATACTTGGTATCAAAAATACCTTCCGAAAGTTTAATATGATGGTAAAAGGATCTTAATGAAACAAGTAAACATAGCTGGGTAAATTTTTTCGATTATGAACTATGTTCTTTCTGCTATAAAACTTTAATTCGATTAGGAAGTCTTGGTATAAAACGAACCGTAGAACCGGTTCGTTATTTCAAGCGGCATCTGTCTTTGATCTTTTCTTTTGTCTGTAATTTTTAACTCGATCAATATTAATAAGCATAAGCTTAACAATCAAGGCATGCATCACTAATCCGATAATTGTAAGCAATATAATTAACACTTTTCCAATAAACGTTTCCGGTTCGACATCACTGTTGCCAAAAAACAGGATCGATCCGAATGACCACTTTAACGCGTCAGTTGCCGAATTCACAAGTGGTTCAAAGAAATAAAACGGAATTGTAGAAAGAACAACAGCCATGAAGCTGGTTAAAAACCAGTGTTTAGGAGTATACTTCATCGCCTTTCCGACCATCGGATTACTAAATCGTTTCGCGATTGTTTTAATTCGCCACAGCCTGTATAAGCGCGCTAACTTTGCTCCCTGGAAAATGGAATCAAGAGGAATAAGAGCGATTAAATCAAATGGATGCTTCTTTATATATTCCCATCTTTTTTCAGAAAGATAGAGCATTACAATATAATCACAGAAGAAAACAATCCATGTGCTATATAAAATCTCCGTTTGAAAGGGAGAATCGTACCAGATTGTAGAAACGGATAGTATGACACATAAAAACAAAAAGACTTCATAAAGGGTTTTCCACATAAAAAAACTCCTTTCCCCTTTGCAATTATATAATAAAAGGCATTTTTTTGTAAAAATGCTTTTTATCGAACAGAGTATCTCGATGCGCGTACTCTGTTTTTTTTGTTTGTTTTTTCTCCGCCTCGTTAAAAACACTCTTTAATGCAAATAAAAAGTTTTAAGTAAGTGATACGCCTCACGCCATTAAAAATAATTCTCATATAAGATTACTGTAACACCACAATTTAGGAGGTTGATTTTAATGGCTCACCAGAAGAAAGCAAAAACTCCGGAGTCACTATCAAACAAAGGGACCATATTTTCAGTCGGTGTTGTAGGAGCAGTTATTTTTCTTACCTATGTACTGTTCTTCTGGCTGTATATGTCCAGGATAGGAGGGTGACGAGATGAAGATGCATCGCTCCGAAATCATTTGGCTGACAATAAGTTTTGGAATGTTGCTTGGCTTCATGCTCATTACAGGTTATCAGACATTCGCACTTGGGATGGGACCGCCCAGTAACCAGGAAACGATTGACCCGCAAAAAGTAGATCAAACTGCTCCTTTTGATAATCCAGGTCTTAAAAAAGTCGGTGAAAAAGAATATGAGGCAGTAATGACAATGCAAATTTTTAGTTTTAATCCGAACGAAATAGAGATTCCAGCAGGTTCTACAGTCCATTTTACCTTAACCTCAAAAGATGTTGTCCACGGTTTCCAGGTGGTAGGAACAAATATAAATGCAATGGTTCCGCCAGGATATATTCAAAAGATTTCGCAAAAATTTGATAAGCCAGGAGAATATCTGGTGTTATGTAATGAATATTGCGGTGCAGGGCATCAGGCGATGACAATGAAGATCATCGTTAAATAAGGGAGGGAAGTTATTGTGGGAGCAAAAGCAGAAGTAGTTCAACCAATACCTTTTAAGAAAAATGAAAATAAAGCTTTAGGGATAAGTTTACAGGATGCGATGATATCCAGGGTCTATATGATCGTTGCGTTCACAGCATTATTGTTAGGAGGATTCCTTGGATTATTCCAGGGATTAAACCGGGCAGGTCTTCTGGAACTGCCTCACTGGCTTAACTATTATCAAATACTTACAGCTCACGGAGTACTTTTAGTTGTGGTATTGACGGCCTTCTTTACGATCGGTTATTTTTATGCGGCTCTCTCCTATAATCTTGGAGGGTTGCTTCCACAAGTAAGAAAGATGGCGTGGATCGGCTTTGCGATGAAAATCATCGGTTTTGTCTTTGCAGTCATTCCGATTTTAATGAATGAAGCGTCTGTCTTATATACTTTTTATCCTCCTATGGCAGCATCGCCGTATTTCTATATAGGTCTTACATTGATCGTTCTCGGCGTCTGGATGTGTGCATTTGGAGCATTTATGAATGTTGCCCACTGGAGAAAACAAAACAAAGGACAGAACCTTCCGATCCTTTCGTATTTTGCTACAGCTGTGTTTGTACTTTTATTCTTCGGAAGTATTCCGGTCGCAATCGAAGTGTTGACCCTGATCCCCTGGTCTTTCGGATGGACAGAAACAGTTAATGTGATGCTGAGCCGTACACTGTTCTGGGCTTTTGGACATACACTCGTAAACATCTGGTATTTAACTGCCGTTTCTGCATGGTATGTCATAGTTCCTAAAATAATCGGAGGCAGAAGGTTTAGCGATACCATTACAAGGGTTGTCGTTATCCTGTTAGTTGTAATGAATATTCCGGGTGGTTTCCACCATCAGATCATCGACCCGGGTATTTCACAACCAGTAAAATATTTGCACGTGTTCATGAGTTTAGCGATTGCGTTTCCATCATTAATGACTGCTTATGCAATGTTTTCCGTATTTGAACGTACAGCAAGGAAAAAAGGCGGCACCGGGCTGCTTGGATGGTATAAGAAGCTGCCGTGGGGTGACGTACGATTCCTCGCTCCAATGATTGCTATGATCGCCTTTATCCCTGGAGGAGCAGGAGGTATTGCCCAAACAACGAACCAGTTGAACCAGGTAGCCCACAATACTTTATGGATCGTAGGTCACTTCCATTTAACAGTAGGAACCTCTGTCGTGCTGACTTTCTTCGGCATCAGTTACTGGCTTGTTCCGTATATTTCTGGCCGTACATTGACACCGAAAATTAATAAACTAGGAGTTATCCAGACACTTATCTGGACTGCAGGAATGCTGTTTATGTCTGGAGCGATGCACTGGGTCGGATTACTTGGTGCTCCGCGCCGGACTTCTTATACTACCTATTTTGATAACGCAACAGCTTTAAGCTGGAATCCATATCTTATGTTTCTTGCAGTAGGGGGAACGCTTTTAATTATCGGTGTGGTCATGCAGGTCTATGCTGTATTCTATCTCATGTTCCGGGCTCCAAAAGGGAAAACCGAATTCCCGATAGCTGAAGCTGAGGATAAAGAAATGAAAACACCTTACTGGACAGAACGCTGGGGAACCTGGATCGTTGTGATGCTACTGTTGATCGCGATGGGTTATGTCATTCCGCTTGTAGACTTTATCGGAAATGCACCACCGGGTTCTCCGCCATTTAAAACATGGTAATCAAAGACGAGAAGGGATAACTCTTCAAGTGGAGTTATCTCTTTTGTCCTCAATACTAATATGAAGACTGTAGGAAGTGATCTGAAATGATCAAAAGCCGGCAAAAAATTATATCGGTCATCGTAGTCCTGATTTTTGGTTTCGTTTTGCTCTATGCAGGAACTGATGAATTTACAGCTTTTACTTCTGAGACAGCAAGAGTGAACGGTTTGATTGAAAACAAACCAGAATTTCCAGCAGTAACGTTAGAGGATAGTGAGATCAGAACTTATACGTTCTCAGAATTTAAGGATAAGTATGTTTTTATCACCTTTATGTATACTTACTGTTCGACCGTTTGTCCAAAACTAGAAATGAATATGTCCCATGTATATAGCCAGATACCACAAAAGTACCTTGGCGACGATATTGTATTCTTAAGCATAAGCTTTGATCCTGCCCGTGATACTTCGGCAGCGCTGGACAAATACAAAGGCTATTTTAATAGTGATGGTGAGACATGGCGAATGGCAAGGATTCCTGATAAAAAGGACCTGGAAATGTTGCTAAAGGAGTTTGGTGTGATCGTCATTCCAGATGGCTTCGGAAACTTTACACATAACTCGGCATTTTATTTAGTTAACAAAAAAGGAAAGCTTATCGATGTGATGGATTATAAAAAGGTCGATGAGGCAGCTCAAAAAGTCTTGACTATACTTAAAGAAACGGGGGAGTAAATCAATGAAACAATCGGTCTTTGGCTTGATCCTATTTTTTTTCTTGATGCTTCCTCCGGTGGCTGATCTGTTAGAGTCGATTATGATCTTTCACATGCATATGCAGATGCCGCTATTGATAGTTGCTGGTTTTTTGATGGGAAAGTTTTTTCTGCTAAGATTCCCTGCCTTTTTAGAAAAATGGAATGAAGATGGAATCGCTGGCATATTACTGTTTGTTGTTATAAACCTTTATTGGATGTTACCAAGGACGATGGATGAGGCACTCTCTGTTCAAATGATTGAAATCTTTAAGTTTGTCAGCCTGCCGTTCTTAGCAGGGGTTCCGTTACGGGATAGCTGGATGAAGCTTACTACAGCTGTTAAAAATGCAGTTATTATTCTCTTTTCGTTCTTGTTTGTAGGGTTGGGATTGGTATATACGCTGTCACCTGTTGAATTATGTAACAATTATCTATTAAAGGAGCAAGTAACACTTGGATGGGGATTTTTGACGATGGCAGCCTGTTTTATCGTCTATTTAATTTATACTTTAGTTGTTGATCCTTCTAAGTATGAATGAACTCGTTATTATTAATAATGAAAGCCTTCATATACGACAACGGATTCACCCTATTTTTAGAAATGAAAATAAATGATAGAAAAATGACGCGCCATTTTTGGCACGTCGTTTTATTGTCTCAGAGAAATTCTTAGGTATGTTGTTGACTGGAGGTTTGTGCGATTTGGGCGTTCTTTACTGAGTGAATCCAATCAGAAATGTCATTTATTACTTGGTTATCTACATGTTGTGCAACTTTATACTCTTTTTTTGCTTTTAAAATTTCCCCATAAACAGATGGCATAAACGCATGGTTTAAGTTCGGATAAAGTTTAAATGTAGCGTGTGGCTTTTCACTTAATATATTTTTGTAGCCATTGAAGTCTTTTTCCACTGATGATTGGAAATCCTTTTCTCCATGCAAGATTAAAACTGGTTTAGTCAATTCACGCAAATAATTAGGAGCTGGATGTTCGCCCATTTCTTTAAAGTAATACGCTCTTATGTTTCCTAAAATTTTGGTTGATTTTGCTTTTTCATCGGTAAGGTTATACATGTTGGCAAGCTTAGAAGATAATGAAGCAATCTGTTTTTTTGCAACTAATTTTAAAAGTTTATTAAGTGAATCTAAAACTGTGTTATTTTGGTCGATCATAATGTCTTCCATTTTACGTGGGGAACCAGCCATAATAATAATTCCGGAAAAATTTCCGCCTTCAGCATCAATTCGAGGAGCTAACATCCCGCCCATACTATGCCCTATAACAAAAATATTGCTTGGATCAATACGTGTATCTTTTCGCAAGTAATTTGCTGCTAGAATAGCATCTTCAATTGTTTCTTCTTTTACTGATATACCGGTATCCTTTTTCATTTCTTTACCATAGACAAAAGTTCGCTTGTCATACCGTAGAACTGCAATACCTTTTGCGGATAAACCTTCGGCAAGATCTTTAAAAGGATAGTTATTTCCTACTTTTCCGTCCATATTACTTGGACCAGAACCATGAATCAAAACAACAGCCGGAAGTAATCCGTTAGTTTTATTTGGAATACTTAACATTCCATTAAGTGGGTATTTTGTTTCGGCACCTATTACAATTTTTTCATCTGCCAATGTGATATCCTCCATTTTTATTAAATAAAATACTTCAATAATTTCAACCTGGTATCTTTTTTTCCTGCTGGTTACTGAATAATTAATTTGAAGGATTAAATTGAAAAGTTCATTCTTCATCATATTGTGACAGGGAAGCTTGATTATAGCATACGACTAATACCGTTGATCTGAAATGAATACCGACTGTGCCGATTGCTTTAGTTGCATAGTAAGTTTCTTATAGATTACTCAAACGATTTATTGATAATTTATAATGGCCGGATTTGGATCCAGTTTTAATACTTCTTCCGGAGTAAGAACAGGATTGTCCTTTTGATAGAATATCTTAAAGCCGCCATATTGAACTGCGTCATTTCGAACGAACTTGCGGTATAGTGACATCTTCACTGCAGACGGTCCATAACCGTCAAAATTCAGGGCAACTTCAACGTTTTCTGTAGGTTTTATTTCTTGTTTATTGGCAACAGCCTTATCTGTAAATTGGTGCACAAGGACAACTTTATCAGGTAAGTTGTTTTCTTCCACCAGTTTTGATACGTATTCAACAGTTTCTTGAATTTCGGCACCATCTACCTGGCCAAGATCGATTCCCGGTGTCTGACCCTCGTCAACGTGAAATTCTGTGTCAATAGCCAGGTGCACGAATGGGAGTTTCAACCACTTTTCAACTAACTTTGCTTGATGTAACGCGTTGTCCCGGCCAAGCTGAACATCGAGCATAAGCAGTGCATTATTTTCCTTTGCAAGCTGGACGTATTTTTCAATATCTTCTTCAGAGGTCATATGGTAGTAAAGGCCATTTGGCCCCGGTGTTCGCTGTGCGACAGTTGTAATAAGTTCTATCATAGGAACTGCTGGATGGGCAGGGTCGGCATTCGAATACTTCTGGGTTTGTTCTTTTAGCTTTGCCATCAAAGCATCCGGCTGCATCTCGCCCAGGATGCCCATTTTAGTAGAGTCGGGATGTCCATAAAAGGTCACCAGGCGATGATCTTTCAAGGGGCCATCGGTTTCATCTGTCTTTCCTTCGATTAACAATTGGCCGACTGGTGTTTTTCTGGTTCGGTCTTCCCCATGTGCTTCGACAACAGGCATTTTAGCTAAGTCTTCCTCGGACATTGTTTGTTTTAAAGGTTTTGCATCCTTAGCAGGCTCTAGGGCTTCAAATGGTTGAACCGGTTTTGCTTTTTCTTCTACTTCAGGTTTTTCTTTCGAAGTATTGTCCGGATTAGCTGGCTTTTCCCCTGAATCTTTCGGGTCACTTGTTGCATTTTTCTGTTCTTGGTTATCCGTTTGTTGTTCAGCTTTTTCAATTTCTCCGGATGAACTGGATGTCGGGTTTGAACATGCTGCGAGGCTTGAAGCAAGTAGTGCACTTGCAATAACCAGGTTGAACTTTTTCATTTATAACACTTCCTTTATGTATGTGATGCTATCTAGTAGATTAAAGGTTTTTATACAAAAACCAACTCTCTTATTCTAACACTTGGAAGGGATAGGAAACGATACTAAAATAAATTTTATTCGATCTTTTAAGAGGATGGGGGAAATATTTCATAATTATTTTATAAAAAAAGGAACCTTGTGGGTTCGGAGTCGTCTATTTGTGTGTCAGGGGGGATGCAGATGGACCGCCAGAAACAGTCAGACATTGATAACATTGAAAAAACAAAAGTATCAAACAATGGTAAAACGGCTGCAAAAATTAAACGAAACTGTTCAATACTCGCTTAAATCACGTTAGCTCTCAAAATAATCAGTTACAGAGGTGAAATATCATGAAAACGAAAAATCTTTTTTTGATTTTCATAACGATCATTGTAATAGCTTGCGGAGTAATGTACTGGGCTATTTTGGAGGCTTCAGAATCTGTAAATGGAATAGGAAAGAGTGCTCATTCACAGCAAAAGGCGGATGAAACTTCAACATCAAATGAACCAAAGATAAGCGAATCAGATTCGATTTCAATTGATGAGGAAGGTGTTCCTTCTGAAGATAGGTTTCAATCTTTACTTCATTGGATGACCCACCAGAAGGTAAAAGCGAGTGAGAAATGGGGGAAAATGCAAATTACTGAGGAAAGAATTGATCAAATGCTTCAAGTACTAAACACTGTTAAGGGAACCACTAATGAGTATGAGCATCAGGAGTTTTATGAAGATGCTTTAAATCAGTGGAGTGGAGGGGACTTTTCCAATGCAGTAACCGTCCATAATACCATCTGGAAATGGAACGGTGGAACAATCGGGAAAGCAACAGGGCCTATGACCAAAACAGAGGAAGAAGCATATATAGCTGTTCATTTTAAATAAGAAAATACCTCCGTTATATGACGGGGGTATTTTATGGTTATGAACTGCTTTATCCACGCCAAAAAGTAAGATTATAGCAGGGTTAACCATGTATAAACTAAGAAGAGTAGCAGTTATAGGAGAAGTGAAGAGTATTTTGGGGATTTGAAATGAAAGTTAAGGTCTTTGATGCACTTTTGGATTTTATTGATTATAGATTTCAGCTAGTACTTAACATAGATTTTTCCTGATAACTTTCTTTTGAAATTTCAATTACCGTATTTAAATAAAAAATTTGAAATTAAAATAAAACAGGATCTAAATTTTAAAAATAACAAATAACAAATAATAAAAAATCAAAAAGAAAAACATAAGAAATAATAACTTTTAAACTAAGCAATAAAAAATACACCCCCGGAAAGGTTCGGAGGTGTTGTTGTTTAAACAAGTTTTGTTGTCCAGGATTCACAGTTCCATACATCTGAAACCACATCCTGGTAAAATTCAGGTTCGTGGCAGATCAATAGAATGCTGCCTTTATATTCTTTAAGGGCGCGTTTAAGCTCCTCTTTTGCATCTACATCAAGGTGGTTGGTAGGCTCATCCAGAACAAGCAGGTTTGTTTCTTTGTTGATCAGCTTACATAAACGGACCTTCGCTTTTTCGCCTCCGCTCAGCACCTGTACCTTGCTTTCGATATGCTTGGTAGTAAGTCCGCATTTTGCAAGTGCGGCACGAACTTCTCTTTGGCCATAATGTGGAAAGGTTTGCCACACTTCTTCTATACAAGTGTTCGTTGATCCGCTCTTATCTTCTTGTTCGAAGTAACCGATTTCCAGATAATCTCCAAGCTCAACATTTCCTTCTATAGGCCTGTTTTCTCCAAGGATGCTTTTCAGTAAAGTCGTTTTACCGATACCGTTAGCTCCAGTAAGAGCGATCTTTTGGCCGCGTTCCATCCGGAGGTTAAGCTGTTTAGAAAGTGGGCTATCATAGCCGATGACCAGTTCGTTTGTTTCAAACACCATTTTTCCAGATGCTCTAGAAGGCAAGAAGCGGAATTCTGGCTTTGGCTTTTCTTTCGCAAGCTCGATAACATCCATTTTATCCAGCTTTTTTTGACGGGACATCGCCATGTTACGAGTGGAAACACGAGCTTTGTTACGAGCTACAAAGTCTTTCAAACCGGCGATTTCTTGCTGTTGCTTCTTATATGCAGCTTCGAGTTGCTGCTTCTTCATTTCATATACTTCCATGAAGTTATCATAGTCACCTACATAGCGGTTCAACTCCTGGTTTTCCATATGGTAGATAAGATTGATCACGCTGTTAAGAAATGGAATGTCATGGGAGATCAAAATAAATGCATTTTCGTACTCTTGCAAGTAACGTTTCAGCCAGACAATATGCTGTTCATCAAGATAGTTTGTCGGCTCATCCAGCAACAGAATGTCAGGTTTTTCAAGCAAAAGCTTTGCAAGCAATACTTTCGTACGCTGGCCACCGCTTAAGTCTTCCACATCTTTATCAAGGCCAAGATCTTCAAGGCCAAGACCACGAGCAATTTCTTCTACCTTTGCATCAATCACATAAAAATCGTTATTTGTCAGCATGTCCTGGATCGTTCCGGTTTCCTCTAGAAGCTTTTCTAACTCTTCCGGGGAAGCTTCACCCATTTTACCGAACAGCTGATTCATTTCTGATTCTCGATCGAACAGATATTGAAAGGCGCTTTTTAAGACATCTCTGATCGACATGCCACGCTCAAGTGCAGTATGCTGATCAAGATATCCGACCCTCACATTTTTAGCCCATTCAACCTTTCCTGCATCTGGCTCAAGCTTTCTAGTGATGATATTCATAAACGTTGATTTACCTTCACCGTTGGCACCGATTAAACCAATATGCTCACCTTTTAAGAGGCGAAAGGAAACATCTTCAAAAATAGCCCTGTCTCCAAAGCCGTGGCTAAGATTTTTAACCGTTAATATACTCATGAAAAACACCTTTCTTGATGTAATCAAAACTTTAGGTAAGTTAGCAATCTATATAAAAAGCTCTTTAATTTTTGTACACCAAACTTGATTATAGCGGAGTTAAGCAATGTTTGAAAGTGAAGTTTTACTAACAACCTTATAGATCCTACAGTTCCAAGAAAATAGCTAAGCTGATGGTAAATATATTAGAAAGTAAGATCGTATAATAATATTGTTATTTAGTAAACGTTACTGTATCATGTCTATTATATGATAAACAAAAATTTAATGCGTTTGCTAAATTAATAAACGGATTGGAAGTGTATTTAAAATGCCAGCTGAAGAAATATTTTGGAACGCCTCTGTTGAAGAGCTGAAAAGAGGCTATGTCTTTGACGAACATAATGAGCGGTTTATTTGTATTGTTTGCAACGAATTCTTTCAAAAAGGGGTTATCTATCCTTCTGAAGGCGTATTGTATGAAGCAGAGCTTGCAGTGAAAAACCATGTTAAAGAAGATCACGGCTCTATGTTTGAATACTTATTGAGTATGAATAAGAAATACACTGGTTTAACAGAGCTGCAAAAAGAAATCCTTAGCCATTTTAAGAGTGGATTATCAGATAAAGAAATTGTCAATGAACTCGGTTCAGGGAGTACCTCTACGATTCGTACACATCGCTTTAAGCTTAAGGAAAAAGAAAAACAGGCCAAAGTATTCCTCACCATCATGGAATTGCTAAACGACAAAGATGAAAACAGGGAATTTGGCCAAAAGCACGAGGACAAAGAAGAACAACTAATCAATATTCACAGGGGGGCAACCATGGTGGACGAACGGTACGCGATTACAAATCAGGAAAGAGAAAAGGTATTGAAAACTTATTTTAAAGAAGGGCTGGATGGACCACTTAGCCAGTTTCCGAGTAAAGAAAAGCGAAAAATCATTATCTTACAACATATTTTGAAAAGTTTTGACCCCGACAAGGTGTACACAGAAAAAGAAGTAAGCGAAAAGCTCAAAGCAATGTTTCATGATTTTGTAACGATTCGCCGCTACTTGATTGAATATGGATTTATGTTACGCAACAGGGATTGCAGTCAGTATTGGGTAAACACATAAAGGGGGCAAGAGACGACGTTTGTTCAGTTTTTAAATGATGATTGTCGGGTTGAAAAGGGGAATGCGAAAAGACAGGAGCTAACGAATATAGTTCCTGTTTTTTAGACAAAAAAATTCATTGGTTGCGAAATACTTCTTAGATATCGGTAAGTCCAAAAAGGTAATAAGGAAGTTGTATAGAACTAGGTAAAACATACTATTTTAAAAGATTTGCTTTTAAGTTTTACGAGCGGGGTGATAATGTGACTGTGAAAGTAGTTCCTAAAAAATTTCCTGCTTTACAATGCTTTAAAATGAACAGAGTTTTGGCATATATTCAGCTGAGAGAGTAACGAAATGACTGAAATTCTTTTTTGGGATAGCCGATAAAGAAATTGATAAAGTAATTGGGACATGCGGTTATTTGCATTTCAATACAACATATTGGAGAGCAGAATAGGAAGTTCCAGAGATAAGATCATGCTCCTAAAAATATATGGTTTTTTTAGCAAGTTGGAATTGGCTCCTTCAAAAAAGTGTTTTGTGGTAAACTTTTAAACATAGTAGAAAGAAAGGAGCTTCCTCGATGGCATATTTAAAAGGGACACTGCTCTTTACCGCAATTCTTTTGATTCTATTAACAGGAGTCACAGCGTTCGACCAAAACAGGGACGATGACCTTGAATATACGGCCGGGGAAATAGATGCAAAAATAGTCCGGTATGAAAAACCTGTTATGGAAGTAAGTGGAAACGCTAAGGAAGAAGAAAAAGCTAACGACGATATCAAAACTGACGAAAATGAAAAAGATAACCCGGAAGAGACGAAAACTGATCAGATCGACTCAGAAATGAAGCCATATTATTATTTAATCATTGATAACACCCCGTTCTTAACTGATTTCGAAACATGGAAAGCATACGAAGAGGGCAATGAAGTAATGGTAGGGTATGAAAAGAAAAACGTACATATTCTGAAAACGATTGAACAGAATTAGATTATAGGGTAAAATCAGAACGATATAAAACCTCTTCCTGCCGTAGAGCAGGATTTTTTTATACTTTTATAATCGCTGAGTTCGAATCGGATAAAAAAATGGAAACATCCGTTCGCTTATGGTAGTCTTATAGGTAGAGAGATGTTGAAAGGAGCAAGATCTTTTGGCAACAAAACCAATGTTTGATTACAATGACGATACTATTCAGGTGCTCGAGGGACTTGAAGCCGTTCGAAAAAGGCCTGGTATGTATATTGGAAGTACAGATTCACGCGGGCTTCACCATCTGGTTTATGAAATCGTAGATAACTCTGTTGATGAAGCGCTTGCTGGGTTTGGCGATAAAATTGCAGTAACAATTCATGAAGATAACAGTATAAGCGTGACGGACAATGGCCGGGGTATGCCTGTTGGAATGCACAAGCTTGGCAAGCCGACTCCAGAAGTCATTTTAACTATACTTCATGCAGGCGGTAAATTTGGCCAGGGCGGTTACAAAACAAGTGGAGGTTTGCACGGAGTTGGTGCTTCCGTCGTTAATGCACTTTCTGAATGGCTTGAAGTAACGATTCATCGTGATGGCCATACATTTAAGCAGCGTTTTGAAAACGGCGGAAAACCTGTTACTACGCTTGAAAATATCGGTAAGACGAGGAAGACAGGAACCACGATCCACTTTAAACCTGATCCACTTATCTTCAGTGTGACAAATTATAATTACGATACGTTAACCGAACGTCTCCGTGAAGCGGCATTTCTTTTAAAAGGATTAAAAATTGAACTGGAAGATAAACGCCATGACCGGAAAGAAGTGTTTCATTTCGAAACAGGAATCGAAGCGTTCATCGGGTACCTAAATGAGGAAAAAGATGTTCTTCATAAAGTCGTTTCCTTTGAAGGCGAAAGCAATGGTATTGAGGCTGAGTTAGCGTTTCAGTATAACGATGGTTTTACGGAAAACGTACTTTCTTTTGTAAACAACGTTCGCACAAAAGACGGCGGTACGCATGAGTCAGGAATGAAAACAGCAGTCACCCGTGTTATGAATGACTACGCACGTAAAGTAGGCCTTTTAAAGGAAAAAGATAAAAACCTTGATGGAAACGATATCAGAGAAGGCTTTACAGCGATTGTTTCTGTAAGGATCCCGGAAGAGCTGCTTCAATTCGAGGGGCAAACGAAAAGTAAACTCGGTACAAGTGAAGCGCGTTCTGCTGTTGATTCAATCGTTTCAGGACAATTCTCTTACTTCCTTGAAGAAAATCCACAAACGAGTGAAATGCTGATCCGAAAAGCAATCAAAGCTGCACAGGCAAGAGAAGCTGCAAGGAAAGCTCGTGAAGACGCTCGTTCAGGTAAAAAAGGCAAAAGGAAAGAAACGATTCTCAGTGGTAAATTAACACCTGCCACTTCAAGGAACCCTGCTAAAAATGAACTTTATCTTGTAGAGGGTGACTCAGCAGGCGGTTCGG
The DNA here is from genome assembly GCF_005747095.1 of Exobacillus caeni. Taxonomy (GTDB): domain Bacteria; phylum Bacillota; class Bacilli; order Bacillales; family Guptibacillaceae; genus Exobacillus; species Exobacillus caeni. The sequence goes on along the minus strand of NZ_SWLG01000008.1, from coordinate 113,400 downwards.
CAAAACAGGGACGAGATAGACGTTTCCAGGCGATCCTTCCTCTTAGAGGTAAGGTTATTAACACCGAAAAAGCAAAGCTTCAGGATATTTTTAAAAATGAAGAAATCAATACGATTATCCATGCGATCGGCGCAGGTGTAGGACCTGACTTTGATATTAACGATATTAACTACGATAAAGTGGTGATCATGACGGATGCCGATACTGATGGAGCCCACATCCAGGTATTGTTGTTGACGTTCTTCTACCGTTATATGAGACAGTTGATCGAAGCTGGAAAAGTATATATCGCTCTTCCTCCGCTTTATAAAATAAGCAAAGGAAAAGGCAAAAAAGAAGTGGTAGAATATGCGTGGGATGAAGACGGCATGAAAGAAGCGATTAAAAAAGTAGGTAAAGGCTATACCATTCAACGTTACAAAGGCCTTGGCGAGATGAATGCCGATCAGCTCTGGGAAACGACGATGGACCCTGAGACCCGTACTCTTGTAAGAGTGAAAATTGAAGATGTTGCCCGTGCAGAGCGCCGTGTTTCTGTATTGATGGGTGATAAAGTTGAGCCAAGGAGACAATGGATCGAATCCAATGTTGCATTTGGCATCGATGAAGATACCAATATCTTAGACAATGAAAATATTTCAGTCATTGAGGAGGCGTAACTTTGGCGCAAGCAGAGAAGTTTTTAGACCTGCCGCTTGAGGACGTCCTTGGCGACGCCTTTGGGCGCTATAGTAAATATATTATTCAAGACCGTGCGCTGCCAGATGCAAGGGACGGATTAAAACCGGTACAACGCCGTATTTTATATGCGATGTACCAGGATAACAATACACATGATAAACCGTTCCGGAAATCAGCCAAAACGGTTGGTAACGTGATCGGAAACTTCCATCCGCATGGAGATTCTTCGGTCTATGAGGCGATGGTGAGGATGAGTCAGGAATGGAAGGTTCGTAATGTTTTAATAGAAATGCATGGGAACAACGGTAGTGTTGACGGAGATCCTCCAGCTGCAATGCGTTACACAGAAGCACGCCTTTCGGCCATAGCTTCTGAGCTGCTCAGTGATATTGAGAAAAACACAGTAGAATTTGCGCCTAACTTCGATGACACTCAAAAAGAGCCTGTCGTTCTTCCGGCAAGGTTCCCGAACCTGCTAGTTAACGGTTCAACTGGTATTTCCGCTGGATATGCTACTGATATACCACCTCATAACCTTGGGGAAGTGATCGATGCGGCAATCATGCAAATGGAAAAGCCGGATTGCTCGGTCGATGATTTAATGAAGCATATTAAAGGCCCTGATTTCCCAACCGGGGGTATCGCCCAGGGCTTGGACGGAATCAAAAAGGCCTTTGAAACTGGTAAAGGAAAGTTTATCCTGCGTGGAAAAGCTGATGTAGAAGAAGTGCGCGGTGGCCGCCAGCAAATCGTAATAACTGAAATTCCTTATGAAGTAAATAAAGCGAATCTCATCAAGAAAATCGATGAACTTCGCGTTGACCGGAAAGTAGAAGGAATTGCTGAAGTCCGGGATGAGACTGACCGCACTGGACTGCGCTTTGTTATCGAACTTAAAAAGGATGCGGATGCAGACGGAATCTTGAATTTTCTATATAAAGCAACAGACCTACAGATCACTTACAACTACAACATGGTAGCAATCTATAATAAAACCCCAAAGCTAATGGGATTAAAAAAGATTTTGAAAGCATATATTGGGCATCAAAAAGAAGTTGTAACGAACCGCTCAGAGTTCGAGCTAAGAAAAGCTTTAGAGCGCCAGCATGTTGTGGAAGGCTTGATCAAAGCTATCTCTATTCTCGACGAAGTGATCAAAACGATCCGTTCTTCCACAGATAAAAGGGACGCGAAGAATAATTTGATCAAAGCATATGAATTTACAGAAGCACAGGCTGAAGCAATCGTTACATTGCAGCTTTATCGTTTAACAAATACGGACATCACAACACTTGAAAAAGAAGCAGAAGAGCTTGCGAAGACTATTAAGAGTCTGCAAGCAATTTTAAACAGCGAGAAAAAGTTGATCGGAGTTATTAAGAAGGAACTTTCCGCTATACGTAAAAAGTATGCAGATGACAGGATGACAAAGATTGAAGCCAAGATTGAGGAAATTAAAGTGAGCCTCGAAGTTACCGTTCCTTCTGAAGATGTAATCATAACGGTAACGAAAGATGGTTATGTGAAACGGACAAGCCCTCGTTCGTATGCTGCCTCCAACGGAAAAGACTTTGGCATGAAAGAAACGGATCGTATACTAAGAATGTTTGAAGGTAATACGACAAATACGCTACTTTTATTTACAAACAAAGGCAGTTACCTCTATCTTCCTGTTCATGAACTGCCAGACATTAGGTGGAAAGATCTCGGCCAGCATGTTGCTAACCTGATCAGCATCGATTCAGATGAAGAGATCATCGAAGCAATGGAGATAAAAGAATTTAAGGAAGATCAGTTCCTTTTATTTATATCAAAACAGGGAATGGTCAAGAAAACAGAACTATCAAAATATAAAGCCCAGCGCTACTCCAAGCCGCTGATGGCGTTAAAGCTGAAAAAAGGCGACGAATTAGTAGATGTTTATCAGACAGATGGCAACAATGAGTTAATGGTGGCAACTCATGGAGGCTATGCACTTCGCTTCAAAGAAGAAGAAGTCAATATCGTAGGCCAGCGTGCTTCAGGAGTGAAAGGCATTAACCTGAAGAAAGAAGACTATGTCGTAAGTGCCTGTGTGATTGAACCAGATGTGCCTGCTAATCTTGTGTTAATAACACATCGCGGGGCAGTAAAAAAGATGCCGCTAACCGAATTTGAACAAGGATCACGTACGAACCGTGGTGTAGTGATGCTAAGGGAACTAAAATCCAATCCACATCGAGTGGTAGGACTTAAGCTAGTAACGAAAAATGACCTTGTTATGATTAAAACAGAAAAAGGAGAACTCATCGAAGTAGACCCGACCACATTGCGATCAAATGACCGATACAGCAATGGCTCGTTTGTTGTTGATGTGAGTGTTGCAGGTGATGTCTCGAAAGTATGGAAGGAAGAAAAAGAAACAAATGAAGAATGAGCAGCCGGTCGGCTGCTCTATTTCTTTAACGAGAAGGGGAAGAGATAAGGATGACACTTAAAGAGCTTCAAACATACATAAAGGATAAAGATTTTAACACTGAAATGGCACATGGCTACTTCCAGAAATTGATTGAAGAGGTAGGAGAGTTATCTGAAGCGATACGGAAAGAAAAGCGCTATGACCAACAATCTAGCATTAAAGGCACAATAGATGAAGAGCTTTCAGACGTTTTATATTATGTTCTTGCACTTGCCAATGTGTATGGAGTGGACCTTCACACTGCTTTTCAAAAGAAAGAAGAGATTAACAATATAAAATACAACGTTTAAAAACTCCATCTCATTAGTTTACCATAACATCATTATGTATCTTATCAACTAAGAATGAAAGGGGGAGGAGTAAATGGAAGGTAAAACACATTTACTTGGAGGCATCTGCATTGGTTCTGTTGTCCACTATTATTCTTTTGGCACTTCACTTGAAATTTCTCAAAGCTTCCTGTTAATAGGAAGCAGTTTAGTAGGCTCCATACTCCCAGATATATGCCACCCGGGCTCAACTGCAGGGAGAAAAACTAAGGCGTTATCCAAACGGATCGCTGCTTTTTTTGGCCACCGGACGGTAACGCATAGCTTATTTTTTCTTTTCTTTGTTAACTGGCTTGTATCTTATTTGCCGTTGGCAAGTAATGATGTTGTCCAAAACGGGATATTGGCAGGAATGATCAGCCATTATATCCTGGATGCTTTAACAGTTAGAGGAATCAAGCTCTTTTATCCTTTGCCTATAAGAGTTCGTTTTCCAATTTTTATAAAAACAGGATCTTCAAAGGAAGGATTTGTGTTAAGCGGATTAAGTATAGTTTCATTATGGTATTTATATGTTCTTTTTATTTAATAGGTTTTACTTCATCATTTCTTAACAAATCATGTTTATCCTTAAAATGATAATATTATTAGTTCGGAGGAGTCATGATTTGTTAGTGAGAAAGATTTTTCCCTTTGCGATCATAGCGATTTTAGCCATTGTTTTGCTGCTAGAAATAAGCGGTATCCCTATGAATAACAGCACAATTAATAATGATGCGATAAAAGGTTATTCATTGTCTGATAGTAATGGAGCCGGGATAAAGGAAGGAAGTAAAGCGCCGGACTTCTCATTACAGACTATTGACGGTAAAAAGGTAAAGCTAAGTGACTACAGAGGAAAAAAAGTAGTACTTAACTTCTGGGCTACATGGTGTCCCCCATGTAAAAAAGAACTGCCAGAGCTACAAGAATACTACATAGAAAACGGAAATGATAAAGTAGAGATAATCGGGGTCAATCTAACAAAAATAGAACGCAGCGAGAAGGATGTTGATCCGTTCGTGGAAAAATACGGATTGACGTTCCCGGTCATTTTGGATAAAAAGGGTAAAGTAGAGAAAGTGTATCAAATCCAAAGTTATCCGACGAGCTATATTCTTGATAAAGATGGCAATGTAGAAAAAGTAATTGCAGGAGCCGTTAATAAGGAAACGTTAGAAAATATATTGTCCTTACGCTGAGCATTTCAAATTGCTAATACAACGTTATAAAAAACTGCTGACTCATAAGTGTCTGGCTCTCTCTGGTTAGCATAGTATTTAGATGAACTTGTACAAGTGTTCATCTAGATACTATGTTAGAGGAGCCTGGCACTTTGCTTTTGAGTCAGCAACTTTTCTTATACGGACTCTATGTCTCCCATTTTTACATCTACTGGAGAAAGGGAGCTTATATACTTTTTCAATACTTCGATCGAATGGATGTTTTGATAGTTCTTCAATTTCTCAAACTTCTTTAACGTTTGTTGGCCGGCCGCAACAATTTTATAGGTTGTATTTTCATCAAGAGGTCTGCCGTTAATAAAGATAGTTTGTATCCTGGCACCCCTGGGATTATATGGTTTAAAAGTCATTCGAACACCGCTTGTTCTCAGAACATAGCCGCCCATTTGGTTATAGGGATCTCTTGCATAAACATGATCAAGGTTCGCTTCAAACATGTCATAGATTTCTGAACCCTTGAGTTCAACTGTAAATAATTCCGGATTAGTTGGAATGATTTGAAACAAATCGTTCAGAGTGATACTTCCCGGAGCTACCGGTACTCCATAACGCCATCCATGTGATAATGCCATATCTCCTTCGACCGAATGAAGATATGCATCTGTGATCAAGCGGTCCATAGGCGCTTCTTCTAACGTCATCCGATGCAGTGTTGTTGCCGTTTTGCCTACCGTTTCATTATGCTCTCTTTCATAAGGCTCGAATAATTCCTGGACAAGGCTTGTCACCGTTTGATCATCAGGAATAGAAGGTTCATATAAAGAAATGAACTGGTGGGAATAGTCCACCACATTTTTGTTTTCAATTGTTAAATCCAATCTACCCAGGAACGAGCCATGAGAGCCTGACTGGATAATGATTGTTCCATTTTTAACAATTGGCTTTCTTGTTCGGTCGTGGCTATGCCCGCTTAATAAAACATCTATCCCTTTCACCTCAGAACAGAGCTTTACATCAAGGGGGAGGCCCATATGGCTTAAAACTACGATTAAATCGACATTTTCGTTGGCCTTCAGCTTATCGATATGTTTTGGAAGCTGTTCCAATCCTTTTGAGAATATTAATCCTTCTGAAAAATGATTGTGCATAATTTTATCTTCATATGGGTACGTCAGGCCAATCACGCCTATCTTTAGTCCATTGTCAGTTTTTTTAACAACATATGGTTCAAGAAATGGAGTTTCTGTTGAATCATCTAACAAATTACAGGCAACTGCAGAAGCATCCAGTTCTTTGACTAACTTTCCAAGTTGCTCCTTACCATAGGCAAAGTCCCAATTGCCGGGGACAAATGCATCCAATTCCAGGGCATTTAGAATAGGAACGGCAACATCTCCCTTTGATTGTACGAGAGGCGCGGTGCCATGGAAAATATCACCACTATCCATAAAAAGGAGGTTTGGGTTAGTTTCTTTTAAACCTTTAACATAACCTGCAGCAGTTCCAATTCCCCTTGTCTTTTTTAATTCGAAACCGCTCGCATTCCAAACAAATTCTAAATGCGGTTTAAAGTGACCATGCGTATCGTTTTGTTGGACTATCGTTAGTTGTTTCTGCAAAATATTGCTCCTTTCTCTTCAAAAATAGGGTGGGGGGTGTATATATACTTTTCTCTTTCCCGAAAAGAGCAATATTTAATTATATTAGAGAAAAATTAACTTTTTTTTATGAAGATGATACAATAGTTGAAAAAAAGATGGAAGGAAGACAAAGGATGGAGAGCTACTGGTTATATGTGTTGGTGGCTGTTACGTTAATTTTAACTCCCGGGGCTGACACAGTTCTTGTGACCAGAAACACGCTTGCACTTGGCAGTAAAAGCGGGCGAACAACAGCGCTTGGAACGGCGACTGGAATTTTTGTTCATACATGTGCCGTGATTATTGGAATTTCTGCGATTCTTGCAGCTTCTTCCGTTATTTATGAGACCATTAAATGGATCGGAGCAGCTTATCTGGTTTATCTCGGTGTTAAATCTTTCATAACAGGTTTTACAGCTCAAAAAGAAATCGCCGTTACGAAAAAGTCACAAGTAGTTTCGACGAAATCCTGTTACCTGCAGGGTGTATTAACAAATGTTCTTAACCCTAAGATCACTGTGTTTTTCTTAACGTTTTTACCTCAGTTTGTAACGCCTGGCGATCAAACGGTCCAGCAATTTTTACTCCTTGGAATGACTTATATTGTTCTTTTGGTTATCTGGCTGTTTTTATATGTCTTTTTGCTTGATTTATTTAAAGTTTGGTTTGAAAAGCCATCGACAGGAAGGTTCTTTGACTTTATGACCGGTTCAGTGATGATTTTATTGGGACTAAAACTCGCACTGGAAAAAGAATAGAAAAAGGCCTATTCCCAGTCCAAAGGAATAGGCATAGTCCTGTGTGGAAGAAACCATAGTTTCTTCCCTTTTATTTTAAAAAGAAAAGGAACCGCTGTCATTTCTGAATGTACTTTATTATGAGTTTTTTGACTTTACCTGGAGTTTTATCCAAAAGCTTTTGGTTCTTGTTAGGAGGCTTTTCATCAGGCATTGTGACTATCGATTAATTGTAGTAAAATTTTTAATAATTTAAAATCTTTCGGAGGAATGCTAATGGATTTACTAACGGTTTTTTACTTTTTAGCTGCATCGGTGTTATTGACAGTAACACCAGGACCGGATTTGATGTTCGTATTTGCGCAAAGTGCCTCATACGGGAAAAAGGCAGGTATTTCAACGGCGCTTGGACTTTGCACGGGACTAATCGCACATACTACGGCTGCGGCAGTAGGTATATCCGCAATTCTATATCAATCCACTCTGGCGTTTCAGTTGATCAAATATGCCGGTGCTATTTATTTGCTCTATCTTGCAGTCATGGCATTCAGAGAAGGGAGGCTGGATCCTGAAGTGCAATCTGTGAAAAGGTACAACCTTACCTCCCTGTATAAAAAGGGGATATTTATGAACATGTTGAATCCAAAGGTTTCGATTTTTTTTCTGGCTTTCCTTCCTCAATTTGTTACTACTGAATCAGGTAATGTACCACTCCAGATGATCGCGTTAGGTGTGCTGTTTATCATCCAGGCCCTTGCCATTTTTGGAGTTGTTTCTGTTCTTGCAGGGCGTCTTGGTGAAAAACTGTGGAGCCGTCCAGGGATGTTTAATGTGATTAATAAATCAAAGGGACTTATCTTTGCTTTTTTTGCAATTAGACTTGCGTTTGAACAAAAATAACATAGAACAGGATTTATTGAGCTTGACTATTAGTAAGGAAGAGAAGCCTACTGTCTCTTCCTTTTTTAATGTTTATCTTATTCTTTATACATATCAATAACATCTTTTGCCATGATGATTAATGTATCTTTAAGATGTACGGGATTAGCAACTTTCATCTTATTTCCGAATCCGAATATGTATTCAACCGCTTCCTCTTCGGAATGAAAGCTTAGTGTTACGGGGAGCCATTGGTCTATATCATTATTTCCAACTTCAATAACCTCCACAAATTTTCCGGTGAATTTTAATCTTGGTATTATCGAGCTTAAAACTTTTACTTGTACGATATAACGGGGAAGATTATTTACAAATTCTTTTTTTGATTTTTTCCAGTAGCTTTGAAGGTTAAAATAGGATGGATAAGTGAATTCTTCATCAAGCATGATAACCGATTTTATTCTGGATACTCGATAGTTTCTGTATTCCCCCTTTTTTAATGCAACAAGGTACCATTTATCACCCTTTGAAACTAATCCCAGGGGCTCAATTATCCTTTCATCTGATTTTCCATTGTATTTTTCGTAAATAATTTTTAGTTTTTTTTCGTTGAACAGGGCACGTTTAATGTCCGTAATAAAAGCCTGGTGTTCGGTTCTGTCCTTCCAGGTACTTGTGTCAATGTACACTCTTTCCCATAATTTTATAGCTTCTTCTTTATGTTGATACGGAACAGAGGAATACAGCTTTTCCCTGGCTTTCTCTGAGATTTCGTTGAAACCGAGATCCGCTAATAGGTTGTTAGAAGAAGGGATAAATAAGGATTGCACTTCTTCGTTTTTCAACCAGCTAAGTCGATTTTGCCAGTTGTCCATTATGCTCCATCCGCCGCCTTTTCCTCTTTCCGAGAAGATGGGAATGCCTGCAGAGATTAAAGCTTCCATGTCACGATGGATCGTACGCTGTGTTACTTCTAATTCCTGGGCTAGTTCTTTTGTTGTAACTTTTCCTCTTTTTTTGAGTAAGAGTAAGATTGAAATCAATCGGTCTGCACGCAATGTATTTCCCCTTTCATTTATAATATGACAACAGATGTCATATTTGAATTATATGGTTTTATTATAATAACAAAAAGAAAGATTACAAGGTGAAAAGAGGAGGATGAGTATGAAGGAACGAAGAAAAATCGTTTTGTACATTGCGCAAAGCCTTGATGGGTATATTGCGACGGAAGATGATTCATTGGATTGGCTGTTTAGAATGGAAGGGGAAGGAGACAACGGTTTCGGAAAATTTCATGAAACGATTGATACGGAAATAGTCGGGAGAAGAACGTACGATTGGGTGATGGAGCATGAGAATGGCAATTATCCATCTAAAGAGAAGAAATGTTATGTGATGACTGGTTCAACGACTGTAAAGAATGAGAATGTGACATTTGTTAACAATGATATCGTGGGACTTACAAACAGACTGAAGAGGGAGGAGGGAAAGAATATTTGGCTTGTTGGTGGCGGAGAGTTAATTCATGCTTTCTTAGAAGAAAACTTAATCGATGAAATCTATATACAAATTGCACCATCATTGATAGGTAAAGGCATACCATTGTTTAAAAGGGGAGATTATGAAATCGACCTGGAGCTAAAAGATATTTCTCGTTATAACCAGATGGCGCAATTGCACTATGAAGTGAAAAAATAGTTATTTCGTAAATAAAGTTTAAAGCACTACTTTTTTAAGTAGTGTTTTTTTTAATATGAAGAGTTGAAAAAATATTCAAAAGGTGTAAAATTACACATAAGGTGTAAATGGGAGGTGTCCTGATGACTCAGGATGATGTTGTGAAGCTGATTAGTGAAAAGTTAAAGCTGATCCGTACGGAAGACGGCTTAACACAGATTAAGATGGCAGAGCTACTTGGTGTCAGCAAAAAAACGCTTGTCCAGATAGAAAAAGGACGAACAAAAGCTAGTTGGACGCTAACAGTTGCTGTATGTGCTTTGTTTAGAGACAGCGAAGTATTACGGAATGCTTTGGGTGAAGATCCAGTAGATATGATAGAAACCCTTGCCCATGAATCGATCGAAAAGCCAAAGGAAAAGACGATGGGAGGTAAAGTATGGTGGGTTGAGGTCGAGAAACATGGTTGCTTTAGACTTCAACGAAACATGATCAGCCAGCACTACCGGATTTTAGACGAAGATGATTATCGCTGGTACAGCACGTTTGATCAAGATATGGCTTTTAATAAATTTCATTCACTTACAAAAAGGTAGAACTCATAAAGGAAGTCTGTTTAAAGGTAAAGGGGGATGCCTTTAATGAGAATCAAAAGTAACATAGCTATTATCCTTTTTCTAATCGGATATGGAAGCTTCTTTTTATATTCAGTTTCACAAGAGAAAACGGATAGCAAATCGACGATAAGTGATGTGAGCGGGTTGATGCCCGTAAAGGTCAAGAGAGTTGTTAAAGGCAATGAAGAGAAATCCTTTATAAACACAGTAAAAGAAGCGAATGAAAAGGACTTAAAAGTATCGATCGCGGGCAAAATGCATAGTCAGGGAGGACATACATACTACGAAGACGCGGTTGTGATGGATACAACCGGCTATAACGAAATTCTGAAAATTGATCCTGAGAAAAAAATAGTCCGTGTGCAAAGCGGAGCAACCTGGGATGATATCCAACAAGCGATCAACCCTTATGGCCTCTCGATAAAGGTAATGCAATCGCAGAATATCTTTACGATTGGCGGTTCTTTGTCTGTTAACGTCCATGGCAGAGATATAAGAAACGGTTCTTTAATTGAAACGGTGAAATCTTTTCGGCTGTTAAAACCAGACGGCGAGGTGATCACCGTATCAAGAACCGAAAATGGTGAATATTTTCCGTTAGTCATCGGTGGTTATGGATTGTTTGGCATGATCTTGGACGTGGAGATTGAATTGACGAATGATGAGTTATATCAAATGAGAACAAAACAAATGGACTACAAAGACTACCCATCTTATTTTAAGAAAAACGTAAAGGGAAACAAAAATGTTCGCATGCATCTTGCAAGGATCTCAACCTCTCCGGATTCTTTTCTAAAAGACATGTATGTAACTGACTATGAATTAGCAGAAAAACAGGAAGACTTAAAGAATTATAATGAACTGAAATCTGACAGAGGAACTTGGCTCACAAAGCCATTGCTCGGTCTTTCAAGAGACTTTGATTGGGGAAAAGAAATGTTCTGGAAGCTGCAAAATAAATATTTTGAGAAAAAAGACGGAAGTTATGTTTCCAGGAACAACAGCATGCGCTCTGAGTCGGAGTTTCTCGAATACAAAGATGAAGAGAACACTGATATTTTACAGGAATACTTTGTGCCAGTTGATGAGTTCTCGTCTTATATTGAAGACTTGCGTGGGATATTGTCAGAAGAAGAATTTAATCTAGTAAATATTACGATCCGCTATGTCGGCCACAATGAAGATGCTGTCTTATCTTTTGCGAAAGACGATATGTTTGCCCTTGTACTGTTAATTAATCAAGGAATAGCTGAAGAGGATAAAAAGCAAACACAAAAAGTGGTGCGAAAGATGATCGGCGTGACGTTAGAACATGGAGGAAGCTACTATTTACCGTATTACTCTTATCCGACAAAAGAACAAATGAAGCTTGCTTATCCACGAACAGAAGAATTCTTTTCTATGAAACGGAAGTTAGATCCCGAAGAGCGCTTTGTAAATATGTTTTATGAGGAGTATGGCAAATGAGGATCTTCATTTTTTCTCAAAGTATCGCATTGATTTCAAGCAGCATTGTTTTTCCGTATTATCTTTTGTTCATTAAAAACGTCGGTTCTAGCTTTGCACAGTTTGGCCTTGCTTATGGTTTATTCACTTTGACTTCCGCATTGGTCCACCGATGGATCGGTAAAACTTCTGATAAGGTGGGGAGCAAGGTGTTTCTTATTATTCACGCCTGGGGAATGGCTGTTGCCTTTATCACCCTTCCACTTGTTAGTTCATTATTGCAGGTATATATGCTTCAAGTATTTCTCGGCGTTCTGGGTGCCATGCAAAAAACATGTGAAAAAAGCATGCTAACGGAATTTACAGCAGGATCAAAACAAGGGGAGTTGATCGGGAACTATCATTTCTGGACAACGATGTGTTCAGCACTTGCTGTGATGGGAAGTGGGTTTTTAATCGATTATCTTACCATTCATGCTATTTTCTATGTTGGCTCGATATTCTTTCTGATCAGCGGGCTAATGATGTTTAAAGTGCAACAAGATTCTACAAAATCGCTAAACAACTAGCATATAACTGGAAATCAGCTAGTTAAAAACAAATAGAGAATGGGCATGCCCTATTCTCTATTTTTCTATCTTTATATTTACATTTATGTTTATTTCATCAAAATGGATTTGTTGCCCATTGAAGAGACTGTTTGATAAAGATACGTGGATGCAATTTTAACAGGGAAACCATATGTTCCGCCAAATCTTCTGGTTGCATGTATTTTTCTTTATCGCTTTTTTCAAGTTCCTCCCCAAAAGTCATCTCTGTAGCGACCAGACTTGGATTAAGTGTTATGACACGGATGTTATTTTTGCGAACCTCCTGCATCAAGGCTTCCATTGTCCCCTGAACAGCAAACTTTGACCCACTATATGCTGTGCTTTTCGCGGTCCCTTTTAAGCCGCTGCTGGACGAAATAGTGATGATGTCACCGCCGTTTTTTTCAATAAGTTGAGGCAGAACAGTGCGTGTTACATGGTATGTTCCAAAGACATTCACTTCAAAGGTCCTTTTCCATTCTTCTGGATCAATTTCTAAAAAAGGCCCATACGTTCCTATGCCAGCATTATTGATCAAAATATCTGCGGGACCCAGTTCATTTTTCAACATTCCTATTGCCGTTTCTACTTGTTCCAGATTCGAAATATCAGCGATTGCTATACTTGCGTTTACTCCAAAGGATCTAGCTTCCTCTGCAACTTTTTCGAGTGCGCTTTCCGTACGAGCGATCATACCTACATGAACTCCTTCACGCGCAAGCTCTAAAGCCGCTGCCCTTCCGATTCCTCGGCCGGCGCCTGTCACATATGCGGTTTTACCTTCAATCGATTGTGCCATACTCGACATTCCTTTCTATTTATTTATCTATCGCAACTGTAAGGCCACGGATGAGTAAAAGCAAATTTTTGGCCTGTACAACATAATAAATTGTTACAGATGTAGTAGAGGGATTATCATCTTGTTTGCGATCACGGATTTTTTGTGAAAGCACATATCCGATGAATAAATACTGCCACAGCAACATTGATATATCCGATCATGGCATCCCTGGCTACGGCTGTTTTTTTAGTCACATATGCATTGATGAGCACAGCTGGTTTAACTGCCAGCTGTGCTTTCATGTTACCTGTTGCTGTTCATCCAAACAGAAACGAGTTCGGTTCTGGATATTTAAGGATTCCGGATATGACGCGAGCAGGATTTTGGCTCAATACCTTTTCTATTGTTATTATTACAATAGTCATTTATTTCTATCTGCCATGCGTATGGGGAATCGATATAACAGACTCCCCAGATGCTTTCAGAAAGTAAAAGATGGAGAGGTGTGAAGAAAGGTTTCTTTGCCTTTCTTCTTTTTTTCTTTTAACGAATCAGTAGATTAAAACTTTAAATCGAAAAATAATGTATTCGATATAATAAAAGGATGAAAAGCGATGGATGTCCAACCTGAAAAAGTATTGCCATATACAAAGCAAAACCCTGAATTTTGGCGAATCATATCTGCCTTTACTGTCGCCTCGTTACTGATATTTTCAACCTTGTATGTCTTCCAGCCGTTACTGCCTGTTTTTGTAAAGGAATTTAATATAACACCGACATCTTCCAGTTTGTTGGTGTCATCGTCTGTTATTACGATGACGGTAGGTCTTTTTGTACTTAGTTTTTTGGCTGACAGGTATGGCCGAAGACCGATTATGATACTTTCTCTCATCGTTACTGTCGTTACTTTATTAGCTATGCCGTTTGCAAAATACTTTACCTTCATCGTCACTCTTCGTTTTTTGCAGGGATTTTTTATCGCAGGGATTCCGGCGGCAGCGATGGGTTACCTGGGGGATGAAATCGATAGACGCCATTTAAGCCTGGCGATGACGTTTTATATCGCGAGCAATGCCCTTGGAGGAATGGGGGGACGAGTTTTCGCCGGCTATATCACTGATCTTTTCAATTGGGAGACGACACTTTTAACTCTATCTGCTTTTGGAGTAATCGTTATTTTCTTGTTTCTCTTTCTTTTGCCGAAAGAACGACTGTTTGAGAAAAAGCCCGCTTCCCTTAAATCGGATATAAAGGGCATGTTTGTTCATTTAAAAGATACTCGCTTGATACCATTATTTATCACGGGGCTATTATTGCAAACGGTGTTCACTGCTATCTGGACATACTTACCGTTCTATTTACATGATGAACCTTTTGGTTGGACGTTGAGAACGATATCGTTCACATATTTCGCCTATTCTCTTGGTGTACTAGCACCACCCCTTGCGGGAAGAATCTCTTCCAGAGTCGGACTTCCTAAAGTTTTTTTCGGAGGAATAATTTTACTAGCGATCGGAACATGGCTCACTGCTTTCCATTATACCCCGCTCATCTTGATAGGTCTTGGAGTCATCTGTACAGGGTTCTTTATCTCCCATTCGATGGCAGCTGCTCTTGTTAGCCGGACGGCGACACATCATAAAAGCGGTGCATCAAGTTTCTACTTAATCAATTACTACGTTGGTGTAGCAATCGGAAGTACAGCAGTCGGAAAGCTCTGGGATCATTTTGCATGGAAAGGGATCATCAGTACAAGTGTTTTGCTTTTCATTATTCTTTTCTTCATTCCGAAATTAGACGACCCAAGTTAAGTGAAAATGCAGGCAAGAAAAATTATCATGAGTTGTTCTTTTCCCTCATACATTTTACCGATGAGAGTGGAAAGGAGCTTTATTCATGAGTTATAACAATAGGCCAGTGGCTAATCAATATCAGACTACACCTTCGATGGTATCGATGGTCGACCCGTATTTTTATCAAACACTTCTAAATGTCATGGGACAGAAGATTATTGTGGATACTACAAGAGGAAATGTAAAGGGAATCGTGAAAAATGTGTTGCCGGATCATGTTGTACTCGATTCAGAAGGAACGCTTTTCTTTGTAAGAATCCAACAGATCGTCTGGATTATGCCCGAATAAGTTGTCATAGAACAAGCATTCCCTCTCATACATCATAGTGATTAATTGCCTTTTCCCAACTATGATGATGGGGGGATTTTATTGTTTAAGCGAAGCAATAAATTGCTGATAGAATTACCGAAGCCAAAGCAGCCTGATCCGAATGCTGCTGCAGCTGTCCAAGAACTCCTCGGTGGCCGATTTGGAGAGATGTCTACTTTAAATAATTACATGTATCAATCATTTAATTTCCGCAACAAGAAAAAATTCAAGCCATTCTATGATTTGGTCGCAAGCGTTACAGCAGAGGAGATGGGACACGTAGAGCTTGTATCGACAACGATTAACCTTATGCTCACCGGTACAACTTTTAACGGCAATCCGAATGTTGCTCCTATGCAAGAAGCAAAAGATCTGAGAAATACGTATCATTTCATCGGAACGGCTCAAACATCTATTCCCGGAGATTCTATGGGGAATTCCTGGCGTGGAGACTATGTTTTTAATAGCGGAAATTTGATTCTGGACTTACTTCATAACTTTTTCCTTGAATGTGGAGCTAGAACCCATAAGATGCGTGTGTATGAAATGACTACGAATGAAGTTGCGCGTGAAATGATCGGTTACCTTCTTGTACGCGGTGGGGTGCATGTTCTTGCTTATGCAAAGGCTTTGAAGATAGCTACCGGAGTTGATATGACTAAGCTGATTCCAATCCCAAATCTTGATAACAGTGCGTTTGAAACAGCTCGTAAATTTGAGGAACAAGGTGTCCATCGAAAACTTTATACGTTTAGTCAGACTGATTATAAGGATGTTTCGAAAATATGGAAAGGGAAAGATCCGAGATCCGGTGATCAACTGGAGGTGGTTGTTGGTACTCCGCAGGGAGGACCTGTTCCCAACCTGGAAGAAATTCCGGAAGAATTCGCACCCGGGATTTCCGAAGAAGATTTTATGGAGATTGCGAGAAGACTTCAGCAATCAGCAGGGATATAGCAACTAAAATTATTAATAAGATATTGGTTGTTAAAGAGGTTCATCTCTGAATAACCCAACGTATTAAGTAAGACGATGGATTCAGGTTGAACCTCTTTGGTGTTAATTATGTGCTTTGCGTTTCATTTTTTAAAAAGAAACGTTCACCAATAAAGATAAGAATAATAAAGATTACTGATACCGCAACAACAAGCAAATCAGTTTTTAGTTTTATCCATATAAAGGCGACTAGAACAATTCCGTCCAACACGAAAGCCGATAGTACAATCACTGGATTTGCTTTCACTGTTATTCTTAAATTTTTGAACACGCCCCAGTGGATCATCATATCCATAATGAGATAAAGAATAGCACCCATGGAAGCAATCCTGCTCAAGTCAAAGGCAATGGTAAGAATCATTGCCAGTGCAACCGTGTAGACAAGCGTGTGTTTCTGAATGGATCCAGGCATTCCAAAGTGACTGTGCGGGATCAACTTCATGTTTGTTAACATCGCAAGCATTCTTGAAACAGCAAAAACACTGGCGATAATGCCTGTAACTGTTGCGATTATTGCAAGGATTACCGTTAACCAGAGGCCATAGTCACCGAATGCCGGACGTGCTGCCTCCGCAAGGGCATAGTCCTTTGCTTCAATAATTCGGGTTATCGATAGATTACTTGAGACCGCTGATGCCAATAAAACATAAACGACAAGACTGATTAAGATCGATAACGTAATTGCTCTTCCAACATTTTTCTTCGGTTTCGTTATTTCAGCACCACTGTTTGTTATTGTTGTAAACCCTTTGAAAGCGAGAATGGTTAGTGCAACCGAAGCTATATAACTAATAAAAGTCGGATCTGGCGGATTACTTCCAGGTTCAGCGGGTGCTAGTGCAAAATCTGCGACCCAAATTCCGGCAACTGCAAAAACAACTAGTCCTATTATTTTAATTAGCGATGCACCAGATGTAAATGTTTGAATAAACGAATTCCCTGAAATGTTTATTAAAAATGCTACGACCACCAACACAACACCCAACAAAGGGACTAACCATTTTGGCTGTTCTCCCTCAAAGAGTTGGAGAGTATAAGTTCCAAACGTACGAGCTACCAGACTCTGATTGATGATCATTGAAAAAGCCATCATAAGAGATGCAGAAGCACTAATCGTTCCTTTTCCATACTCTTTGACCAGAAACATGCCGATACCACCTGCTGATGGATATTGCTGGCTCAACTTAATATAGGAATAGGCACTGAAAGCTGTAACAATGCTTCCAATAAAGAATATGAGAGGGAACCATGTTCCGGAGAGTTCTGCAACTTGCCCCAGCAGCGCAAAGATACCTGCACTGATCATAACTCCGGTCCCAAGGCCAACTGCTCCCACTAAAGAAATACTGTTCTTTTTGTAGTTTGACATAAGAAAGTAACCTCCCTCCGTTTTTCTGTAAGATACCCCACCTATGTATACCCTGCTTGGAAATTTCTAAGCAAATCTACTATCACAATCAATAGCATCAAAATGTTATCCTATACGGGAAGAAAAGAGAGTTCATTTAGCTGTCTTAATTTGAATCTCTTCGGAACTCATCATGTAAACAAATCATTATAGTTTTTGTCGTTATCTATAGTAATGGGGGTGGAAATGACTTGTGATGCAGATAAAAAGGCTATGAAGAATATCAAAACAAAAGTTTACTCTATGTACATCCTTTAGTTCGGAATATATTTAAGTGGAAAATGAGACCTGCAAGGATTTGTTTTTAAGAAAGAGTGACTCTTATTGTTAAAGGATTGTTGGCTGCAGAAGAATACGGGGAGTGATAATACTTTTTCCTGGTCCATACATGGCAAAAAAATAAGGAGGCAAAATGCTTTGCCTCCTCAACTTATTTTAATAATTATTGGCCATACCCGCCCATTGATTGCTGAGCTGTTCTTACAAGACGCTTTGTGATTTCTCCACCTACAGAACCATTAGCGCGGGAAGTTGTATCCGCTCCAAGTTGAACACCAAACTCACGAGCAATTTCCATTTTCATTTGATCAATCGCCTGTGCTGCACCACTTACAAGAAGTTCATTATTGTTGTTATTTCTTGCGTTGTTTGCCATTCGATATTACCTCCTGTGTAGTCTTTTTATAGTTTTGATGTTGCTTGATATCATTATCTGTAACCGTTTTCTTTTCTATACAGGTAAATGTTGGATGAAATGGATAAAGGAATTTACGAGTAACGAACAGAATAGGTAGAATGGAGAAAGTGATAGAAGGGATTCACATATTATGCAATTGCCAAATTCTAATACCGATCAATTTGATTCTCTTGTCGATTATGCAAAAAAGATCAACCAGCTAAACGGTGGTTCAGCAGAAGCTGTGTTCGTTATTCATGATGGACAAGTTGTAACGGAATATTATGGAGGCACACACTCTCATAATCAAGCATCAAGACAGGTAGATGAACATTCACGCTTCCATGTTGCATCTGTTCGAAAAAGTTATCTAGGTTTTGCCGTTGCACTCGCTGTTTTTGAAGGGAAGATAAACAGCATAGATGATAACGTTTTAGACTATCTGCCTGATTATGATAAAAACGTTGTGATTAATACAACATTGCGTCACTTGCTGACACACACACATGGATTGTCGGAAAACGGAAGCGGAGAATTAATAAGGCGATTTGCCCCGGGTACCAACTGGGCATACGAAGATTCCAATATTAGAATGCTTACTGAAATAGTCGAAAGGGTTTTTGATAAATCGCTTGCCAGTCTACTTCAGGAACGGGTCTTTCAGCCGCTTCAATTAACTAGAACAGGTTGGCCCGCTGTTAAAGATGAAGAACTAGTATCCGTCATTGGGGAAGCCGGGCAGGAAACAGATCCACTATCGGATTCGATGAAAGATAACGCGAAAAAGCTTTATGTTTCTGCAAAAGAGCTAGCTTACTGGGGATACTTTCATTTGAAAAAAGGAATGATCGATGGAAAACAAGTTTTGCCTAAAGAAGTGTTCAAAATGGCAACTGGTATCCAAAGTCCTTTAATGGTAGACAGGGAACTTCCTCAAAACGGGTTTTTATGGTTTGTGAAAGAATTCGATGCAAAAATGAACGAGATTGGAAAGGATGTTCCGTTAGGATCTTTCCAGATCCTTGGTGTTACAGGGCCGATGCTACTGGTTGTTCCGGAACAAGACCTTGTTGTCGTTCGGATGTTCAATAAACGCTACAATTATGATGGTAAAGAAGGATACCTTTACTATATTAGAGAGTTCGGAAACAAAACGATCAAGTGTTTAAATACACCATAAACAACACAAGTTAGACAGTTCTAGAGGGGGATAAAATGTTTGTATATAAAATTGATGAAGATTTGTCTTTGAGATTATTAAATACCTATGATGCAGAAGAGTTTTTTCAGTTGATGGATACCTCAAGAAAGCACCTTTCAAAATGGCTGGGATGGTTGGACTACAACAAAGAAGTAAATGATTCAAAGGCATTTATAGAAGCAACATTAAAAAGCATTGCAGATACTGGAGGCTTTCCAAAAACGGTTGCTATGATCTACAAGGGATCGATTGCCGGAGTAATAGGGTTTAATGAAATAAATCATTCCAATAAATCAGCAATCATAGGCTACTGGATCGGAGAAAAGTTCCAGGGAAAAGGCATAGTGACTAAAGCATGCAATGCTTTAATTGTTTATGGGTTCAATGATATTAGACTGAATCGAATGGAGATAAGAGTTGCTAAAGAAAACTATAAAAGCAGAGCTATTCCAGAGCGGTTAGGATTTAAGGAAGAAGGGCTTATTCGACACGCAGAATGGTTGTATGATCATTATGTTGATCATGTTGTTTATGGGTTGCTAAAGGAAGAGTGGCAAGCTTTAACGGATAAAGATTTTAATCAAAAAAAATTAGAAACGCGCTAAATTGCGCGTTTTTTGTCTGTTTAAAAGGATATTTTGGAAAAGGTGGCGAATGAATAGGTATAACTTGCCAATTCACACTTATGTGTTAAGGAGATATTTTTATGGTAGAGACTATTCACCACTTAATTTTACACGTGGTATTTATTTTGTTTACTATCCTACTATACCAAATGTTTAGTGATGAAAAGGAAAACGATCCAAACAGAGTTAACACAGGGTTTCTTTTAATGAACATTGTTATTCTCATTTTCACAATGGGTTTTCCCGTTATTTATTCCAGCGGGTATGTTTATGACTTTAAAGTTATTCCGATTATAATAGCGTTTTTATACGGTGGAATCAGAGTTGGATTTTTAACATTTCTGGCGATGCTGCTTGTCAGTTTTTTCACTGATCATGTTTTTGTAAAGTTATTCGGCAATTATGCTGTTTTTTGTTTATTGCTGGTTCCTATATCAAAGCTTTACCGTCGCTATGACTCACGGGGAAAGTTGTTGACCATTTCTCTATTTTATTTAGCAATTCCGTTCACAAGAACAATCTACTTGATCTACGAAAATGAATTGGAGCAAATACCGTTTATGATAAGTTCCACAATAATTATTTGGATAACCCTTGTGCTGATCGTTTATTTAATTGAAAACAGGATGGAGCAAATCAGGATAAAAAAAGAGTTGTTAAAAGCAGAGAAACTGAATGTTGTCAGTCAATTGGCTGCGTCTGTTGCACATGAGATACGAAACCCTATGACGACTGTAAGAGGTTTTATGCAACTTTTACAGGGGGAAGTCCTATCAAATGAACAAAAAACATTTATCAGTATTTCAATTAAAGAATTAGATCGGGCACAGGAAGTTATCAACCAGTATCTCTCATTGGCAAAGCCGCAAACAGAAGAGTTCGAGGTGTTCAGCTTAACAGAAGTTATTAACGATTCAGTGGAAGTTATGTCGACATATGCGGTGATGAGTAGTATAAAAATTAAAAAAAATGTTGCAGAAAACCTCTCGATTCAAGGATTAAAGGTAGAGATGCAGCAGGTACTGATCAACCTTCTTAAGAATGCTATCGAGGCGATTAAAGAAAACGGAGAAATAATGGTTAAAGCGCTTGAAAACAAACATGGCCAAATTATCATAACTGTAAAAGATAATGGGGGTGGCATGCCAAAAGAGCAACTTAAGTTGCTAGGAAGACCTTACTATTCTACAAAAGAAAAGGGTACTGGCCTTGGATTAACTGTCTGCTACCAGATTGTAAAGCGTATGAAAGGTGAAATTAAAGTAGAAAGTAAAGAAAATCAAGGAACTACTTTCACGATTAAATTGCCAATTCCTAATGTGAATCCTCGCTGACCTTAGCTATTTACCATTATCGTTTCTTTAAATTTCATAAGAAGATTAAGAAGTATAGTAATCCAATAGTAGAAAAAGGAATAACTGACCTTTTGCAGAATTTATAGTAAGGAGAATTCACATATGAGGAAGTTTCTTTCAAGGTATTCACACTGGTTTTCTTTTTCTCTTGTTGCGTTTAGCTTTATAACATTGTTTATTAATTTCAAAAACGGAATTCCCCGTATAGTAGCGATTATTATGGGAGGAATTGGCCTGGCCGCAGTGGCATATCTTTCTTTACTTACGGAAAGGCACATTAGAAAGCAAAAAGAGTATCGTTAGTTCCTTGAGGTATAACATTTAAACTTAAAGCCTTGTGAAATGGAGGGTTCTACATGGTTTTATCGATTTATCCATACTTAGTGTTAAACGGTAACGGTCAGGAAGCAGTTAAGTTTTATGAAGAAGCGCTGGAAGCGGAAGTGCTTGGGGTACAAACTTTTGGGGACATGCCCGATAACCCGGAATTTCCAACTCCTCCTGAAGCAAAAGACCGTGTTTTAAATGCTCATTTAAAAGTGGGAAATACAGACTTAATGCTTTCTGATACTTTTCCTGGCCAGCCATATCAGATAGGAGAACAAGTCACGGTTGCCGTTATGATTAGCAATGCGGAGAAAGCAGAAAAAGTTTTCGAAAAGTTGCAACAAGATGGGAAAGTTTTGATGCCACTTCAACAAACATTTTGGAGCCCTTCCTATGGACAAGTAAAAGATAAATTCGGTATAACCTGGCAGGTTTCAACGCAGGAAGAAAACAGCTGATTTACTCAGAATACTTTTTTTAAAAGGGAAAGGTGCAAATTAATTTCTTCACCCATACCAAGAAAAAGCATTATAATAAATAGCCTGGTGCATACGTCCAGGCTTTGATTGTTTTTGTTTCTCTTAGTAGTGAATCGGATAATTTTAAGTGGTTTCTGAAAGAGTTTTGTTAATAAGCACGTTATCCATCGCTTTTATAAATTGTTCAATTTCCTCAATCGTATTGTAAGGTGCAAGGCCTATTCGGATCCAACCCCCATTGTTATAAACATCAAACTTCTCAGCCATAATGGAAGCATAGAAGTCACCATCTGCTACGTTCATATTGTAATGATCGGCAAGCCATTTTGTGATTTCCCTTGAATTTGCATCTTTTACAGTGAATGCAAACGTTGGGGTTTTAGGAACATTTTTATCAGCCCGGTATAAGGTGATTGAAGGAGTTGTTCTAAAGAATTCTTCCAGTTTTGCTGCAAGTTTTTCTTCATAAGCATCAATTTGTTTCATGCCATCTACAATACGTTCGCGAGTTGTCTGGCCCTTCCCGAGATCTTCGAGAAATTTTATCGCCCCTTTAAGGCCGGCGATTCCTTCGTGGTTTTGTGTTCCTGTCTCTAATTTATCTGGATAGTAGGAAGGAGCGGGTGCAAGCTTATATGTTTCCAGCTTCTCGAACAATTGTTCTTGTATCGCGGCAATCCCCACATGAGGTCCAAAAAACTTATATCCAGAGCATAGCAATACATCTGCACCAAGCTCGGTGAAATCGATCGGGAAGTGAGGAACAGCATGTACTGCATCCACTATAGTCAAAGCACTGACGCGTTTTGCCTGGCGTATGACTTCTTTCACATTTGTTATTGTACCAGTGACGTTTGAAGCCATTCCAACCGCAACTAATTTTGTTTTTTCAGTTATAAGATCGTCTAGAGCCTCCATATCTAGAGTCATTGTTTCAACGTGAAGCGGAATATACTTTATTGTTGCTCCAACATCTTTTGCAAGTGTCACCCATGGGTCAACGTTAGCGCGATGATCTAGCTCCGTTACAATGATTTCATCTTCATTAGTTAGCATTTTTCCTATGCTTCTGGCAATCGAAAAGGCGAGGGTAGTCATGTTAGGACCAAAAGCAATTTCTTTTGGTTTTGCACCCAGCAGGTTAGCGGCAGCTTTCCGTGTTTCATCGAGCAACTGGTCGGTGCGAACACTTGTATCAAAAGTGCCATGGAGATTAGCCATGCCATTTGTAATATAATCAGTCATCGAATGGATTGCATTTTCAACCATTTGAGTTCCGCCTGGTCCGTCAAAGTAAATAGGGGCATCGCTGGATTGTAAAGCTGGAAACTTTTGTCGAATCGAGTCAATTGAATAGGACTTCACACATTTCACCTCATTTATTTTATTTCGGTCATCGTAATAATACTTCGATTCTAAATGATGGATTCCTTCTAAAATGGGAATGGATAAGACAAAAAGAAAGTACCATTGCTTTTAAATCGTTAGGCATGGTACTTCTTCATTCAGCGGAAGTTTGGTTTTCTACTTGCTTTTGGAGTTGAAAGAGCAATTCATTAGCCTCTCGCTTATTCAGTTTGTACTTTTTATCCTGGATATTGAGCTTATCTGTGAGTTTTCCAATTTCTCTTATCTGTGTTTTTGTCGGCGGTTGAATTTCAATTAATCGTTCATAATTTTGATAAGCAACTTTTACAGCAGTTTCGGGGGCCAGCATATTAAGAACTTCATACATGGCTTCATAGCCATCTGAAAGACCGATACCTGAACCTGAATCCGACCCAAGCATAAAACGGTCCGGGTACTTTTCGATGATTGGAACAAAATCCTCCAACTTGTGGCTGCTACCTTTATCATAGCGAGTAAAACCTGCGTAAAAATCAATATAGAGGTTGTCGTGATTTTTTAAAAGCTTTGCAAGATTTGCTGGTGAGTTAAACACATTTCCGTGACCAAATATAAAAATCGTTTTCGGATGATCTGCCAGCGCTCGTTTTAAATGAGCGATCGGTGCACCTTTGGGTGGATCGATATGCAGCAAAACAGGTACCTTGTACTTTTCAGCAAGCTCATATAATCCAGGGAGATTTCCCCAGTTAGGGTTTTCTGCTTTCCATTTCAGATTAGAGGTGAGACGAGAGTATGTAGAAGCGGCCACAATCTCTCCGATATTCAGATATCCCTGTTCTAAATGCTCCTTCATAACCTTTTTAAATTCCATATTATTTTCCTCATCTAAAGGAATACCTGCAAATGAAGGGAAAATGCGATCTGTATGGTCTATATAATGATTCCAGGATGCGCTGTCTGTCACCTGTGCAGCTGGCTCAGATATATTGCCGAATAAGACTGTTCGATCAATTCCGTATTCATTCCAATAATCAAGAGGCATTGCGCTGGCATCATGGTTATGTACATCAATAATGGGCAAATCTTTGTATGTTTGATGGAGCGCTTGATCAGCATCAGCACTTTGTTTCATTTCTTTAAATTTCTCAATCATTGAGTCATCTGGTGTATATTCTGTGTGAGGTATAACTTTTATATCGTCATTCTTCGAGGTTTCCAGAGAGCAGCTACCAAGTAGCAGTAATGATATTAAGGAAATGGGAAGGAGTATTTTTACATTCAAAGAAATACCTCCTGTTTTAAAGGCCTATTATCACCAAAATTTTACCATAAATTATCAGGTTGAAATAGAAAAACTATGCAAATAGATATGGGAAATAATTAGGGAAATATCCAGAGAGCGAGGGAGGGATAAAATAAGGGGAAGTACATATCTTAATACCTGTATAGGAGGTGAAGATATGGCAAACAACAATTATCAACAAAATCAACAAAACGGTGTAAAAAATAAGATTAAAAACACGGCCGGAGCTGCTTTTCATGCTGTTCATGATGCGCTTGAAGCAACTGAGAATGCTGCAATGAACGCAGTAGATCAAACAGCTAAAGCAGTAAGGAACGTAACTAACCGAAATAACAACCAACAATAAAAATATATTATAAAGTCAACGAGCGCCACAATTCAGTGGCGCTTTTAAAGAAAAATGAATTTTAAAGGGAGGCAATGACAGTGGCAAAAAAACATGAAAGAACCGATAAGGAGTTACCAGATCAAAATCCTAGAGATGCAGCAACAGCTGGAAATTTTGGAGCTGAGTTTGCACGTGGAATGTTGTTGGATAATGAAGTTGGAAAAGATCGTGAGGAAAAAAGTAATGATTAGAAAATTTTTCGCATCTTGATCATCTTGATCTGGATGCGAATTTTTTTGGGTTGTTAAATGATTTAATAAAATCCAAAATAAATGACGTATTTAGTGAATTTTTTGTTTTGTCTCACTATCTAAAGTTTACTTAGTAATTGAGACAAGGAACCACTTTCTTAATTTAGGTGCCTATAATTTAGATTATGTAAACCCGTAAAAAAACAAAAAGAAAAGGGAGTTAAATTAATAACCCTCTCTTTATAACCTATTCTTATTATTTAATGCCATAAAAAGAGTTTTAAACACTGAATCTTTTTTTAACCATAGCTCAAATGTTGTTATTTTAATGCCTATTTTCTTGCATGCAGTTTCTATAGAACCGTTTTTAGCATAATCAGTTAAAAAATCTGTTTTTCTTTTTGCAACTGCTTCTTTATTATTTTTCAATGGTCTATCTTTTAACAAATTTAAAGGCAAAGTTTCTTTTTCGAATTCTTGGAACTTCCTTTTTAAATATATATCTTTGTCTTTATAAATCCAATCAGCAAACTTACTTATTGTTCTTCTTCCAGTAATGAAAAGCCGTACATGTTTTCCCTTGACTTTTATTCGGGAAGTAATTTTTTGATTTTCTAAAACTGTTTTTAACTGTTCCATGAAGTGATACGACCCACCTACAAAACTAACATTATATCTTTCATAATTCACATGTCCATCTCCATCAAAATAACCTCTTACAAAGTGGTGCATAAATTCATCTGGAATATTAGGAAAAGATACAACATTTGATTTTGCCGGGGTTATTCCATGTATCTCCATAAGATCTACCTTTAAAATCTTGCTATGGAGCATCAGAATATAGACGTCTCTTGAATTATTCTTATAAAGCGGTTGATTGGAATTTAATTCTCGTTTTATATCTTCTAGAAGATATTTTTCCTTTTGAGCAAATCCGACACTCTGCATATCCTTATTAATTACTCCATCCGCAACAAAAAAACCAAGTATGTAAGCCATGTTGTTGGACCAGGTCTTAAAGTAATGTTCATTTAGTCTATACTGCCGCTTCCAATGTCCTCTGGGGCGTATTTGGACATTGTTATCTGTTAAAACTTGTCGAACATATCTGGGAGAAACATTTGCCTGCTCTGAAATTACGGTAGTACTCTCCCCCTCCTGATACTTCCTGATCATTTCAGAAATCTCCATCGTCCGTTTCTTCATAAAATACCTTCCCTTCTATTTTTATTGGAATTATATTCCTGATTTAATTATACAAACATATGTTCGTGTAATCAAATTTCAAGCCCCTTCTCTTCCCTTTTTCAGAATTCAAATATCTTACCCAATGAATGGTAATGATATATAGTAATTATATTTTCAGGAGGGCGGTTTATGGAAACTCAACCTCATAAAGGCAAGCTAGCCTATTGTAACAGTGAGTATGATTCCTTACAGAAGGTGGTCCTGTGTGAGCCTCATTATATGACCATTCGGGATGTTATTAATGAGACCCAAAAGCAATACAAAAACGAAGGAATTAACATTGATAAAGCTGTAGAGCAGCATGGCCGGTTTGTGAAAGAGTTGCGGAGCCAGGGTGTTGAGGTGGTGTTGCTCCCGTATCACGAGAAGTTTCCCGAACAAGTTTTTACAAGGGATATTGGATTTACATTGGGCCAAACGGTTTTTATTGCTAAAATGGCAAGTGAGGTTCGAAGTGGCGAGGAAGATGTTTTAAAACAATGGCTAGATGATGAAGAAATTTCTTACTTTAACCTGGCTGAAGATAGAATTGAAGGCGGAGACGTCATTATTGACCGCAATACTATCTATGTTGGATTGAGCAATCGTACGAACCGGAAAGCAGTTGAACGTTTGCAAAGCCTGTTAACCCAGTTTGAAGTGAAGGCCGTTCCTTTTACAGAAACCTATCTTCATTTGGACTGTGTCTTCAATGTTATTTCGCCAGAAGTAGCATTGATTTATCCTGAAGCATTAACTAAAGTGGATATCGATTTATTTTCTTCTCGTTATGATCTAATCGAAGTTTCGAAAGGTGAACAATTCACCCTTGGGACAAACGTACTAGCAATCGGCGATAATAAAATCTTCAGTCTTCCGGTCAATAAAGAAGTAAATAAACAGCTTCGAAATAAAGGTTTTGACGTAATTGAGGTGGATATTTCTGAAATCATTAAGTCTGGCGGATCTTTCCGCTGCTGTACGATGCCTTTATTACGGAAAGAACAATAACATTCTCTGAAGAAGATTATGTAAAACAACTTGTTTTCAAAGAGAAAAGGAAACCCTTTTTGTCGGGGTTTCCTTTTTCGTATAGTCGATTATCAATTAGTGACAGTGTAATCTGCTTCCATAATAAAAATAAAAACTAGTTCCTGCTTCAAAAAAACGTTTTTTATTATGTCTTCCGGGAAAATTTAAATATAGCCGACTAATAGTTTACATAGAACATGTTAAATATTAAAATAAAAGTAGGACAGAAGATATGATGCTTCTTTCTTACAAAATGAGGATGATTTAAACTTATGGATATTAAAGCACAGCAAACAAAATTGGCTAATAATTTTGGAAAGTTGCTGCGGGATAAATTTGGTAAAGGTCCTGAAGCGATCCATGTGACCATATCCAACCCCTATGTTCTGGTCTATGTTAGCGGTTTTCTTTCTGCAACGGAACAAGTGCTATTGGACCAGGGGCAAGATATAACTGTGAAAACTACTCGGGAATACTTAATGAAGTCTCTGGATCCAGAAATCCGGGGACAAATAAAAGGGATTACCGATATAGAAATTCAACATATATATTATGATTGGAATCTTTCCAGACAAACAGGTATATTTGTGGCCGTGAGTCCTGCTATTCCTGAAGACGGAGAAGATTCGAGAAGGAAATACACTGGAAAAGAAGATGTCCATCAAGAAATTGCAAGTATCAGCCAACAGGCTGAAAAAGCTCCTGATTCAGTGGACTCCTATATGCTTAGTTCACGTTCCTTGCTCGTTATCCGAGAAGGGATTCTGGTACCTATCGAAAAGCAACTGATCACACTTGGCTTTGATGAAAACCTGCGTGTGGCAAAACGACAACTAGAAGGAGAACTGTTAATTAACAATACTCACTTCCCTTCTATCCTGGATGCCAGGGTACAGGATGTTTTTGTCGACTGGGATTTCATTCTTGATAATAGTGTGATTGCATTCATCTTGAAACCAAATAACTAGGCAGTAATGAAATGGACAAAATGTGCCATCCATAAGCCGAAAAGAACAGGAATCGTCCCTGTTCTTTTCGGCTTTTTCTATTTTGTGAATAACAAGTTACTTGTACAACATATAGATAACTATTAGACGAGTATAAAAGCTTTGCATCTTAAGAGAAAGGATTTTTAACATGACCAATTATATTGAAATGGCGATGTTCATAAAGGAACTTCTGAGGCTTGAGGAAGATTATAAAAGGTGTGAAAATGAATTCCTTAAAAAAGAAATCATGATTGATATCGAGCTTCTTTCTTCGATAATCTCTGAAAGTAAGAGTAAAGTATGATAGCAAATAACTAAATTGATAAGGTGATTTTGGTGCACAATTGCTATATAAAAGTAAAAAGCTGTCTGCTTCCTGTTAAATATGGATAGGAAACAGACAGCATAAGCCTTCTTTTTTATGTTCCGCAAAAGGTACGATACGGCCGATCAGAATCTGGCGGCAGTTTTGCGTATTCTGCTTGTTCGGTTGTGTGTTCGTATGGGTTGGAAAGAGCATTTAGCAACCGTTCCATCATGCTGTAGTCTTCCTTTTCTACCGCTGCTTCAAGTGCTTCTTCTACCCTGTGATTCCTTGGAATCAGGGCAGGATTATGGTTCCGCATCAATTCATGGGATTCTTCCATCGATTGTTCTTGCCTTCCCAGTCTTTCCTTCCACCGCTCTTTCCATTTTTTAAATTCATCAGTCCCCAACAGTACTTGTACTCCATCTGTTTCTTTATCAAACGTTAAAGCAAGGAATGTATTCGTAAAGTCCGCTTTATACTCTTCCATTAATTTAAACAGGTCTTGAATAAGGGATTGGTCATCTTCCTCTTCGTTAAATAGTCCAAGCTTTGCTCGCATCCCGGTAAGCCAGTTCTCCCGGTATAGATCAGTAAAAACACCCATCTCTTCCTGGGCGATTTTAACAGCCTCATCCTGATCGTCATGCAAAAGCGGTAGCAAAGTTTCTGCAAACCTCGCAAGGTTCCATCCAGCTATCGGAGGTTGATTTGCATATGCATAACGTCCCTGTACATCGATGGAACTGAATACGGTTCCAGGGTGATACGTATCCATGAACGCACAGGGACCATAATCGATCGTCTCTCCGCTGATCGCCATATTATCGGTGTTCATCACACCGTGAATAAAACCAACTAGCATCCATTGCGAGATTAGCTCAGCCTGTCGTTCGATCACTTTTCGTAACAATGACAAATATGGATCTTCATCATCTTTTATTTCTGGAAAATGACGGTACATAGTATAGTCAGCAAGTGCTTTCAATTTTTTTACGTCATCGAGGGCCAAAGCATACTGGAACGTACCTACTCGAAGATGGCTTGATGCTACACGTGTTAGGATTGCACCGGTTTCGAAAGTCTCCCTTCGTATTTTTTCCCCGGTTGTCACGACTGACAGGCTGCGTGAAGTTGAAATTCCAAGTCCGTGCATCCCTTCGCTAATAATATACTCCCGCAACATCGGTCCCAATGAAGCACGTCCGTCACCTCGACGAGAGTAAGGTGTTGGTCCTGATCCTTTAAGCTGAATGTCAAACCGCTTTTTATCTGGTGTGACCTGCTCGCCAATCAGCAAAGCACGCCCGTCCCCCAGCATGGTGAAATTACCGAACTGATGCCCTGCGTATGCTTCAGCAAGGGGTATCGAACCTTCAGGCATCCTGTTTCCAGCAAGAACCTCTACTCCCTCATCACTTTTTAGTTCATCAGGGTTCAATCCCAGTGTTTTAGCAAGAGAGTCATTGAAAACAGGCAATTCAGGTGAACTTACAGGGTTAAGGTTGATAGTGGAATAAAATGCTTCTGGTAAGTTGGTATAGCTGGTATGTAAGTTCCAGCCCTGTTCATTACTTTCTTTACTCTTTGTCATCGTATCCTCCTTTACATGTATTAGGATTTTTTATTTAAATGCTATCAGATTTATAATGTTCTTTCTTCTACACTAACACACGTAAGCCCCTATAGTGTCTACACCTGCCTCGTGATTATACGAATATGCCCGGTTGTTTCTCTACTTAACGAAATGCAACCGTCCTCATGGTGGATAACACTTTAGAAGCTACTTCTTTCCACCAAACTGCCCCTCCATTTCTTACAACTTTCCTATTACTTCAATAAAAAAGGATGTGCTCTCCTTCTTGGAGGAACACATCGTGGTGTTAAATTCCTAAATTCAAATTTAAATTCTTAGCGAACCACGAAATCCCCTTGCAGCATAGTAAGATTCTGCTCCATTGTGATATACAAAAACAGTGTCGTAGCGACGGTCACAAAAGATGGCGCCACCAAGTTTTCTTATGTTAGCAGGTGTTTGCACCCAGCTCGACGTTTTCGTATCGAAATTTCCGAGTTTCTGTAGCTCCCGGTATTGCTCTTCCGTTAAAAGTTCAATGCCCATTACAGTTGCCATATCTATAGCGTTATTGTCTGGTTTGTGTTTTTTTCTTGATTCCAGTGCTTCAAGGTCGTAACAAACACTTCTCCGACCTTTAGGGCTTTCCGTTGAACAATCATAAAATATGTATTCATCCGTCTTTTTATCATGGCCAACAACATCCGGTTCCCCGCCAGTAGCTTCCATTTCATTGAGAGACCACAGTTTATCAGTGTTAGTTTCCAGCCTTGCTTGTACTTTAGCCCATTCCAGATCATTATGCCGGTTCGTGTTTTTCTCAAAACGGGCTTTCAAAGTGCTAAGTAGTTCTTCACGTTGCGCTTGTGATAACTCCTTATTTCTCTCAGTCATATTAGTATCCTCCTTTTGTTTTACTCAGTAATATGTAAGGGCTTTCGAGCTGTGTTTCAAAATTTATAGTCCGGTTAAAAAATCCCATTTTCATTAGGCGAATTCACTGGTACGGGTTGTCCTAAATCCCACAATTCAACAATTCGATCATCCTCGAAGCGGAAGATATGGACAACAGCCGCTCCGAGGTCTTCCCGATTTTGTTTAACGTGTGAGTGAACTGCTACGAGTTCTCCCTCTTCGATCGCCCGTTTAACGTTAAATATCTTGTCAGGGTTCTCCGATGCATTCTCTTCCATCGCTAACATAAGTGATTCTGCATCCCCGGGAAAGAATGGGTTATGATGCCTGAGGTCGGAACTTGCAAAACTTTGAAATCCTTCTTGTACTTTTCCTGAAGCAACAAGCTTTAAAAAAGACACTGCTTTTTTCTTGTTTGAGGACGTATCTTGATTCATTTCGCACAACCTTTCACTACAAAAGTATTTCAATTAAATATTACTTTATTAGGATAGAAAGAACCAACCCTTAGTTCCCTACAAAGATGAAAAAAACATTAAGAGAAGCCCCTCTTAATGTTTAAATAGATTATATATATTAAATAGTTTACGACTTGTTCAGCTGCCATACACTATAGTTCAAGTTAAGTGCAAATGCTACCCACAGAACATAGGGAACCATCAAACTTCCTGCCACTTTATCCTTTTGATAATACTTGTAAGTGGTTAGCGTGATTGTAGTCAAAAGAGCAGCGATCTCAGTAAAAGCCGTTCCGCGTAGTCCCCATCTGAAAAAGAGAAATGACCACAAAAAATTCAATCCTAACTGGATGTCATAAAGCCCATTTGCTAACTTTGTTGGTTTTTCTTTCAGCGAAATTCTGTAATTAGCTATACCCATCATTGTATAAAGACTCGTCCATACTACCGGAAAGACCCAGGAAGGTGGAGAATAATCCGGTTGCTTTAAGTTCTTGTAAATCTCTTTTGCATTTTTAGTAGCCAAAAACCCAGTAACCATTCCGCCTAAAACGGGAACGAGGATATCTTTAGCTAATTTGGCCTTGTTTATCTTGCCGTCAACTTCAAATATATTCATTCCATCACCTCTTTTGTTGTTAGTATTTATTTTGCCTAAATATTGGTTAGAAAAACATTTAAAGTTTTTTCAGAACGAGTTAACCCTTTATAGATTTCTTGTAAAAGTAAAAGATCAAAATAGGACTTTATTCGTGGAAAACTTTCTTTTTATGTGAAAATTGTGTAAAAATTTTAATTTTTTAGTAATATTTCCTCTGCTTGAAGGCAGATTATTCTGATATATTTTCCTTATATAAACAAAAGGAGTGACTTTCTTGTTAAAAGTTCTATCAAAAACAGGCCTATCCCTTGCATTAGCCGGAGGAGTTGCACTGGCAGGCTTTCAGACAAGTGATACACCAGTAGTAAAAGAATCGAGTAAATATGATCTAAACCTTGCCCATTATGTAGGAGCATCTCCTGAATTAGCGGAGAAGGCTAAAAATTTGGGAGTGGATGTCTCAAAAGCGGATCCTGCTGAAGAAATTGCGAATCAAGGAGCAAAGTTCCAGCAGGCCGGTGATAACCATGTTGCCTACAATAAGACATCAGGCGATGTTCCAGTTCTTGTGCTCTTAGCTAAGTATCCTGAAGGTGATGAACCTATTGGAGACATGAAAGGACAGGTTCCAGCACATTACTATGAAGATTTAATTTTCGGAACTGAATACAATCCTTATGAACTAGAGCAATTTAAGAAATACGGCGGTGAGGATGTTCCAACGGATCGTACGATGCAAAATGCATACAAAGAATCCAGTTATGGACAAGTTAACCTTGTGCGTAAAGAAAATACAAAATTTGCTTGGGTTGAAATGCCAAAGGGTGCTTCCTATTATCTAGACCAGGAAGGTAAGTATGCTGAAGGCGGAAAATATAAACTTGGAAATGAAAACGGTGACGCTCACACAGGTGAATTCGTCCGTGACCTTTTGAAAGCTGCGGACGATCAGGTTGACTTCTCTAAATATGCTGTAAATGGAGAAGTACCAAACGTATTCGTTATCCATGAAGGAACAGGCGCTGAGTTCAGCCGTGACCCTGCACAGTTCTGGTCGCATAAATGGTCTCTATTAAGTGCACTTTACTATGGTAAATACTATGAAACTGGTAAACCAGCGGATGCTTATGCCGGAATGAGTCAGTCAGAATGGATCAATAAAACAGTTGCAGAAGATATGACGTATGACGGTGTTATCGTAAATAATTACAATATCCAGCCTGGTATCGGCGGTAACGTTGCAGGTTATAATCTTGCGACTGGTGGTTATGATGAAGCTTTAAAACAAGGTCCATACCCGGCTCAAACAGGAGTTTACGCTCATGAGTTTGGCCATGTTCTTGGTTTGCCTGATTTCTATGACACACTTTACACTTCTGAAGGCGTTGGTAACTACTCCATGATGGCAGGCGGTTCCTGGATGCGTTATCCGAATGCTGCTGCCTATTCAGGTAACTCACCGACACACTTTGACCCGTTCTCCAAAGTTTTCTTAGGATGGGCAGATCCTGTTAGTGTTAAACCAGATGATGGCGTGAAAAAAATCACCTTACCTTCTATCGATAAGGCAAATGCCGATAATGGTCTCGTTAAGATGGAAGTCCCTGGTTCAAATGGTACGGAATATTTCTTGTTCGAAAACGTTCAGCAAAGCGGATTTAACAAAGGTCTAATCCGCCAGGGTGAAAACTCCCACGGATTGGTTGCATGGCATGTCGATGAAAATATCATCAATCTTTACCAGTCGGCTGGCTTCCGTCCAAATAATGTTGAGAACTGGATGAACAAGCGATTCCAGTACAACCAGTCACAAACGGCAAGTGACGGCACAGTTGTAACTCACTATGGCCTCTCTGTTCTTCAGGCGGATGGAAAATATGATCTTGAAAAGTACGTGAACCGTGGTGACTCAGGTGACTTCTTCCAGACTGGTGATAAGCTAACACCTAACTCTAAGAACGTTCATAGCGGTTCGTACTATTTCTGGAAAGATAACAGTGATATTCCTGCTGATTCTGGCATTAATGTTACAGACATCGTCGAGAATGAAGATGGGTCCATTACTGCAAAGTTCTATTACAGTACCAATGCAAGTAAACAGTAATAATTTATAAAAGACGAATCCCCAGTTTTATTTTGAAACAGGGGATTCGTTTCTTTTTGTATTCATTCTACTAAAACGAAAAATGCCCTTAAGAATTCAGTTGGCATTCTAACAACCAATCTTAAGGGCATTTTCTCTAATAGTTTTTAATTAACTTATTCCTGTTCGTTTTTTCCTGATGCTCTTTTAGAGTTTTCATGTTTTTTATGATTGTCCCTGTTTTTTGCAGCATGTTCGTTCCACTTTTGGTTTCCCTTAATTTCCGGGATTCCAGCGATGTAACCAACCCCGCCAGTCTCCATGATACCAAGTGTTTCTTTCATCGCTTGCTCTAGTTTATCTTTATCCACTGCAGTTATTTCTTTTTCGCCTAGATCGGCTCCAGGGTGCTGATAGTTACTTAATACGTAGCTGGATCCTTTTACACCTTCAACTGCACTTAATCCTGTCGCTTCAGCTCCAACCGGTACGGAAAGAATCCTGGATAGCTTTTTCGTTTCCATATTGTAAGCCCAGACAAAGTTATTGGTATGCATACCGCTGTCTTCCCCGATAAATAGGGTATCTAACTGTTCTGAGAAGCTAAGGTTATCCGGATTTGCAACCTTGTCAGGATCTGCTGTGTTTCCGAATTCATCCGGGGATGAAAGGTCTTCTCCTAATACTAATCCTTCCATGCTAGCAGGAACATAACTGCTTGGAATTTTAGCACCAGAGTGATCGTTTTGGTCTTTTTCAAGGTTAAGCTGGTAAGTAACACCTGAATCGATCTTATGCAGTTGGATGTCGTCTTGCACTGCATTTTCCTGTTTTTCCATACTGCCATTTTGGTAAGAGATCGCGACATATGCTTTGCTATCTTCTTCGTTTACAGCGAGCCCTTCCATTTTATTGAACTCAGCAGTAGCACCTAGAATCGCTCCGTATCTGCGCGGTTCTAAAAATGCAGCAACTTTTTCCATTCCTGGCTTAACTTTTAAATATTCAACTGTTTTATGAGAGTTTGTCTTGACTGCAGTAAAGCCATCTGTAGGCTCCTCAGCAGTTTCAAAAATATCACTGAAAGTAACCCCGCTCTCAATAAGATCCAAAATTTCTTCATCGGAAGCATGTCCAAGTTTGATCCAATCAAGATTACCGGAACCACCGTTTTCAGTACCAGTCTGGTCAAATTTTGCTGCATATAATGTGCCGGCAGAGAAATCCGTTTCTTCATCTGCCACATACATAAACATCATTGTGTTCCCGCCATCGTCTCCAAACAATGCTGTTTTGTTATCAGGCAATACTTTCATCAATTCATGAGAGAAGCGACCTGTACTGTAATGTTTCACTACGGAAGTCTCCCCTTTGTTTGAAACAGAGATCTCCGGGATCCATCCGTAAAAATAAGGGTTTGCTTTTGAAGAATCATGGAAATAATACTCTGCAAAATTGCTTACTTCTTTGTAAGCACCAGATTCCTTATTTTCAAAAGCTCTTGCGTCTGGTTCATACTCTTCTGAACCAAGATGTGTTCCCCAGTCGGTAGTTGATCCGTTACATGGTATCCATAATCCATTCACATCGGAAAAATCAATTTTTTTTGCATTTTCTACAGTAAGTTTTCCAGTTTTCTTATCACGATTAAGCTCTGTTAGGGTCATGGATGCAGGAAGACCAGAAACCTCTTCACCAGCATTATTTTGAGAGTCATATTCAAAATGGGAAATCATATAGGTTTTGTTCCCTTTGGTAATAAGGCTGTTAGAATCAGGAGCGTCCGAAATAAAGTAAGATGGGTCTTCTGGAATACTGTTATCGACAATAGGATCGCCATTGACGTCGATCGGTGTACCTGCAGGAATCATTTCCCCTTTGTTTTCAACAATCTTGTCTTTTGTAAGATAAAGCTGATCATAGTTTAGCGGGACCTCTTTAACAGTTCCGTCTTTAAAGGTAACTTTAACAGTAGATTCAGTATACGTTTTAACCATATTTTCAATGGTTGATGGAGCTTTCATTGATATGAATTCTACACTCTGGATTTGGTTATTCTTATTCCAGTTTTTAAAATCGTGTTTGTTGGAGTCATTATGGGCCATTGCAGTTAATGAGGAAGAGGCGATTAACGCCATTGATAGTCCGATAGAGAGTCGCTTTTTCATTTCATAACCTCCTAATTTTTTAATACAAAACTATTAAAACACAGCAGTTTTAAGTGTATATTAAAAAAAGAGGGATATTGTTAAAAACATGTAAGCATCCTATGAAAATATTATTTAAGATATCGAGCAAAGCAGTATAAAGGGTATCCCAAAATAAGGAATAGCACGCAAAGGGAGAAGTTTTTATCCCTGGGTACCTTTCTTCCTACCTTCCATGATAAGTTTGGACTATTTTGGACTATTAAACATAAATCTGATTCTTCCAGTTCATTTACAAAAGATGCCAACTGTCCTATACTTACAAAAAAGCGAGGTGTTCTGTATTGGCAATTGTCACTGTAGATTTTGATGGTACGCTTTATCAAGGAAACTCTTTTAAAGCAATGTTCCAGGTCGGAAAACAGAGATTCACCACAAAGCAATGGGCCGTTGTATCAGCGGGATTGGTGAAGGCTTCAGCCGGCGGTTTGCTCAAAGGGAAAAATAAATTTCGGCATGATTTTTTCCGGGCTTTTGCGAAGACATTTAAGGGGCAAACAACGGAAGAATTAGATCTCTTTTTTCAAGAACTCGTCGAATACGGAAAATCGGAAGTACATAAAGACCTTGTTCTTAAGATTCAAGAGCATCAAAATAACGGAGATACGGTCATTGTATTGTCTGGCGCGCTTCAACCATTTCTTAAAGCTTTTATAAAGGAGCTTGAATTAGACGTACATGTGTTAAGCACAGAACTACTATTTGACCAAAATGGCCTCTGCACAGGCGAAATCGGACAAATTGTCAACGGAGATGTAAAAGTATCAAAATTACAAGAATGGATGGGGCAACAGCAACACCTAACACAGGATCCGCCAAAAGAAACCTGGGCATATGCAGACAGCGAAAGTGATATTCCCTTGTTGAGATATGTCACCAACCCAATCCTTGTCAATCCAAAAGAAGATATGGTCAAAATTGCAGAACTAAACAGATGGTCTATTTTCGCTTCATAGTCAAAGCAAAAAAGGTTTAATAGAATCGCCCGGGGCCTTCTATTAAACCTTTTTATTTTTAGGGTTACGTCATCCGCTTTATAAATCCGTTCCTAAAGTTCTAATCCTGCGATTCCGAACCCTCCAGGACCAGAGTGTGTGGAAATCACGGCACCGGCTTGCATCCATTTTACATGTTTAAATCCAGTTTCCCTGGCGACTTCATCCATCCGCTCTTTGATCCTTTCATCAAGACCGACTGAGTATATAAGATAAAGTTGTTCTTTATCAATGTTGTATTCATTTAAATAATCCTGCATGAGTTTTTCAGCAACGACGCTCATTTTTCCACGATACTTTTTAGTCGAAACCAGTTTTCCATCTACTAGTTCTATACAGGGCTTTATTCTTAACAAAGCTCCTCCGAGATAAGCAATATTGCTTACTCGTCCTCCCGCTCTTAAAAAATCCAGGCTTCCTGGAATAAAAGCAAGTCTTGATTTAGGAACCATCGATTCTATTCTTTCTACTAATTGAACAGGTTCTATAGCAGGCTCCTTCTCTAACAAATCTGCAGCATACATCACAATCGCAGTTAATCCGCCTGTAACGTTCAAAGCATCGATCAAAAAAATGTCTTCAAAATCTTTTGCTGTGAGTACCGCGTTTTGAAAGGAAGAAGATGCCTTTGACGTGTAACCGATATGAACAATGATACAATCAGGAAAATCCTCTTTTATCTTCGTGAAAAATTCCTGATACTCATGAACATTCGTGGCCGTTGTGGATGGTATTTGTTTGGTACGATCATAGTAGTCATAAATATCCTTAACAAGTAAAGAACCGTCTAAATAATCCTTTCCATCCATGATGATGTGCATCGGAACCACATGAACGTTATATTTGTCAGCTATATCACCTGGTAAATCCGCTCCACTCTCAGTCGATAAAACAATCCTGCTCATTGTATGCCCACCTTTCAAAAAACAGCCTGCTGTTCGAGCTTCACTAACCGTTTAAATCCCTGTTATTTCAAGGTATTACATTCTTTCTATTAAAATAACCGCCTACAAAACGATAATTATAATGAACAGGTTGCAACAAGGCAGATCCATATGGGGATATGCTTTTTTCATGAGGAGGTATATCGTCTTATTAAGCTTATCATAGATTAGCTCAATATAACTTCATAACTTCAGAAACCGCACGTTCAGCTGATCGAAGTGCTCCTTCAAGATGTCCCCCATGTTCGAGTGAGGTTTCTGTACCAGCAAACATAAGCTTATTTTCCCACGCGCCATTACTTGCCGGTTGGCCATAGTTTGGAAAATCGGTAAGCGGCCTGGCGTCTTCGTCAACTGCCGTATCAGAATCAGTGGACCAATCCTTGTAAAGGAGAGAAATCGGTTTCTCAGCGGATGAACCAAATAGCCTCGTCAACTGATCTACGACAAGTTGAAGTACCCTTTCCTTCCCGAGCGCCTGGCGCATCTTTGCGGGCATCCCGAAGAAACCAAAGAGTGCACCGTAACCTGTATCAGGTGATGCATCATGGATCTCCTGTAAGGGACCAGCCCAGCTCATTACCTGGCCGGAAAGTCCATCCTCTCGCCAAAAAGGACGATCGTAAATCGCAATCGCCTTGGCCTGTCCCGCCATCCAGGTGGGCTTGTCCACAAGGCTCCTCATAAGATCAGCAGAGAGAGAAGGCGAAAATGCGATGCGACTAGCAACAATCCTGGGCGGTAGCGCTAAGATAACTGCTTTTGCCCTTATACTTTTCTTCTCTCCACCGGAAAGCTCTGCGTCAAGAGTGATTCTTCCTTCTTCCTCCATACGGATTTCCGTTACACGCGTGTCTAATTCGATCATCTCGCTAGGAAGAGTATCCGCTACGGCATCAATAAGGGTCCGAACACCGCCATTGAACCGAACCGACCTCTCAGTAGCTCCTTCTGGCAGTACATGCCGCTGTATTGGTCCGTTCTTTGATTGCTCTAAAAGCATTGCTCCTTCGGTGTGCTGATCGAATGTCTGTAAACCGAGTTCTCTGACAAGATCAGAGATGACAGGCTCATGTTGCGGCCAGAACCATGTTGGTCCGAGATCAAACTTGCCGAGCTCAGGCCTGTCCACGGTCGTCTCACTTAAAACTCTGCCTCCAATTCGTCCCCGTGCCTCCAGGACTCTGCACTCGATGCCCTTTGAAATAAGAAGAGACGCCGCACGAAGACCGCTTATACCTGCCCCAATAATTATAACTGGTTCACTCATTTTCTTACCTCCTGTTGCTGTGTGTTTACTCGAAGCTATAGTTGTACTCCCTTGTATGAACACTTTTAATTTTTTAATATGTAACACAGATTATATAGAAAATCTTATCACCTGTTAAACAAATAGAGTTGTAATTATTTTATTAATAAATTTGTTCAATAAAAAAACCATCAAACTACTAGTTTGTAACTTGATGGTTTATAAATAGTACTTTCATGATGCTTTTTTTGTTAAGCAGAAGTTGCACTTGATTGTTCTTGTTGTTGCTTCTTCTTCAGACGCTTTTTCATGGATTTAACAAGGAATCCGCCTTTGAATTTACGAGGTTCATAGGAAATGATAAATGCTTTCGGTTCATACATTTCGATGATGAGTTCTAATTCTCTTTCACGACTACGTTTCGTTAGAATTTCCATTTTATAACGATAGCCGTCTCTTCCCTCTCCGGTGTAGTTCGTAACACCATAACCATCATTTCTTAATCGGTCTAAAAGTTCCTGGTTTTTCGAAGGGAGGTTTACGTTATATGCGGTATAACCGATCGCTAATTTTGTTTCGATTATTCCGCCGATATAAATCCCGATTCCAAAGCCTAAAGAATACGCGATCATCGCTGCAATACTTTGCTCACCAGTCAAAACAAGGGATACACCAAAGATGTAGACAACTGCCTCAAGCGCTCCAACAACCGAAGCCTTTTTATTTTCATTTTTCACCATAAACACAGTACGCAGGGTCAGAATCGGAACGAAGATTATTTGTACCAGGAAAATCAATAGAACATCTAACACTGTAATCGCCTCTCTCACTCTTTAAAATCGATGTATTTTCCGAAGCATTATAGGTTCTGTAAAAATACTCACATCATCTTATCATTTTTTAATTTTGTTTGGCTAGAGTGTTTTGAGGTTTTTTTGTGACTTTTTTTGGAAAGTTCTTTTTGAGAGATAGTTACTATTGGTAATTAAAAGAAGTATTCTCCTGGTCAGTTACAGGTTAACAGGTATTGTCTTTTTTTTGTAAATCAAGAACTAGAATGATGTACCTAACACTTCCTTCAACTTCTCTAGATCTTCTTTTGTCAATGTAACTCCTTTGCCCATCTTTTCATGATTTGGCGCCCAGTCTCTAAGGTCGTATTTAGGAGCACGGCCGTTCCAGCTGATAAGATTTAATTCTTTCGTCCATCCTTTTGGTGATTCAGAAAGAACCGCTATTGTTTCTTTTATTTCATATTTTAATTCTGCCATCGTTAAAACCTCCCTATTATATAATGGAAAACCACATGTTACTTGTCAAAAATAAACTGAAGGTCCTTGACATAGCTGTTTAGCTCTTTCTTTAATTTCTTGATCTCTTCTGATTTCTCACTCCAGTTTGTTCCCTTTGTTTTATGCTGTGCGTTAAAAGAAGTTTCAAGCTGGGCAAGGATGTCTTTTTTCTGCCCTTTATTTGAGTAAACCTCGAGGCAGAAGTTTGCTAAACCGATGTCTGCGAGCCTTTTCTGCACAACGCTTAACGCAGCCATTTTTTCAACCACAAATAATACTGTCTTCCCATTAGCCAGAGCATGGGAAATCATATTCGTGATTGTTTGCGACTTACCCGATCCCGGCGGTCCGTGCAGCACGAAACTATTGTTTGCGCCTGTAGCCAGTATCGCTTCTTTTTGAGTGCTGTCAGAGCTTAAAGGAGCATAAATCGTCTCTTCTTCATCGACTTCAGTTGTTACGGGCTTATTCATCGATTCCGTGGTTTCAACTAAATAGTTGCCTTCCATAAGGCTTTTTACAACCTTATTTTCCTTTAGTTCCTCTGAGTTGTTCACAAGGTCGTTCCACATGACGAATTTCGAAAAAGAGAACAAACCGATGCTGGCAGTCTCCAGCACATCCCAACTTTTCATCGTCATAATCAGGCGGCGCATCGTCGTTAATACTTTTTTCACATCTGCCCCATGTTCATCTTTTGGGATCTCATAAAGGCCCGAAGCATCGATGCCGAACTTCTGCTTCAAATATTCAATGAGTGAAATATTGATTTGCACTTCTTCATCACGTGCACGAATATAGTATCCTTTTTTCGCAGACATCCTTACTAAATCAACTGGCAGCAATAAAATTGGAGCATAACGCTCTTTCGTGTACGACTTTTCTTCATACCACTTTAAAAAGCCAAGGGCTACAAACAGCGAATTAGCCCCGCTTTCTTCTAGCGTGTTTTTCGCATTTCGGTAAAGCTTCACCAGCTCTTTGTCCAGATTAACCTCCGTTAACGTAGAGCGTAACCGGTTATTCTGCATATCTCCCTGCAGGATTTTCGATTGCAAAAGTTCTTTCTGCTCCCTGAAGTCCCTGGCCTTATTTTGCCACTCATTCGGCAAAGGATTGATAAAGACTTTTTTGCCCATGGCCAGTATGTCTTCCGTTCTTGATAAGTCTGGCGTTACTACAGGAATGCCCTGTGTATGCAAACGATAATTTAACAGGTTGTTACGGAGGCTCATATCGATAAGCTTGTTTTGCCAGTAGATGACTTTGCTTTCCTGTTGGACTTGCTGATCGGCATCTTCCTTTTCCGGGATGACCTCCACTTGATCAAAAGCCATTTTATTTGGCATGTTAAGCGGCTCTTCCTGGTTGACTTCTACTTCAATATCTCCACTTACCTTTTTTAAGTCAATTGGCTTTATTTGACCGATCCTACTTCTCTTGACATCGATAAAGTATTGGAAGAAATCCACTTTATCGAGATTAACTTCTGCGTTTTTTACCGCTTCATTAAACGTTGAATCTTCCTTTGTCAGATATGTAGATTCTACTGCTATCAACTCATTAATTCCGTGTGCCATATGTTTTGTTAAAATGCTTTTATCATCTTGAAAACTTTCATATGTCGT
Organism: Exobacillus caeni; assembly: GCF_005747095.1. Lineage (GTDB taxonomy): Bacteria > Bacillota > Bacilli > Bacillales > Guptibacillaceae > Exobacillus > Exobacillus caeni. The sequence continues at coordinate 70,433 of NZ_SWLG01000008.1, read as the reverse complement.
TTGTTCCTTCAGCCAGAAAGCCGGAAAAGCATGACCTTTCAGGAACACCACCAAAGGATAGATTCCTACGGCCTCTGCACATGCAGCATAAAGTAACGCTAGATCAAGGCACGTTCCTAATTTATGTTCTTTTATCAGATCAGGAAAACAAATTTTCTGGCCCTCGTCTTCAAAGCTTGCCGGTGCACTTACATAGGCAATTTCATGTGCTTGAATCGCGGAGTAAATAGCGGACAATTGGGCAAGTACACGGTTAGGATCCCCACTTTGATAACCGTCCATCGCATTTGACCCTGTATTTGTTTCCATAATAGAAGCAGCCTGCCTGACAATATCATTAACGAAAGGGCGATTCGGTGTAATAAAACTTGAAATAATTTCAGGCAAGACAGAAGAACCCGGCCAGGAATCAAAAGACATGACATCAATCGGTAAGTTTTCTTTATAAAGTTCCCGATCACCATCTGAAATTGTTAACTGGAGATTTCCTACAATACTTTCATCAAGAACACTGAGGAAGTGAGAGGATAGCTGCAGATCAGGTCGTATTTCTATAACTTCGTCTGATTCAATCTTTTCAATGTTTAACGAATAGACTTCGGAAAACTCCGGATTTGCAGTGATCTCGACTTTTATATTGGAAAGAGAATCAGCAGATGTGTTTTTGATGGAAAGAAACTTAACAACGGGGACATGGTTCTGTTGCAGGGCAAAACTAACTTTCTTATCATACTCATAGTGACATTCTATAGTAGGATTCAACAAAATCCCTCCTTACTTGCTTGCAATATTGGTTGATATATAGTATTACCAAATATTATAACAATTTTTGGGAATGATTGGTGTTTAAATAAGAAAAATGCCTATCCTCTGCCAAAAATCGACAGGTGACAGGCATTGATATTATTGCTTTTCTTTAGGACAACGTACCTGTCCCTATGTCCCTTACCTATGTCCCTTATACCTGGACCGGGATTAAACCGGCTAGCCACTAACTGCGTGCTGGGCACGCAGGCAAATAAAAAGACAAGGATTTCACTCCTCGTCTTTGTCCAAATAAATAGGATTCAATTTTTCAATCAGTTTTAAACAATAAAAATCGCAGATTCACCTAGAATATACTCGCTCATTAGAGATTCTATATTTTGAGTAAGATCTTCAAAGGTTGCAAAAAAAATTGTCTCTAATCTCTGTATTGAATACTTCAATAAGTGAATTAGGAAGAAAGAAAAAGGTGTTGGAATTAATAACTTAGTTCTTTAACTTTCTCCTTGTCCTGAATTCCCATCATCATTTTATAATGCTCATAATGACCCATATAGAAAAATATCCTCTCAAACACTTTAAAATATTTTTCATTTGTAGCTTCTGGATGTTCAACATATAGATCGTCAGGAATAGTATGTGAGCCTTCATTAATCCAATAGATTAGAGACCTACAAATCTCTTGTTCTTGCTTGCTTGGAAATTCTTTTATCAGATCTTCATCACCATATTTACCTAATAATTTAAAATAATTTTCAATGATTCTTCTCATAATATTCTGCACTGTAACTATTGAGATATTATTTTTGCTTTTCAATTCTTGCCAAAGAAGTTCGTATGAGTTTTGTATTGGGTTTTTTGTCTCGAATTTTTGAAGAGTTGAAACATTGTTGTTTTTTCTTAAAATCCAGTAATATGTATCTCCACATTCTTTAGTTCTTCCATCAATAAATGACACTTCTTTGTGGAAATAAACATTATGCGTAAGCAGCATCAATTGCTTAATATTCCCTTCATCTTTTTTAATTGATTTTATTATTTCTTTCAATAAAGAACTTACTATAAATAATACATTACTGTCCAAACTCGAAATGGGGTCATCAATAACAAGTATTCTTTCATCGGTAATTGAATCTTGATCTGTGCTGCCTTTTGCTAATTGTAAAAAGTATAGAAATGTTATAAACGTTACTTCTCCTTCGCTTAAAGTTGACTCGGCTAATGATCCATCTTTACGTCTTATTTGGTATTGATTATTTTCTGTCTCAGATGAATCAATTTGAAAGTTCTCAAATCCAAATGAATTAAGTGTTAAATTTATTTGGTCTATAGAAGGTTGAATACTAGTCATATTTTGGGTTGCTGTTTTTATTTCTCTTTCCAAGTCAATATATTGTTTCCTTAAATCTTGAAATTGTTTCCTTAGAGAGTCAATTCCATTTTGTAATCCATTAGATTTTTTTATAAAATCTTCAATATCGCCATTATTTTCTCCGATAATATATTTCCAGATTTCCTTTGTTAAATTATTCCTTTCAACAGCATAGTTAGCAACTATATCGTTGTGCTTCTTAATTCGATCGTTTGCATCAATAATTATCTTTTGTATGCTTTCTAACTGATCTTTTACAGAGATTAACTCAATAATTCTACTCGGTTCTTTATTTTTATTGTTCTGTTTTTCCTTGTTGGTTGTAAACTGACTTGTTAATGTTTTTAGATATGAAGTAAATGTCTCGATATCAAGTTTTGAATCCGGATTATTTTTCTCTTTAGTTTCAATTTGTTGTAAAAAGTTAATTAGGTTTACAGCCAACCGGTTGTATTCTTCTTTATATGACTTAACTAGATTAGTGTGGTTAGTGAATGATTCATCAAAGTAGTCTTCTAGTTGCTTTTTGAAGTTAGAAGTAATAGTATTTTGTTGACAAAACGGACAAGTGTCATCTTGTATAAAGTTTCTTCCTTCATTAACCCAGTCATTCAAATTTAGGTTTTGAATAAACTTTCCAATTTCAATATCTGATTTACCGATTATTTTTTTAATCCAAATATTATTACTTTCTATTTCAAGTATTCTCTTGAAATCAATTTGTTGTATTATAGAAAGTGTCTCTGGAACCTTTCCAAATATAGTCTTAGATCTGTTTTTTAACTCGTCATAGGATAGATGTTTTGCGTTATTACTTTGGAACTCTTCAATTATTTTTTTCATAAATGCTTCTTTTCTCATTACACCTGAAAATGCCTCTTTAAAATCCTTTTCATACTTTTTATATATACCTTTCCAGACTTTTTCTCTAAAATCTAACCCAAATTGTTCTTCTTGTTCAATTTGTTTATCTAGTGTTTCTTTCTTCTTAACAAGCTTGTTTTTCAATTCCCCTAATTCATTCTGTTGTTTCTCAATATGTTTAATCTCTTCTTTAGTAGCTTCTCCTAAAGTAAAGACACCATCTATATTTCCCTTTCCAAAGTTTTTATCTCTAAAAGCTTTATTGTAAACGAGGATGTTCACAGGTATGTGGTTTTTCCAGTTCAAGGAAGAATGGTTATAACGAACATGATCTGGATCAAATAAAAAGTTTGATATAGTTGTTTTCCCACTTCCGTTTGCTCCATATATAAAATTAATCTTTTTTAAATCTGTGAGATTTATTCCAAATTCATCATAAGTTGCTACTTGTTTTAAACTAAATGAATCAATCACTAAAATCCCCCCTATTCATAGTTTAATGATGAGTCTAATTTAATTAAGATAAAGAAAAAAGCAGAAGGTTCCCCTCTCAAGAGCCACTTCTGCTTTTACAAGATGATATTTAATTAGACAACTTCCACTATATTCCTACAAAATATTCTCCTAGTATTTATAAAAATTGTCAATAGATATACAAGGATAAATTTTTTAAAAACCTTTAACTAACATAGTTCGGTGAATTTTCTTTTTGAGTTATGCCCGCCAAACATATAAAAGCAGCTTTAAATAATAAATAATAATTAAAAATCCTTGTGTAAAACAAATTCAAATCATGCCCTTTTCAGCCTATTCCCACAAAACCAAAAAACACCTACAAACATTGGTATATGAACATTTGAGAGTGTTCTATCACTTCTTGAATTTTCTCATTTTCATCGAAAGATACCGGTGGTAAGGGTCGAACTTAGAGTTAGGTGCCCGTCACTTGTCGAATAATTTTATATCATAGGAAATATTAATTTTGTTTAATCTGTTCTCTTATATACTTATCCAACTCCTCAACATAACAATAAACATAACAACCCTTCATTCCACGAGTCATCAAAGTTTTATAAGTATTCCTAACAAGATCAAACAATGGATCTTCCTGCCCTTTCTTTGGTTTCGCCGGTCTTGCTCCTTTATCTTTAAATTCCTCTCTCCGAACGATAAGTGAATCTGTTTCAGGATCATAACCGAGATCTTTTCCGATTATAACCCCGACATAGTCCATTTCTAGTCCTTGGACAGTATGGATACAGCCGATTTGATTGGCGCAATCCGGGTGAATAGCCCAGTCGATTCGATTCGGATCATTCCATGGCAGCGCGAAATCATGTTCTTCTATCACAACATCTTTTGGCAATCCATCGCCCGAAGATTTTTTTGTCCAATCCCATGCATAGCCAGCAAGGATTCTTCCCCCACGTTTTTCAACAATTTCTTTTGTTAGTTCATGAGGGTTAGAAACAACTTGAAAGTCAAACTCTCCTTCTAACGAAACATCCTCGTCTTTATATCCTAGAAGAGAATCTAACCAGGAGATATAGTTTCCTGAACCAGAACAACGATACTGGGATTCTAGTTCTACTGTGTTTGTTTCTGCCCCTTGTTTGGTTGCTTCCTCTTCTATTAACTTTATGCTTCCGATGTCTTTTTTGGAGATTTTTTGCTGGTCATCAACAAAGAAAACACTAACCTTAGAAGATCTGATAATTTGGGTTGCTTGATTTTCGCCTTCTATTTTCTTTTTCATATGCCCTTGTTCTTTCAATCGGTGTGCTTCATCACAAATTAGCACATCAAAGTAGTTTTTAGGTGTATGAACATAGGACGCAGAACCTTTAAATAAGTCCCTGACTTCAACATATCCGGAAGAGCCGATTACCTTTTTTCGAAGAATTTCTCTAAATGCCTGATTAGGGGTGATATATTCCGCATAAGCTTCATCTTTTAATAAATAGCTCATTAAATTAAGTCCAATTACTGATTTGCCAGTTCCAGGACCGCCTTTAATAATGATAACTTGTTTCTGATCAGTCTTTGTGTTCAGGTTGTTATAAATGTTTAGCACCTTTTCATAGGCGACCTTTTGTTCATCAAGAAGAATAAACTCTTCATTACCTTCAATCAAAGAACCGACAGTTTCAACCAGCTTTTTCGAAGGGCGGATCCTGCCGTGTTCTATTGCATCAGCAATTCCTTCACCCTTTCCTTCTGAAACTAAGCTGTTAATTCTTTTCGCAAGCTTTCTGTCACCAAATTGAAAGAATAGAGGTGCTTCATTTAAATATCCAGTGTATCTGGGATCTAATAGAGGTTCATCATTGGTTTTAGGTATGTAATTATGTAAATACGCACAGGAAGAAAGTTGAATGGATGTATCAGTATATAATGATTCATTGAAGCTAAGTAAAAAACGTTTATAGGAAGATGCCTGGTAAGATGGATGAACAGTTTCCCTTTCTCTGCCACCCAGGTGTGTTTTAACAATTCCGTTACCTTCTGCCGTCTTCGCTTTTTGCCATTGCTTTAACTCAATAATCATTGCGTTCTTTTTACCTGTTTGGTCCTGGCCAGTGATCAAGAAGTCGATTCTCTTTTCGGTAGAAGGAAGTTTATATTCAAGTAAAACGTGTGAATCTTTTTCCAATCTTGCATCCCTAAGAACTTTGGCCATTTGAGGCAGCGATCTTTCCCAGGATTGTAGTTCACTGTTAGATACCACTTTGTTCATTCTTTTATATACATTCTCTTTTAAGACGTATCCGATTTTATTTTCGAAAATATGGATTAGAAAGTTAGACGAAGTTTCGTTATAAATTATCATATTGGTACCTCGCTTTTGAAATTAACTTCACAATTATAAGATTTGTACAGACGCTTTTAAAATTAAATTCGACAAAAAATGTAAAAATCCTCCAAGATTAATTGGAGGATTATAAATGCTAGATGTACATAAAATTTTTATGAATACCTAAATTTTACGATCCTACTTGGAGTTATTTCTCTGCATATCTTGTATTGTCCCCAATAAAAAAGAATCATTTTATTAGCCTATTTATTATTTCTCCTAATTTCTTTGTCATAGAAGACAAAAGAAGACCCATTAAAGATGTATTTACTATTTCTTTTTTTTTCTGTTTTTTTTCTTGCTATCTCGAGATTGCTTGCGCTTCTTCTTTTTTGTGCCTTTATTTGTTACTTTTTTAGTACTTTTATAAATTGCAGGTCTTAATTCTTGATTAGACTGTTTTCTAGATATTCCCCTCTTTTCAAAATAAATATCATCGAATATCGTTGAAAAATCTGGAGCGAAGCCAACCATTTTATCTTTATTGGCATTTAATGCTTGTAAGCTTCTATTTTCTAAGAAGTAGCCTAATATTTCTAATTCATCTGAAGCTAAAAGATATTCATGATATTCTTCTCTTTCCTCCAAGTATTGAATAAACGTACTTATGGTACCTTGTGTGTAGACAAGCCCATCCAAAGCTGTTTCTAAATCATATAAGTTACATGCCCATGCATAAGGTTCTTCCTCTGGCTTTTCAAGTAAGTAGGATAAATTAGTTGAGAGAATTCCCATATCTTCGGCGGTAACAACAATTATAAATACCTTCTGTATTTTATCTTTTTCTAACTTTACTAATTCAGTACCTTTTGAATCATATAGTGTTGTTTCTTCGTTTTGTAATATTAAATTTTTTAAGTTCAATCCTTGGTCATATCCTTTTTGGATACCGCCATCGCTTTTAAAATCTCTCTTGATTCTTTTATAAGCTTTTTCGGGGTTTCTAAAAGGTTCCTTTACCTTTGATGCTTTAACTTCTACTATAAAAAGCGTTTCTCCATATTTAATAAGTATGTCATGTTCATTATGGGATTTATTATTTTCAAAAACAGAGGTGTAGTATGTAGCTGAATCCTTAAATAATCCTTGAAAAATTTCTAGGGTTTTATCTTCTGATTTTTTGTCCCTATTTTTATAAAATTTCGTTCTATGTTCACTATTCTCTAATAACTCAGTAAGTTGTATGTGGATCGCATGGATTATTTGTTTGTACATTGGCACAAATAATATTTCATCAGATTTTCTCCAAATAGGAGATGCTTCAAATGGATTTGGTTCAGTATAATAGAAAAAATCACTTTCTTCTCTTATTCTTGAAAAAACACTGACAAAACTCTTTGCTACACTTTCTCCAAACTCTATCTTTAAATCTTCAATCTTAATCTGATGGATTAATTGGAACTCTTCACCCAATTTAATTGTATTTGGAAGATGCAATTCTTTCTTTGCTTGTTCAAATGAAACCTTCTTTTTTCTCATATACTCAAAAAAATGTTCCCGTTCCTCATACATTTTACCTTGTAAAACTTGTACCTCATCGAACCTTTTTTGCAGGTTATCCCTAATAAAAGTAAAAATACATATTAGTTCATTTACACTTATACCTATTTGTTCTTTGATATATTTATCGAAAGGAGTAAACCAGTTTCTAATTCTCTCTATAACTTGTTCTTCATACGTTAAGGAGTTTGTATTAAAATAATTCAAAAATACGGGCATACTTATTTTTCTTGATGCTAACCATCGTTCGTCTACTTCTTGTCCTTCAACAGGAAGAAATAATTCTACATAATAATCTGTAATTTCATTAAGGAGAGTTTTTATTTTTTCCATTGGAGGATTATTTTTTGATGATTTACAGTTATCTTTTGTTGATAGCATTAAGCCAATCAAATATAAGTATTGCTTAAAAGGAGATTTTAATTGCGTCTTCTTAAAAATACTTTCGCTAGTATCCAAGGTGATTCCAAATTCAGTAGCAACTAGCCCAAGCAAATTTTCAGTATCAATTTCGCTTAGAATATCTTTTAATTTATATATTTTTGCTTCCAATTTATCATAGACGCTAACGCTCATATCCTTTTCTCCTTCCCAAATTCTTATTCTTAATGATCCTAAAAATATGGTTCTTATTGTTTTAAGTTGTGTGTCTATCAATTCCTGCTAATATGCTGATTTCTCGTGTGTAACTTGTTCTACTTTGTACTTTTACGTCATTATTCAATATACAAATTGCCTAAAGATAAATGATAGATACATTATTATCGTTAAAAGAATCATGATGAATTTTTATGCTATTGTTAGAGAATGGTATCTGCTTAATCTTATCGGTAAATAGGATTCCTCTAATCTCGACAGCCTCTTCAAGGTTATTTTTATTCCTATCTTTAACAAGCTTCATATAATCCACCAGCTCACGCAGCCCAGTAATCGCATACTCCACCCTTTTCGTATGCTTCACCTCTCCAATCACTACCTTTTTCAGTTCATCCGACTCCCTATTATAAATCTCCACAATAATATCCGGCCGCCCACTCCAGTAAGTAGAAGTATCAAAACCTCTTCCAAAATGTTCTTTAGCCAATTGGTTGGCAAGGTTCATTGATTCGATTTTCCTTTTTAAAAAAGGATGATTCACTTTCTTTATCTCATCTACGGAAATGTTAAATCTCAAATTACTTGATCCTGTTGAATCATGATAAATCTTATATAAATATTCTTCATCACTCCACTGAGCAACAAGATTGTTTCGCCCATCCATTAATTGGAGCTGGGCGTTTTGGGAATTGTGCTTTATTAATTGAACCACCCAGTATAGCTCGAATAAAACGTCCTCTTGCTCAGGGAATACAAAGGTTTCTCGCAATAGCTTTTGTACTTCTGTCTCGTTTAACTTTCCTGACAGTAGCCGCCTATACTGAAACAAAAGGTTAGCTGCAGAACGATACAAGGGATTTCGGTGTTTCATAGTTTCCTGGATCATTCTGTTCGTAACGGTTACCTTTTCTAGATTGACTCTTGATAAGTAAATGTTTTTGCGGACCATATGATCTACTGTCTCTTTAAGTGGTTCCCATTCCTTGAACCATTCATATTTTTTATAATAATCACTATCTACTTTTTCAAACAGAATCGAATATAGCGTTTGTAAGAGCTCTTTCAGTATAAGGTTTTCCTTTATGGCATAATTCCGGTTTCGTTCATTTACAGAAAAGATGGTTTTATCCTGAGTGTTTAACCTTAATCGCTCTTTTATAGTGCTTTGCCAGTTGATCTGTCCTCTGACTTCTCCCTGGTATGTGTCTGTTTTTACATTTGTTGATGTTTTAAATCTCCGGATCATCAATGGCAGTTCGCGGACAAATTCTTTTACCTCTTCTTTTAACAAGAAATGGATTTGTAGCAGTTGCTCCAGCTGTGAGATTTCAAGGTGTGCTTTTTTTATAAAGGAATTCAGCCCGACTTTTCCTGACTTTAGGTACACTACGAGAAAGTCACTAATTTCTTCGATAAGTTCATCAGCATTTCGCTTCATAGATTACTCCTTAAATGTGAAAGAAATCTTGTGCAAATAGTCGTAACCTTTCTGTATCGATCACTTCATCTAGATTTCCGAGCCGTTCAACAAATTCAAGTATCTGGTGCTCAAATAAGCCTTCGAACTGCGGGAGTACATATAACATGATTGCAGAAGTGAAATCACCGTCAACCATTGTATACTTTGCAAGGTCTTCCACAATCGCTGGTCCAATCTTTCGGTACTCGTTGATCTGCTCCCAAACAGCAGCCAGAATGTTAGAATACGGATAGTCATGCAAATCCCATTTACTTAATAAGGAGTCAACAAGATGTTCATTGATTTCTCTAGGTACTCCAACTGGAATAAATGCGAAGCGTCTCATAAATGCATAGCTCATTTCATAGAGAGAAGCTTTATCCATCGTATTCATCGTTCCGATCAATCGCCAGTCATTTGGGATAATATATTCATAATCGTTTGGAATCACTGATTTTTCTTCATTTTGCGGACGTAGTAACATCAACTTGCCGCTCTCAGACTGGAAATTAAGTGTGACAGCATCTCCAGTTAGTGCAGAGAACAAAGCACCAAATGCTTTATCGATATCGGCACGGTTCATTTCATCGATAATCAACCATTTGTTGATCGGCTTATTTGTAGTCGAGTCTTTAAAACAGTTTAAAAAGATACCTGGACTAAACGATAACGTACCATCTGCATTCGGCCGGTATCCGCCGATCGTCTCATAGGTCGACCAATCCGAAGTAGCGGTTGCCATGTCATAATCGGCTTCAAATGAATTGCATATCTCTTTTGCCAGTTTTGATTTTCCTGTTCCTGGAGGCCCTGTCAGGATGATGTGTTTGCCATTTTGAAGGGCTGTTTTGATCTGCTTTAGTAAGAAGTCCTTTTCTTCAAAGTGAAGTCCATTGATATTGATATCTTGATCAAATGATAGAGCGGGAATCGGGACATAATCATCATCTTCTTCAATCGACCCTCCCGTAGGCTGCTCATGTAATCCATTGTTAAATAGCTCTTCTCTTTTTTCTCTATCAAAAACTCCCATTTCCAAAGCACTTGAATTGTGTTGTTTCCTATATGGTGATTTGGTATGTGTTGCAAAACGATTTTTGATTACAGTTAAGGCTCTGCTGTAATTCTCCTCTAAGGCTGCATCCATAGGTCTTAGGTCTTTTAAAGGGATTAGGTAACAGTTAATTATTGAATCTGAATCCTGCTGCTTGAACTGGTAGTAAACAGGATACTGGCTTAACGACTTTTCTTCCATTAAAGGAATCCGAACTATAATGTTACCTTCTTCATCTTTATAAAAACCTAGTAACAACCATCTGCAAAAGTTCACATGGAGCGCTTCGCCTAATTCACGGTATGTATATGTAACTGCAACCCGTGGATCACCCGGCCCCTCTACCCCCAGGTCTTTAAGAGTTTGTTGTGTGAAGTCAAATGCCCAATGTGCTTCTTCAAGGTTTTTAAAAATTAAGTTGAACGGTTCCGCAAGTGAATTATTGGTTGAACCTCCGTTAGGGCTTTTTACTTCATTCCCTTTTAGATATGCTGGAAAGACATTAATAAATTTCTCCTTGAAGCGATTAAATGAAAACTCCTCACTGTCTGTAATAGAATCAAGATCTTCTTCACCGTGGTTTGGATGTTCTGTCCCAAATAGCAGACCATAGCGGATCCTATTTTCTTCAATCGACATAAAAAACTGGCCAGCTCTTTTGTGAGTTTCCTTATCTGCAGGATATACAGCAAGCCATGATTCTGTACATCCAAAGTTTTGATTCCAGCTAAAACCGTTAAGTACCTTATCCTTTGCAAATTCCTGTTCTCCAAACTCTTCAATGTTTCTTATAGCCTGGTGTATATTGGCGAGCTCATGTTGGATTTTTGCTTTAATAGGTTGATAGTATATTTGAAAAAGAATCGTGAAGTTACTCCAGGAATGTAGAATGTTAGTATCATACTCATTGTTTACTTGTTCTTTTATCTGTTCTAAATCTTCAACAGTTAATTTTTTATTTTCAATAAACTGATCTAAGGCTAAAAATTTAATCCGATTGACTTTCTTAGTATTTCGATAGTACTCTCTTCTTTCTTTTAATGTTTCCATGTCCATTTGTTTAATTGCTTCTACAAAATCTTCGCTGTCATTAGAAAATCGATGCAGCCGTTTGGCTATTGCTTGTATGTAATCAACAGCTGTCTCAGTCTTCAATTCATCATACTGTGTCAAACAAAAGAAGAAATCCTGTACATCCAGCATCGAGATTTCCGGGTTTTTATCGGTTAGGTAATTATAAGCAGTCTTACAAATTTGATAGTAATCATGATAATTGGCACTAACTAATCCCAACTTCTTCTCAATTCCAAAAGATTTCTTTACTTCTTTAAAAACATCTTCTTTATATATCGGATACTTTTTATAGTTTTTGGCTGCAAGAAGATAGCCAAACAACGGTGCTCCGAGTTTAATCTGTGGGTTGTATTGTTTGCCGGATTTCTGGAACTCCTGGATCCGCTCTTGAACAGGCAGATTTTCATTGTAGAGTTGTTTCAGTAGAGCAGAAACTTCTGCAGGTCGATTTGTTGCATAGTCAACTAAATCACTTGTGTTACTCCAATGAACAAAACTTCCTGTTTGTGGGTTACTGTCTCTTAACTTTTTAGAAATCTCTACAATGCTTTGCTCATCGATGCGTATATCTTTAAAATATGTATTTAACTCTGACAGTACTTCTTGTTTATAAGACTCGTCGTAGGTTTCTGAGTGTGTGAATTTTAAATAGCGATTGTAAGCAAGGTCTATGTATTCGTTTTTGAATAAGTGTTTTTCGATTTCAATAAGATCCATTGGGTTCACCTCGTTAGGAAAGTTACTAATCAACATTTTCGACAATAATTGTTAAATTCCTCCAAAGTACCATTTTTATATCAGAAATAGCGGCAATAGTATTTTCAAAGAAGTTATTTAATCAAAATAGAAGGGTGCCCCTTTCCCGTCTAATATTGACATGGTTGGAGGCACCTTAAAACCCTACTATTCTTTCTTAGAAACTATAAATTCTACAAATTCATCGTGCTTATAAATGGCATTAATATCTTCCTTTTTATCCTCTGCTCATTTTATCCATACATATACGCATATTATTTCGAAAACCCGCACCCTCTTTTATTGAAATCGAACATTCAATTCCCAACGGAAAACTTAAGACTTAAAAAATCACCCATGGGTGGAAAACTATTTATTTTGTTACTATCGTAAATCCATCCGCAAATGTTTTTAATATGTTAATAAGCTGAAGAGACATTTCGTTTGGAGAAGTAATATATCTTTTTCTTATCCATTCGGTAATGAGTCCGGCAGTACCATACGCCATGTAAAGCTTATGTTCGGAAGAATTGATTGTATCAGAGTTATCAGCTGTAAATATAAAATGTTCTTCTAATATTTCATAAATAGCTTTTGGTAGATCTTGATGTAACCCTGGAATGGTATCTTTTTTTAAATATAGGTTAAAAAAATCTTGAGTCTTATAAATGAAATGGAATAACTCAAAGGATTCAGGGCCCATGTTAGTGATTGGAATGTTCTCTCCTCTTCGGTAACGGTCCATGCTAGTACGTTTGATTGCATTAAACATTTCTTCCTGTAGTTCCTCTGTTAAGTGATTTTTATCTAAATAATGAAGATAAAAAGTAGTTCTGTTATACATTGCTCTATTCACAATATCTTTAACAGTTACATGACTATACCCCTTTTCATTTATTAAGGAAATAAAAGCTTTTTTTAAATGGGCTTTTGTTCTTATACTTTGTTTTGAAACTAAACTTATCTTTGTTTCCATACAAAGCTTCCTCCTTATATTAAAAAATCAACACTTTCTAAAAAAGTGTTGATTCACTCAACAGAATCACGTTTATTACTGATTGAGGCACATCGTTTCTTTGTTTTACACTTGAATTGGTAGGTTAAAATTATCTTATCATATTAAGGAGTAAAGGAGAGAGTGCAATGAAACGTTTTGAAAACAAAGTAGTTCTGGTTACTGGCGGAGGTTCCGGACTAGGAAGAGCATCTGCCCTACAAGTGGCAAGAGAGGGGGCCAAACTTGTACTGGTTGACCTTAACAAAGATGGCTTAGAAGAAAGTAAAAAAGAAATTCTATCAGTTGCTCCTGAAGCAGAAGTTGAAGTAGTAGAAGCGGACGTTGCAGATCAAAAAGAAGTTGAAAAATTTGTACAGTATACAGTTGATAAGTTCGGGAAAATTGATGGTTTCTTTAACAATGCAGGTGTAGAAGGAAAACAAAGTGAAACTGAAAACTATGGGATTGACGAATTCAACCGTGTTGTAAGTATCAATTTAAACGGTGTATTCTACGGAATGAAGTATGTCCTAAAAGTGATGAAAGAGCAAGGTTTTGGCTCCATCGTAAACACAGCTTCGGTTGGCGGTATACGTGGAATAGGTAACCAGTCTGGGTATGCAGCAAGTAAACACGGTGTAGTAGGATTAACTCGTAACTCAGGTGTTGAATATGGACAATACGGCGTCAGCATTAAAGCCATTGCTCCAGGGGCTATTATGACTCCAATGGTAGAAGGTTCTCTCAAACAAATCGGTGGCGAAAACTGGGAAGAAGTCGGAAAAGAATTTGTTAGTGTTAACCCAATGAAACGTTTTGGTAAGCCAGAAGAAATTGGTTACCTAGTTGCGTTTTTATTATCTGACCAAGCAGATTTTATTAATGCTGCAGTTGTTCCTATTGATGGCGGTCAATCATATAAATATTAGTAGTGTCTATTTATATAGAAATGAAAGTGTTGGATAAACCCAACACTTTTTTATTAGTGGTTTAGAAAACCCCTGGCTATGCCGGGGGTTCCAGAGAGCTTATAGCGTGGTAATAAAAAAGCCTCACTTCATGGTAGGATAAAGTTGGTTTCCCGACCACTTCATCTCACCATAGAAGGAGGGGTCCCCAATGAAGGACATGAACAGTTTAGCACACACAACATGGAATTGTAAGTATCACGTTGTATTCGCCCCAAAATATAGAAGGCAGATTATTTATGGAAAATATAAAAAGAGTATAGGTCAAATTATTCGGGATTTATGTGAACGGAAAGATGTGAAGATACACGAAGCAAATGCATGTCCGGACCATATTCACATGTTGGTAAGCATCCCGCCAAAATTAAGTGTATCTCAATTTATGGGCTATTTAAAAGGAAAAAGTAGTCTCATGATTTTTGATCGACATGCCAATTTGAAATATAAATACGGGAATCGTAAATTCTGGTGCCGAGGATTCTATGTCGATACAGTAGGCAGAAATAAAAAACAAATACAGGAATACATTAGAAATCAGCTGAAAGAAGACTATATGGCTGACCAGTTAACATTGTTCGAAGAGTATGACCCATTTACTGGGAAGAAAAACCGAAAGAAATAGAGGGATTCTTTAGAATTAGTGAGTGAATGTGGTGCAAGTGGGAGACCCTTTCGGTGGGCCTTTAAGGCCAAGGCCGGTAACAAAGGCTTTCAGCCGCAGAGCAAACCACCAGTTCACACTGGTGGTTTTGATTTTACTTTTTATAAATCTAATCGACTTCCCTCACACACAAGCACCAACTACCGATTCTCTTATCCTATTTAGTATTACTGTAGTTGGAAAGTAAAGGTTGACATTCTCTAAATATGACGGTTTCTATTTCCTCTTTCTCAACCTCTATTTTCGATATGATATTAAATTCCTCCAAAAAAGTTTACAGTAAAAAACACACGGGACTCTAAAGCCCCGTGTGTCAAACTTCCTACTATTCTATCGCCTCATGGTACTGATCCTTGATCAACTCTGTCAGATTAAGTTTATCTAAATACATCGTCGGTGCTAAAAATGTTACTGTTACAACCCCTGGATGTCTTCCGATCTCAATCGATCCGGTAACTGTTGCTCGGTTCATGATTTCCGGAACTGTTACACCAAATGCATCTGCTGCTCGTTGCATTCCGTTGTCTGTGGCTTCGTTTAAGTTTGCTCCGGTTCCGATGAAAGAAATGGGAAGTGATTCTTCTAGCCCTTTTACTCCCCACTGGTTTGCAACCTGCAGAGCAGTTTCTTTTTCCTTCTTCGTGATTGGTTTTGCAAGGTATGGCAGGTCTTCTACAACTGGCAAGAGGATCGGACCGTCTATTTTTAAGTCTTTTATTACTTTCGTTTGGAGTGTAACAACACCTGAGACGTCTGCTGTATGGCCGGCGATTTCCCCGTCTCCCTGCATCGCATGCATGTCACCGAGGTAGACGCCTCCTCCTGGTACCTTTACCGGGCAAATAAGGATTGCTCCTTCACGTACTCGGTTAATATCCATATGGCCGTCTGTGCGTTCTTCTAATTGTTCTTTTGTGATTCCGTATTCATGTGGTGCCCCTACTAAAAATTGGCCAAAGTCTCCTGCATTATGGGAATCGGGGAGCGGCCTGGATGGAGTTGTGCCGAGCTGTCCTAAGAATGGCCGTAGTCTAGCTATAGTCCCTATCAGATCGTGAGGTGCGAAGGTAACGATAGGATTTTGTACTGACTTTTCCGGTGTTGCCATGTAGGAACGGCCATCTCGGGCGATTTCTTCTGCTACTTCTTTATGTACCGTGACTCCTACATTTCGGTTAGAATCAAACGCCATTGTATAACCGTTAGTAAAAACGAAAGGTGTGACATCCTCATTACACTTCGCGCAGCGGATCGCCTGTGGTCCGGTTCCTTCGATTTTAGTTTCTGGATACATCTCTCCGCAGCCCGGGCACTTCACAGCTACAAAAGGATCGCCCAGAAATCTGCCATCTACGGGTTTATCATTTCCAGAAGAAGTTGCTACGGATGTAACCTGGATCGACTTAATCCGTATTGCGATTGCGTCCCCAACATCTGCCCCTTCGACAAACACCGGTTTTGTAACTTCGTGTCCTCCACGGATACATGGAGTGATCATCGGTCCCCAGCATCCCGGGGTAGTATTTGCGATAATATCTCCACCGTCTTTTACCGGTCCGAGCATCGGTTTATCAGGGTCTAAGATTCCGTTCGTAAATTCATTCACATAAACCGTTTGTTGGGCTTCCACCTTCGTCTTCTGCATTCTGACACATCCTTTCATTTTTTGTTAGTAATGTTTTTCAACATTATTATAAAGAATCTGTTTAAAAGATTCCATTAAGTTGTTTTTCTATTTTGAAAATTTAAATAATAATGTTGTATAATTTGTTTTTTCTTTTTAAGTTTTGTACTTAAATACGGTGAATGAAATTTTCTAAACTATTTTTATTTTCAGATATTTTTCTTAGTGTTTGTTCTTCGTTAAATTTGCGTTTATTGTACTATAATTTCAACTATTCCTTGTTCCGATACTTATACTCATTCTTCGATTGCAATCTTTATTAATTTGTCATCACCTTTCCTCGGGGTTCCCCGGCCATCACGATTGTTCGTAATGGTATATAACGTATCTCCTTCAATCAGCACATCCCTCATTCTTCCCGCGTTTTCAAAAAAAGTACTCACGCTGTTGTCATTCAGATTAAAGATTCGAATTTGTTCCCCTCTTAAGTTAGATACATAAATCTTCCTGTCTTTGATCGCGATTCCAGATGGCGCCCATGTGGTATCTCCTGTCTGGTAGATTGGCGAAACCATGCCAGGAGCGGTTTCATCTCCTTCGATTACCGGCCATCCGTAATTTCTTCCCGGTTCGATGAGATTGATTTCATCATGGGCAGTCTGTCCGTGTTCAGAACTGTAGAATGTTCCATCGGTATCCCAGGCGAGTCCCTGAGGATTTCGATGGCCATAGGAATAAACATATGAATCTTCGAAAGGGTTATCTGCAGGAATAGTCCCATTCAGATTCATCCGCAATATTTTTCCTGCGAGCGTTTCAAGGTTCTGAGCATTATCAGCGTTTCCAGCATCACCAGCAGTAGCATACAATTTTCCATCTGGCCCAATTTTGATCCGGCCGCCGTTATGAATCCTTCCGCCTGGAATTCCCTCTAATAAGATCCTCTCTTCTGTCCATGTGTTTTGATTAAGTTTCAGGACGATGATTCTGTTAAGAACTTCTCCTTGCTGTTCATATGTATGGTAAGCATAAGCTTCACGTGATTTGTAAAAATCTGGTGCCAGGATAAATCCTAAGAAGCCACCTTCCCCTGTCTGCAGGATATCCTTTGTAACTTCTATATTTTGCTCTGTTTTCGTTCCGTTTGTACCATCGACTTTTATAATATTTCCTGGTCGCTGGCTCAAATAAAAAGTATTGTCATGTTTGTTAATATTCCAGGGAACATTTAGATTCGGTGCGATTACCTCGGCCTGTCTTGAAAATACTTCAGTAGCCTCCTCTTCGTTCTGCTCTGTCTGTTCATCTTGCTGGTTGTTTTCAGTTGAACAGGCGGAAAGAAGTAGAACAAAAATAGCCGGAAAAATGATTTTTTTCAATGTTATCACCTCAGTTGTGCTTCTGATCCACACTTTAGTGGGTAATTTCTACAATAGCTGTAAAACTCCTCTTAGTCTTTTCTGTCCTCCAAACCAATAAGCTAAACATGTTTGTAAAAAAGGATCCCCTTCATGTACAGGAATAAGAAAGTGCAGGTACATCCGTGTTTTACTTCTTTTACTTATTCCTGTTTAACTATTCATGGCAACAAAGGAATTATTACCCGGCAGTTGGGGTAATGAAAATATGTATTTGGGAAATAAGAAGATTTTGTTGTTTAGGAAAGGGGTTTTTTGGTGAAGAACGTAACAACTGTTTTTAAAGTATCAGCAGCGGTGATGTTTCTGCTGGTGTTAGCGGGTGTTTTAATGCCCGATGCTCTTGAGACGATTACAGCTAACATCCAAACTTTTATATCAAATGCTTTTGGTTGGTATTACTTAATTTTAGTTACTTTCTTTGTGATCGTTTGCTTATTTTTCTTAATCAGCCCTGTCGGCCGAATCAAACTGGGAAAACCTGATGATGAACCTGAGTTCTCCCGCCCAACCTGGATTGCGATGTTATTTAGTGCAGGTATGGGAATCGGACTCGTATTCTGGGGGACGGCTGAACCGATCAGCCACTATGCTGTCAGTTCACCAACTGGTGAAACTGGCACCAACCAGGCGATAAAAGACGCGATGCGGTTTACCTATTTTCACTGGGGAGTTCATGCCTGGGCCATTTACGGTATTGTCGCACTCGTGTTAGCTTATTTTAAGTTCAGGCATGGGAAACCGGGACTCATCAGTGCAACGTTGTATCCAGTGCTCGGAAAGAAAGCTGAGGGTCCGTTGGGAAAAATTATTGATATACTGGCTGTTATCGCCACTGTGATCGGGGTAGCGACCACACTTGGATTCGGCGCAGTGCAGATTAACGGCGGTTTATCGTTCTTGTTTGGTCTTCCTGTTAACATCGTCGTCCAATTTGTAATAGTTGCTGTAGTAACGGTTCTGTTTATGTATTCTGCCTGGTCAGGCTTAAGCAAAGGGATTAAGATATTATCTAACGCTAACATGCTGCTTGCGGTTCTTCTTTTTGCCGTGATGTTTATCCTCGGCCCAACCATGTTTATCTTAAACCTTTTTACAAATACCATTGGAACCTATTTGCAAAACCTCCCTGCGATGAGTTTTCGGATCGCTCCGCTTGACGAAGATACTAGAAGCTGGATCACCGGCTGGACAGTCTTTTATTGGGCATGGTGGATTGCATGGTCCCCCTTTGTCGGCATCTTTATTGCAAGAGTATCGCGAGGACGCAGCATAAGGGAATTTGTATTCACTGTCTTGCTTATTCCGTCTGTTATCGGATTCCTATGGTTCTCGACATTCGGTGGAACAGCGATTTCGCTAGAACACGAAGGGCTTGCAAGGATATCAGAGTATGCGACAGAGGAATCGTTATTCGGTGTCTTTTCTAACTATCCTTTGGGAATGATTGCATCGATTCTGGCGATTTGTTTGATCGGAACCTTCTTTATTACGTCAGCTGACTCAGGAACTTTCGTGTTAGGAATGATGACTTCTAACGGCTCTCTTTCACCTGGTAAGGGAATCAAACTAACATGGGGAGTCCTGCTTTCGGCAACTGCACTTGCACTTCTTTATACAGGCGGACTGCAGGCACTGCAAAATACCATGATAGCAGCGGCCTTCCCATTCTCGTTCATCATGCTGCTCATGACGATCAGCCTGATCAAATCTTTGTACGGAGAAGCTAGAGAACTCGGGATCGGAAGGTTCAACCCGCCTAATAGAAGCTATAAACGTTAAGAACAAAGCGTGCAAACTTAAAGTGTTTGCACGCTTCTTTTTGAGGAAAATTTATTTTTTGTTAACAATCACTCTACTATTTCCTTCACTCTACCCACGATGCCGTTTTCAAGCATGACCTTAATGCCATGCGGATGTGTAGTAGATTTGGTAAGTAACCTGGAAACCACACCTTCCGTTAGTTTTCCTGTCCGTTGGTCTTGTTTTTGGACTACCCTTACTTTCAAACCGGGTTTAATATTCTCTCTTTTTGTTCCTTCCATGCATTTTTCCTCCTAATACTGCTTCTGAATATCTTTTTACTATTTCGTTCTTATACACTTCTACAAGTCTTTCTTTAGGTACAGTATATCATTTTCCTTTGCATAATGATTTTAGGAAGTCTAGACTCCTTCCCCGATTACTTCACACCCCGAATTGCCATACACTGTGGCTGAGGTTTCCATATCGATAACTGTTATGCAATAACTTTCCGGTTCTTTCGTTATCAGCTGCTCCCATCGCATAAAAGATCGGAATAAAGTGTTCGTTTCCATGTGGTGGTACAGCAAGATCTGCCGCAGGTGCTAAGGATTTATAGTTGAATAGTGTATCAAGATCCCAGTTATTAATATGGCGATCTAGCCACTGATCAAACTCAACTGCCCATTGGTCAGCATCTCCGTTCTCGCTGCCAAATTTAATCGTTCCAAAATTATGAACGGTCCCGCCACTTCCGATGATTAAGATATTTTCCTCTCTTAACTTAGATAAAGATTTTCCTATCTTGTATTGTGCTTCTGGTGGGAGATTCGGGTTAACAGACATGGAGATGACAGGAATATCTGCATCTGGATATAGCATGTTTAGTACAACCCATGCTCCGTGGTCCAGTCCTCGCCTGTTATCTACTTCAAAAGGTATTTCGTTTTTTGTAAAGACTTCCTCAATCTTGTTGGTGACTAACCCGCTACCTTTCGCAGGATACTTAATTTGATAGAGTGCTGCAGGAAAACCGCCGAAATCATATATGGTCTCAAAATCTTCGACATCACTTACCTTTTGTGTTGCTGATTCCCAGTGAGCAGAAAAAAGCACAATTGCCACAGGCTTTGGTAAAGCAATGCCTAAAGCATGTAAAAATTTAGTATATATATTGTTTTCGATAGCTAGTAATGGTGCACCATGAGCAATAAAAAAAGATGGCATCATAACAGTTATTCCTCCCTTATATGTTTTCTTTTATGAAATATTGTTATATATAAGTTAACAAAAGGAGTGTAGAACGTCAATTATATTTTTGTTAATATAGAAATATGTTTCATAGTAGAAAACCTTTGAGGTGATGGCACTGGATATCGGTACTAAAGTCCGCTCGATCAGAAACAGGAAGAAAATCACGATTGCTCAAATGAGTGAAGGGACAGGTCTTTCGAAAGGGTTCATAAGTAATGTGGAAAATAACAATACTTCCCCTTCTATTAACACGCTAAGTACAATTGCAGAGTTTCTCGGCGTTCCCTTACCCTATTTATTATTAGAAAAAAAACAACAAATGCACGTCGTACGAAAAGATTCAAGGAAAAATTCTTTACACAATAACTTAAAAGTTCAGCATTTAACTTCGAGGGGCGGTCTAAGGATGATGATTGTTGATGTTCCTTCTGAAGGCTCTATCGGTGAGCCGCATTCACATGAAGGGGAAGAATGCCATCTGGTATTGGAAGGAAAGATCTTGGCTGAACAGGGTGAAGAATCCTTTATTTTAGAAGTAGGAGATTCTTTCAGCTGGAATGCCAGTGTTCCGCACTTTGTGAAAAACATCGGCGACCAGAAAGCGGTTATTTTGATCGCGATTCACTCCGATACAGAACTAAGTGATGTGTTGTAAAAGTTAATAAGTTGATTGATGAATTTATAAAAACGAGAGATTATAAGTAGAGAAGATGCTTTTTAATCCCTTACTTTATTTTCACTTTGACTTTTGTCAAAAAATAATGTAAATTACCTAATGGACGAACGTTTTTAAAATTTAATAATTTAATATTCGTTTTTGGGAGTGTTATTAATGGAAAATGTGTTTGATTACGAAGATATTCAATTAATTCCGGCT
The DNA here is from genome assembly GCF_005747095.1 of Exobacillus caeni. Classification (GTDB taxonomy): domain Bacteria; phylum Bacillota; class Bacilli; order Bacillales; family Guptibacillaceae; genus Exobacillus; species Exobacillus caeni. The sequence continues at coordinate 48,617 of NZ_SWLG01000008.1, read as the reverse complement.
AAATGTGTCGTAAACAGCCGTTCTGAGTGTGATACTAGCGTGACACTTGGTGGGCATTCGTTTAAGCTGCCTGTGGTACCTGCGAACATGCAAACGATCATCGATGAAAAGATCGCAACTTTCCTGGCGGAGAATGGCTATTTCTATATCATGCATCGTTTTCAACCGGAGAAGAGAATTTCTTTTGTAAAAGAAATGAAAGCTCGCGGATTGATCGCATCAATTAGTGTTGGGGTAAAAGAAGAAGAATATAGCTTTGTTGAACAAGTTGCTGCTGAAGAGCTTTCACCTGAATTTATAACAATTGATATTGCTCACGGGCATTCAAATGCAGTTATTGAAATGATCAAGCACATTAAGAAACACCTTCCTGAAAGCTTTGTTATTGCAGGAAATGTTGGAACGCCAGAAGCGGTACGTGAATTGGAGCATGCCGGTGCGGATGCAACAAAAGTGGGCATCGGGCCGGGTAAGGTATGTATCACGAAGATTAAGACTGGCTTTGGGACAGGAGGCTGGCAGTTAGCTGCTCTTCGCTGGTGTGCAAAAGCTGCTAGTAAACCGATCATCGCGGACGGTGGCATCCGTACGCATGGAGACATCGCGAAATCCGTTCGATTTGGTGCATCCATGGTCATGATCGGGTCCTTGTTTGCCGGTCACGAAGAATCCCCGGGAGAAACGATTGAGGTAGACGGAAAGCTTGTGAAAGAATACTTTGGTTCTGCATCTGAGTTTCAAAAAGGGGAAAGAAAAAATGTGGAAGGCAAAAAAATGTATGTGGAACATAAAGGTTCTCTAAAAGATACTCTTATCGAAATGGAACAGGATCTTCAATCTTCTATTTCTTATGCCGGTGGGGACAACCTGGATGCAATTCGCCATGTCGATTACGTTGTCGTAAAGAACTCTATTTTTAACGGTGATAAAGTATATTAATAAAGTCGGGGTGAGCAGGATGCATTTGCAATTGCTCACCCCTTTCCCCTTTTAGAATTTTCCCTTCAAATAGACTCATTAACTTCTTTCAGCACTTCACCAATTTTCCTTTTATTGATGACAAGGTCTGCAATGTCGTCAAGTGGAGTTTGTTCTATATTTACTATGACGAGTTTTGCACCATTCTGTTTTGCGATCTGCGGAAATAGGTTCGCAGGGGCAACCTGTAATGACGAACCCAGTACAATAAACAAGTCCGCATTGTTCGTTTCTTCCTCTGCAAGGTGGATAGCATCTTCGGGAAGCATTTCTCCGAACAATACAACAGATGGCCTGATAAATCCCCCGCAAACGCATGTTAAATCGTTAGACTCCAGGAAGGTTTCCATCGGATAAGTTTCTCCACAGTTATGGCAACGGCACTCTCTTAATGTCCCATGTAGTTGCGCAACGTCCTTATGTCCGGAAATGGTATGGAAACCGTCAACATTCTGAGTGATAAAGGATTTGATGATTCCCTTATCTGCCCATTCGGCTAAAATACGATATCCGGCGTGGGGCACAACGTCTAACAACGCCTTCATTCTCTGGCGATAAAATGAAATAAACTCTTCCTGGTTATGTTCCATTGCGTCCACCGTCGCCAGTTCCAATGGATTTCGGTTATTCCAGAGTCCGTTACTGGAACGGAAATCAGGAAGCCCGGATTCCGTACTTAACCCTGCGCCAGTTAGTACAACAGTATAATTAGATTCTTTTAGCATTTTTGCTAAGATTTCCATCACCTCTTCCCCACTTTTTTGCTTTTGAAGTATAGATTAGGCATTTTGAAAGTAAAATTCATCTCGCACGGCTTTTACAATTTCATCCGAAAAGAGATCTAAAAAGTATTCGCCCCATTCCGCTTTCGCCTTAGTTGGATCGCCCATAATTCCGACTTCGGTAATTCCAACTATCCCTTGATTAAACAGCTTGTTTAAAACTTCCTCTGTCATTGGGCCGACATAGCCTGCTTTTGCTTTATCCATATCGACTTGATTTGGTGCGATATGAAGCATTACGGACGTTTCCATTGCTCCACCATGCGCGCAGCTTCCTTCAACCAGTCCATATTTCTTTTCAAACTGTGCCATAAGCTCCATCAGCCGTGTAAGTGATAATGCACTGCTTAATTGAATATCAGGGTGTACTTCTTTAAGTTCTTTTACGATTTTTTCATTTTCATTAAAGTTGCCGCCATGCGAGGAGAAAATAATGATTTTTTTGAAGCCGTGACTTTTATAGCCTGTGACAAAATCCTCTATTATCCCCCTGTAGATTTCCGGCCTGAGCGTTATACTCCCAGCCATTGGCATATGGTGTTCCGAAAGCCCCGGGCGAATTACTGGAGAGACCAGCGCATTACCTAGCTTTTCGGCAACACGAAGCGCAACTTCCTGTCCAATTACTGTGTCGGTTAGTTCAGATAAGTGATGGCCGTGTTGTTCAACAGAAGCGGTACAAATAATAACAGTATCCATTCCTGCTTCAATTTTTTCTTTTATCGTTGGCCAGTTCATCTGTTCAAGCAAGTATTCACGATTACTCAATATGATCTCCTCCCTTTTATAATTTGAGATTGTTTATGCTTTAGCTACTTTCATTTCAGGTGGCTAAAATCCTTTCGAAATATCTACTTTATTTTTGAGCGGTTTTTCTTGCTCTACGTTTTTAAGCGTTTCTACAAAACAGTCTACTGCCTCTTCTGCTGTGGTAACGGCTGATATATGCGGTGTGAGTGATATCCTGGGATGTTCCCATAAGGGGCTATCTTTTGAAAGTGGTTCTTCGGAAAACACATCAAGTACCGCAAAACGTAGATGGTTATTCTTTAATGCATCCAATAAGGCGCTTTCTTTAAGAGAGGCCCCTCTCCCGACATTTATAAAACCAGCTGCATCCAGTTTTTCAAAAATAGAAGCATCGAAGAGCCCTTCTGTTTTTTTAGTCAACGGCAATGTGTTAATAAGGTAGTCCATTTCATTTAATCGTGAGAAGTGGTTTTCAACCGGGAATACTTCTTCAAAAAAATCTTTTTGCCTTCCGCTGAGTGAGACCCCATATACTTTAACATCGAAAGAAGAAAGAATCTCTGCAGCCTTTTGGCCGATCTCTCCCGTTCCATAGATGAGCACCTTTTGTTCCCTTAACATGGCCGGAGTCATCGGCTGCCATTTCTGTGCTGCTTGGAAAGATTGAAATTCATTATGGTACTGGATATCTTTTAATATGTAACTTAAGCAGTACTCTCCTATTCGTTGGCCAAAGGAACAAATCGTTCTTGTTAATAGAACATCTTCATCCCAGTCTTTTTGGAATAAAAAGCGGTCCACACCTGCGCCAAGCGAGTGAACCCATTTGACTTTGGAATAGTCATAGTCATTCTTTGTATTAAAAGCAAGAAAAGCATCAGCCCATTCCAGATCAGCAGAACCTGTTTCTTCTTCGGGTAAATATCGAAACGCCTTCCCTAACCCTTTTTCTTCTAATACAGTTTGTATTTCTTTATGCATGGGACTAACAACTAATATTTTATGGATGTTCATGAAAAATCACCTCTTCCATAGGCTTCGACAAAAAGAGATAAATACCTCTGGTTCCCAAGACCGATAACTTTACTAAATAATATAAGATACTCCTTCATTTTCCCTCAATAAAAAAGAAAAGTTAAGAAAGAAGACGGTTTTAGGCGCTTTATATCTGAAAGTTACAAATAATCAGATAATATGGTTTATTTCGAGAGTTGAACTGCTTCGTTACACTCTTTATAGTTAAGGTACATCTTAATACTTTGTATTTTTTGGAGGGATGTAGTGTGACAGACTTTTGTATTTATTGCGGACAAGAACGCTCCGTATTTAAGAGTGGCAGTCCATACTGTAGTAAATGCAAAAGGTTGATTGTGAAGAGAAGATACGCTGGCGATGATTACTGTGATTCAAACGCATTAGACTATTCCTCTGGCTCCTTTAACGATGATTTCCTTTACGATTACAATCAATTTAAATGATTAAAAAAGGAGGGCGTTGATCATGGCTAGAAAAGCCGGTCGCCGACGGAAAAAAGTTGAACGTTTCCTTAGCGAAGAATTTAAAAAGGTTGAAACCAATGTCACAAAGCAATCTTCTGAGATAACATTTCAATATCCCGTTTCTGACGTGAGAGTACCTGAGTTGCATGAAACTCCACTTAACCCACTTTAAAAAATATCACTATGGATTCTTGCTTTATTATTAAAAAGGAGCCGCTTTGGCTCCTTTTTGGTTTTACATAATTCTACCATCCAGGGAAATACTAAGGAGCGAAAACCTATGAGGGGAGTGCTGAAAATGTCCAACACTAAAGATGACGATAAGAAACCAAGAGACAATAACGCACATAATCACGAGAAGAATATTTTAATGGAAGAAAACCGAAAAGCAGGGAAAAAGCAATACTCCAAGAAAACGGACCATCTTTAAAAAACAATTTGTAAGTATTATTAGAACCATGTGTGCTCCTCTGCTCACATGGTTCTAAGTTTTTTGGTAAAATAATAATATTTATAAATATTTATCCCTCTTTTTCGAAGGTGCATCCCCACGCTTCATGCTATCTTCTTCTCCAAACAGTCCCTCTCCTTTCATACTCGAGTCTCTTTTCAACCTGGCAAGCTGCTTCAGAACCCACAAACCGTTCTATCAACCATAAAGCTAGATCAATACCGGAAGTCACTCCCCTTGCAGTAATTAGATCATGATCATCAACCACCCGTGCACCCACTACTTCGCAACCATATGACTCCATTTCCTTTTCGGCAAGATGATGCATCGTGGCTTTATGCCCTTTTGCAATTCCTGCGGCGGCCATCAACATTCCTCCTGTACAGACACCGGCAATGATGGACCCCTCTTTATAAAACTTTCCGATCAAAGAAGGGATCGTTTCACTTTCAGCTTCTTTTCTCGCACCTTTTCCTCCTCTGTGGTTCCAGCCTCCACCGGGAACGATCAAGATGTCGGGATAGTTTTCCTCATTGATATATTCATCTGCCTTCACTTCTAAGCCATAATACCCAATCACTCTCGGTAACCCTAATGTCACCATCTTCACTTGAAAGTTTGCTCCACATTCATTCGCTCGTTTCAGCACTTCAAAAGGTCCAATTGCATCAAGTTCATCAAAACCCTCAAATAATAAGATCTGCACATTCATCGGCTGCCTCTTTTCTCTCTTAAATAAAAGATGTAGGTATACTTTTCACTTTTAATTTTAACTTAGTGTCCTATTCTATTAAATTTGTTTTTCGTTATGGCAGTTTATAAAAGAAAGTTATGAGAGTTATTTTCCTTATTCACAACAAAATTTTGTATCTTTTGGTAAATTTCTGATATTTTTTCGCTTTACCGTGTTGAAAAATTAAAGCATTTGGGTTAAAATTCCTCTGATACATAAATTAGGAGGGATAGATTTGCAAAAAGTAAAAGTACTTCTCAGTATCATCATGGTTGCAGCTTTGGTTTTGTCTGGCTGCAGTAACAACGAAAGTTCCTCGGGCACTTCAGAAGACAATTCTTCAAACGGAGGAGGCACCTTAGTCTTCGGACGTGGAGCTGATGCAGTTTCACTAGATCCTATTAACGTGACAGATGGTGAATCTATTAGATCCACCAACAATATCTATGAAACGCTATTTACTTATGATAACAACTTGAAACTACAGCCAAAGCTTGCGATGGGTTATGAAACGTCTGAAGATGGACTAACCTGGACAATCAAACTGCGAGACGATGTAAAGTTCCATGATGGAACAAAGTTTAACGCAGATGCGGTTGTTTTTAACTTTGATCGCTGGATGGACAAGGAGAATCCTTATCATCAGGGCGGTGACTTTGTTTATTATTCATTTTTATACGGCGGTTTTAAAGGTGATGAAAACCATTTGATCGAAAGCGTAAAAGCAATCGACGAAACGACTGTTGAATTCAAACTTAAGGAAAAAACCGCTCCGTTCATCAGTTACCTTGCGATTCCAATGTTTGGTATCGCGAGTCCAGATGCGATTAAGAAATATAATGAAAAGTTTAATGAGCATCCAGTCGGTACTGGCCCTTTCAAGTTTAAGGAATGGAAACGAAATGACACCGTCACTTTAGAAAAAAATGAGGATTATTATGTTGATGGAAAGCCTGAACTAGATCGGCTGATTTTCAAGGTGATTCCAGATAACACAGCTAGATTAACAGCACTGCAAACCGGTGAAATCGATATGATGGATGGTCTTGATCCATCAAAAGCCGATAGTGTGAAAAACAATGAGTCACTTGACCTTATCGAACGTCCGAGCTTTAATATTGGTTATTTGGCCTTCAACATGGAGAAAGAACCGTTTAATGATGTGAAGGTAAGAAAAGCGATCAACTATGCGATCGACCGAAAAGCAATTGTTGACGCCTTTTACAGTGGACTTGGTGAAGTGGCGAAGAATCCTTTACCGCCGAGCCTATGGGGTTATAACGATAATGTTGAAGGATATGAATTGGACATTGAGAAGGCTAAGAAGCTTTTAAAAGAAGCAGGTTACGAAGATGGATTTAAGACTCAGTTATGGACAATGAGTAATCCTCGGCCATATCTGCCACAGCCGCAAAAAATCGCTGAAGCTTTACAATCTGATCTTTCAAAAATCGGTATAGAAGTTGAAATTGTAACTTATGAATGGGCTACTTACCTTGACAAGACTAGCCAGGGTGGACATCCGATGGCATTGTTCGGCTGGACTGGAGTTATGGCCGATCCTGATAACTTCCTTTTCCCTAACCTGGATAAGTCAAATGCAGAAGTACCTGCGAATAACAGAGCATTTTATAAGAGTGAAGAAGTCCATCAACTGTTAGTAAAAGCCAGACAAACACTCGATCAGGAAAAGCGTGCTGATATCTATAAAGAAGTTCAGGAGATTTTATATAAAGATGCTCCATGGGCAAATCTAGTTCACACCACTCCTCCACTTGCGAAGGCTAAATATGTGGAAGGATTTAAAGCACATCCAATGAACGATGATTTATTTACGAACGTAACATTGTCTAAATAATCCTGATGAAAGGGCTCTCCTGCCCTTTCACTTTTTGGAGGGATAAAAAATGTATGATCTTCTAAAAAAATTATGCGATATAGTTGGCCCATCCGGGTTTGAGCAGGATGTTTTAAGATCTATTCTTGAAGAAGTCAAGGATACAGCGGATGAATGGAAAGTTGATGCGTTAGGAAATTTAATCGTCACCAGGAAAGGGACAAATCCAGAATACCCTTCCCTCCTTTTAGCTGCCCATACGGATGAAGTTGGCTTTGTAGTGAAAAAAATAGAAAATAATGGTCTGATACGTTTTGAAAAAGTCGGAGGACATGATGACCGCATTTTACTCTCTCAGCCGGTTAAAATTAAAACAAATAAATCGATCATACGCGGTGTAACTGGTACGTTATCTGCTCACTATGTGAAGTGGGATGATCCAAACCGCGTGAATTCTCACAGGGAATTGTATATCGATATTGGAGTGGATTCGGTAGAAGAAGCAGCTGAGCTTGGCATAAAGCCCGGTCTACCGATAAGCTATGGAACCGAACTGAATTATCTTGCGGAAGGCAGTAATCGTGTTTCGGGGAAATCACTGGATGATCGTGCTGGCTGTGCTGTGATGATCCAGCTACTAAAAACTCTAAATGCAAACGATGAACATGGCGATATTCATTTTGCTTTTACAGTACAGGAAGAAGTAGGCTTGCGTGGTGCTAGTGTCGTGGCAAATGAGGTGAATCCTGATTTTGCACTTGCTATCGATACGACTCCTACAAGTGATACCGGTGATGTTTTAATGACGAATACAAGAAAGCTTGGGCAGGGTCCTTGTTTAAAAGTGATGGATAAATCACAGATTGCCCATCCTCTAATCACTGGATTGCTTGAAGATCTTGCTGCAAATTATGAAATTCCGCTTCAACCAGAAGTCTTTATGGGGATTGGTACAGATGCTGGTGCAATCCACATGACAGGATCAGGTATTGTAACTGGCGGGATTTCAATTCCTTCACGGTATACCCATGCTCCTCTTGAAGTGGTTGATTTAAAAGACCTGGAAAACACTGTTGAACTAACAAGGCAATTTATTTTTTCACTAAATAGTATTAAGGGAAAAACATTTCTTGATACTTGATTCTTGATGTAAAAGTCAAAAAACCCCGGCGCTGTTATGTAAGCAACGGGGTTTCATATTGTTATCACATTTATTCCTATTTCACTCCCAAAATCTGATAAAGTTCCTCCAGTTTTTGTATCTCATAGCTTGGTATGATATCCGTGTTGTTATGTTTCTTTCGTGGATTGAACCAGCAAGTATCAATACCGGCCATGTTACCGCCTTTGATATCCGAACTCAAAGAATCTCCGATGATCAATGTTTGTCCTAAATCAACTTCAGGTATCCTTGCGAAAACATAATCAAAAAATTCCTTCATCGGTTTTTGAAAGCCGGTGTCTTCTGAAACAAAAACATCCCTGAATAACGGATGTAAACCTGAATCGCGCAACCTTTTATCCTGTGTCTTTGAAACGCCATTCGTCACGATGAATAAATCAAAATTCCTCTGTAGATCTGTAATTAGCTCAAATGCACCCGGGACTTGATCATGCCCTTCTTCGAGGTACGACCGATAGCTTTTTTCCAATAATACTCCATCGACCTCTTTACCATGCTCTTTAAATAAAATCGAAAAGCGGGTATTTACAACCTCATCACGGTCTATTTCTCCTCTTTCAAAAGATTTCCAGAGTTCCTGGTTCACTTTTTTATAACGTTCTTCTACTTCTGGTGTTAAGGGGAATCCATGCTCTTCAAAAAGCAGTCGAAGCGCAAGTTTTTCTGCTGCTCCAAAGTCTAAAAGTGTGTCATCTACATCAAATAATAGCGTTCTGTGCTTCATAAACTGTATCTCTCCATCTTGTGTTTATATTTCTATTGTAATACAAAATCATTTTGGTTTCCCATTTGTTAACTTACTCAAGCCCAACTGCTTAAGAAAGAGGGCAAGTATTGTATAATAAAGCTTATATATCTCTGATTGGAGGTCAAAGAAATGAAAGCGATGGATTTTCACTTACCTACCGTTATTCGAACAGGAAATGGCATTTTTCAAAAGACCGGGGATTTTCTTAAGCAATTTGTGAAAGGAAATAAAATCTTTATTGTTACCGATCCAGGGATTCAAGCGTTGGGATTGGCAGAACGTTTACAAACTATGCTGGCTAAAGAAAACTATGAAACTGAAGTCTTTAATCAAGTTAAACCGAATCCTCGAGATTATGATTGTAAGGCTGGCGGGGAAGCGGCAAAAGCTTTTGGAGCAGATATCATATTTGCATTGGGCGGAGGTTCTGTCATAGATTCTGCTAAAGCGATCGCAATCTTACATACCCTTGGCGGTGAACCGCAGGATTATGCAGGAAGAGATAACGTTCCTCAACAGGTGACTCCTCTCGTTGTAGTGCCTACTACAGCAGGAACTGGAGCAGAAGTAACCCGTTCTTCTGTCATTACAGACACTGGGAAGAAAACGAAATTTACAATCAAGGACGTGCATATTGCTCCTGCTCTTGCTATCGTAGACCCGGAACTGACATATGGCCTTCCTCCCCACTTAACTGCATCAACCGGTATGGATGCATTGGTTCATGCGATTGAGGCCTATACTTGTAAGCTTTCTAACCCGATCGCGGAAGGGCTTGCTTTACAGGGGATGAAGCATATTTACCCTTATCTTAGAGAAGCTGTTTACAACGGTGATAATGAAGAAGCACGTTATAACATGATGATTGGATCAACTATCGCTGGGATGGCATTTTCCCATGCTGATGTTGCCTCAGTCCACTGTATGGCGGAGGCGATTGGCGGATTGTATGATACTCCGCATGGTGTCGCTAATTCCATGTTCCTTCCGTATCTGATTGAATTTAATGCTGAAGCTGACTTATATAAGCATGCCACCATCGCCAGAACTATAGGTATTGCTACAACGGAGGATTCAGAGCTAACGGCAGCACATCGTTTAGTTGAGGAAATGAAGCAGCTTGCAAAAGATATCTCTATCCCTGCATTTTCATCACTTACAGAAGTTAGAGAGGAAGATTTTGATTACTTAGCTGAATCAGCCTTTTTAAACGGATCTACACCTAGTAATGCGAGGGATATTACGAAAGAAGATTATCTGTTCTTGTATAAAAAGGCGTTTGCCGATTAAAAGAGATTCGAAATAGATAGATTTAAAATAATTGAAAAGTGTTCCCATGATTTCTAGGAGCACTTTTATTTCTATTAGTGGCAAGAAAACAAGAATATTTTCTGTCACAATTTCACTATTATTCTTTAATTCTTGGCGCTAAGACTTTATCAACGTCTGATTCATCCATTCCGTGAAGGATATCTGGTCGATATAACAATTCAATTATTTCTTTGTCAATATCGCCAAGGTCAGTGACCATATTATTGGTAAAGGGATATAAAATACTTTTTTCATTTTCTTTAAAATGCCCATATAATCCCAGAGAATGGACTAGCTCATGAAGAATCGTTGTTTTCCTTACTTGTTGACTTGTATCTGTTCCTATTAACACGTTTGATCTCAGGAGTCCTTCTTCAGAGTCTTTTGTTGGCATTGTATACCCTACAATCTTGTTAGTGCCGTTAATGAGTTTCTCTTTTAATCCATAATCCTTGAATTGATGGGTCGGTACAAAAATAATAGGTATGGAGTAATCAGCTTTCACTGAAAAGTTGTTCCCTGTGTATATTAAATCGATCGGTAAAATTTCACTCAAATTATTTAAATAGGATTTTAATACCTGTAAGTCGGTGGATGTTGGTTTACCATAAACGTATACCGAAACAGTCTTGTTCCATTTTAATATCTTTGGGTCTTTTTCCGGGCGGTCCTCGTTATGAAAAATGAAACCTTTAAACGTTTCTATAGTGTCTCTGGAATATGTACGGTTGTCTATTTCAAACTTTACTTCATTCTGAGCAAACAAGCCATTATCTTTAACTGCCTTGATTGAAAGAATGTGCTTTCCTTTTTTAGTAACAGGCTTTTCAATATCATATGGCTTGCCATCCATCATAATTGTATAATTAACGTCTCGTTCTTTATTAAGCTTAAATGTAGCTTGCTTAAAATAAACATCTTTTATTTCCTCTTTAAAAGACGGTTTCTCAGGAGGTATGTTATCTATTTCAAACTGGATGGACTCTGTTTGTTCATTCCACCAGCGCTTTGCATTAACCTCTAACGTGTACGGTCCGTTTTTTGATACCTTATGCCCGTTTTGAATAGGTTTTCCGTTCAATTCCATTGTATATTTATTGGCTGCTTCTTCATCGATTGTTATAGTCCGCTCATTTATGTAGACTTCTCCTGATTTAATGCCTTCTATATGGATCCGTGGTTCGGGGATGCATCCTCTATCCAACATCAACTTTATTAAGATTAGCCCAGAAACCTTCATTAAAAAATAAAGTTTCTTATTCAATGATATCAGAATAGTGAGGGGGGTATTAGAGGAAAAGTATGCCAATACCTTCTATTAAAAAAAACAGGAAGCTTGGTTATCAAACTACCCGTTAATAGTGGTTTACTTTTGTATTGTATTTATGGCTTAAAATTAATGCATCAGCCTTTCATCCCTTCAAGCCATTCATGGTAGCATTCTTTGCATAGTGGCTTTTCAATATGATCGCCTTGCTGGATGATTTGTCCGTAGTAATAAACGTTTTCTAAAAGACCCTGGCAGTAAAAGCATTGTTCTTCCATCTAAATTCCTCCTTAACATGACTATGCTGTTTATAAGATGTACTAACTAGCAGGAAATTAAGATAGAAAGTTCATGTCATATTTGGATAGAAATAACAATTAGAGACAAAAAATAAAAAATACCATCAGCCCTTGAACGGCTGATGGTATCCCTTATTAAGAGCTTTTCGCTTTTTTAACCTGTTTACTTCTAAGCTGTCCGCATGCTGCATCGATATCTGTTCCATGCTCCTGGCGAACAACACAGTTGATTCCGTTCTTTTTCAGGGTATCATAGAATTCCATGATGTCTTCAGGTGTGCTTCGTTGATACTGGTTATGTTCATCGACCGGGTTATAAGGAATCAAGTTTACGTATGCGAGGTGACGCTTATTATAAAGCAATTTCGCAAGCTGTTTTGCTTCTTCCTTATGGTCGTTCACATCTCTTAACAAAATATACTCGAATGTGATTCGCCGATTTGTTTTTTCAAGATAATAATCGATCGCAGGCATTAATTTATCAAGCGGAAATGCTTTGTTAATTTTCATCACTCGTGTACGAAGTTCATCGTTTGGTGCATGTAATGAAATAGCCAGGTTTACCTGTAGGTCTTCATCTGCAAAGTCGTAAATTTTATTCGCAAGACCGCTTGTAGAAACTGTGATATGTCTAGCACCGATCGCAAGGCCCTGTTGTGAGTTAACAACACGTAAGAATGCCATCAGGTTGTCATAGTTGTCGAACGGCTCGCCAATACCCATTACAACAATATGGCTGACCCTTTCCCCATTTCCTGCATCATCAAGGTGATGCTGAACGTGCATGATTTGTTCTACAATTTCTCCGCTCGTAAGATCTCGGTTTTTTGTTAATAGGCCGCTGGCACAGAAAGAACAGCCGATGTTACAACCTACCTGAGTCGTAACACATACAGAAAGGCCGTAGTGGTGTCTCATCAGTACCGTTTCGATCAAGTTTCCATCAGTTAACTTAAATAAAAATTTGGTTGTGCCGTCTTTTGACTCTTGCTTAATCTCAATATCTAATGTCGATAAAGTGAAGTTATCTTCAAATAACTGGATCGTCTCTTTATTTACATTGTTCATGTCAGAAAACTGTCTGACTCGTTTTTTATATAACCAGTCCCAAACCTGTTGTGCACGGAACTTCTTTTGTCCATGTTCTAGTAACCATTCAGTTAGTTGATCAAACGTCAACCCATAAATCGATTGTTTCATTTATTACCCTCTTTTCAAAACTAAACATTTTGACTCAACTATATATACTACTAAAAGTATGCCCGGGTATCAATGGTTTAGTCTTAAAAATGGCTGAGCATCGTTTTGGTTGTTTATAAGAAAAGTTTTAAAATCCCCCATATTACTTGGATTCTAGCCAACCCCAGGCTAGCTCTAGTTCATTTGGTTCAAAAGACTCCACTTCAATATTTGGTAACAAATCACTGAGTTTTGCGGACATTTCAAGCCACTTTTTATCAGCTACTACTGCGAATTTGTTGGACTGGTCATAGTGGTCGATGTCAAACTTTATTCCTTTTAACATGCCGCTAAGCGAAGTTCCATCAAGTTCATTAATAATAACTAACGCATTTATGGGATCATTCTTACCGAACCTCTCTTCAACAATATTCTCCACAAACTTACTGTCTTCTTCCGTAACACTTCTACTTACTTCTATTGCGATTGTTGATTTGTTTCTGCTTGGTAATAAAAAAATCATTTTGGTTCCTCCTCCACCTTTTGTAAAACTATTCCCCTCTACAACACAGTAAAACAGAAGGTCGATCAAAGTTGTAAATTACTTCCAGAGTGAAAGTTACTTATAACAGAAGCTCTTATATGCTTTTTTGGCATCTCACCTGTTATGAATGTCCTTCTTCTAATTTGATGTCCAATCGACCTATTCCTGGCCATCAATTAATAGTTTGCTACTTGAGAAATACTACAAACATAAAAAACATGCAGTGCCCTTTCTGCATGTTCGTAAGGTTATATTATGTAAGGGGAAAGACTTCCCCCTGTAGATATTAAATTTTAACGGTTAGTATTACCAAACGTAAGCAGCTCCTACAATAATCAATAGGATGAACAATACAACGATTAGCGCGAATCCGCCACCGTAACCAAATCCTCCTCCATAACAGCTCATGGTATCAACTCCTTTCATCCCGTTTAAAATAATTTATGCAGGTAACGATTTTATCGATTGGACTCTTGCTGATAAATTTTGTTTTAAAATCATCCGTATAAAAAATAAAAACACACGAACGGAATGTACGTGTGTTTTTCTGGAGAACGCCCCTTATATAATTAACTCGCTTGTTCTTGTGGCTCATATCTTATTTAACAAAATTCTTTTCGGATTCACTTCGCTTCGCCAGGTTCAATCGCACCGGCAATATAATAGTCACCAGGATCAAGCTCAGTTTCTTTGCCAAGAGCAAGTTTTGCTAACTCTGATCCGAGAAATGGCCCGCTCGTAAGACCGGATGCACCGAGTCCGTTGCCGACTAAAATTCCCTCCCATTCAGGAAGCTGACCGAACACTGGCAGGAATCCCGGGGTGAACGGCCGAAAACCGACTCTTGTTTCAAGTATGGTGGCGTTCGCTAATCCCGGCGCAACCCCGAGGGCTTTACTGAAGATTTCATGAAGTCCTCCGGCAGTCACACGGTAATCAAGGCCGACATCATTTTCATGAGTCGCACCGACAACTATTCTTCCATTTTCAAAAGCAAGCAAATACTGGTCGCTTGGCGGCATAACGACCGGCCATTCACTAGTGTCGATGTCCGGCATTTCAAGATGCACAATCTGGGCTTTTTGAGAGGAAACTAAGAAATTGACGCCAAGCGGTTCTAAAAGCTCCTTCGCCCAGGCACCGGCAGTAACAATTACTTTTTCAGCAGAAAATGCCTTCTCGCTTACTTTTACTCCGGTTACACAATTGGCGTTATAGACAAGTTCTGTATCTCCATATAATACTTCTGCACCGTACTTTTTAGCAGCGTTTATCAAAGCATCCCTTAGTGCCCTGCCATTGACGCGAGCGGCACCACTCACATGGACAGAAAGGTATTCTTCAGATAAAGGCGGGAAAAGCCCCTTTGTTTCTTCAGCCGATAATCGTGTCACTTCCCCTATTTCCGGGGCATCTTCCCGCCGTTTAAGTGCCCTCTCCACCATCTTTTCAAGTTTCTTTTCATCCGTATGCAGGCTGATTGCTCCTACACGGCTGTAACCTGTGTCCATCTCTCCGTCCTCTTTCAGTTGTTCGATCAAGGAAGGGTAAAAACCCGCCCCGCCTTTGGCGAGCCGGTACCACACTTTGTTCCGGCGCTGAGAAAGCCATGGGCAAACGATTCCTGCTGCTGCATCTGTCGCCTGTCCCGGATCTTTGCGATCGATAAGCACAACCTTAACACCGGATCTGGCAAGGTGGTAAGCGGTGGATGCTCCAAGTATTCCTGCTCCTACTACTATAAACGTATTCATAAAAACACCTGTTTCAACTTAATTTTAGGCGGGAATTTATAAACTCTCCATTTCTTTGCACATAACATTATTTGGGAATCCATTTAACTTTGTCATCGGAATATCGTTTAAGAAACGGTTCAGTTCAATGAAATCCGTTTCGATTCCCATCATTTTATCTTCTTCCATTCTATCCTTCGCAAACCACAATATTTCATTAATCTGGCTTATAATGCTTCGGTCACTGGTTTTTGTATGTATAAAAGAATCACATTCTCTTATGTATTTTTTTATTTGTTCTTCTGGTATTTGTTCTGCTCTAAGATTTTTAGTAAGTGTTCTTTTAAATAGATCACTAAAATTATCAAATTCTTTCTTTTTCAATCCATAAAGAACGAAATTATATCTTGTTTTATTGTTCATAACTATTACGCATTTTTTACGGTTAAAAAAGAAAAGATGAGCATGCCAGGAAAAGAATGGATCTGTTTCCTCTTTCACTGGTTCAATTTCAAACGGGCTGTTATCTATCAACTTTTTCGTACATTGAATAGTGATCATTAGAGACCTCCATAACCAGAATTATTTAGTTATTGTAATTGTACCATTCTATTTTTTTGAGATAAATAAACAATGACAGCTATAGAGAATGTAAGGCTCCCTTTATGAAACATTCATTGCCTCCCTGTTCTATAACCTTTCAAACTCTTCATAACCTAAAGGTTGTGGTATCAATCCCAGCGATAGCGTTCCTCTTTAAATGGGTTTGCTGTCATCGAATAGCCAAGCTCCTCCCAAAAACCTGCATCATCTTCTTTCATAAATTCGATCCCTGATGCCCATTTGGATCCTTTCCATAAGTAGAAAGATTCCGGCGGTATAAAACGCAGCGGGTAGCCATGCTTTGGTGTGATGTCCTGCCAGTCATTTTCTTCGTCCTTCCAGCGGAACACGAATAATGCATCATCCCCTAATAAGCCATCAAGCGGAAGGTTAGCAGAATAACCGAAGCGATCGCCATCATAATAGCCGTATATTTTAACATATTTAACATTTTTATCAAGTTCAACCAGGTTAACAAGTTCTCGCAGCGCAATTCCTTCAAATGAAGTTCCGAATTTTGACCATGTTGTCACACAGTGCATATCAATAGTAGATATTGTTTTAGGCAAATTCATAACTTCTGAAAAGGATAAGGACCGTCCTTCCTTTACCGCTCCAAAAAGTTTAAAATTCCATATTTCTTCATCGAACTTATAAACATCACCCTGGTGAAGCACAGGCCATTTTTTTGTTTCAAATTGTCCTGGAGGCAACTTATTTCCCATTCTTATCATCCTTCCTTTGAAATGCTTCGATGTTTGTATATAAAATGATAGCATTTACAGTATTCGTTTAAAAATAGTTGGATCCAGAAATATATATAAGACTGGTCCCTTATTCAAGTTAAAAGTCGTATTGTTTCAATAGCGGAAAGCAAGTTGATAAAATGGACTTGTACCTGATTGGTCATGGATTTATCCTAATATAATTATTAAAAGCAGAAAGAAGATGAAATGATGCCTGAAAATAATAATTTACCAAAACAACTTAAAGATATTCCTTTGTCTGTCCTTGATCTTGCTCCTATTATCGAAGGCGGTACTCCTTCTGATGCATTGGAAAACAGTGTCGATCTCGCGCAGCATGCTGAAAAATGGGGATATAACCGATACTGGGTTGCGGAACACCATAACATGCCATCGATCGCAAGCTCGGCTACATCTGTTGTAATCGGCCATGTGGCAGGCGAAACCTCAACGATTCGTGTAGGTTCTGGAGGAATTATGCTTCCGAACCATTCGCCTCTCATTATTGCCGAGCAGTTCGGTACACTTGAATCTCTTTATCCAGGCCGTATCGACCTTGGCCTTGGGCGTGCCCCGGGTACCGACCAGCGGACCGCTCAGGCATTAAGAGGGAGATTTGGAAGAAATGCAGAGGACTTTCCTGATCAAGTAGCAGAACTCCGGGGCTATTTTGATCCGGACTTAGGCACTGCTCCCAGGGGTGTACGAGCTTTTCCTGGCGAAGGGCTAGATATTCCGATCTGGTTGTTGGGATCAAGTGGATTCAGCGCACAGATGGCCGGTGAGCTTGGCCTGCCTTTTTCTTTTGCAAGTCATTTTTCACCAAACAATACGCTTCCGGCACTTGAGCTTTATCGGCGCCATTTTAAACCGTCCAATATACTTGATGAGCCTTATGCGATGCTTGGAGTTAACGTAATCGTTGCTGAATCGGATGAAAAAGCGGAATTCCTTGCTTCCTCCTTGCAGCAAGCGTTTTTAAACCTGATCCGCAATACTCCGACTAAACTGCAACCGCCGGTTGAAAACGTGGATAGTTTGATGAGTGCATATGAAAAAGCAGCACTTGAGCAGCAACTTGGAGGCGCGGTTGTCGGCAGTCCTGAAACCGTAAAAGAAAAGCTTGGAAAGTTCGTTGCTGATACAAAAGCGGATGAATTGATCGTAACGGCGCAAATCTATAATCATGATGACCGTCTCCGTTCATTTGAGCTGCTTTCTGAACTCGCTAAATAAGATTAGTCTTTGTTAAAACGAGATGCATCCAGCATCTCGTTTTTAGTTGCGATCAAAGGTTTGTAAAGTATAAATTTTCGTCCTAAGTACATCTTGCCTGTCCCCATCCTCCTTTTTAGACCACCAGACGAAGCATCCCTTTGTTTTGCTACCCACGAGCACGGGAATAGCCATTTTATAAACTAGTACAGCGGACATGAGACGCACTATCTATAGGAGGGATAACACGTGAGTGTAGAAAACAGTTGGGAAGAAAATATACCGGAAAACCTTACTTCGTATTGGCTTGATTCTGTAGAACTACCTTCTTTCGATCCATTAACAGCAGATATTAAAACAGATACCGTTGTTATCGGAGCTGGCATTACTGGAATCACTACAGCTTACTTGCTTTCGAGACAGGGGCTAAAAGTGACGGTGCTTGATGCAGGTAACATTCTGGATGGAACGACCGGGCGTACGACTGCCAAGCTCACCGCACAGCATGGATTAATCTACGACCACCTGATCAAGGAGTTTGGCGAAGAGAAAGCAAAACAATATTACCAGTCCAACCAGGATGCTATCGAATTTGTAAGGCAATTAGTTGTGGATCTAAATATTGATTGTGACTTAGCGGAAGAAGACGCTTATATTTTTGCAGAAACGGAAGAAGATAAACTAAAGATTGACAAAGAGGTCCAGGCATATGAAAAGTTGGGCATAGACGGTGGTTTTGTTGATTCTCTCCCTCTTGACATAGAAACAAAAGGCGCGGTCGTGATGAGGAACCAGGCGCAATTTCACCCGGTAAAGTACTTAAAAAGACTCGTTGATGAGATCGTTGCTGCCGGCGGACAGGTATTTGAAAACACCCGTGTAATGGATATTGAAAAAGGCGATCGTCCTTCTGCGATCACGGAATCCGGACATAAAGTTACAGGGGAAAATATCGCGGTATGCTCCCACTTCCCTTTTTATGACAAAGAAGGATTCTATTTTGCTCGCATGCGTCCAAAGCGCTCTTACTCTCTTGCGGTAAAACCTAAAGAAAACTTCCCGGGCGGTATGTATATCAGTGCTAGCAAACCAAAGCATTCCCTCCGTTACACAAGCCTGGATGGTGAACAGCTTGTAATCGTCGGCGGGCAGGGGCATCCGACAGGACATAAGAGCAATACTGACGAAAACTATGAAAAGCTGTATGAGTTCGGGGATAAGGTGTTCGGCATTGAAGACGTTCCTTATCGCTGGTCATCCCAGGATCCGGAGACGCTTGATAAAGTACCGTTTATCGGAAAGTACAGCAAGGATGATGATAATATTTTTGTAGGTACAGGCTACCGAAAGTGGGGTATGAGTAACGGAACGCTAGCAGGAATGCTGCTTCACGATTGGATACTTCATTTTGATAATCCATATTCAGATCTCTATTCTCCCGACCGTCCCCATCAAGGACATAACGTGAAAAAATTTGTGAAGGAGAATACACATGTTGCCAAAAGGTTTGTGAAAGACCTGGTCGATTTGTCTGAAAAAACAGTCGACGATCTCGGTTATGATGAAGGCGCGATCGTTTCGCTCGGCGGAAAAAAAGCTGCTGCATACAAGGACAAAGATGGTGAACTTCATGTTGTCAATTCGGCATGTACACATTTTGGATGTGACGTGAAATGGAACTGCAGTGAACGTTCCTGGGACTGCCCGTGCCATGGATCGCGGTTTTATTATAACGGTGAAGTTCTTGAAGGGCCGGCTGTGAAACCGCTGGATCAAATTGATCCTGACAAAAAGCAATGAATGAATCGGAATAGAAAAAGCTGTGTGATGGGATTTTCTCTCACACAGCTTATTTTTTCTTGTTCCAGTTATAACTGCTGGCTGCCAGGTTCTTGTGACGTTTTTTCTGCCAATAATACTTATCAACAAGGCCGCCAACGTTAACAGGATCAGTCGTCCCATCTTTTGTCCCCCATTGGGATATTACCCAGGCGATCATAATAGAAACAGCAATTTCATGAATAACCATCACGATAGCTCCTCCTGCCTGCACATCATCGACTGCCGACCAGGAAAAAAGCGTATCATAAGAATAAAAGATCTTATCGCTGAGTAGTAACGGTGAAGTCACGAACACAAGGGCAATTGCATTTGCCAGTAGATAAAGAAGCTTGTTGCCTTCCTTCAGAGGATGCCATCCAGGTAAAAAAGTGACGACCGGCCGCCATACCAGAAGTGAAGCGACGAAAAGAATATAAAAGGCAGCAGATTCTAAAAGGCTGGAATCATAAAAGAGTTTTGAAAAAGCCGGATAGTGATAAATCCAGTAAATGCCATAGAACAAAAGAAATGCTGTTACGGGATTTGTGAGAAACATAGCGGCTTTGCTCTTTCTTATTCTCCAAACGATATTTTGCAATTGTTCTCTTGGAATACTAAATAAAAGCAACGGAGAGATGATAAATAAGGTAATGCCTTCAAACAGCATCTTGGCTGTAAAAAGGTATTGATCACTAATTACCGCTAACGGCGTTCCGTAAAGAAGAAAAAAACAGCCGATTGCCCAATAAAAGCAAACTCTTTTGTTTTTTTTCGCATCCCACTTTCGGTAAATAAGAGCTATACTCAATAAAAACAAAAGTAAGGGGAAATTCCAGAGCTGTAAAAAGCTATACTGTCCGAAGAGCTTTGTTATAACCTCCACTTGTCAAACTCCTCCCTTTTGGTCTTAGTTTCTAATACCACATATACGGAGAGATAATTCTATTTTTGTATTTTTATTATGTTTCAATCTTAGTTGGAATAAAGCTGTATGAGGTTTCCAATGAAAATTTTAGAAAATGCCTGCTTTCTAATTTAAGACTACTAATTTGGGGTAAAATGAAAGTAGAATGGTGGTGATCTTATGAGGCGTTTACTTCTTCTACTATTTGTAATACTGGTGGCTTATCTTGGCTGGCCGTATATCGGCAGCTCTCTTGATCAGTCTGACTACGAAGCAACGAAGGAAAACGTTAAGAAAAAAATAGATTCCATAAAAGAAAAACCTGAATATGAAGAAGCGATGGAAACATTCAATGATAGATTAAATAATCTGGTTGGTTATGTAGGTGATAAATTAAAGGAACTTCCCGAAAATGATCAGCAATCAGATTCTGGACAGGCCGAGAAACCTGAGTTATCCAATCCTACTGAACATTCCTTTTCTATCTATAATATTGAGATTGGTGACACAAAGCAAGCGATTGAAAGTGAAATCGGACAGGCACAACGTTCTACTCTCAATGAATATGGCGTTAAATGGTCCACCTATCATAAAAATTATAAGAATTTTATTATGGTAGCGTATGATGCGGAAGATAAAGTAGTTGGATTGTTTTCCAATCAGGATCTCATCACTTCCGACCATTCCATCCAACTTGAAACACCAAAAGAAGCGGTTCGCAAAGAACTTGGAGAACCTCTGACAAAGCTAAGAAAAGGTTTTGTTGTTTACCAGCTTCAGGAAGACAGCGGCTATGACGTGTTTGAAGTTGATGGAAGCTATGTAACTGTTTTTTATGACAAGCACGAAAATAACACGGTAACTGCCATTCAAATTATTGATAAAGCAGTCGAACAAAATAAAGACCGTTATTATACTGATGCAAGTCCCGAACTGCGTAAAGGATTCGAATTTCAGCTTTTTGATCTAACGAACGCTGCAAGGGTAGTACATGGACTTCCTGTCCTGAGCTGGAGTGGAAATGTTCAAAAAACAGCACGGAACCATAGTGATGATATGGCAGAAAACGATTATTTCGCTCATGAGAATCAAGATGGACAATCCCCTTTCGACCGAATGCATGAGGACGGAATTACCTTTATGATGGCAGGGGAAAATCTTGCTTACGGACAAAACAGCAGTATTTTTGCCCACGAGGGCCTGATGAACTCACTTGGCCACAGAAAAAATATTCTTAAAGACGGTTATAAATACCTTGGTGTCGGCGTTGCCTTTAACGATGAATCTCAACCCTACTATACGGAAAACTTTTTTGCGAAATAAATATTTATGGAAAAGGAGCTGTAGCTTTTAGCCGCAGCTCCTTTTCTATTATTGGAAAATCTGGTCGATTTCTTTTACTTCTTCCTCTGTCAACTGAACATCGAGTGTTTTTAAGTTATTCAATACTTGTTCTGCTCTCTTGGCACCCGGTATAACAGTGTCGATGGAATCCCTGGTTAAATACCAGGCTAGAACAACGTGGGCGACTTCTACATTCTTTCGGTTCGCAATTTTCCTCAACCGGTCTACTTTTTCTAAATTCTGTTGAAAAGATTTTCCTTGAAAATGCGGCATTTTTGAGCGCAGATCATTGAACTCGGTATCTTTATTGTATTTTCCTGCTAACAATCCGGATGCAAGCGGAAAGTATGGAACGAACGAAATGTTATGTTCTTTCGTATATGGAAAAAGCTCAACCTCTGCCTTACGCTGTAACAGGTTATATTCTCCCTGGTAGACGTCTACGTAACCGTCCTTATTGGCTTCTTTCAACTGGTCGATTGAAAAGTTTGAAACACCGATCGCTCTTATTTTTCCTTCATCTTTTAAAGTCTTCAAAGCACCTACCGCTTCGTCTTTTGGAGTATTTTCATCAGGAAAATGGATATAAAATAAATCGATCATGTCCGTTTTCAGCCGTTTTAAGCTGCTTTCCACTGCTTGTTTTAAAAAAGCTGGGGAGTTATCAAAGACCACTTCTTCCCCAACGAACTTATGCGCACCTTTTGTAGCAATGACGGCTTCATTTCGTTTGCCGTTTTCTTTCAGCACCTCGCCGATCAATTCCTCTGATCTTTCCGGTCCATAGATGAAAGCAGTATCCAGAAAGTTTATTCCGTTATTTAAAGCTGTACTAACAAGTTCTTTTCCCTCTTCTTCATCAAGGTTAGGATAAAGGTTATGGCCTCCTACTGCATTTGTTCCAAGGCCGATTGGATTCACGAAAAGATCTGTTTTTCCAAGCCGTACGTTTTTTGCCACTATCTGCTCATCCCCTTCTTTAAATATGGTTTTATGATAGCAAACATGTTTTTTGATTAAAAAGGTAATGCATTTTCAATGTGTTTGGTTTAGAAGAGAAAACTATTTTACCAAATCATGTAACATCCCCTATAACGACGTTTTACTCTATTTTCATGTGGAAAACGAACACTAAAGACATCTTAAGGAGGTTTTTTCAATGACAAGTCAAAATAACAACAATGAAAAGGTGGAAAAACTTCAGCACATTATTGAAAATACGGTAGAAAATAAGCGAGAAGCAGAACAGTCTCTTCAATTTACAGATAGTGAGGTACAACATCAGCAGGTGGAAGCGAAAAATGACCGGCGCGAAGATAGCTTGCAGGAGCTCCGGAGTGAAGTGAAGGACGAAGCGAACAACCATGACAAATTGTAATACGCTACAGTTTTAGCACGAATATAACGTTTTTTAGAAACAAGAACAGCAGGCGATCGGCCTGCTGTTCTTTCTTACTGCATAGTTTTAATCTCAACGCTATATTGCTTGCTTTGGGCATCGTTTGCAAAGGTATGCATCTGTTTGCTTATTCTTTTTTTCTTTGATTGCCTTCAAGTAAGCATTTTTTAAATTCTCTGCTCTGTTTGTTTTTAAGAATTCAACGTATTCATCTAATTTCAAGACAAAACCTCGTTTCGTGAGAATGGTGATCACTTAACACTAGACAATGATACAAGGGATAGTTTAAAAAAACATCTGACATAACTACTAATGTTACCCGTTTTTCAGTTGGGATGATGGCAAAATTGCACTAATCTACGGCTATGTTTGCATAAGTATGGATCACAGGACGGTGATGGTGATATCGCTATTTGGCCGTAAAAAGAGTTTCTTAAAATACTTTAACTCTCTAGAGAATTACTCCGCCTCTTCTCCGATATAGTTAAACCTTACCTTTTTTTGTAATGTTTCCCATACTTGTCGTTTTATGTTCTATAATGGGGTTAGATTAACTGAGGGAGGATCTTAATGAAAATAAAAATCTCCACCGTTCTGACTTTAATTTTGTTCAGTATCGCAGCTACAGCTGTTTCCCTACAGCTTATCCAATATTCGAAGGATGATCTTGATACTGTTTATGCAGTATCCGGTGACTCAGAAGATGATATCAAGGTTGGAAAGATTGCGATAGAAAAAATACATGAAGAAGCAAATCTTACAAGCAATACCTATGAAGCAAGCTATCCGATCGAGATTGGTACGATGGATAAAGATAACTCATTTTGGGATAAAGTTAAACATCAAATCGGTGGAAAAAGCGTAAAGATGGATGCGTTTGTTTTTTATGATTTAAGAAGTGATCTCTTAAAAGTGACAGAAAATGATGTATCATATGATCCGAAAACTAAAACTTTGTCAATCGCGATACCTGATCCTGAATTAAACGTTCGACTTAATACATCAAAAACCGAAACAAATAGTTTTAAAGGACTGTTTTCAACGGGATATTCTGATGAGAGCCGTATGAGACATCTCGACTTTGCGGTAAAAATTGCGAAAAAAGAGATCTCAAAGGACAACGAAAAGATAGACCAGGCAAAAAATGATATCAAAGATAGCTTTTCTGACTTGTTATCGATGATCGATACTGTCGAGCATGTGTATATCACATTCAAATAACAGCATAAAGCGTGTAAACCGATGTACAGGTTTACACGCTTTTTTGATTTTTAATCAGCTGTTTCCCTTTCATTCCCGTCATTAAAATTAATGTCATCATCATTCTGCAGCGGTCCAAGCTGTTTATGTCTTTCCTCATCCATTTCTCCATTTTCCAAAAAATCATTATTACCCCCTGGACGCGGGTCGGAATCATCGATATCGTTTAGATCGTATCTATCCTCATTCTGCGTTTTTACATTAACATTATTGATATCGGGTTGATTATCAAAGTTATTGTTATTGTTATCGTTTATTGCACACCCATCTAGAAATCCGACGAGAACAAGAAGGAGAAAGCAAGATAACTTCAGTTGTTTCCTCACATTAAAACCTCCCTAAGATTTTTGTTCCTAGTATGGCTTTAATGCGATTAAATTATTGTGAAAAGGTAAAAAAGTTCCTTAAGAAGCGGGGTATATTCGTGAAGACTGGAACATTTGATATAAGCGGAATCAACAGTGAATCGGACGTGGAAAAGATTAACCCTGCTCTACATGATGTCTGGAGAAATCGTAATGCTGAAGTGAACCTTTCACTCCAATATGCAACCTTCTCTTTTTCTTTGATTACTAAGGAGGCTTCCTTAATGGCAGCCTCCTTTTCTCTATATCGGGGTTATTTTCGAGCGAGGTGAGTATATACATCCCTTAATGTTCTAAAGCCCCTTTCCTGAACAGCCTGTACGTTTTCCCCCCAGAGCTTTGCGGTCATGATTGCATCTCCAAGAGCGTGATGGCGTTGGGAGATCGGTATCCCGAAATGGGAACAACATTCGTCAAGTGTAACAAAGTTCAATGAAGGGTTAACGATTTGGGTAAGAAAAGAGGTGTCGATTAGGCGTCTGTTAAACCCTTTTCTCAAGGTAGTCCATGAAAAATAGCTCATGAATTTCTTTTCATGGTTGCTATGGTGGGCAACAAGCGGAGATGCTTGCACAAATTGATTAAAAGCTTTAAAAACCTCTTCGATTTTAGGTGCTTCATTTAGCTGGTCCAGTGTAATTCCAGTTAAAGTCTGGACTTTTAAAGAAGGGCTTTGCTCACTGTAAACGAGAGAATAAAACGTATCATCTTCTAATAGTTTACTGCCCTTCATTTTTATCGCTCCGATAGATAAAATCCTGTCACCCTGATCAGGTGAAAATCCTGTAGTCTCAATATCGAATACCACTATTTTCAATTCGGTAAGTGGTATATCCAGAACCTGTTCCTTTTTTCGTTCTCGTTCGATTTGTCTCATAAATGCAATTTGTTTTGGGTCTGTTTGGCTTGTAGAAGAATAAATGTTAGCTCCTCGATTTCCTGACAATTGTTTTAAGAATTGGATCATGTTATTAATCAAGTTCACCAACACCCTTTTCTATAACTGCAGTTACTTCTGAAAAAAGTTTATGCGCGCTTCTTGCCAGGTGCTTTAAGACATGCTTTTCATCCCTTGTCATGGTACCGGGATCGATTAAATGGACGTCTTCGTAGTCTTTAGCGTCTTTTTTGATGTGTAGTTGGAAAACAAGCAGCTCGATGAAGTCAGGCTTGTATTTTTTAATGCTTTTATATTCCGATGGAAGCTGATTAAAGCGTTCAATGGTAGAAGGGGATGAAATTTTTTCCTTTAATGAAAGAAGTCGTAATCCATTAACAAATGGATATGATACTGCCTTTTTTAAATCAATATACCCCTTATATTCGCCGTGTTGTTCAGGAAGTAACTGTCCAAAGGGCCCGAGTGCCTTTTTATAATGCCTTACATTTTCCAGTAGGCGAAGATAAAGCCTCGGTTCCGCTTCAAGCTTAGAAAAAGCTGTTGATTTAAGATCATGAAGCAGTTTCGTTTCGCCGAACAAAACCCTGGAATCAAAAAAAGTGGAAAAGTAACGGAGGGATTCCAGGGTCTCTGTATTGAGCCACTCGCTGATTTGCTTCTCCCATTTGCTTGAAGATTGGCACCAGATGGGATTTGAAGCCATCACATTACCTGGACATAATGGATATCCTGCAATTTCAAGCCCTTTTGAAATTTCTTTACCTAATGATAGGAAGTATTTCTGGCAATTCTCTTTCTCTTCGTATATGATGCCGTGGTCCTGGTCGCTCCATATTGATTGCTCTAGCCTTCCGGCACTTCCCGTAACAAAAAAAGCAAAGTGAGCAGGGATTGGCCCCAGCTCACTTACTGTTTTGTCAATCGCAATTTGGACAACCTTCATCATTAACTCTTCATGAAACTGATTAAGTTTTTTGTGATCATTTGAAACAATAGAAATTTGATCGTTTCTTAATTGCCAAAGTTTTTGGTAACCCGCCATATGATCATTCCTTGTCGTTAAACTTTCCATTCTCAGGCACCCGGCTTTTCATGTTTGGATTCTTGTTCTGGCATGCTTTCCGGATATCCGTAGCTTCCGTGTTCGCTCAGATCAAGGCCTATGATTTCCTCTTCCTCTGTTACTCTGATACCGCCCATCACACTGTTCATTATTTTTAATATAACAAACGAAACGATAAATGCATATAACCCTGATGATACGATTCCTAAGGTTTGAACACCAAGCTGAGTAAAGCCTCCACCGTAAAATAATCCTGGTCGTCCAACTGCTTCCGCAAGTTCTGGCGTCGCAAAAAAACCGTTTGAAAGTGTTCCCCAGATACCTGCAGTTCCGTGTACAGAAAGAGCGAAAATTGGGTCGTCGACTCGTGCCCTGTCGAAGAACTTCATGCTGAAGAACACGATCAGCCCGCCGATAAGACCGATTATTACTGCCGCCCACGGTTCAACAAAAGCACATGATGCAGTGATCGCAACCAATCCTGCAAGAGCCCCGTTCAATGTGGTCGGAATATCCGCTTTTCCTGTGTATGCCCATGCGATGAACATTGCAGCCACTGCTCCTGCAGCAGCCGCGAGCTGTGTGTTTAGTGCAACATATCCAAAAAATGCACTATCTACTCCAAAAGTACTTCCAGCATTAAAACCAAACCAGCCTACCCATAAGATCAACACACCCAGTGCAGTGAATACCTGGTTATGGCCGGCGATCTCGTTTGAAGAACCGTCTTTGTTGTACTTACCGATACGTGGCTTTAAAATTATTGTTGCTGCAAGTGCTGACATCGCTCCTGTTAAATGGACGACTGTTGAACCTGCGAAATCCTGTTTACCATGTTCAGCAAGCCATCCACCTCCCCAGATCCAGTGAGCTACAACCGGATACACCAGTACGGAAAAAAGAAGTGCGAAGATAACATATGCCGACAGCTTAGCCCGTTCAGCAAAACCTCCAAAGCCGATCGTCAATGCGATTGCTGCAAACGTTAATTGGAAAAAGAAATCAACGGAAGCAGCAAGGCCGTCTCCCATCGTTGTAAAATCACCATAAAAGAAATTAGAAAGTCCAACGAATGCGTTTCCTTCCCCATAAATAAGACCATAACCAACTGCCCAGAAAACAAGTGAAACGATACCGACAGAGAAAATAGTTTTACCGGCAATATGACCGGCGTTTTTCATCCTTGTCGATCCTGCTTCAAGTAAAATGAAGCCACCCTGCATAAATAAAACCAGGATCCCTGCAATAACTACCCAGACGTTGTTCATCAAAAAAATCGAATCCACTTTCAACTCTCCCTTTGCTAACTTTATTTGTAATAATGATTATGGCATTCGAAATTTTCTGAAACAATAAAATTGTAAGATAACCTTACAACATATTTTGTTTCAGTTACTGTAAACAAAGTTGTAACTTCAACTCCCTTTTTCGTAATTGCTGTTATGGAAAGGTTTTCAGTTCTCGTATAAAATACACCACGCCGTATTGGTGTGATATAATCTAACAAACTAAAAGCGATTAGACTATTTTTACTTAAAACAAAAAAGGAGACCGTACGTTTGTACAGTCTCCTGACTTCATAACAAATTATTTTATTACAAATCTCGTTTCACTATAGCCTTCTTTTGTTTTTTTCACTTCAAGAATCGCCGGTATTGCGGCTTTAAGTTCCTGAACGTGTGATATTACGCCGATCATACGTCCGGATTGTTGCAGGTCTACAAGCGTGTCGATCGATTTATTAAGAGATTCTTCATCCAAAGAACCAAAACCCTCATCGATGAACATTGTTTCGATTGAAACTCCGCCCTGGAAGCTTTGTATAACGTCTGCCATTCCGAGTGCCAGACAAAGGGAAGCGTTAAACTTTTCGCCGCCTGAAAGCGTTTTGACGTCCCGTGTTTGCCCTGTGTATGCATCATGTACGTCTAGCCCAAGCCCGCTCTGTTTTCCGCGGCTTTCCTGGCGTTCACTTCTGATCAAATAGAACTGTCCGTTTGATAGTCTTCTTAATCGCTGGTTTGCTGCATCGATTATTTGTTCCAGGTATTCAATTTGCAGATACCTTTCAAACGAGATTTTTTTGCTGTTCTGGCCCCGTATCATATCATATAGATCGGCAATTCGGTTCATCTGTTGTTCTAAATCGGCAACTTTTTCATTTGCTTCAATGATGTGTGTTTTTAATTCAACCGCTTCTTCCTTATACTCTTTGGATTGGTTTAAAGCATTTAATGCTGTTTCATACGCTTGCTTTAACCGTTCCATTTCTTCGGAGATCGCTGATAGGTCTACTCTTTTTTTCTCCTTTAACGCTACCTGTAGTTCATTTACTTGGTATGTTAAAGTAGCTAAATTCTGTTTGAATGTCTCGATCTGGGATTTAAGCTGCTGCCGCTTTACTTCCTGCATCTTTGATGTTTGATATGCCTCTTCTGTTTCGAATTTAGCTTCACTGAGAGCTTTTTTAAATTGCTCCTCTGTTTTTTCTTTCTTGCTTTCTGTTTCCTCGAGTTGTTTATGGGCGTGTTCAACGTTAGATACCGCTTTTGTTTGCTCTTGTATTGCAAATTGAAGTCGCTTCTGCGCTTCTTCCCAGGCTTTTTCGAGCTTTGTTTTTAACCGCTCTGTTTCGCTAATTTTCTTTTCCAGTTCTGATAAGATGCGTATTTCTTCAGGAACCGTTTTCAGGTTGTCCTCGTAAACGGCTTTTTGTGAAGCGTAAGCTGACTTTTGTTCGTTAAAAGTACTTTCGACTTCTGCTTTTTTTGTTTCTAGCTTTTCGATTTGTTTTTCGAGCTTTTCATGGGATTCTTTTTTCTTTGAAAGGTCTTCCCGTTCTTTCTTTAACGCTTCCACTTCTTGTTTTAACTGTTTTCCCTGTTCGACCAGCTGTGTGAACACAGCGTTTGCATCTGATAACGCCACATCGTACTGAGTGACTTCTTCGGCCTTTGCATCAAGCTGGGAGGAAACTGCATTGATTCGGGCTAACGCATCTCGGTATGCCCCTTCCTTTTCTTCCAGCTTTTTTTTCATTGCTTCAAGTTGTTCCTTTGTAGGGTAACCACTTTTTGTGCTGGCTTTTTCGGGGTGTTCCTTGCTTCCGCAGACGGGGCATGCTTCTCCGTCATGTAAATGGGCGGCTAATAGTATAGCCTGCCCGCTTAACCAGGCTTTTTCGGTTTCTGTATATTGTGATTTGATACTTTGATAATCCTTTTCTTTTATTTGAACGTCCTTTTTCAACTCTTCTCGGTTTTTTTTGAGTTTTAAATAATCCTGTAGAACTTTACATTTTTCACGAAGATCGCTTAATCCCTGCTGTTTCTCCGGCATCTTATCAACGGATTTTTCGCTTGCTCTAATCTGAGTAAAAAGTTGATCCTTTGATTCTTTAGTTGATTTTACCTGGTATTCAATCGTTTTAAGTTGTGTCTCGAATTGTTTAACTTTTTCTTCCAGATCGGTCAGTGCCTTTTTCTTTTTATCGATTTCCTGGACAATAGGCAGCAGATCTTTTAAGCGATCTAGCTTTTTGGCCGTTTCTTCCCGTTGTTCTTTCCGTTGCTCTTCTGCTTCAAAATCTTTTTCGGCTTTTTCCGTTTGCTCATTCGCTTGTTTTAATGCACTTTTCGATTGCGCCAATGCAGTTGTTTTCGCTTTTTTCTCTTCGCGCCATTCTTTGGCGTTATTTTCATAAACTTCTATCCTGGCGGCACGTTCTGCTTTTTCAAGTGTATTTTCTTTCTCTTTTATCACAGGCTGCTGATCGTTTAGAGACTTTAATCTTTCTTCCTTTTCATCAAAATCCAGAAAACGTTCGTTCAATGCTTTTGCTTCATGGTATTCGTTTGTTTTTTTGCTGTGTGCCTCAAACGCTTTGTCGTATTTTTCCCGATCAAGTAGTATTTTTTCTGTATAAAAAGCAGCCTCTTTTTCAAGTCCATCAAGCACCTGATTGATGTTGTAATGTTCCTCGGAAAGAATTGCAAATAAATGTGACTCTTCACGCTCCGGCAAAGCTGCGCTAATATTTTGTATGTAGTTGTCCCTCGACTGGGACTCTAGCTTAAAAAGCTCCTCAGCGTATTTTTTCTTATCCTTTAAACGGTCGCTGATATGTTTGTATGGCTCTGTTTTAAAGATTCGTCGTAAAATCTCCTCTTTATTTTCAGTTTGCGATGTTAAAAGTTTTCGAAACTCTCCCTGTGGAAGCATCACGATTTGACTGAATTGGTCCTGGGTTAAACCTAATATCTCTTCCACTTTTTTATTGATTTCAGAGACGATCTGCCTATCAACACAAGGAACTTCTCTATCCGCCATTATTTCAAAAAACTCGTATTTCTCGCCTGTTGCTGTTTTGTTCCCCTGTTTCACATGTCCTAACTGCCTTAAAATCCTATAAATGCGGCTATGAACCTCAAACTCAAACTCTACGGAAGTATGGATATCATCATCGGCAAAATCACTTCGCAGCATTTTATAATCATTTCGGTCTTCACCGCTTGCCGAACCGTACAATGCAAAACAAATGGCATCAAAAATAGTTGTTTTCCCTGCACCGGTGTTGCCTGAAACAACGAATAGGCGATTATGCTTTAGCTCGTGAAAATCTATCGTTTCGGTCTTCTTATATGGCCCGAAGGCTGTCATCTTTAACGTTAGCGGTTTCAAATCGAATTCTCTCCTTTCTGTGTTATACTGTGACGGTTCTTTCTATCCTGTTTTCGCGCTTCGTTTCATTTTCGTCCTTTAGAATTTCATCAAGTACATCTTTGAAAATCGCTTCTGTTTCCACTGAAACATCGCTTCCTTTCACTTCACGGTAAAACGCTTTGAACAAAGAGAGGTCATCCATATTATGGCGTTCCTTAGTGTTTACTCCTTCTGAGTTTACAGAAGGGATATGTATTTTTCGTTCAACATGCATAGCGTTTGGGTAGACGGAACGAATTTGCTCCATCGGAGATAGAACGGGTGTTTCGTCTAACAGGCGTACAAACACATAGTCCTCACTTTTATCATGCTTTAAAAGGTCTTCCATTTTTGCTTCAATGGTTCTCATATCGCGAGTAGCTTTTAATAGTCGCTTTTCCACTGAAACTTTACCAGTCCCGTCAATTTCAACAATCTTGTAGCCTTTTTTATGGTTCTCTTCTGAAATGGAATATTTTAAAGGAGATCCTGCATATCGAATATTTTCGTTTGCAACATAGTGGGCCTGATGTAGGTGACCGAGAGCGGTATAATGAAATGGCTGGAAATGGCCTGCGTTTATATGTTCAGTACCACCGATCGAAAGCGGCCGTTCCGAATCACTCGTGTTTTCTTTTTCTTCCCCGTTAGGAGTTACAAACGCATGTCCAACGAACACATGGCGGCAGTTTGGGTCCATCTTAACTTTTATTTTTTCAATTATTTTTTCTGCTGCATCATTATGGGAACGAATCTCGTCATCCTGCAGTAAATGCCGTACCATGCTCGGATCACTATATGGAATCAAATGAAAGTGCACTTCTCCGTGTTCGTCGTGTAAAACGATAGGTTCAAAATCATTTGAAAGATGACCGACGATATGGCAGCCGTTGCTTTTCATAATTTTACTTCCGAAGTTTAAGCGTCCCGGACTGTCATGGTTGCCTGCAACAGCAAGCACCGGCGTGTTTAGCTTCAGGACAATTGTTTCAAGAACTTCATCCAGTAAATTAACCGCTTCTGTCGGCGGTACAGCACGATCATACAAATCTCCGGCAATCACCACTGCGTCGGGTTTCTCTTCCTTTATCGCCTCAATGAATTGCTTTAGGATTTCCCGCTGATCTTCCGTCATGTATACTCCCTGAACAAGCTTGCCTAAATGCCAATCTGCTGTGTGAAAAAACTTCACCTTAATTGCCCCTTTCGTTCTGTATGTTTTATATATATATAACGTTGTATTTTGTTGAATCAAAGTAAATTCAATTATAACATTCAACAACAGCCATTAAATACCTACAAAATAAAAAAAGAACCGGTAACTTTTATTCCAGTTCTTAGTTCGTGTTTAAATTTTAGACTTTTGTGTTGCCAGAAAGATGCGCGAGAATTTGATTGCTGGTTACTTTAAATAGTTAATCTGAATCTGATTCGCTTCACAAAGTGTTTTGAATAAATAGATATCAATGTAATGAACAAGTTGCTTTTCTTTTTCGATAGAGCAAATGGTGTCCAACGGGCTTTCGGATGCCTGAAAACTTATAAGTTCATTATTTGTTGTTTCAGATTCCTTAATCGCTGTAGTCACTTGTTCATTTTCTTCGAGCCTCTGGAGAATTGTAATCACTGTTTCGTAGTCTTCTGAATGTACTTTCGATTGCTTATTATTATGGGATAGACGAATATCGTATGCAGTCATTCTTTTCCCCCCTGATTTCTCTTTTCTATTTTTGAAGAACAAAAAAGCCGAAAAGGGTTTTCCCTTTTCGGCTTATGTCTAGCTCTATTGTCTAGCTCATTTCCACCGTTATTTAATTTTGTTCAAGATGAATACAGTATAGCTTTTATCCTGGTTGAAGCTCCAATCAACAAATACATCGATAATTTTGGTGTTTAAAATATCCTCAAAACGATCGTTATTATGCAGAAAGTTTTTTTCAAGGCTTCTTTTAGCGAGCTTTAACGTTTCCTCTTTACCTATACGAATTAACTCTTTTTCAATTGGTACCAGGATGCCTTTTCGCTCCGCGATAAGTGTTCTGGCGTTGACAACCCAGGAATCAACTTGTTCTGGGGCTTTTTCTACTCGTTTACTTACCCTGATCAGTTCATTTTCAAAAAGTTCTTTCTGGTCATATTCATTCGGGGGATCTTCTGCAAGTTCATTACTTTCTGACGCTACACAAACAAACATCCCTGCATGGTTGTGCATGGCCCAATCATAATAGAACTCGTTGATTTGCATCCCTGTAGTTACCAGTATATGTGCTTTGATTTCTGGGATAAGAGTATTCATAAGCAGATCTCTTGTTCTCTCTACAGTTTCCCTTTGGCCTTGTTTTAATAACACCGACTCCATAGGAGAAATAAAATTTTTCAAATATATTGTAATGTACGGCTTTGCTATTGAAACAAAAACAGAACCGGGGCCTTTTCCAAAATTGTCTCTTAGTAACTTTCCGACAAAGCTTGAAATTTCCGATTGTGTTGTTTTTTTATCCATACGGACACCTTTCTGATTAGACGAAAGCTTTTTTTCTTTCATCCTCTATTAATTTTAAATGCTAACCCGTTAGAATGCAAAGGAATTTAGCAGATGTTACATAAAAAGGCTTGTCTGTTCTTTTCATCTTTTTAAATTTTTCCTGTACTAATTTACTCTTCCTGCAATTTATCTTCCTTAAACCTGTGCTCTTTAAAAAGCTTCATTACATAATAGCCGATGAAAATGAATAGGGTCATCCCAAAACTGATCAATACACCGATTCGTTCACTT
The DNA here is from genome assembly GCF_005747095.1 of Exobacillus caeni. Taxonomy (GTDB): domain Bacteria; phylum Bacillota; class Bacilli; order Bacillales; family Guptibacillaceae; genus Exobacillus; species Exobacillus caeni. The sequence goes on along the minus strand of NZ_SWLG01000008.1, from coordinate 14,225 downwards.
CCCTGGAAAAAAGCCCCGATAATCGTTAAAGCGATCAAAGCAATACCAAGATAAGAAGTATATGGATAACCGATCATTATAAAATGTGTTTTCTCTTTTTCTATTGTATACTCGGGCCGGTTCTTTATTTGAGATCCAAGTATCATCGCCCAGTTTAAAATAAGCATAATTCCAGCTGCGGTTGTTAAATACTCATACACTTTATTCGGTAAAACATACGAGACGATAATCGCAACCGTAACGGCTATTGCATTAACAGCAAGAGACTTTATTGCTACGCCTCTTGAATTAAACACAGCAAGCCCTTTTGGTGCATCACCATCGTTAGCAAGGGAGACAAGAACCTTTGTAATGGAAAATAACGCTCCGACCATTGTTGAAAAAGCTGCGGTTATTAGTATCACATTGAACAGCGTGCTAACATAGGGGATGTTAAAAGAAGAAAGTGCTGTAACAAATGGACTTTCATCTTCACTAATCATGTTCCAGGGGACGATCTTGATAACAAAAAAGAGCGAAATCCCATAGAGTATCGTTAAAAGGATGACCATTATACCGCCTGCCTTTGGGGTTTCTTCCCTATTTTCTAGCTCGGTAGCCATTAAACCGACGATAGCGATGCCACCAAAGGAAAAAAGGACAAAAATCATCGCAGTCCATGATCCCATGAATCCGTTAGGAAACCAGGTTGTAAAAGTAGTATCACTCACTGCTGTTTCTTGTGGGAGTACACCAAAGAGAAGAAGTCCCCCAAATGTAACAAAGGCCACAAGAGTGGAGATTTTAACGATAGCAAACAATGATTCGATTTTCCCGAAGTTGCTTACACCAAGTAAATTGATGCCAAATCCTGCTGCAGCATAGACCGCCATTAGAATCCAGAGTGGGAAATTCGGAAACCAAAATTGTGTAAATAAAGCGAGGGCTGTAATTTCACTTCCCATGATTAAGATTCCAGATACCCAGTACATCCAACCGCTCATAAAACCAAAAGAGTGTCCGAAGGCTTGCTTCGCATATTTCCGAAAAGAACCAGATTCCTTATCATGTACCGACATCTCAGCAAGTGCACTAAAAACGATGATACCGATTATCCCTGCGATAACATACAGGATAAGAACGGAAGGCCCCGCTCTTTCGATAGACAATCCTGTACCAAGGAAAAAGCCAGCCCCGATAACCGATCCGATGCCGATTAATGAAAGCTGCCACCAGTGCAGCTTTTGTCCTCTTCCCGCTTTTGCTTTTTTCGCTTGTTTGTGTTTGATCGTTTGTTTAACAGGATGTTCATTCCGCATAGTAAAAGCTCCTTTGATGATTTGATACATATTCTTCCTCATTAAGAATTTTTTATAAAAATTTCCGCCTCACAATTTTTGAAATGGAAAAATGAAAGGTTTTAAAAAGTGAGTGATGTCACATCTTCGCTTTATTACAGATGGTTCAATAGTAGTAACAAACAATCTGGAGGGGAAATTATGGATAGAACATTAAGAGGAAGAAGCCGTATTTTAATCTTGTCTACAATTGCAATGATGATTTCTTTTATGGCTTGGTCTGTCTTATCTCCCATTGCGGGTGAAATACAAAAAATATACGGATTATCAGCAACTGAAAGAAGTTTACTAATTGCTGTTCCAGTAATTTTGGGGTCGGTTTTTCGAATTCCGATGGGAATATTAACCGATAAATTTGGCGGTAAAAAAATCTATACAATGACAATGCTATTCTTGCTGATACCATTGGTCGGCGCGGGACTTTCACATTCCTATTATTCATTAATGTTCTGGGCTTTCTTGATCGGTATGGGGGGCACAACATTTGCGGTCGGGATTGCGTATGTATCAAAATGGTATCCGGCGGAGAAACAGGGATTGGTTCTTGGTCTCGTAGCACTCGGTAACCTTGGAACGGGGCTTGCCGGTTTTATCCTCCCAACAGTTGAGCAGGCATTAGGTCTTGACTGGGTATTCTATACTCTTGCTGTGGCGCTTTTAATCGTAACGGCAATCTTTTGGGCGGGAACAAAAGAATATCCGGTTAAAGGAGAATCGAAAACATTAAAAGAATCTCTTTCCGTGATAAAATTGAAAGAAACCTGGGTGCTTTCTTTGTTTTACTTCTTAACTTTCGGAGGGTTCGTGGCATTTGGCATATACCTTCCAACACTTCTACAGAGTGTGTTTGGGTTATCTGCTGCAGATTCTGGGGCAAGGGCTGCAGGCTTTGTGTTCCTGGCAACTTTCATTCGTCCGGTTGGAGGCTACATTGCCGATAAACTGGGAGCTGCAAGATTATTAACATTCCTATTTGCCGGGATACTTGCATCTGCTGTCTTGCTTTCTATCATGTTGAATAACTTTACGATGTTTACGGTAGGAGCATTATCTGCTGCTTTATTCGTAGGTTTAGGAAATGGGGCTGTATTCAAATTAGTACCGAAAGTTGCACCGGGCAATGTGGGGGCTGTTACTGGAATCGTTGGTGCAGCCGGTGGCCTTGGCGGCTTTTTCCCTCCGATCGCTCTTGGTATTGTAAAAGATATTACCGGCGACTATCATCTCGGTTTCATTTTTTTAGCTGCTTTTGCTCTGTTCTGCCTTATTATCAATCTGTTACAATTCAATGGAAATATCACAAAAGTTCATAAAGACCAAAAGGCCGTCTAAAGTTAAAAACCGGCTTGCCAATCAATGTTGGCAAGCCGGTTTCTGTTTGTATGATTGAAAAAGGATATATGTTCCGTTATTCTCAGAAATTGGCTTATTTCACGGTTTTTGAGGATAGCACTCTTGTTATTAAAAAATCTAAAAGCTATGGTGTTAGACGGCCAGTCATTCTCCCTGTGTTAAGTCTTCACGTGTTTCTATAAACTGTTTGATCTCTTCCATATAGCGTTCAGGTTCATCAACTTCTGGGTAGTGTGCACTTTTCTCGAGTATAACCAGTTTAGATCCGTCTATTTTAGCATGAATATCCCTGCTCATTTCGATACCTGTGTTTCGGTCGTGAAGGCCAACTATAATCAGCGTCGGCGTTTTGATTGTAGTGATCCTGTCTAATAACGGTTGCTTGTTCTGTTTTCTTGACGTTATCGCCAGATGGTAATCACCATTTCCTTCGAACTTCTCCATTTCTTTCATCGCTTCAGGGATCAGCTCCTCCTTATAGATGGAAAGCCTGGCGATTGTCGAAAGATCGATAACATCTCTCACCCTGGCACTCCGTTCTTCATACGTGCCATCTTCGCTTAATATTTGTTGGATCTTTCCCTTCGCTTCTCCCTTTGCAACGAATTGGTATCCAAAGAACTGAATGCATCGTAACCTTTCCCAATTTCCATCCACAGGACCTTGCAGGAGAAGTTTGTGAACTTTTTCCTGATGGGCAACTGTATATTCCATTGCAATTTCACCACCAAAGGACGTTCCCAGCAGATTAAATGTATCAAGTTGAAGATGATCCACGATAGAATCAAGGTCACTGACAATCGTTTCCATCGAATAGTCCCACGCATCGCAAGGGCGAGACGATCTACCACAGCCTCTTTGTTCATAAAAGATAACTGTACTAAACTTTTCTAACTCTGGACCCAGCGTTTTTTGGATCAACTGTTGGTTACCACCTGGACCACCATGCACAATGATCAGAGGAATGGTATTGTGCTCTGCTCCTGCGATCTTTACCCAATGGGAAACACCGTTTGCAACTATAATAAGTTCTTCGTTTTTCAAAAAGGCTCTTCCTTTCTCTCTTTTAAAAAGTAGTGCAAATTTAGTAACTGAAATCCCTTTCGCTGTTCTCCCTCTATTTCCTTTATGAAAACCTTTTATATTTCCAAGAAGGATCACTGTCTTTCTTAGTCACTTAAATAAAACAACTGAATAGTATTCTAATAACTGTTAAATCAAACTAAATGACTCGGTTTTAAATATCATTTATCGCAAGGGGATGGAGTGAACTTCTTGACAATTCCAAGTTATCTACTATACTTTATAAAAGTAAACCGATAAAATAACTATGGATTTAAAGAATGGATGATTAGATGTTTATTCAAATAAAGGACTTAAATAAACAATACCTTAATAAAGAAAACCTGCCTGTAGATGTCTTAAAGGATATTGACCTGGATATTGGGAAAGGTGAGTTCGTTTCCATCCTTGGGCCTTCTGGCTGTGGAAAGTCAACGTTGCTTTCTATGGTAGCTGGATTAGTGCAAGCAACAAGCGGAGAAATAATCGTCGATAATAAGAAGGTTACAAAACCAGGAAAAGACCGAGGAATGGTCTTTCAGCAGGCAGCCATTTTTCCCTGGATGAATGTGCTTGAGAATGTCATGTTCCCGCTGAGAAAAGAAATGTCTAAAAAAGAAGCGAAACTTCGTGTGAAAGAGCACTTGAAGATGGTTCAACTCAGCAACTATGCTTCTCACTATCCTCACGAATTATCAGGAGGAATGCAGCAGCGTGTTGCGATTGCAAGAGCACTTGCGATGGATCCCGGGGTACTCTTAATGGATGAACCATTCGGAGCCCTTGATGAACAAACAAGAACCCGCCTACATGACCAGCTTGAACAAATTTGGATCGAAACTAAGAAAACGATCCTGTTCGTTACACATAGCATTTCTGAGTCTATTAAACTTTCTGACCGGATTATAGTCATGGGAACAAGGCCTGGAACTGTTTTGGCTGATATCCATGTAGATCTTCCACGTCCCCGTGGCGAGCATAAAGAAGGGATGCTTAAGCTTGAGGAAAGAATAATGGGACTCTTGAAGAAAGAGATCGATAAAGTCGTGGATGAGGAGTTAGCATATGAAACCAGCAATTAAACGGATATTATTTTTTGTCATCGTGATTGGTTTATGGCAGCTGGGTTCAAAAGCGGGTCTATGGTCAGAAATACTTCTTCCCTCCCCTGTTTCTGTATTTGAAGCTTTAGTCACCGGAATTCAAGATAAGACACTTATCTATGACTTGATCGCAAGTTTTAAAAGGTTGATTGTAGGATTAGCCATTGCACTTGCTATCGGCACAAGTCTTGGGATCTTACTTGCGAAATCCAAGACGGCAGACGACACGATCGGATCTCTCGTTTTAGCTTTCCAAAGCGTTCCGAGCATAGTATGGCTTCCTCTTGCTATCATGTGGTTTGGCCTTGGAGAATCTGCGATAATCTTTGTCGTTATACTGGGGGGAACCTTTGTCATGACGCTTAATGTCCGAGTGGGAATTAAAAACGTCTCCCCTTTATATATAAAAGCAGCCCGCACAATGGGCTCAAGTGGCCTTGATTTGTTCATAAAAGTAATCCTGCCTGCATCTGTACCTTATCTCGTTACTGGTTCCCGACTTGCATGGGCTTTTGCCTGGCGTGCCTTGATGGCTGGAGAGCTTTTAAGTACTGGTCCTGGATTAGGTTATACACTGCGGTATGCTTCTGACTTTGGCAATATGTCACTTGTTATTGGAGTCATGGTTATTATCGGTGTTATTGGCGCAGTTGTTGATCAGCTAATTTTCCAGCGCATCGAAAAATCAGTCATTCGTCGCTGGGGACTTGATTCATAATGAAGGAGGAAACAAAATGAAACGAATTTTATTATTAATGACAACACTAGTTACTGTATTAGGTATTCTTGCGGGGTGCGGATCTTCAGATGCATCTACCAATGGAAAAAGTGAAACTAAAAAAGTAGTTATCGGATATTTTCCAAACATTAACCACGTGCCAGCGATGATAGCTAAAGAAAAAGGTTTTTATGAAGAACAGCTTGGTGATGGCATTACAATCGAATATCAGACATTTCCTGATGGTGCTTCCTTCATGACTGCCTTAAAAACCGGTGATATCCAGGCAGGGCTTGTTGGTCCGGGTCCAGCGATGAATAACTATACCAATGGTGCTGATGTAAAGATGATTGCCGGAGGTTCAACTGGCGGAACTGTAGTTTTAGCACGCAAAGGTAGCGGAATCGAATCAGTAGAGGATATTCCTGGTAACACGTTCATCACACCGCGTGTAGGCTGTACTCATGATGTTCAGTTTGAAACGTTTATGAAAGAACAGGGTATCGAATCTGAAAGAATCGGTGGAACGATGCGCCATCAGACAGGAAATCCGGCGCAATATGCTGCGATGTTCGAAACAGGAAAGATAGACGTAGCAGTTGCTCCTGAACCTTGGGGATCTGTACTTGAGCAAGAAACTGGAGCTAAGGTAATCATCGAAGCTGATAAAGTTTCATTTGGCAAGACACTGCCTGCATCTGTGTTGGTGACATCCGGAGAGGAAATCAAGAACAATCCGGAACTAATTCAGAAAATTGTAGATGCACATAAAGAAGCAACAGCGTTTATTGAAGATAATCCTGAAGAAGCAAAAGAAATCACAATCAAAGATATTGAAAATATCACTGGTCAAAAACTGGAAAAATCGGTTGTGGACAGTGCATGGAAACGTATTGGCTTTACCACCGAATTAGATGACGATGCAGTCCAAGAGTTTGCTAACTCTTCTTATGAATTAAAATTCTTAAAAGAACAACCAGACTTCTCAAATCTTATTGATAAACAGTTTATAAAGTAATCCAGATTTAAGCGGCAGTGTAGACAGGTCCTGCCGCTCTTTTCTATGTTGTTCATCGTTTGCGAAGAGGCTTGTAAACTGGCTTTCTCTCAAACTTGTATTATACTAGAAATAGCATTTTTTAAGGAGCTATACTTTTATGCAAAATGTGTTAACAAATACGTATGGAAAAATAATAGACAATTTCCCCCGCCGTACCTGGGGGGTTCTTCTTTTGATAGGTATCGCTGCGATTGCAAAGCTTCTGGGTATGTTGATCCCGTTAATAGGCAGTATTTTGTTTGCGATTATGATTGGTATCGGTATCCGAAATTTTATTGGAGTTAAGCAGGTCTTTGAACCGGGGCTTGCTTTCACATTAAAAAAACTATTAAAAGCCGCAATTGTAATGCTTGGCGCTAGCCTTAGTTTTGCAGAAATCATGCTGGTTGGCAAGCAGTCAATTCTGATCATGGTCGTGGCGGTTTTAATGGGAATCATGCTGACAATCGGTTTTGGCAAATTGCTTGATGTTAATCCGAAGCTAAGCTTAATGATCGGGATTGGAACAAGCATTTGCGGTGCTACTGCCATTTCCTGTGTAAAAGGAATTCTGGATTCAAAAGAAGAAGAAACAGCCTATGCTATTTCTACTATCGTTTTCTTTAACCTGATTGCTTTTATCCTTTATCCAATTATTGGACATGTGATCCATTTAACCTCCACTCAGTTTGGAATCTGGGCGGGAACTGCCGTGCATGATACTTCCTCTGCAGTCGCTGTCGGCTACGTGTATGGAGATGCCGCAGGACAGGTCGCTACAACTGTAAAGCTTGCAAGGACACTGTTTTTACTGCCGGTAATTATCATTCTCGGTGTTATGCTTACTAAAAAGGGAGAAGGAACAAAAGCTTCCTTAAAGCAGGCTTTTCCGTGGTTCGTCATCTGGTTCCTTCTTGTCAGTATAATAAATTCGGTAGGATTAATACCCGAAACGGTTTCTGCTTCGGTTACTGACATAGCCAAATATATTATCCTGATGGTGATGGCTGCTGTTGGTCTGCAGGTGAACATAAAACAGCTTATGAAACTTGGAATAAAGCCCCTTTTAACTGGGTTGTTCGCTTCGGTATCAGTAGCGGCAACCAGTCTGCTGTTAATCTATTATGTCGTTTAAATATAACAAAAAAATAATTGAAACGCTGGGACATTTCTAAAACATTTAAGTCTAAATGGAGCGGGTCATGGTTCACCAGTATCGTTTTAAAGAGAACAAACAAATTTTACGAAAAAGGCCAAAATAAAAATCCGAACTAATTCGAATTCTGATTAAAGAATGTTGAATCATAGTTCGGATTTCCCTCTGGTTTAAGACTTTTGCCCCTGCTTTTTTAGAAAGGAAACTTTCTATATTTGGTTTGAAGTGACACCCATTTGGTAACGGTAAATTCGTCTATCACCCATGGATAACCAAATCTTCCCATTCCGCTTTCTTTATTACCTCCGAATGGTGCGATAGGGCTGTCATTTACAGTCTGGTCATTCACATGTGTCATGCCGCTGTCGATTTGAAGTGCTAATTCTTCTCCTCTATCAAGATTCGTTGTAAAGATAGCAGAACTTAAGCCGTATTGTGTATCGTTTGCCATTTCAATCGCTTCTTCATCAGACTCTGCTTTTATCAAAGTTGCGATCGGTGCGAATAGTTCCGTTTGGGCTAGCTCACTTGAATTATCAACCTCTGAAAAGACGTATGGTGAAAGAACATTGCCTTTGGCTTCTCCTTCAAGAGCAACATTTGTGCCGTTTTGCTTCGCCCTTTCGACAATACCAAGTGCTTTATTTAGCTGTTCCTTATTAATAAGCGGTCCAACAACGGTTTGGGGATCTGCAGGATCGCCGTAGGGTAGTTCTTTCGCTCTTTCTACAAATTTTTGTTTAAATTCTTCGTAAAGGTCCTTGTGGATGATCAATCGGTTGATGATCATGCAAATTTGCCCCTGGTGGATGAATTTTCCGAAGATAGCGGCATCGACTGCCTGATCTACATCCGCGTCTGATAATACTACAAACGGGTTATTTCCCCCAAGCTCCAGTGCCACTCTCTTCAAACTTCCTCCGGCGATTTCTCCAATTTTCTTCCCTACTTTAGTGGATCCTGTGAAGCCGATTAACCGGGGAATCGGGTTCGTTAGCATTTCGTCACCGATTTCCTCAAGATCCGTTAATATCATATTGAATACACCTTTCGGAAGATTAGCTTCCTCGAATGCTTTAGCAAATATCGAACCACCCGTTAGACCTGTTTGTAGATCAGGTTTATGAACTACCGTATTTCCTAAAGCAATAGCAGGAGCGATTGTTCTCATCGATAAATTCATCGGGAAGTTAAATGGAGATATAGAAGAAATAACTCCTAAAGGCAGCCTGTGGACATGGTTTACCTTACCTTCGATCGTATCCTCAACATTCCTCACATCGTGCAATTCATGGGCATAATTGATTGCCTCTTCCAAAAGCCCGATCGTCAAGTTGATTTCGACATCTGCTTTTACATGGGTTCCGCCTGATTCATGAATAACGAGATCTTTAACATCATCTTTATTTTCTTTTATATAATCAACCGCCTTTTGCAAATAAGATTTCCTTTCTTCAGTAGTTGTTTTTGCCCATTCTTTTTGGGCATGCCTGGCAGATTCAAATGCTTCTTTGAGCTGATCTTTTGTTGCTAACTTAACAGTAGTAATAACGGAGTCATCGAATGGATTTAGAATATCCCCAGTTCTTCCACTGGTCCCTTCTGTCCACTCACCGTTTATAAAACTCTTATTTATCTGATCTAGTTTTAACATCTTATACACTCCTTAACTAACATCACAGTTTTATGGAATTTATATCTTTCATGTATTTTCCCTAAAACCTTTTAAGTTAAAACATTATTCATTTTCGATTGTCGCTTTAAGATTTTTAGAAATTAAAAATCTTATTATTTCTTCCTATTTCATATGATTTTTAAACCCATAGATACCAGAATGCTGTTTGCCCATTGTGATTTTAAACCTATTTTTTCTAAATTTAAGGTGAAATGGTAAGAAATATCCATTGAAGTGCTGAGAATAAACCTGTTATAGTAGAAATAACGAAGACGACATAAACTTTCTTAAGAAAGTTCATATCATAACCCGGGTCTCTATCCTGCAGGATAGAGGCTTTTTAGTTTTCCTCTCTCTGTTGTAATAATTCAAATAATAAGTCAAGGTTTTATTACTGAATCCAATGGGAATATATCAAACAACTTTTTAAAAAGGAGTTGTTGGTAATGAGTGACGAAAAAGGATTGGGCGATAAACTGAAAGGCTCTGTTTCTAAAGCAAAAGGTGAAATAAAAGATCAAGTCGGAAATGCAACCGATGATACGGAAATGCAAGTAGAAGGTAAGAAAGATAAGGTTAAAGGTGAATTCCAAAAGGATAAGGGAGAAGTAAAAGAAGAATTAAGCGATGATGACTAATAAATAAGCCGCCTATTTTTAGGCGGCTTACTTTATGGGTTATTTTATTGATGTTAGTCTTTCTTTTTTATTTGGACTCCTTTGTCCTGTTAGTTTCAGATTGAATAGGATCAGGAAATTCTCCTTTTTGTTTTACTTGTTTATTGGAATCAAGGTCGTCCATCTCTTTTCCTAGCATTTTCATTTCTTCTTCGTTTCTGGCCATTGAACTGTTATTGGCTTTTTGTTCCATCTTCTTTCATCCTCCTCTAAATGTTGTTTTACAAAACTATGATTCTATGACAAACTTTTCTTCATAGGACATCGTTTTTCCCAGCTCATCTTCTTCCATTAACTCACCCTGGAGCTTTTTATAGTTTTTTCCTACTTTACTTATAAAGTCATCTGGTTGTTTATTGTGGATAGGCAAAGTAACGTTAACATAGTATGTTCCTTCTTTCAGACCTTTTCCATCATTTGTAATTTTTTCCGTTTCAAAAGACCCGTTTTTTACAATCACTTTCTTTTCAGCTTTAAATTTTATATCCTTACTTGTGACTGCAATGTATAGTTCTGCTCCATCTGGTATGTTAGTTTCTCCTTTAATTTTGATACTATTATCCTCATTGACCACAGGCTCTGCAGAAACTTCTACATTAATAGGATCCTTTATTGTCCCTGATTGTTCTTCGCCGTTTGAACATCCTGCCACTATGGCCCAAAATAACAACGTAACGAAAGAAAGTGTTTTGTACACTTTTAAAACCACCTTGTCTTATGACTGTATTTGAGGGTATTTGTTATCTATTCCCGGTAAAAAAAGGCAGGAAACATTTTCAAATTAAAAAAACGGACTAATCAATAGTCCGTTTTCCACTCTATTCCTGCCAATCCACTTTAACAGGCAGAACGTTTTTAATTTCATTAAAATAGCGCTCTCTTTGTTCTTCCATCATCCAAATATGAACGATTCCATGGTCTTCCCTGGTTCTGATCAAACGTCCGATTCCCTGCCTTAAGCGAAGCAGCATGTAAGGTGTATCTACTTCTTCGTTTGCATTTTCTGCGTGTTTCCTTTTTGCTTTAAAAACCGGATCGTTTGGAGGGAAAGGTAAAGAAGAAATGATAACCTGTGTTAACGTTTCTCCTGGAACATCTAAGCCTTCCCAGAGATTATAAGAACATAGTATTGCGGCTTCATTAAGTTGGAATTCTTTCACCGTAACACTGATCTCCCTGTCCCCTTCAAATAAAATTGGAAATTCTATCGGCTGTTTGCTGATCCATTGCCTAAACCGATTCATTTCTTCTGAAGTAGAAAATAAAACGAGGGATTTTCCTTTCTTTTTCAATAACGTTTCTCGAATGTTTTTCCATTTATCTTTTTCATCATCTTCCTGGTGACCGATTATTCGCATTTGCTCTTCATAATCAAATGGAGACTCTACGGTGAATGAAGAATAATCGTAAATACCTAGACTGCTGGCAATGTAATTGAAATCACCGGCCTTCGATAGAGTGGCTGAAGAGAAGACAAATGGAATCTTTTGCGAAAATACTTCTTTTTCCAAAATATCTTCTACTAAGCGAGGCATAATCACAAAAGATGTTTGTGTTTCACTTTCCTCTAACCAGTATATGCCTTCCCCTTCTTTTAGTAAAACAGAAAGTCCATAGGAGAAGAACTCCAGGTATTCTTCGATGATTTTGACATGATAATCTTCAATCACGTACAATTCAGAGTCAAAAACAAGCTGTTCGAGAAGTTCATGGACGAGCTTATTAAGCTTTTCCGCCATACCAATAATTATTTTTGAACGAGGGACTTCTTTTCGATTTGACCCTTCAGAGAGAATTGCTGATTTACTCAACAAGTCAAACCATTCATCATGAAGAGCGAGGATGTCTTCGATGATAGCAAGGGACTCTTCCCTCACATCCTGGTTCATATAACCGGTCAATACGGTAGTTAACGTTTCGGATTGGAAGCGATAGGTTAGTGCTTTTTGTGCTGAAAACTCCAATAAATGCCCCTCATCAAAAACGACACAGCTTGCTTCAGGCAATAAAGGAAGCTGCCCTTCACGTTTTCTTGATTCTTTTGTCCAGACATGCTCCATATAAAAATCGTGTGAGCAAATAATTAGATCTGTTGATTGGCGATAATGATTCCTGTTTAGCGTTTGCCCGCAACGATGTCGCCACTCGCAGGTGGAACATTGCTGCAGAGTATCCCAGGAGATTTTTTCCCACTTTTCGTTAGGTACCCAGGGATATTCTTTTCTGTCTCCATAACGCTCAAACGATCCCATAGAGCTAGAGCCGTCTAAAACAAATTCTGGTATTTCATCATGTACCTGCAAGATGTCTTCATCGTTTGTGCGAGTTGACAACGGATCTAATTTTCTCATGCATACATATTGCTCGCGGGCTTTTGCCAGTCTGACATCAACATTAAGCCCCAGAGCTTCTTCAAGTTTTTGGACGTCTCCGTTTTCTTTTACAAGCTGTTCTATGAGCGTTTCATCCGCACATGAGATGATCGCTGGTTTTCTCATATATCTTGCATAGCAAATGGCATAGAGCAAGTAAACAAAAGTTTTCCCGGTTCCCACACCAGCTTCTGCAAAGACCGTGCCTTTATTTTTGAAGGCCTGTTCGATTTGGAAAGCCATATATATTTGTTCATCCCGTAGTTCATACCCTTTTTCGGGCAAGATATCATAAAAAACATCCCCGATATAGTCCCCTAACTGTTCAAAGAAATTAGTGTCTTTTGCTATCGTAAACGGTAGTGTATTTGCCATTAACTATCTCCTCTTCTTACACATTCTTAAAAAGCCAGACCTCTATTCTAGCAGATTTACTTATATATTTGTGGATTAACGCTTGAATAATGTCATTACATTTGACTAAGAATGTAAAAGTAGAAACATTAATTTTCAATAAAGGGGAACTTGAATGGAATTTCCGACAATACACACAAATATTTGGGATGCGGTTCTTGCAATTCCTGTTGTAATGATTCTTACAGAGCTTATTAAGTTGTTCACAACTGTTCCAAGGTTCTATTTACCAACGGTAGCTGTTATTTTTGGTCTGGCGATCTCGATTTTTTATAGCCATCCCGGTAACCTGGTAGCAGGAATCTTTATGGGTTTTTTCTATGGTTATGCTGCAATTGGAAGTTACTCCTCTCTCAAAGTAACCATTGAAACACTAAGAGCAAAGAAAGAACATAAAAAGAGTTTTGATTAGTAGATGGAATAAAAAGGAATGAAATTATGATTGAAATAGTAGAGGTGTTATCTCGTACGTTCCTTGCTTTTGTTTTATTGTATGTAATAGGGCATTTTTTTCTTGGAAAATCAACCATTTCCCAAATGACGCTTCACGACTTTATCGCAACCTTAATCCTGGGGGCGATTTCTGCAAATTTAGCCTTCAATACGATGATGAAGCCATGGAATGCCTTAATATCTCTTGTGTTCTTTAGTTTCCTGGTGTATTTGTCGACCATTGTTGCATTGAAAAATCGAAAGGCTAGAGCGCTCTTTTCCGGTGAGCCAACGATTATTATCGAAAATGGAAAAATATTAGAAGAAAATCTTAAGAAATTAAAATATACAATGGATTCATTAAATCAAAGTCTTAGAGAAAAGGATGTTTTTGATATCGAGGAAGTTCAATATGCTGTTGTAGAAGCAGATGGGCATCTGTCAGTCTTAAAAAAACCACTTTACCGTAATGTTACTGTGAAGGATCTAAATATAGTGACAGGGAATTCGGCATTTCCCATCGAATTAATAATGGACGGAAAATGGGTTGGGAAAAATTTGCAGCAGCATAATATTCCAAAGGATTGGGTTATTAACGAGGTTACAAAAAAAGGGCTACAGTTAAATAATATCTTTTACTGTGTAAAGGGCACCAACGGGCAGCTGTATTTTGATGTCTACGATGATAAAATAAACAATCCGCTCGATACGGAATCTTAACTCAAAGAAGTATGAGGCTGGGACAAAAGTATTTTAGCCAAAGGAAAATCCGAACTATGATTCAAAATTCTTTCATCAGAATTTATATCAGTTCGGATTTTTCTTTTGGCTGTTTAATTAATTTTTCCTGTTTATTTTATATCGGCTACATATATCTTTTAAAACGA
>NZ_SWLG01000007.1 GCF_005747095.1 Exobacillus caeni | reverse complement strand
GGTAAGATCCCTTAAAGATGATGAGGTTGATAGGTCTGGGGTGGAAGTGTGGCAACACATGGAGCTGACAGATACTAATCGATCGAGGGCTTATCCTATTTATTAAAGATGTCTAGTCGTTATCTAGTTTTCAGGGAACAAACCCTGATAAATACATAGTCCGGTAATGATGGCGAAGAGGCCACACCCGTTCCCATGCCGAACACGGAAGTTAAGCTCTTCAGCGCCGATGGTAATTGGGGGATCTCCCCCTGTAAGAGTAGGACATCGCCGGGCGAGTGGAAGAACAGCTGAGGGAGCTGTTCTTTTTTTGTACGTGAAAAATTCCCAAAAGATAAGAAAAGCATCTTCGAATAGGAGGGTCGAGCGAAGCTGACGAAGAGATCCTCCGCTTATCTCGGCCCGACGCCGAACACGGAAGTTAAGCTCTTCAGCGCCGATGGTAATTGGGGGATCTCCCCCTGTAAGAGTAGGAAATCGCCAGGGGAAGGAAAAGAACAGCTGAGAGAGCTGTTCTTTTTTGTATGGCAAAAAAATTATAGGTCATCTGATCCCTTATTTCGTCTGAAAAAGGGGTTCCGAAGTTATTTGAGGTCATCTGTTCCGCTATTTCCCTAAATTTCCCCCGTTCCCACTCCAATTTCAGTGAATAGAGGAACAGATGACCTATAAAAATTTAAAAAGCTTGTTTTTATCAAAATAAGGAACCATATGACCTATAAATCTAAAAGCTTACTAATATGAGCCCCCGAAACTTCCTCACATCTCCAAAACTTACTCATAACCCTCAACCTTCCTCATACCCGAGAATGACTCTTCTCCCAAAAAGCTTTTCTTTTTCTGATTATCCCAAAACATGTTAAGATAAGCCTAACAATGAACAGCTAGAAGAATGAACAGCAAGAAGGAAAAAGCCCTTAAGAGAGAGATTAAAATTATACATACTAGAAGGGAGACTGCTGTAATGACTTTTAAAGCTTTTGTTTTGGAAAAAGAAGATCAAAAGGTAGATGCTGCATTAAAGGACATAACTTTTGACCAGTTGCCAGAAGGGGATGTAACAGTCAGGGTAGCTTATTCTAGTGTTAACTATAAAGACGGATTAGCAGTGCTGGATAAAAGCCCGATTGTTAAAAACTATCCGTTTATCCCGGGGATTGATTTAGCTGGTGTAGTAACAGAATCCAAAAGCGATCAATTCAAAGAAGGCGATAATGTTATCGTTACAAGCTATGGTCTTGGTGTTACCCATTATGGGGGATTTAGTGAATACGCACGTGTACCGGCTGATTGGGTCGTTCCTTTACCGGAGGGTCTTTCGTTAAAAGAAGCAATGGCTTTTGGAACTGCGGGGCTCACGGCGGCATTGGCGGTTCAACGGTTAGAAGATAATGGATTAACAGCTGGACAGGGTCCTGTACTTGTTACAGGGGCTACAGGTGGTGTTGGAAGCCTTGCCGTTGCGATGCTGTCTGATCTTGGATACGAAGTATATGGAAGTACAGGAAAAGAAACAGAACACGGCTTCTTAAAGCAGCTTGGTGCTGCAGAAGTGATCGACAGGGAAGAAGTTGTGAAAAAAGACAATCGGCCGTTAAATAGCCAGAAATGGGCTGCAGCTGTTGATCCAGTTGGAGGGAAAACGTTAGAGTACTTGTTAACTACGGTAAAAACCGGTGGATCAGTAGCATTGATGGGGCTTGCCGGAGGAGCAGAATTTTCTTCTACAGTCCATCCGTTCATTCTAAGAGGTATCAATCTGCTTGGAATCGACTCCGTTTTTTGCCCGTATGAAAAGAGGAAGGCTGCCTGGGAGCGCATTGCGACAGACTTAAAAGTGGAAAATAAGCTTGAGGGTATTATAAACGAAATAAGCTTTGACCAGCTGCCGGAAACGTTGAGCGGAATTTTACAGGGAAAAGTACGGGGAAGAACAATCGTAAAAATTTCAGAAGAATAACAAATAAAAGGTTATCCACAGAAACGATGGGGGACAGACCCCTCGATGAATTGTGGATAACCTTTTTTAATTAGTTTATTAACAGCCGTCGATTCCGCAGCTCATTCCTTCTGAGAATAAGTTCTGAAGGTTAGTGTTTTGGTGTTTTTCAAGCTGTTGGTTTATGGTTTCTTCAAGTGTGTCTTTTGAGCGTACTCCGGCAAGCACTTCATCTCCGATCACAAATGTAGGGACGGCTGTTATGTTCGCTTCCTCATAAGCGTGTTTCAATGCTTGCTGATGTGTTTCTTTATATTTTCTGGTTTCCAATGCTTTACGATACTCATCCTGATCAAGCCCGATTTCTCCGGCAAGTTTTGTAAGAACACCAATGTCCCCGATATCCTGCTCTTCCTGGAAGAAGGCACGGAGCATACGGTCGTTGTATTCGTTTCCTTTTCCATGTTCTTTTGCATACTGATAACCCTCAAATGCAAGGTGTGTATATGGTTGCGGGGAAACTTTAGGAAGCACAATGTCTATTCCCATTTGCTCAGCCATCGGATAAACGCCCTGTTTCCAGGTGGTCTGCAGATAGTCTCCTTCAGGCTTTAATGTTTCGTTTGGGTAAGGCCGAAGCTCATAAGGCATCCATTCTATTTTAACGTCTTTATCTTTAATCGCTTCTTCTAACGGCTTTTCAGCCAGAAAACAGAAAGGACATACATAGTCTGAATAAACTTTTACTGTTAGAGTCATACAAATTCCTCCTTACGTTTCAGTATACTCACTAAGTTATCACAAGAAAAATATTTAGCTTTAATAAAAAGTACCAGCCGAAATGATCAACAGACAAAGGGGCAGACCAATCAAAAGCGGCGGAAATGTGATATAATAATTTAGTTGGAGAGTTCGTAATTCCCACCTCTCATAAAACAAAACTAGGGAGCGTGAAAGTCAATGCCTTGTGCGGGTTAATAGCACAAGAGATGCTTTTATGCGACTCCCTTTACTGATGAAAAGGGGGCTTTTTTTATGGGGTTTTTTATACCAAAAAAAGTTGAAGTGCTTGGGGAAGATATTCAGAAGTCTGAGTTAAAGTATCACGACCGGCGTGTGGCTGTGACAAAGGAATTTACCTTTGATGCTGCACATCATTTGCATTGTTACGAAGGGAAATGCAAGAGCCTTCATGGGCACACGTATAAGCTTGTTATAACGATCAGCGGTTATTTAAACGATATTGGAATCGCAGTTGACTTTGGGGATATTAAGAAAATTTTTAAAGATGTGATCGATTCGAAACTGGACCATCGTTATTTAAATGAGGTATTGCCAAATATGAATACCACGGCAGAAAACATAATCGTCTGGATCTGGGAACAACTTGATTTAAGAATGGAAAAAGAGGGTCTTAAAGCAGAAGGGCATCGGCTAGAAGAGCTCGTTCTTTATGAAACCCCAACAAGCTATGCAACACTGAAAAGGGAGTGGATGGAAGGATGAGCAAGTGGACGTTGCCATTAATAGAATCATATAAAAGTTGGGAGCTTCCGATGGTGGAAATTTTTGAAACCGTGGAAGGCGAAGGGACGAAAGCTGGCTTCCCAACTGTTTTTGTCAGGGTTTTTCATTGCAATTTGCGATGCAGCTGGTGCGACACCCCGTATAGTTATGCTCCTGAAAAAGCGGAGTATACAGCAAGCATCGAAGAAATTATTGAAAAAATCAAGGGCTTTAACAGCCGTAACATTTGTTTTACAGGCGGGGAGCCATTGATTCATCGTGAGAAGTCAGCAGCTTTGATCGATGCGATGACTCAGCTGCCTCATATTGATGATATTCATATCGAAACAAACGGGGCCATCGATCTAAAACCGTTTGCGGAACTCAGGGATAACAATTTTTTATGGAAGAAGAAAGTACGCTTTGTGATGGATTATAAGCTGCCGGATTCTGGAGAGCAACACCGGATGCTCCATGGAAATTTTGGTGTCCTGTCAGAGGGCGATGAGATTAAGTTTGTGATCGGCAGTGACGAAGATTTTAATATCGCAAAAGAAATCAAAGAAACCTATCACGAAAAAGGCCAGGTGTTGTTCAGTCCAGTATGGGAAACGATGCCCCCGAGAAAGCTGGTTGAAAAAATCCTGTCAGCCGGACTTTCTGATGTAAAGCTAAGCATGCAAATTCATAAAGTCATCTGGCATCCTGATGAAAGGGGAGTGTAACGATGCAGAAAAAAGCAGTGATTGTGTTAAGTGGGGGGCTTGATAGCACCACATGCATGGGGATTGCAAAAGAAAGAGGCTATGAGCTTCTGCCGATTACCTTTCACTACGGACAGCGCCATAACCGTGAAGTGGAACAGGCTAAGAAAGTTGCAGAGTTTTATAATGTGAAAGACCATCGTATCGTGGACATCAACTTTCTAAATCAAATTGGTGGAAGTGCCCTGACAGATTCGGAAATCGACGTACCAGGCGAAGAAGAAGAGGGAATTCCAAACACCTATGTTCCTGCCCGCAATATGATATTCCTGTCCCTTGCATCAGCATATGCAGAAGTTGTTGGTGCTGAGGCGATCTATATTGGCGTATCTGCGCTTGATTACAGCGGATATCCGGATTGTCGGCCAGAGTTTATCGATAGCATGGACAGGACGATTAACCTTGCAACAAAAGCAGGAACGACTGGAGGGCATTTGAAAATCGAAACCCCGCTTATTCATTTAACAAAGGCACAGACGATTGAAGAAGGGCTGCGATTAAGTGTTCCGTATGAGCTTACAACTTCCTGTTATAATGGAGGAGAAGAAGCTTGCGGCGAGTGTGACAGCTGCAGATTAAGGTTAAAAGGTTTCCGTGAACTTGGGGAAGAAGACCCTATTCCGTATAAAGGGAAATGAAGTAGCTTTGTTTCAGGGGATATTCTCCCCTGTTTTTTATACATAAAATAGGAGGCAGGAAGCTGATGGCTGTTGATTTTAAAGATATTGAACATCAAATGTACACGATGGTGATGATTTCGGATAATGAACGTGTACTACTTATTAATCGTCCTGATAAAAAAGGGTTTCCGGGATACCTGGCTCCAGGTGGAAAGATCGATTTTCCGGAGAGCCTTGTGGAAGGTGCGATCAGGGAAGTCAAAGAGGAAACAGGGCTTACGGTGAAGAATCTTCAATACAAAGGCCTTGATGAGTATGTGAATCCAATAGCCAGAGTTCGGTATATGGTGTTTAATTATCTGGCCACCGAATTTGAAGGCGATCTCCTGGAGAATCCGCCGGAGGGTGAGTTGGAATGGGTGCCGATTGACAGCGTGGAGAACCTCCCGATGCAGGACTGGTTTCGTAAAAGATTTCCGTTATTCTTTGAGGAAGGGACGTTTGAGATACAGGTTGTCTGGGATCAAGAAAAGCAGGTATCAGTTGAATCCAAGCTTGTGAAGACATAAGAAGCGAAGATATAAAAGAAACTCCTCGAACCCCTTTGCCATCATCCATTCAGGCAGAGGGGTTTCTTTCATGCATGAAATGTTTTTGTGGTTGAATATGATAACATAAGGAAAGTTTTGGACGGTTTGATTCTGTGATTCCCTCGGGAAAAAGAAAACAACTGAAATATCCCATTCAGGGAAGGAGCATTATAGATGGAAAGGGCTAAAGAGCTTGCTGGAGATGTTGCTTTTGCTGATCATCCGTCTTTTATAAAGATTACGAATATCCCAGAGGGCCTTAAACTTATCGGAAAAGGGAGAAGTGCCTGCGTCTTTAAAATAAGGCACACGAAGCTTGCGATGAAAATCTTTCTTCCTGAATACGAAAGCCTGGCCATCAGAGAAGCTAATATTTACAAACGTTTAAAAGGAACAGGCTATTTTCCAGAGCTTTACGAAGCGGGAAAAGGATTTCTCGTGATGGATTATATCGAAGGAAAAACGTTTTATGATTGTGTGAATGAAGGCATTAGAATTAACGAAACAATGATCGATGAAGTAGATCAAGCACTGAACATCGCAAGGCAGAAAGGGTTGAACCCATCCGATATTCATCTGCGCAATTTACTGCTGACGAAAGAAGGAACCATAAAAGTTATTGATGTAGTGCGTTATGAGCAGACAAAAAAATGCAGGCAGTGGGATGACCTTAAGCTGGCGTACTATAAATACTACTCCAGAAAATATTTTCCCAAACGCCTCCCAAAACCGCTTCTTGAAACCATTGCAGTGATGTACAAAAAGAAGTTATTCACAATTTGACGGGTGTCAGACCCCTTATCAACTTGTGGATATTTTTAAAAGAGAGATTTTCAACATTGTTGATAAGTAAAGGGTTCGGATTGTGGATAGATTATTGAATAGCCATCTGCGGATCATATTTGGTTAATGTACAAAAATAGCCCCCCAGCGTCCTGGGGGGCTACCCCCTGGCTTTTCTGTTGAAAGCAAGGAGTAATCCGGATTTGGTATGGCAGCATAAGAGTCAGTCATCAGGAATAACTGCTTACGCTTGTTTTAGTATTTCCGTGTTTGTTTCCGTTATTCGATAGATAAAGGAAAAAGGCTGTGGCCGGTCCCTTGCGAGACCGGCCACAGATTGGTTGGTGGGCTGCTTTTCTGGCAAAAAAGCAGACAGGTATAAGTCATAAAAATAATAAAACAGTTACCTATTCCTGTCAATTCAAAATTCTTTCGAAAATTAAGTGAAAGCGTTACCAAACCAATAATGCCATAATGTAAAAAAATTTAACCATTTTATGCATTAAAGAGCAATAAACCTGTTTTAAACATGAAAACAGAACCTGCAGGACACAGGTTCTGTTAAAGGTTGGTTGTAGTTAGGGGACAAACTACTATGTAATAGCATTCCCTAAAGTCCATTCTTTAAACTAAAAAATTCAACTTTACAAAGTTATCCACAAAAAAACGGGGGTCAGACCCCCGTTTTTATTTTAATCTTTTTGCTTTGCCGTGAAGTATTTTCAGCTGGTCGTTTTCATAGGCGACTTCATAGTTTACGCTATAAAGGGAGGTGACTGTTTTTTTGTCATCTGTACGTTCTTCTGCCTCTACGGTTCCGGTTACGAGAACACTTTCTCTGTCTTCACTCAGTTTACCTGTTAAGTTTGTAACACGGACACCGAGTGTGTGCAGATACCCTTCACGGAAGTTCTCATAGCCCATTTCGCTTTGCCATCTGCTGCCAAGAAGAGAATAGGCAGTAAGGTAGTCCCGCGTATCCAGGCTTTCATAAAAATAACCGATCAAATAGGATGCGCTGTTTTCAAAATCTTCCCCGGTAAGCCCTCTGGTAGAAGAATCTTCTTCAGTGGTATCCTCCTCAACCTCAGGTTCTTCACTTTTAACCTCAGTCCCCTCAGAAGCCCAGTTCTCAATTTTATCCAACACGTTAGGGAGCGGAATGCTGAACCCGATCGCTCCTGAATCAGTGCCTGCAGAGTTAATCGCTACTGCTTCTCCTGTATGCTGGTCGATTAACGGACCTCCGCTGTTTCCGTTCGTAATAGGAGCGGAAATCTGATATACCCCTTCATAACGGTAAGGATCCAGAGTGAATTCGCGGTCAGTGCCGCTTATAATACCAGTCGTTACCGTATTTTGCAATCCGAGCGGGCTGCCGAGGGCAATCACTTCATCTCCAGTCTCAGCCAACCGTTCTTTTGTAATGGCAAGAGGCTCCTGTCCGGCCAAATCTGGAACCCGCACGAGTGCAACATCATCCGTTTCGCCTTTTCCGATTACTTGTCCGCTGAATTGTTTTGCATCGGATGTTTTGACCGTTACTTCGCTTGCCCCAGAAACAACATGGGCATTTGTGATCACATCACCTTTTTCATTATAAAGGAAACCTGAACCGACATTTTTTCCATCAGAGGTAGTAACTTCAATTTGAACGACGCTCTTTTGCGTTTCATGAATGATCGATTTTAAATCAGGATTAGCATCGATTTCTCCCTGTTCCTCAAGCGACAGTTCTCTTCCGAGAGTGGAGCTTGCCTGGACGGTTAAATTTTCATAGTGAGTATACAAAAAATAAAAGCCTGTTCCGGCAGCCAGAAACAGTAAAATAGTGGCTGTAATCGAAACAAGTGCCGCTTTATTCATCGTGTAAGCAGTCCCCTTTCTCTATGTAAAGAATAATATTGTTTTTTTTTTTGATTTTCAAATATGTTAGAAACTGGGACAACGAAGCGATGCCTCTTTGCTCTATTGATGGCCAGACTCTTTTGGTATCCCCTGGGATGTCATGCCTGCAAAAAAGATTCGGCAATCCATAAGACGCGCCTGAACAAAAAGCTGGATTAAAATCAACCACGCTCGCTAACAGAGCCTTTTACGAAAAGGATGTTAGCGACCAGGAGGATAAACATATTCACTTGAAAACCAAACAGAGTGAAAGTGGTATTCGGAAAAAATTTCACGAGTGAAGTATTCTGGTTTTTCAGAGAATGCCACGAAAGTCATAGAAGAAAAATCGGAAACCGATTCGAATAGTTTAATAAAGGAAGAAGACCTGTATTTATCTTGGGGTAACAAGACCTGCCAAAAGCCTATTCAAGGTACCAGGTCATATCGGTAATTTTCACTGTATAATTTTTTAGCTTTTCTTTTTCTGCTTCAAGGTTCAACACCATAAAATCAAATGTTCCCTGGTCGTCAGGATAAAGGGTATCCGGGTTTACATAGATTTCGCCTTTATTGTCAGTAGGCTCTTTCTTTTCATTTAACACCGTGTATTTTATGGAAACCGAGAAAATGGGGACCGTTGCAACACTTTGAACCTTTCCCTTTACAACAAGCTCGTTGAATTCGTTAACTTCTGTTGTAACTTCTTCAAGCTTAAGGGCATCGGTCTGGTTTTTTTCTTTTTCTTTTGCGGCAGCGACCATCGCCTGTTCGATCCGTTTTTGTTGAGCTTGTTCAAAGGCTGTTTGCTTCTTTTTGATCGCCGTTTGCAGATTTTTCAGTTTTTCACTGTTTTTGTTGATCTCGAGCCCTTTTGCTACCGTAGCAAGTGCATTGGTAAAGTGGTTTTCAGTAAGATAGCCATTTGCCTCTTTGTAAGCAACCTCGACAATCTGCTTGCGTACCTGGTCAGCAATCTCAGCCGCTTCTTTCACTGTGAGTGATTCTGCTCGAAGTAAGATCGGCTTAAGCTCATCGATTGTCTCCTTGCCGTTCATGTCATACTTTAACTCAGCGACCATGACCGTTGTTCTGGCATTTCTAACTTTTTTCTGCAAATCTTCGACAAGTTCGCCATCATATTTTTTTAAGGTAGAATCCGTTTTACGCAGACGTGCAAGCGCATCAGTGTAGGCATCTTGCTTGCGTTCTCCATTCGCGCTATCGAGTTGATGTTGCACATCCATGGCAAGCTGCATCAATTTCTGGTTAGATTCAGCAGCTGGAAAATCACTTCTATCTTTTTGGGCTTTTTCAAATTTTTTATAAGCTTCTTCGTATTTCTCTTGTTTTGCGAGTTGTTCTCCTTCTTTAAATGAACTAACAGAGGCTTCTGTTAATGATTTTTCGTAATAATAATAACCTCCAAGTCCTTCTCCTAAAAGAAGGGAAGCTGCCACAGGTATGGAGACCCAGAGTTTCTGACGTTTTCTCTGTTTTTGTCGTGTGGCAGGAGTCAGTTCATTTCCGCAGTTCATACAATACTGATCCTCTTTATGCATGCTTTTTCCACACTTGGTACAAAACAATTTTTTCACCTGCTTTCATTCTGATACTCTATCTATTTTGACATAAAAACTGGCATAGTGGAACATCTTTTCGAACCATGTCGGTTAACGAATTGAGATTTTTTTCCGTTCCTCTATACTAGAAGTAATTGATATCGTCTATTAGAGTTAATCCATAATTTTTTCACCAATTTGAACTATCCTTTATGAATGTTACTATTAACTGGACATAAGTTGAAATGGCTCTTTTTTCCTAAAAATGAACGATGGAGGAATCGGATGAACGAGAACACTGCCTTAGTAATAATAGACATGCAAAATGCCATGTTTCAAGAGCTGAACCCTGTATACAATGGAGAGAGGCTGCTAAACATCATCAACCGATTGATAGAAAAAGCAAGAGAAAGCGGAGCGCTTATCATCTTCGTCCAACATGAGGCTGGTGTGGGAAAGCCGCTTGAGCGTGGATCGGTTGGATGGAAACTGAATTCTTCCCTTCATCGACAAGAAGAAGACTTAATAATTGAAAAAAAGACTCCGGATTCGTTTTACAAAACTAAACTCAACGAAGTGTTACAGCAGAGGAATATACAGAAGCTTATACTTGCTGGAATCCAAACAGAGGCATGCGTAGATACAACTTGCAGAGGCGCGTTCAGTCATGGGTATGACGTGATGCTGGTCAAAGACGGGCACAGCACCTGGGATTCAACTGGCCTGACAGCTAGCCAGATTATTGCACACCATAACAATGTCCTGAGGTGGTTTGCGGATGTGAAGGATGCAGAGGAAATCGTTTAGATATGAGCAATTTCAAGTCATCAACTAAAGGGTGACCGTACGAATGGCTGGCTCAAAAGAGGATGCGCTCGCTTTCTTAAAGTACTTTAAACAGAGCGCAGTCGAAATAGATAACCTGATGTACGGATAGGACGGCTATCGTAAAACATATAAGAGCAGGCCGGACAATTATAACAATGACTTTTATGAAACCTTGCATGTTGATGGAAGATTACTTGAGAAGGGCTTTTGTAAGTTTTTTTCATGGATTAAAATGGAGGGGCGTTATGATTGAAATTGTGAAGGTAGATGGAAAACATCTTGAAGTGTTTCTAAAAGGAGAGGGCCGGACAGTTGTGCTTCAAACCGGAATGGGCGGATCTTTTGATGAATGGTTTGAAGTTGCGAATGCTTTATCAAAGAAATGCAGGGTGATGATGTACCACAGGCCGGGATACGGAAACAGCAATATCTATGAAGGAGATAAATGGACAACATCCGCAACGGTCGAGGAAATAAATGCGTTATTAGAGTACTTTGGCATAGAGGAACCGGTAATAATGGCGGGGCATTCCTATGGCGGACTCTGCGCGCAGCATTTTGCGATGCGTTATCCGGAAAAGGTTGCAGGAATCGTTCTGATCGATTCAACCTCTTTTGATATCCATAAACTGGACGAACTGGATCTGCCTGAGATGGATAAACTTAATTCGGATGAAATGTGGATGGAGAGGTGCGAACGTTACTCTGGGATGTCACCGGAAGAGCTGGGCGAGGAAATGAAACCTGAGCTTTCTGACAGGCAAAAAAGCTATCCTTATGTGACACAAGAGCGGCTTCTGGAATTTCCGGCCAATCCGGCTCTTTACCGGGCTGTAAGAGGGGAAATGGAGTCATGGAAAGAATGCGAAAAAGGTGAAAGCTGAAACCGGCTTTCCGGATGTTCCCCTGGTCGCAATCGCAAGAGACCCCGAGCACTCGATTAATTTTTTAAAAGAGGAAGGAATACCGGAGGAGGAAGCGATCATGTTTGAAAAGCTCTGGCACCAGCTTGTTGCGGAACAGGCATCCCTTTCAACACAAGGCAGACTTATGATTGCGAAAAACTCCTCCCACTCCGTTGATGCTGATCGTCCAGACCTTGTTATTGAGGTTATTAAAAGCTTGCTTTAAGCGTATTTGCAGATTTTTTTCAACCAAAATATTTTTGCAAGATATTCCCATACCCTGTATGATAGAGAATAGAGAATAGAGAATATTACAAAACGATGACAGGGAAGGGTAAACATGGCTAATAAAAAGAAAAAGAAAAATCAAGTGCCAGTTCGTTTAAATATACTATTCTTGTTTGTGTTCATCCTTTTTTCACTTTTGATATTGCGTCTGGGAACGATTCAGATCGTCCAGGGCGAAAAGTATGAACAAAAGACAGAACAAACAGAGAATGTAGTCGCAAAATCGTCAGCCCCACGGGGAAAAATGTATGACAGGCAAGGAAGAGTAGTGGTGGACAACAAGCCGACCTATACACTGACCTATATTCGCTCACAAAACACCGACCCATCCGAACGGCTTGAAACAGCAAAAGTGCTTGCTGATTATATCGAAAAAGAAACTGACAAACTAACAGAACGAGATTTAAAAGACTATTGGATCTTGACGAGAGAAGAGGAAGCAAAGGCAAAACTATCAGAAGAAGAATGGGAAAAGCTTGAAGACAAAAAAGCTTACCGGCTTCAGCTGGACCGGATAACCGAACAGGATTTAAACCAGATCACGGAACCAGAGCTGGAAGTTGCTGCGATCAAACGTGAGATGGATACAGGGTATGCATTGACCTCACAGGTTATTAAAGAAGGGCTGACCGCGAAGGAAATGGCGGTTATCAGCGAACATCTTGCTTCACTTCCGGGCGTTGACATCAAAATGAGTGCCGAAAGGGAGTATCCATTCGGAGATACACTGAACCCTATCTTCGGAAATCTTGGACCTATTCAGAGGGCAAGCAAAGATTTTTACGTTTCACGAGGATATGACTTAAACGACCTTGTTGGTAAAAGCTTTCTTGAACAGCAATATGAAGAACTGCTTCGCGGGCAAAAAACGAAGACGAAGTTTATAACCGACAAATCGGGAGAACCGATCGGCAATCCTGAGACGATCCAGGGTAAACGGGGAAATGACCTTGTACTGACAGTCGATATGGAACTTCAACAGGGTGTGGAAAAAATAATCGAGAAGAACATCAGGGAAGAGGCATACCGCTACCAGGTTCATTCTGCTTATGCGATTATGATGAACCCTAAGACCGGAGAAGTCCTAGCGATGGCAGGTAAAGAAAAGGATGGTAAAGGCGGGTTTATCGATAAGCCTTATGGGACCGTCTATAATGCATATGAGATGGGTTCCGCAGTTAAGGGTGCCTCCGTATTGACAGGGTACAACCTCGGAGTAATTAGTCCGGGTTCGGTACTGGTGGATACACCTCTTTATATTGGTGAAACAAGGAAAAAATCATATACCAGCAACGGTATGGGACCGATTAATGATCTTACAGCCCTTGAGAGATCTTCCAACGTATACATGTTCCGAATCGCTATGAGGGCAGCCGGATTTGACTATGTCCCCCATAAAAAAGGTGGGACCTGGAATCCTGATGCCTATGGTGAAGTAAGAAGAAATTTTGCACAGTTTGGCCTGGGTGTTAAGACAGGCATCGATGTTCCGAACGAATCGGTTGGATATAATGGCGGTATACAGCAAATTGGTAACCTGATGGACATGATGATCGGCCAGTTTGACACGTACACGCCGCTTCAAATGGTTCAATATATATCCACTATTGCGAATGGTGGCAAACGGATGGAACCGCATCTAGTCAAAAGCGTTCGCGAGCCAACAAATGGGGATGGCCTTTCAAACAGTATTGTGTACCAGAATGAACCAAGAGTGTTAAATCATGTGGAAATGAAACAGAGCTGGATTGAACGCGTACAGCAGGGGCTTTATCAGGTAGTACATGGATCCAGAGGTACAGCAAGAAGATATTTTGAAGGTGCAGACTATGTAGCGGCAGGTAAAACAGGAACTGCACAGTCTAATGATAATTACAACCTTACCCTTGTAGGATATGCCCCTTATGATGATCCAGAGGTGGCTTTTGCCGTTGCTGTTCCTGATGTTAACGGTGAAGCAGCCATCAACAAGCACATCGGCAGGGAAATTCTCGATCTTTATTTTGAACTGAAAAAATCCGGATCAAAAATGAATTTGAACGATGAAAAAATGGATGAAGAGAAGGCATCCTAGAAAGAGAAGTTGGAAATCTAGCAAAAATCCGCTAGTGGACTAGTCAGTTTGTCCATTCTTTCTTTCAAAGATTCTCATATACTAGTTGTAAGATAGGAGCAGCCGCAACTCCTCCTATCACCATCACTCCTTATCAAGGGGCCCTCGCTTTTAGCGGGGGTTCTTTTTCTATTTGAATATTAATATATGATAAATCACAGGTTTTGGAACATCTTTTCGGAGTTTCAGAGAAAGTATTCCGGGTTTCAGGGAGCAACTGTTCAAAATTCAGTAGGGGAAATTGATAGGGGGCAGCAATTTATTTATAAACCGCATGTTTTGACGATGTGCTGCAAAGATATGCTTTCATATTTTCATATACGGTAAAAAAGCTTAGAAGGAAACCATCCCTCTAAGCTTAAAAGTAAGGTAAGAATACGTTGGAATAATCATAGTCTAACATAAAAATTGTCCGTTCCTATGAGTATGGGAAAAAAACCATATTTTAATCTCGAGGATAAATTTAAATAAAAACAAACGATTTTAATCATTTGTCTATACAAAGTTATTCCAGAAACATAACATACTATATGCAACTGATATTCCATACCTCACCTCCAGAGACCTTATCCGTTACAGGGTAAGGTCTTTTATTAGTTTTGTTCTTCCGGGCGCTTTTTGGAAGAGCAAAGAGCATCGCTTCGTTGTCCCACCAGAATAACATCATTCATTACCATAACTATTTGTTTAAAAGCCTACCGCTAAACCCAAACAAAAAGCTGTTGCCAAACATAAACTAAAACAACCCTTTGTGAAACAGAAAGGAGGATTTAGAATGGATAACAGTATTTTTGGAATGATTGAGCAAAAAACCGGGGTGAAAAAAGAAGATATTTTTAAACTTGCAAACAGCTTTTCAAATGCTAACTTCCAGGATGAGAAAACTGTTCGCAGAGTAATTAAACAAGTTGCCCAGACAGCAGGAAAGCGAGTGCCAAAAGAGATAGAGGATAAGCTAGTAAACGCGATAATCAATAAAAATATACCGACCAATTTGACACAGTTGAAAAATAACATGAAGTAGGCTAGGCGATTGGCCAAATTAGGTTGAAAATGTAAGTAAAAAGAGATAACCAGGATAGATGAATTCCTGGTTATCTCTTTTTTAGTTCGAGCTGCTCGAACTGCTAACGGCAGCAGCTGTAGTAGTGGCAACAATAATAGAAGTGTTGATTTCTGAAACGATCTGGGACACCGCTTTCCCGTAAGTTTCCTCAGAGCTGATCGCTTTGATTCGTTTCTTTGCTGCTTTTCTTTCGTCCGGCTCAAATACTTCGTTTATTAAGTTACAGGCTTTAATGAGACTTAGAAGGGCTACGATCCTCTCTTCTCTTTCTCCATCCTGAAAAACGGCCTCTTTAATGCGTTTGCGTAGTTCTTGTTCCGGCAGCGGGTTTGATGGAGGATAAAGGTTGCGGGAAAAGACCCATAAGATTTTATCTTCTACTTTACGAAGAATCTCTTTTTCAATTAACCGATCCAATAAGCGGTTTTTGATGTTCAACTTGTTGCCGATCGTCATTACCCAGTACTTTGGCGTTCTTTGTTTAGTGGATTCATGGATATGAAGCAATACTTGATCGAGCAGTTCATCGCCAGTAGTGGAAGGGTCTTTTACGATAACTTTTTTCTTATGCAGATCGAGTTTATCATAGAATGTCAGTTCTAACAGAACGGCACCGGCAAGTCCATACATTAACGCAGTGGAAGCAGAGGTAACAATAGTTCCTTTTTGGTCATGGAGGCCGAGGAGAAGTAATTTTTCGGGCAGTGTAAGCATCATAATTCTTCCTTTCTTTCGCAGTTCTCGTTATTACATACGAACTACAAAGGAAAGGGTTTCAATCTTTACCGTAGATCTTTTTTTACCTGTTCCAGATCATTTTTCAGCTGCTTTAAAATACGTTCGCTGTCATCTAACATGTTTTTAAAGTCATTTTTTGTCTGGCCCAATACGCTCTTAAACTTATTTCTGCGTAACACCTGGATGTCTTTAAAATACTGTTCAAAATATTCCTGGTTCATATTTCCATCACCCCCAAACACCCTTTACCTTTATCGTATAAGAATTATCCACAAAAATGTAGGGGTCAGACCCCCAATTTTCTGTGGACAACACCACAAAAAATTGGGCATGAGAAAAGGGTGCAGCAAATAGCTGGCACCCTGTTAGCTTTCGAATCCTATGTTTTCCGGTTTTTCGCTTTCCAGGAACACTTCCTGATAGGTATTTATCTTCATTCCTGTTACCTTATGAAAAGCTTCATAAAAGTTATCTTCTTTCATTTGGATGAGAATTTTTAGAATGACTTCCTTGCCTTCCATGTCTGCCAATTGTTTGATAGCTTTGTAGCTTTGAAGGTAAGGGTCATAGTTTTGCTTCCTTGCCTGATGAAATTGCTGATTCGTATCCAGTTCTTGAAAATCTACTGTTTCAAAGGCCTGGGTTGGACCGTTATCTCCGTAACCAGCATATTCTGCCACACCCTCCTGGAACCATTGCGGCACATTAGAAGAATCGACCCCAAGTTCGGTGAGAAGAATATCCATGCGAAAATGATTGTACTCATGGATGATAGTGCTTTTAAGCTCCCACTTTGTCATCTCTTTATTAGAAAGCAAGTGGATTGATTTCTCTTCTTCTGAATAAAACCCTACAACAGATTCAAGAGTCGATATCTTTTCAAACGTATTCTTGTCATCGTAAAGAATTACATCGACTTCAGGCTTCTCTTGTTTTCCAAAAAGCATGTCGGCAATTCGGTCGGCTTCTCTGAAACTGTTTTGAACCATTGCCATCGATTTCTCGTCCGCCTCGGGATAAAGAAAACGGATGTGTTCAAAATCTTTTTCGTTAAGCTGGCTTTGATATTCTTCTTCCAGCTGATTACGTTTAATTTGATCGATAATGTTAGGTGAAAGGGCGACCTTTTCTTTCGCTGTTAAATTGCTTTCTGCTCCAATGATGCTGTTAAAGAAGAGGGTCAGGATAAGCATGCATATGAGGGGAAATCCACTGACAACGAATAAGAATGGTTTACCGTATTTCTTTTTAAAAAGATACCATTCGTTCATGTGCTTATCTGACTCAAATACGATAAAAATCCAGATACCTAACATGAAAATGAGCGCTGTTGAAATATATACAGATTGAATGCCCATTAATAACAGCATCAGGAACATTAGACTGATAAGACTAAACGACTTTACCAAAGATTGAATGTACCTCATCTTACTCCTCCAAATTTTCTATTGTTTGTATTCATGTAAATATTTTGAAATCGTTTGGTTACAAATGTAAAAAGACTAAGAAACGAATTGTCTCTTAGTCTTCTGTTTCCCGGTTCCTTTAAAAAGCTAACCGTCCATTGTGCAACGAAACAGTATCGTAAATTTGTTTTAACAATTGCAATGATAATTGTTACAAATTGTGGCGCCATTCACTGGCAGGGAAAGAGCAAAGAAGATTTATGGTCAAAACTTCTGGAATGAGGTACATTCAACAGGTTAGATTCCCTTTGGTTATTTAGTCAAATAAAGGATGAAACCGCTGGCCGCCGAATTGTCCTGGCTGTGTTCCCGGCTGTCCAAACGGTTGCCCGAATTGCCCCGGCACTCCATATTGACCGCCTACCCCAGGCTGCCCCATTTGTCCCGGTTGTGCGTAACCCTGGCCAGCTCCGTATGGTAACCCCTGCTGGCCAGTCGGTCCTATCGGCTGTCCGAACTGCCCTGGCTGTCCTGCCTGGCCGGGGATGCCGAACTGCCCTGGCTGTCCGAATTGTCCCGGCTGTCCATATTGGGGCGTCATACCCGGTTGCCCGAATTGCCCCGGCTGTCCATATTGTGGCATCATACCCGGTTGCCCGAATTGCCCTGGCTGTCCATATTGAGGCATTGTACCCGGCTGTCCGAACTGTGGCATCGTTCCTGGTTGCCCGGGTTGGCCAAATTGTCCTGGCTGTCCGAACTGTCCAGAGGGTCCGAAGGTTTCACCTGAGCCAAATTCACCGCCCTGTTGTTCAGTAAGACCTGGATATTGAGGGAATTGTCCTGGCTGTCCGAATTCCGGCATCATACCTGTTCCCGTTTGTCCAAATTGTCCCGGAACTCCAGACGGCCCCTGTGGGGTGAAAGGGGTATCTAAGTCTACATCTCCTGTTGGGATTTGGAATTGTCTCTCTTCAAAAATCAACATGATCGCTCCTTAAAAATATATTTTACATAAACACATTATTCTTTCACTGGATTTGGGAGTCTGTCTATTGCAAAAAAGGGCGGTGTAAGAATTACCGCCACATTAAATTGCATAAAGTTCATTCTTGAGATGTAAGGATGGTAAGAGCGGTTAAAAAATTGAGAAAAAGGAGTATACGATGATTATCCAGAGAGCTACCGAACAGCAAATGGAAGAAATAAAACGGCTGTCAGGAAAGGTAATGGAAGAAAGCTCGGTGGGAAGAGTAGGTCCTGACATGCAAAAAGCAACTAATCTCTTGAATGTTAACCTTCAGATGGGAGGCTATTACCTTGTTGCTGTCAAAGAACCGGATACTTTAATGGGATGGCTTATGATATCGAGAACAATCGATTATTTAACAGGACAGAAAATTGGATTTTTTTATGAGTATTATGTTCGACCTGAACACAGGAAACAGGGAGTTGGCCGTAAACTTCTTCAATCTGGAATATTAGACCTTAAAAAGAACGGGTATAAAAAAGTGCAGGGAAATGTTTTTGCTGGAAATACGGCAAAACTTTTTTATGAACGAATCGGTTTTAAAGATGTGTCAACATTAGTGGAACTCGATTTATCAGATGATGAAGGAACATAGCGATAGGACTAAGATCCGGCCGGTTAAGAAATTGACTGGCTGGAAATAAAATAGATAGAGAAGGAAGGTGGCGAGGTATGAAAGGGATCATTTTCGATCTCGACGGCACGGTATATCGTGGCGAGGAATTGATAGACGGAGCTGCTGAAACGGTAAAACGAATGAAAGAATTGGGGAACAAAGTGGTTTTTTTAACAAACAAACCGATTGCTACAAGAAAAGACTATGTTGAAAAGTTAAACAAATTGGGAATAGAGGTACAACTTGAGGAGGTCGTGAACTCAGGTTATTTAACTGGCATGTACTTGAGTAACGTTTTAAAAAGAGATGAGAAAGTCCTTGTTATTGGAGAAGATGCGCTTTTAGAAGAAATAGCTCCATTTAATATACCTTTAACCGAAAGTGAAGAAAATGCAGAATATGTCCTGTTATCATGGGATCGAGATTTCACGTATAAAAAACTGGACAAAGCATTTCAGGCCTGGAAAAACGGTGCAAAAGTTATAGCCACAAATCCTGACAGGACCTGTCCTGTAAAAGGCGGTGAGGTGCCGGACTGCGGAGCCATTATCGGTGCATTGGAAGGAGCAACCGGGGAACCGATCCATGCTGTGATTGGAAAACCTTCAAGTTTTGCAGCTAATTCCATCGCGAGGGATATTTTCAAACTACCGCCGGAACAATGTTATATGATCGGAGACCGATTGGAGACAGACATCCGAATGGCGGTTGAGAACGGGCTCCAGAGCATTCTTGTCTTAACAGGCGTCGCATCAAAGGAAGAAGCGGAATCATCGAAATATCAACCGGATTTTATTTTGAACAGTGTAGCGGACCTTGATTCTGTTTTGGTTGGGTCATAGAGAAAGACCGGGAGAGGGTGATTCCCGGTCTTTTTGTGGCAAAAATAAAAACAAGTATTTTAGTATAAAAAGAAAATCAATATGCTTGTTAAAACACCAACCCAGATACTAAGTAAAATACAATAGCCCATGATATCTCTGATATGAAGACCTACAACACTAAGAATTGGCAGGGCCCAGAAAGGTTGAATGAGATTTGTCCAGGCATCTCCCCATCCAACTGCCATCGCTATTTTACCAGGATCTACACCGATCGCCATTCCTGCCGGTACTTGCAGGGGGCCTTGAAGAGCCCACTGACCACCACCTGATGGAGCTAAAATATTTACGAGTCCAGCTGTCCAATATGTAAAAACATTAAAAGACGCCGGAGAAGCAATAGAGATCATCCAATCTATGATTGATGCACCTAGTCCTGAACTTGTTAGAATAGCAATTATTCCAGCATAAAAAGGAAATTGCAAAATAATTGGAGAAATTGAACCGGCAGCCTCTTTAAAAGCATTGGAAAATTGGCCCAAAGATCGATGTAAAAAAAGTCCTGCTGATAAGAAAAAGAGATTAATTATATTTAAGTCCAAATCACGTCCGTTTGCAATTTCATAAATAACATATAGAAGTCCAATTGCTCCTATTAACAGTCCGATTATCGGTGTAGTTTCGAGGCTTTGAGCTGGAGTAGGTGCCTCCTCAATAGTAGCAGCCTGTTGCTCTAAAGCTGTTTCATCTTTTGGAAAATGTAATGGTTTATAGCTTTTTATGTTTTCTTTTGGTGACATTAGTGCCAAAAAGATTGGCATTGTTATTACTAGAGCAAGAAATATAAGAATTGTTCCTGGTGCAAAAATTGTTTCAGAGGTAGGGATAACACCCATAACACTTGCTAAAAAGTGGTCGGGAGTTGCAACAGTTAATCCTATAGAACTTGATAATCCAGCAGTATATAGAACGGTCGGAGCATAAGCAGAAGCAACTAATAGAGGAAAGTGAACATTTGAATTTCTTTTTCCAATTTCCTTTGCAATAATCGCTCCAACCACAACTGCGAGCCCCCAGTTAATATAGTATGCTGCTGCAGAAACGAGAAAGGTTATAATATATGCCTTCTTTGGAGTGTTTGCAAATCCAGAAATAGATCGAAGAAAGTTATTGATGAAAGGAACTGCAGCAAGAACCATTCCAGTCATAAGCAATAACACCATTTGCATAGTGAATGCCAAATAGGTCCAAAAGCCATCACCCCAAGATTTTAGAATTGTTGCTGGTTGGTTTAAATTCATAAAGATTGCAATTACAAGTACAAATAGAGTCATCAACACTGCAATAACAAAAGCGTCTGGCAAATAACGACGGACCCCTTTAGCAAATAAATCAGCTAATTTTGTCAATAAAAACTCCCCCCTTGGAAAAATTAAGAAATCAAATATATTATATGACGCTTGACTATTTCAAAAAATTATCAGAACATAAAATGATGGTATGATTTTTTTGTCCATATTGTATAAAGGATTTTTAGCTTGGGGGTTAGAAAATGGAGTCTCTTGGAATAGATGCAGGGGGTACACTAATTAAAGTTGCTTACATAGAAAATGAAACAATTCATTATAAAATGTTCCAGTCGAACCAATTCAGGGATTTAAAAGATTGGATAGATGGGAATTTTGCTTCTCCTAACATCGCGCTAACAGGTGGCAGGCAGTCGGATTTAGAGGATTATCTGGGACTTCCTGTTATGAAGGTAGAGGAGTTCATCGCAACGAGTGTCGGAGTAAAACAGTTGCTTTCTATCAATGAAGTCAAGCCAGGGAAAACATTTCTTGCAGTAAATATCGGTACAGGAACTTCGATTCATTTGATTAAAAACGGTGAAACGACCCGTGTGGGCGGAACTGGAGTTGGCGGTGGAACGATCCTCGGACTTGCCCATTTGCTAACCGGGATAAAAGACTTTGATAAAATGGTTGCGCTTGCAAAACAGGGGAACAGGGACCTGGACTTAAAAGTAAAGGATATTTACGGCAAAGCGGTTCCACCGATTGACGGCAATATTACGGCCAGCAACTTCGGGAATTTTTTTAATATCGTCAATACCCAGGACTATTCTGATGCTGACATCCTTGCTGCCCTTATCGGAATGGTAGCAGAGGTAATTGTAGTGATCAGCAATGCGATGGCAGTCCAGCATGATTGCGAATCGATCGTCTATATCGGTTCGACGGTTCATCAAAACGATTATTTGAAATCAGTTCTAAGGGAATATAAATCATTGAGCGGCCTGGAGCCGTTGTTTATTGAAAATGGCGAATATAGCGGCGCGCTTGGCGCACTGAAACAGTTGAAATAGAAGGAAGTAAGTCAACCAAAAGCTGGTTGGCTTTTTCTATTGCATTTTTCCGGGACTTAGACGGAGAAAAAAATCAGACCAGAGACTGACTCAAAACCATTCTTCAGCTCGGTTTCAGAAAGGCTTGAAAATCGTAAACTATAACCAGAAAGGAAAACAAAAGGAAAAAGGAGGCAAAACAAAATGGAAAACTTATACGTCCTGGAACAAGAAATCATCAAGCACCGATAATCGGAGAAAAAATTTTAGAAAAGGGAGTGAGAAGAATGGAAAATCTATACGTACTTGAACAAGAGATCATCAAGCATCGATAAGCCTTCGACAGATACTAAAATGATTTAAAAAAGGAAAGGATGAAGAATATGTTAACGATCGTAAAAATTTTGTTCAATTTTACAAGAGAGACAGAACATCATCGAGAGATAAAACATATTATTGAGAAGAATCTCGATCGGCGAATTGAATTCTATAACATACATTAACACCTGAAACCTTCCATAAAAAGGTCAGGTGTTTTTTGTTTGCACTAATTGTGATGCCATACGAGCCAGCCACTATTATTGCTTCTAACGATCAGGAGCTGCCTCTGTGTTAAATGGGATGAAGAAGAAGGAAAATTAATTTTAACGATCCATGAGTATTCTGTGACAGCTTTACCACAAAGCTTAGAAGCTGTTTTATATGTGAAGCTTCCCTTTTTTATGGGGGAAACAGATACTATTTGCCATCGCTGCTGGGCAGTGTCCTGGTAGACCATCGGCACAATGGCTGGAAGGGCAGTTAACAGCATTTTCTTTTGATTTTTAGAAGGGATAATAAGTTCTTCTGAATCTGGACAATTAACTAGGCTGGCTAATGATTGTGCTGAACCGGATTTTGCAGGCAATAAAAGCGTAAGAAGTAAGATCATTATAAAAAAGTTCTTCAAGTAGTTTAGTCCTTTCCTTTAAGAATTTCTTGCCTATCTAAGCATGCGGTATCTTCTCAAAAGTTTCCTTTTTCTGTGAGAAGGCGGGAATAGTGAGTGGAGAGATCCCTGCGAAGGCTGCCCCCGATAGTTCCCAAACGTTTGCGGTACACATGCTCACCATAGCTAAGATATGATGCAATATCAGTTTATCGAAAAAAGGTGAAAAGGTGGATGGTGTGACCGTTGGATCCGATGGCGAGGGAGCAGGAGAACATACCCGGTCCAGAGTATTGCCAGTTCTGAAGAAGAAAGTAACGATTGGTGGGAAGTAATCAAGTATCTCACTCCGTTTCTATGGAATTCAACATTTAGTATTGTCCGAAAGTGTATTTTTCTTCCAGGTTGGTTAGTAAGAAAGTGGCGCGATATTCTTTCGAAACTTATGTATAAAAGATCTTGAAAAGCGCATTCTAACTAGCGTTGGGTTATTCCAACTCCTTAAAAACCATTAATGCACAAGGGGGCTTTCTTTTATGAAAAATAATCAACAAAACCAACAGAACCAGCAAAACCAACAAAACCAACAGAACCAACAAATGGAGCTTCAATCGGCTGTACAGGCTGCCCAAAAAGCACAGCAGGAGATCCAAAAGGCAACTGCCAGCGCTAACCCGCAGCAAATGCAACAGGCTCAACAGCAGCTCCAGCAAGCTCAGCAACAGCTTCAAACAGCTCAGGGAAGCATGACACAGGCAAGCCCTCAACAACAACAGCAGTTGCAGCAGGCCCAGCAGCAGCTTACCCAGGCACAACAGACTATTCAGCAAGCGCAATCAAGCCAGAACCAAACTTCTTAATATTACAGTCCCCCTTTTAGGGGGACTCCGATGGGCTATAGCCAAGCGGTAAGGCAACGGACTTTGACTCCGTCATGCGCTGGTTCGAATCCAGCTAGCCCAGCCAAATACATATATGAGATAATGCCAAATAAATGTGAAAGAATAAAGGCAAGCGGATAGCGGAACAGCAGGGAAGAAAAAGTGGAAAGGGGTTGTCCACAATATTTTTGGGGTCTGACCCGCAGAAAACTGTGGATAACTCAAATAACTGTTGATAGTTGCTTATAAGCGGAAAAAAGCTCTGGTGGG
The DNA here is from genome assembly GCF_005747095.1 of Exobacillus caeni. Classification (GTDB taxonomy): domain Bacteria; phylum Bacillota; class Bacilli; order Bacillales; family Guptibacillaceae; genus Exobacillus; species Exobacillus caeni. Next base: position 269,573 of record NZ_SWLG01000007.1, on the reverse strand, counting down.
ATACCAGAGCTTTTTCGCCGTATAGAGTTAGCAAGGGAGAAGGCTCGACGTCGGTAGTAAGTTTAAGAACATAGATAAGAGCAACTACGCCTCTGTCTTCGCCGAAAGGCTTGCCAATCGTGCAGGTTTTCTTTGTGTTCCGTTCTAAATAAATAAGTAGGACACCGCATAGATAAGTAATAAAATGAATGCAACTCCAAAGCACATTGATAGTATTTCTCTTCCTTCCATGGTATCCTCTCCTTTCATTTTTCCAATTGTAACATCTTTGTCACAATTTAGAATCAAACGATTGTACTACAATTATCTAAGTAAATGGTATGTTTCTAGTTATAAAATAAAAGTATTTTTCGGTTACCGGGCAATATGGGTATATTGATTTGGTTAATTAGGGAGAAGGAGGGGAAGGCAATGAAAATTGCAGAAAGCGAGAGGCTTGTTCTTCGAGAAATGACGCCGGATGATGTGGATCGTTTACTTGTGATTTTTTCAGATCCGGTAGCGATGGAACATTATCCTTCTATAAAAACAAAAGAAGAAACAAAAGAGTGGATAAACTGGACACTCGGAAATTACAAGGAATATGGGGTAGGTTTATGGATTGTGGAACGGAAGGATGGAACTTTTGTCGGACAGTGTGGAATCGTTCCGCAAACTGTAGATGGAACAACACAATTTGAGATCGGCTATCTATTTGTAAGGGAGCACTGGAGGAAAGGATATGCGACAGAGGCAGCAGGCGCCTGCAAGAAGTATGGCTTGGAAGAGAAAGGATATGAGAAATTGATTTCCCTGATCGCCCCGGAAAATATCGCTTCAAAAAAAGTCGCTCTAAACATCGGCATGTCATTTGAAAAAGAAATACAAAAATGGGACCGGAAGATTGAGGTTTATTCCGTTAGCATAGGTTAACCAGGAGATGAAAGTTATCCACAAAAAACGGGGGGTCAGACCCCCTGCCAAAAGATAAGGGGATTCCCCTATATATTAGTAGGCGTGTTTTTTTTACAATGAAGTTATACAAGGTTGTAAGCGTTTTCTATAGGAGGGGATAAGATGGACAAGCACTATACTGTGGCAATCGTTGGAGCAGGTACTGGAGGTATTTCGGTAGCATCGAGACTATTGAGGGGTGCGCCGTTTTTGAAAGGGAAAGTAGCGATCATTGATCCTGCGGAAAAACATTACTACCAGCCGTTATGGACACTTGTTGGCGGGGGAGTGGCCGAAAAGGAAGTCACCGAAAGAAGCATGGCCGATTTAATTCCGCAGGGAGCAGACTGGATCCAGGAAGCGGTTAACGCCTTTTATCCGGAGGAGAATAGCTTAACTACTGAAGCGAACACCTCTATCACATATGATTATCTCGTAGTTGCAGCAGGGATCCAGGTGAACTGGGACCAGATCAAAGGCTTGAGGGATGCGATCGGAAAAGACGGTGTCTGCAGTAACTATTCCTATGAATATGTCGATTCAACATGGGAAAGTATCCGTAATTTTAAAGGCGGAAAGGCAATCTTTACACAGCCGAACACACCGATTAAATGTGGAGGCGCCCCGCAAAAGATCATGTATCTTGCTGACGAATATTTCCGTAAGTCGGGCGTAAGAGACAAAAGCGAGGTCATTTTTGCTTCCGCCGCAGAAAATATTTTTGCAGTAAAACGGTATGCCGACACACTGGACCAGGTTATCGAACGTAAACAGATAACAACGAACTATAACCGTAACCTGGTAGAAATCATCCCGGATAAAAAAGAAGCTGTATTCGAGAACCTAAAGACAAACGAAAAAGAAACGATGAAGTATGACATGATCCATGTAGTTCCACCGATGAGCGCACCGGATTTTATCAGCCAGAGCCAGCTTGCTGATGCACAGGGATGGGTAGATGTTGACCCGTTCACCTTACAGCATAAAACATATGCAAACGTTTTTAGCCTGGGGGACAGTTCGAACCTCCCGACTTCCAAAACAGGTGCAGCTATCCGAAAACAGGCACCAGTTGTCGCAGAGAATTTATTAGCTTTGCTTAAGAACAAGGAAATGAAAGCAACTTATGATGGATATACCTCATGTCCGCTCGTTACTGGCTATAACAGCCTGGTGCTTGCTGAATTTGACTATGATAAAAATCCGGCAGAGTCCTTTCCGATCGATCAATCAAAAGAGCGAGTGAGCATGTATATTATGAAAAAAGATTTTCTACCGATCATGTACTGGAACGGAATGCTAAAGGGAGTCATGTAGGCATACGAAGGGAGGAGCTATAGTGGGAACCACCAGTGAAACAAAACCGATGGAAGAATTGATTGAGTCAATCGAAAAAACAGAACAAATCGAATCGTTGAACTATCTGGTCACAAAGCTTCCAGAGCTTGTTCAAACACTGAAATCGTTAGAGGATGTTTCAGTATTTGTAAAATCCACTTTGAATGATAAACAGTCACTTGAAGCAGTGTTGAGTGATGCTGAAACAAGGCTTGGCCAGCTAAATTTGAACCAAACGTCGTTCGAATCTTTAGCGAAAACGATAGAACTGCTTCCAAGGATGGTACCGTATCTGGAGAAACTTGAAGAGCTACTTGTGTTTTTTAGCAGTGTTTTGAAGGACCGTGAGTCTTTGGACTTTGTAAAAGAAGATCTTCAAAAGGCCGTGGAGCCGTTAAACCGGGGAGTCAGCATCGTGAAAGAGACGAACCAAAGATTTGAACAAAAGCAAGATGATTCGAATGTCTCGATCCTGAGGATTTTCAAGCTTACGAAAGACCCTTCTGTCCAGAGGGCATTGAAGTACACAGAAACAATGCTAGAAGTAATTTCAGAGAAAAAATAAAAAGAGCTGGAGGGGGAAACGAAATGTTTTTTCGGACTTTTACAGATGAAAAACTAGCTCATTACTCTTATCTGGTCGGATGCCAGAGATCCGGGGAAGCGATTGTTATCGATCCGGCACGGAACATCTCTCCATATCTGGAAACAGCGAAAAAAGAAGGCCTGGCCATTGTAGCAGCGACTGAAACCCACATCCATGCAGATTTTGTCTCGGGAGCGAGACAGCTTGCCAATGACATCGGTGCAAAGCTTTATCTGTCAGATGAAGGAGACGAAAACTGGAAGTACCAGTACCTTGATGAGGTGAAACATGAACTAGTTAAAGAAGGGGCGGCTATTAAGGTTGGAAACATAGAGCTCGAAGTACTGCACACGCCGGGACATACGCCGGAAAGCATCTCGTTTGTTTTGACGGATAAGGGCGCTGGCGCATCAAAACCGATGGGGATTTTCACAGGTGACTTTGTGTTTGTCGGTGATATCGGGCGTCCGGATTTACTTGAAAAAGCAGCGGGAGTAGCCGGAACAGCTGAAACGGGTGCAAGGCAGCTTTTCGATTCGATAAGCAAGTTTAAAAATCTTGAGGATCATCTGCAAGTATGGCCTGCACATGGAGCGGGAAGTGCCTGCGGGAAGGCGCTTGGAGCTGTACCATTATCTACTGTCGGCTATGAAAAGCTATATAACTGGGCGCTCCAAATCGAAAATGAAGAAGAATTTGTGAAAACCGTACTGGACGGACAGCCAGAACCTCCAAAATATTTTGCGATGATGAAAAAGGTAAACAAAGTTGGCCCTGCAGTTTTAACAAACGAAACATTAAACAGGCTGGAAACAGTAGAAGAACTGGAAGCAGCCACCCGGAAAAAGGTGTTTATTGATACAAGGCCGGCAGACCAATTTGCCAGAGGGCATCTACAGGGAACCATCAATGTTCCGTTTAACAAGTCATTCACGAACTGGGCAGGATGGATCCTAAGCTATGATGAGGATTTTGGACTTATTACAGAAGAGCCAGAAGCAGTCCGTGAATCCTTGCAATCGATCGGGCTCGACCGGTTTACAGCATATGCTGATCCTTCTCTTTTGAACGAGGTATCAGAGTTGGAAACATATCCTGAAATAGAGGCATCAGCATTACAGGACCATCTGGAATCCAGTGATTATTATCTAATAGATGTCCGCAACCAGAGCGAGTGGGAAGCTGGGCATATAGAAAAAGCTAACCATATTATGCTTGGCACGGTGTTAGACCGTTTGGATGAAGTGCCTGCTGATAAACATTTGATCGTCCAATGCCAGTCGGGGGCCCGTTCTGCAATCGGTGCGAGCATCCTTCAGGCAAAAGGTTTTAAAGATGTGACAAATTTAAAAGGCGGTTATCTCGCCTGGCTAGAAGAAAAAGGGCCGGTTGTTTCAGCATAAGCAAATACCCCTGGTGAATTTTTCCTACTAACAAAGGGAAAAATCGAAGGGGTTATTTTTTTTTGTAGGAGTTTGGTTGGTGGTACCCATGGGGGTATTCGTGATATAATAATAATAAGCTAGGTCGATAGTGAGGGAGCCGGCATGGAAAATAACAATAAGCATAGCAGATTTTTAGATCAAATATACGAGTACATCCAGGATGGAATAATTGTGATGAATCACGACCGTGTCATCCTGGAAATGAACCCTGCAGCAGAAAGGCTTACAGGCTGGGCCCTTTATGACAGGGTCCCATACTGTTCTTTTTGTGAAAAAAGGGAAGTGAAGCCGGATGAGGAACGCTGCTACCTTATCTCAAGAGATGAAGTGCCTTATTTTCTGTCAGAAATGCCGACTTACCATGGACGAACGATCGATGTGGAAATGAGCACTGCGAAGATGTTTCATGATGAAAATACGGGGGAGCGCCATTACCTGCTTGTTTTAAGAGACCAGGCGATTAAGAAGAAGGAAGAGGAAGCGCGAATTTCCAAGCTGATGATTAAGAAGCTGACAGAAGCACAGGAGCTTGAGCATAAGCGGCTTGCACAGGAACTCCATGATGGGGTAGGCCAATCGCTGTACAGCATTTCCATTGCACTCGATGCGATTGAAAAGCATGTACATGACCAAGAGCTTCTTACCTATTTTCACGAGGTGCGTGATGAGCTTGATAAAGTAATGACTGATGTCAAAGCATATGCTTATCAATTGAGGCCTAAAAGCCTTGACCAGCTCGGCCTCATCCCAACAATCGAGATGCTCGTCCGTTCTGTAGAAACCAAAATGTTGAATGCGACCATCGATTTTCATACGAATATTAGCCGGCGATTTGATTCGATGATTGAGATCAACTTGTACCGCATTGTTCAGGAAGCGTTACACAACATTATGAAGTACTCCAGTGCGAGTTTAGTGGAAGTTACCGTAAAAAGGTTGGAACAGGGGATTTATGTAAGCATTATCGATAACGGGGTCGGTTTTAACCGGGATGACAATAAGGAAGGACTCGGAATAAAACACATGGAAGAGAGGGTTAACCAGCTCAACGGAAAGATTGACATTCGTTCTTCAAAAGGAAAAGGAACTTCGATCGTAATACTAATTCCTCAAGAACAGGTGGGATTACATGATTAAAGTAATGATTGTAGATGACCATGTTTTGATTCGCAAAGGAATAAGGTTGTTGCTCGAAAATTATCCAGACCTGGATGTGGTAGCAGAAGCAAGCGATGGGGCAGAAGCGATCACTCTTGCGCTAAAGGTTGAACCTGATGTTGTGTTAATGGATCTATCGATGCCTGACGGGCTCGATGGTTTTACTGCCGCAAAAGAGATCATGGCCCAATTGCCCGCAGCAAAAGTCGTTCTTTTAACGATGCATGATGAAGAAATTTATGTCCGTAAAGCCATTCATCTGAATATTCATGGATATACGTTAAAGAAAAGCCATGAAAATCTTCTGTACGAAGCGATCACGTCTGTGAATAAAGGAGAGCGGTATTACAAAACCGGTTTTCCAGAAGAACAATTGAACAAGCTTTTTGATGATCAGGAAAAGGAATCGATCCTGACTAACCGTGAGCAAGAAATCGTGAGGCTGGCGATGCTCGGATTCACCAACATCCAAATATCCAGGCAGCTCTCTATCAGCCCAAAAACAGTTGAAAACCATAAAACCAACATCATGCAAAAACTGCATCTCAAAAACAAACACGAACTCATCCGATACGGGATTAAAAATCATTATCTTGATTTGAGCATATAGGGGGTCTGACCCCATTAAAATTGTGGATAACTTCATGCTTGCTTCAGGCAATGAAAGAGGTAGTGAGAAAGATGATAAAGAAGACTCGCACGATAGCGAGCCTTCAGGGGAAGACAGAGGGTTAGTTGCACTTATCTATGTTCTTGAATTTTTTATCGATGTCGAGCCTTCCCTAATGCATAAAAAGTGATACTTCCTTATACGGTAACAAAGAGGCAGGTCCGTGTAGGGACCTGCCCTGTATTATAGGGGGACTTGCCCTTTTTCATACGGCTTTATCAAAGCGTAAAGCGTTTCGATATGCGGGATGTCGATCCCGGCTTCTTTTGCGAGTCTGATGGCTCCGCCCTGAAGGTGCTCGACTTCCAGGGTGAGCCCTTTTCGCATGTCCTGATGCATAGAAGAGGTAGCCTGGTCTGGAAGGCTTTGCAGTTTTAAGAAGCCATCTTCAATATCCTGTTCCGTCAGGGAAGTCCCATAGCTGTTTGCCAGGTCTTTCATTTCTTCAAGGACTTTTTTGGATAGTTCTTTTGTTGCTCCACAGCTTTTAATGGTACCGATAGAAAAATCCCCTGCTGTTGTCACGCCTGACATCGCGGTGATAAACATATATTTTCTCCACATTTCTTCTTCGATTGTAGGGATGTTCTTCCCGTCGATGTTGGCAGTGCTAACAATACTCTGTAACTCTTCACAGAAGGGTTCTTGTGACTTGCAGAGCGGGCCGAACAGAAGCGTATCCATCTCACTTGAGTGGACAACATGGCCCTTTTCATCAAGCGTTGAAATGATGTAAGCAGCACCGCCGAGCACAGCATCTTTTCCTAGTTCGCTCTGAAGGATCGTAATATGTTCCATGCCGTTTAGGACTGGCAATACTTTTGCTCCCTTATCAACTAATGGATAAAGCAGAGGCAGTGTGTCGGTCAAATGATAGCCTTTAACAGCTAAAATAACTAGATCAGGATTTTCGATTTTTTCAACGGTTTGTACAACACGAGGATGGTCAAACGTGTAATCACCGTTAACGCTATGTACCTTAAGGCCGTTTTCTTTGATTTCCTTCGCCCGTCTTTCTCTGACTAAAAACTGGACAGATTGCCCTGCTTCCTGAAGTCTTGCCCCAAAATAAGCTCCGAGTGCTCCAGCTCCGATAACAACAATATTCATTAGCTCACTCCCTGTTCTTTTATTATCAAGTACTATAAAAGTGAAGAAATCTTATACCTGTCTCTCCTTATTAATTGGACAAAAGACAAAGTAAAACCTCCCATGAAGAAAAGGTTTCTAAATGGAAGGTGTTAAACGATACCTCAGGCACTCGTTTTCTTTGCAGCAGGTACTTCGTTTTTCTTCTCTTTTTGTTTTCCCCACCATGTTGCAAGTGCTGGTCCTGAAATGTTGTGCCAGACGCTGAAGATCGCGCTGGGAACTGCTGCAAGTGGAGAGAAGTGAGCCGCTGCGAGCGCTGCTCCGAGACCCGAGTTTTGCATACCGACTTCAATGGAAATAGCCTTTTGGTCTTCCAAATCCATTTTTAACAGTTTAGCAAGCCAGTATCCGATCAATAAGCCAAGTAAGTTATGAAGAATAACGACGGAAAAGATAAGTAATCCTGTTTCTGCAATTTTGTCCTTGCTCAGACCTACTACTGCGGCAACTATCGCTACAATAGAAACAACGGAAACGAGGGGAAGAGCTTTGATACTATGTTCTACCTGTTTTCGGAACAACATTTTCACCACTAATCCCAGTACAATAGGAATAACAACTATTTTAAAAATAGACCAGAACAGGCTCCCCGCTGAAATTGGAAGCCATTTACTTGCGAACATAAGTGTAAGAGCCGGCGTTAAGATTGGTGCCAGCAGCGTGGAGACGGAAGTAACCGCCACCGATAGAGCTGTATTGCCTTTAGCTAGATAAGTGATGACGTTAGAAGCAGTACCGCCAGGACAACAGCCTACCAGAATTACACCGACCGCAACTTCTGGTGGAAGGCGTAGCACGACTGCGAGCCCGAAAGCAAGCAGCGGCATGATCACAAACTGGGCGGCAACCCCGATCGCCACATTTTTCGGTTGCTTAAAAACCTCTTTAAAATCATCCAGGGAAAGAGTCATCCCCATACCGAACATAATAACCCCTAATAAGATGGTGATGTATGCCCCGATCCAAGTGAATCCTCCAGGGAACAAAAATCCTAAAACAGCAAAAGCCAACACCCAAACAGCAAAGGTATTACCTGCGAATTGGCTCGCTTTCTCTAAAGCCTTCAAACTACCACTCCTCTTAATGTTTTAACGACGATTATACGCTTTATTCTAAATTTTTCAATAACTTTTAACAAAAAAGTTTAGAATATTAACGCTTTTATTCACTGAAGAACAATTAGGAACTTTATTTTAGGGGAGTTTATCCGTTATCCACAGAAAATATGGGGTCAGACCCCCGGATTATTTGCAACTAATTCAAGAAACTTGCTGCTAAAATAATTTGGTATACTTATTAAAGCCAGAAAATAACAATCGTTTGGGTTATCCACAAAAACGGTGGGGTCAGACCCCGAGGGAGTTGTTGATATGTCCTTTAAGAAAGATGGAGTTCAGGAGTATAGAGGTTCCGAGGCTTATGAGAATGAGCGTTTCTTTGAGCAGTATATGGCAAGGCGGGCTAGGGAGAACAGCCCGAACAACACGATTGAACAGCCGATCATGGATGAATTGCTGGGTGGGGTAGAGGGACTGGATGTTCTTGATTTAGGCTGCGGCGATGGAACCTCAGGTGTTTCTCTTTTGAAGAAAGGTGCCCAGTCTTATACCGGGGTGGAAGGTTCGGGGAACATGGCGAAACTGGCAAGAAAGAATCTGGCCGACGTTAATGGCCGGGTACATACGTCCACGATGGAAAAATGGAATTATCCTGAAAAGCAGTATGATCTGGTTATCTCCAGGCTTGCGTTTCATTATCTTGAAGATCTTACCCCGATTTTCAAAAAGGTCTACGGTGCGCTTAAACCTGAGGGAAGATTTGTCTTCAGTGTCCAGCATCCTGTTTTAACATCCACAACGAAAAGCGCAGCAAAATCAGGCCGCAGGACAGACTGGATCGTGGATGATTATTTCCAAACCGGCAAACGGGTAGAGCCGTGGATCGATGAAAAGGTGGTAAAGTACCACCGAACAACTGAAGACTATTTCGCGGAATTGAAGAAAGCTGGATTTCAAGTCGAGGATCTGCGCGAAGGAAGGCCGAACCAAGAAAGATTTTCAGATGAACAGGAGTTCCAGAGACGAAACCGGATTCCGCTTTTCCTCATTTTTTCAGCAAAAAAGTAAGGAGTTAACACAATGATTAAAGAACTGGACAAAAAAGATTTCTATAAATGCCTATCGTTGCTTCAAGGCAATCCGAGTATAGAAGCAAGAGCTGTAATAGAAGGGAACAATCCCGGTAGAGTTTTTGTAGATGACCCGAAAAATCCAGGAACAGGGCTCATCTGGTTTCATTCAAACGATCTGGGGTTTGCTTTTATCGGTGATCCAGAGAACGGGCCATTTAATGATAGCCTGAACGATTTTGTCGATAACTATTTAGTAGGGGAAATGAAAAGGAGAGGCCTGAATGGCATGTATGCCGCAGTTTACCATCACGAGTGGGAACGGACGCTGTCAGCCCTTTTTCAGGATAATGAAGGATTTGGAATCGACAACCAGAGAGTCTATAAATTTGACGAGCAGAACAACCTTCCTCCTTCCCCTGTTTTCGACAGCCGTTATGAAATAGTAAAGCTAACAAAACAGATGCTTGAAAAAGGAAAGCTAAAAAATGGAGCGTTTTTACAAAAGAAAATCCAGGAGTTCTGGATAACAACCGAAGATTTTTTTCAAGAAGGAGTCGGCTTTGCAGCGATACATAACAACGAAGTCGCGAGTCTCTGTTTCTCTGCGTTTGTAGCGGGCAATACCCATACGGTGGATATCGAAACATTGGAAGGTCATCGGGGAAATGGCCTGGCGGGAATGCTAGCTTACGAGTTTGTAAAAAAGTGCCGGGAACAAAAGATAACGGTCTACTGGGATTGCATGGAGATTAACGAACCGTCCAATGCTGTGGCGAAGAAAACAGGGCTAACAAAGCGGTTTGAATACAGAGTAGTATACTTCAACTTTTAAAAGGAGAGTGCCATGATTTCACAGGCAGCCATCGTTCATTCAGGAAACGTGCTAATGGTAAAGCAAAAGGTCCAGCGGGGAGCAGTTGTATGGAATTTTCCGGGGGGAGGTGTCGAACCGAACGAAACACCGGAACAGGCATGTACACGAGAGGTGAAAGAAGAAACGGGCTATACCGTTGAAATCCAGGCCTTACTGCAAAAATCACCTTCAAAATACACTTTTCTGGCTGGGGTTAAAGGCGGGGGTTTGTTCATCGACAGGACTTTACCGGAAAACGAAGATATTTTCGAAGCAAAATGGATTGCACTGGATGACATTGATAAGTTTGATAGCTATACATGGCCGGTAATCAATAGAATTTTACAGAGGAAAAGAGAATCGGAGGCGCAGTTGCAATGAGAGATCCGGGAACCGTCTATTTAAAAAATTCTTGCGAGCAATTCAGGCATATCAAACAGCGTGCAGAAGCTGCCATCGAGCAGTTAAACGAAGAGGAGTTCCACTGGGTCCCGAATGAGCAATCGAACAGCGTCAGTGTTTTGCTCCAGCATATAAGCGGAAACATGCATTCAAGATGGGTGGATTTTTTGACAGCAGATGGGGAAAAGGACTACAGGGACCGGGATGCAGAATTTATAAATCAATTTTGTTCAAAAAAAGAGTTGATGGAACGCTGGGAGAGCGGCTGGTCGCTTTTGTTTCAAACGCTGGAAGGGCTTTCCCCAGGGCTTCTTCTTCAGGAAGTTACCATTCGTAAGGAACGCCTGACGATTATGGAAGCAATCCAGAGAGAGCTTGCTCACTTACACAATCATCTTGGGCAAATCTTGTATATCGGTAAACAATTAAAGGGCTCGGAGTGGAAAACGCTCAGCATTCCTAAAGGACAATCAAGATCTTTTATCCCGGCTGCCATAAAAAATAAGGCTGGTGAGGAACAATCAGATTCGACTTCATAAAGTTCTCTTTCACTTTAATAGCAATGATGGTTATTTTCCTTCTCACCACACTGGTGTTGATCTGGATTCATTTCTTAGGAGCGGCGGTAGTGGCATTGATTCTAGCCATGTTGATTATCTTTGCCACAATGTGTATATCGCTGATGGGAATGGTGAAAAGAAGGAATCAAAAACGGGTATTATTTTTATTGATCCCTTTTTTCATCTCTTTTATCGTTCTTGTTTTCATTGGATATATGATGCTCTATAACAAGCTTTACTTTTTATTTTAGGCGCTTTTCGCATACTTTGTTGCTTAATAAGCTTCCTATTAGAGATGAACTGCGATGTAAGTTACTTCTGACCGCTGCGGAAATAAACTACGCTTTCCGCGTGCTCGCGCTGAGCCTCCTCGCTCGCAAAGAACGCTCCCTGCGGGGTCTCAACGTCTTCACTTTCCCGCAGGAAGCGAACTGCCCGGAGTGAAAATCAATGCTGCATTTGCGTCGTAGTTTATCGCTTTTGTGCGAAAACAACAATCTTTTAGAAAAACACCTTATTTTAAAAGGAGGTACGTGCAGTGTTAGTGACGTTTTATGAGTATAAGATTAAACCAGAGCAGAGGAATGTCTTTGAAGAAGTTCAAGAAAAAGCAAATATTCTTTATGAAAAGCATGATGCCGGAAAAACACTGCACTTTGAAAATCTGCAGCAAGAAGGAACATGGCTGGAGATCTTGATCAACAGTCCTGCTGAAAAAGCGGATGGCATGCAGAATGATCCAGAAGTCAACGCTCAGTGGGATGTATTTAAAAGCTGCCTTGCAGAAGAAGAGATCAGCGAAAGGGAGTACAGGTTACTATCAGGCGATTTTGAACCTGCAGGTGAATTTATGAAGCTTTATAGATTTCACGTCCCTCCTCAAAACTTGGAACGTTACTTTGAAATCAACGCGAATACAGCTCATATCTACAACTATTATATCGACTCCAAGACCGTTCATTTGCAATGCAAAAGCAATCCGACCGAAATCGTTCAACTCCAATTTTATAAAGACTACGAAGCCTATGAAAAAGCGATGGAATCCGTTAACAATGAACCCGAAATCACCCTCCTATGGGACCAGTTCACATCCATCCTGGAACCTGCCCAAAACAAAATAGAAGAAAAAAACTACCAACAGCAACAGTTTACAAACGAAAGCTAGTGTAGAGTTATCCACAGAAATCCGGGGGTCAGACCCCTTCACAAAGACCCTTCACAAATTGTGGGCAATCGCATACATATATTCTGTAGTATAAAACAGGGAGGCAATGGCCTATGTATGATGATCGCCAACAAATGCAACCGGGGATGATGCAGGGCGGAATGGCCCAGCCTGGCATGATGCAGCAAGGCCAAATGACACAGCAAGGCCAAATGATGCAGCAACAGGCAATGAGCCAGGGGGATATGTCACAGCTGTTAAAGGATATTGACAAAGCAGCAAACGATGAATATGGTGCGGTACAATATTATACAAAGCTTGCAGAACTAGCTCCGAATGATCGCTTCCGTCAACAGGTCCTGGGGATCAGGCAGGATGAGATCAAGCATCTCCGCTGGTTTTCACGCATCTATTTTAGGCTGACGGGACAATATGTAACATTAACTACAGCTGAACTGCCGAGAACATTCCGCCAGGGAGTAAGTGACTCAATTAAAGATGAAGAAGCAGCGGTAGGATTCTACCGAAACATCGCTGCCCGACTGGGAATGTATCCGGCATATCAGCGCTTTTTTCAAAATGCAGCAATCGATGAAGCAAGGCATTATCAAATCTTTACTTCTATTCAGCAGACGCTCCAATAGTTTGCCTGACATCATCATTCCAACAGAAAAATCCTGCCCAACTGAAAACAGGGCAGGATTTTATTCCGTATGTTTTTACTTTTTTATAAAACGCAGCAGGTACTCGGTGTCCTCTGGATAGGTATGACTTAGCTTATCAAGAGTTGCGAGATCTTTCCATCCTACTTCCAGGACCAGGTCGTCTGGATCATCTGGTTTCATTTCACCACCGGTAACAATAGCTTCAAAATAGTGGGTTTCAACTTGAATGCCTTTTATTTCAGTCTGCTTTGTAAAAAGCTTCTGTTCAAGTGCGATATCATAGCCCGTTTCTTCTTTCACTTCTCTTATACAGCATTGTTCCGGATTTTCCCCTTCTTCAATTCCTCCTGATGGTACGGCCCATCCATCATCACCCTTGCAACGCACCATTAAAACCTCTCCTGAATCATTTACACAAATTGCAGCAGACCCCTTCCAGCTTTTCATTTGCACTTCCCCCTTTAAAACATATCAAAAAACTAATACAATTATATCCGAACAACTCAGAATATTGCTAACATTACCGGAAGATAGCTAATCATCCAGATCATCTAATGGCAAAATGAATTATCCACAATCTTAAAGGGGTCAGACCCCGCTTTGCGTTTTATTGCATCATTTTCCCAAAAAATTCCGTCTAATAGATTGTAAGGTTAAAATAAAAAGATGCACCGATACAAGGAGGTCGCAGTGAAAAAGAAATTACTGATTTTTGGAGGATTAATAGTTTCGGCTATCATAATCGCCGCCTTTTCTGTTTATTATTTTGGCGATGACAGTACCAGGACCCTGCAAGAAGCGAAAAAGAACGACGAAGTGAATGATGTCGAGCCTGAGAAAATTATTAAAGAGGAAGAAAATATAAAAGAGGCAAAAGCATTTTTAAACAAACAAATCCACCTGATCCATGATTACTTCAACAACCTTCTTGGTTACGGCGCATGGAAAGGAGTCAAACCGCAAGAGCGGAGTGTCCAGCTAGAAGAACAAAAGAGAGTCATAGAAGAGGATTTATTGCCCAAAACGGAAGGCACGTTGAAAACCGATCTTGAAGATGCAGTAAAAGGAATCGATGATGCACTTGCGAATAACAATGTAAAAGACTTATTCATCACTCATCGAATTTTACATGACCTTGATGTTGTATTTAATGATTATCAGGCTGACCGATATTGGGGTGTGACGAAAACTTTTGGCGGGGAGTAAGCGGATAAAAATATCATCTATTATTAAGCATATTCCATTTTAGTATTGTTTACCCTAAAAGAAAAAGGAGGGTATCGATGGGAAACGAAAGAAAAGCGAGAAAAGATAAAGAACGTTATGAAGTGTACAAGGGAGATCTCAACAGGGAAGAGTTCGATTCTTCTTATGAATACACAACTGGGAATAAGGCCAGTCAAAGTAAATACGATAAAAAATGAGGAAGGGGCGGATAGCCCTCTTTTTCATGTACTAAGGAAACTATAACTTTTTAGCAGAGGAGAGTGCTCGACGTTGTTGAAAAGTTTAAGAATATAGAGAAGCGCAACTATGCCTCCGACTCCCACGTAAAGGATTGCCGATCGCCCTCTTTCTTTGAAACATTCCTAACAGTTTCTTCGTAAATAGATAAACGGCCAGACCGGAGAGGAGAGCAAAGTCATGGAAAATAAAAAGAAAACAAAGAAGTGGGAGTGGATTTCTGATATACTTTTTAGCATTCCGGATTTGATTGAGGTTGTTTTTATTGGGGTACGCTTTGTGTTTAAATCATTTTTCCATGTATTCAAGCACTGGAACTAAGATTATTAAAAACAATAAAAGTATCGATTTAAGCTAGCAGTTTTTAAAAAATTGAACATCTTAATGGATAATTTACAAGCCTATCACTGTCTTATTTGTTCTTCAAATGACCACCTATACAACTAAATAAAAAAATGTTTTTCTTATTTTAACTTTTTATTCTTAATCGCTTCTTAAGCGATCCAGAATTATCCTCGATTTCCTTACTGTGTTTTTTTTTAGTTAATCGCTCTGCTTTCAACAAGTTGTTTTGTTGTTACATTTCAGGTATAAATTTGTTTCGTGCATTCAATACACTAGTTTAATCGGGAAGAAAACCAAATTTCTTTAACTTTTCATGTATCTCATTATCCTTTAAGGGATTAGAATACACTTCTTCAAAATATTTAAGATTAACATTTCCATCCTCACTTAAATAATTCTTTTCAATTAATTTAGTTGAAATATAATTCCTGATTTTTACGTAGCTATCGTAAGCTTCCTTTGCCTCATTATCCGTCACAAAGAACTTACCACTATGAACAATATCATTTCGAATTTTATATAATTTTTCATACCATTCATTAACAACGTCATGATTATGAAAATTAAGTTTCACACCTAACTTTCTAGAAAGATGTTGTTCCACTAAATTTCTGAAAGGTAAATTTTTTTTATTTAATATTTCTTTTTCAATTTCTTTTTTAGGTTTGTTGAATCTAATACCATCTTGAACGATAATTAATCGCATAGTGTTTCTAATGAATATTTCAAAAGATGTTTGAAGTTCAATAATTGCAGAAAGAAAATTCTCTGAAGCTAATGAGTGTTTGGCACTTGAATAAAAGCGGTCAACTAATCCAATTTCAGGATGTTTTTCCCATGTACTTAACATTTGTTGAGTCTTTGACAAATCATTACCATTTAATATTTCTCGTTCCTCAATTAATTGCATAGGGGAAGTTATATATAAATAAGTTTCACCGTCTACCTCAATTGGTAAAAAATCTGGCAAGTCATAAACACTTATTTCTTGTATATAATTTAGCTCATTTGTAAACCTTAAAGCTGAGAGAAAATTATTAATAAAACCTAAACAGTTGTATATTATCCCCCTTAACATTTCACTTGATTCGGAGGGAACTCCGTCACCATCATATATATAGGTGATTTTTAACAGAGTTTGAATAGTCTCTGTATATTCTATTTTATCCTTAGACAAATATAAAGGGGAATGTTTAAATTCAACTTGAAATATCTTATTTTGATACCCTGTTACAGCCTTATTTCCTTCTTCAATAGGTAACCGAAATGGTAATGGAATTTCAACATATGATTTAATTAGCACCAACCCCTGTTACAAAGAAAAATTCACCATTTATTTCTAGAATACCATAAAAAGGCAGTGATACAAATGTATCACCCACTTAAATTACACAAACCGAGCAGTACGGTGCCGAAATCAAGCAAAGCAAAATGGGTAGAATATCATTTTTTAGAAAATATTATAGTGGATTCTTCTATTATTATTTTTAAGTTTAATGAAGTTTCATATTTTCTAAGGCGGTATAGCAGCTAAAAAATGTAAAAGCATTTCAGCCAATTTCAAACGAATCGGCCAAAATGCTTCCTGTATCATGGAACAATTACCATCGATTTGTTCTCTTTTGTTTTCTTTTCATCGTTGACATTATAGTAAGAATTTAGAAGATCGAGGAACCGGTCGACAAGGGATAATGCAAGTATCCCGTTTCCTTCTGACCGTTTTCCGAAACCGATCGGTACAGTCCGTTTGATTAATTGAGAATAATGCTCTGGCTCAGTTAGCGGACGGTCAAATTCTTTTTCAGCTATATTTATGAGCAGTGCAAGAGCTCCTGAAACGTGTGGAGTCGCCATGGAAGTTCCCGAAAGACGTGCATATTTTCCACCGGGATAGGTAGATAGAATATCGACTCCGGGTGCCACAAGGTCGACCTGGTCATTCGTGTTTGTAAAGCTCGCTAGCCTGCGGTTTAAATCCACTGCTCCGACTTGAATCACTTCGTTATAAGCACCAGGATAAGAGAATTCGTCTGTATTCCCGTTGTTGTCGCCTTCGTTTCCGGCTGCACAAACGACGAGCACGCCTCTGGAGACGGCCTGTTTAATAGCTTCATGAAGCTCTGGGACATCGGTTGGACCGCCGAGCGACATAGAAATAACCCTTACCTTTTCTCCCTCAGAACTTCTCCAATCCACTGCGTAATTGATGGCGTCGATGATCCATTTGTATTTTCCGCTTCCCTGTCCGGTCAACACTTTTAAAATTAGTAGATTTGCTTCAGGAGCAGCTCCTGAAAAACCGTTTTGATTTAAAGAAGCAGCGATTGTACCTGCCACATGTGTTCCATGTCCGTTATTGTCTTCATAATTTTTAGGATCAGCATTGTGGTCAGAGGTGAAATTTTTGCCGTCTATAATGCGTTCGGCTAAATCCGGGTGGTCTGTCTGGCAGCCTGTATCGATGACAGCGACGATACAGCCTTTTCCTTTATTCGATTCTGTCCATAAATCAGGGGCCTGAATCATCTCGATTCCTCTGGGCAATTGCGAAGCCGTTTCTTGAACCTCTTCCACAAGATAAGGAATAACACGAACATCATTCATTTTGACGCCTCCTCATTTTTAATAAGAAACAAAGGAAGACCAGCTGCTGCTATCAAATTATTATCAGAATTATCTAATAATTAATAAGGCTTGTACAGTTCCGAAAGAGCTATTTTTATTATGGTGAAAAAGGCACAGATACATTGATCGATGTTAAAATTAGGAAAAACTACCTGTTTGGAGGTATAACGATGATCGATCCTTTCAATCCGTTCGACCGAAACAGAAACGACGAGGATCGGAGAGGCAAAGACAAGTTTCGAATCATTTATGATACGTGGGGATTTCCGCTTATCCTTTTAGGTTGGATCATCTGGGCGCTCTATGCCTGGATCACAGGATAATTTAGGGGAATAAAGGAACCCCTTTGGTTGGCGGCCTTGATGAATATAGTTATTTACACATTATGATTATTCTTGGAAATATAAAAGGACACCTGAACCAGGTCCAGGTGCCTTATTTCATGTCGCTCGGATATTGAGCAGGAGAATGGTTATCGATTTCCCAGGCGAGAATTGTTGCACTGTCCCTGCCGTATTTCTCCTGTACATCATTCAAAACTTTTTTAACAGCTTGTTGATTGCTTTTATCCATCATTTTTTTATAAAAAAATTCCTGGTTTTCGTATGGCCTGTCGCCAAACTCCAACACCCCATCTGTCAGCATCACAATTTTGTTTAAGCCGCCTCTTAGCTCCCTGATTCCTGATGAATAGCACGGAACCGGAAGAGAGAAGGTATTCACTTTGCCGATCCACTCAAAATAGTTTCTTTGGTTAAGCATAACCTGGCCGAGCGCTTTTAGCTCAGGATGAAGTAAATAGACAACGCAGTCTCCTACTGACAACCACCAGAGATAATTGCCGGCTCTTAAACAGATTAAGCAAGCCGTTTCCCCCTGTACGTTGCTGCATTTCTGAAGAAACTCTTCAGATTTTAAAAGAGATGTTAGTCGGTTTTCCACTGTCTGGAACACGTGATCAACAGGCTCTGATTCAAGAATTATTTTTATTGTTTCATACTCTCCCGCTATAGTTTCCACGAGCAGCCGTGCGCTCTGGTCTGTCATGTGGGCATCCAGTAGCATCGCGAACTCCCACTCATCTCTCGTCCATAAGAGCAGCCCGTCTTCGTTTTTGGCTGCTCCCGCTTTCGTGTTCCCTCCATACCTGCCGACCGTCACTTTACCGACTTGCTCGATATCGATGGTATCTAAATAGCGTTCCTCGCTGCCGGTCCAGTTCATACAACTTGTTATTGCTCTTTCCAATGGCTCTCCTCCAATAACTAACTAGATTCCTTTAAATATGCAGGATAATCGAACGGTGCGACTTTTTCATATTCCTCTTTCGGCCCTATATAAAAGGTGAGGACGTAAGGATTAACAAGCACTTCGTGTACTAACTTTTCCGGGATCTCTGTTACGATTCCTTCACTGTCCACAAAGTAAAACTTATCGATTTTAGGAGAATATTCGATTTGTTCTGGAGGAATCGCCGCTTTTCCATCTTCACTTACTTGAATGATAGCTTTATCGTTTGCCTCCATGTATGATTGCCCTTCTTCTATGCCATATTCCACCTGCACCCAGCCCTGATAATCTTCTGGTATATAAAAGTGGAAAGGCTTCTGGTCGCGCAATTCAGGAAGATGCGTTTCCAGTGCAAAGCCGCTTGATTGTTCAAATTCTTCTTTCTTTCCGACAAAAAAGTGATAGATATTATCATAAGTAACATCTTCCCCATCACTTGTTTGTGTATGAAAGCTCCCCATACTGTTGCCGTGGATGTCCTTTTGAAGCTCAAGGCGCTTTTTTGAGCCTTTTTTATCAACATAATAATATTCATCCTCAACAGAAGAGCCTTCATAGGAAGAAGATGTTCTTAATATGCCTTCTTCGGGGATAGAGGCAACAAGGTGTTCATATTTCTCGGTGAGCGGTGGGTGGGAGTCTTGATCGTAGATAATCTGCACCCATCCTTCATAACCTTCAGGAATTTGATAAACTGTCGGCGTGATCTCTTCCGGGAACATATTCTGGTATACCCATGAAAAACTTACGGCAAGCAAAACAAGAGAAACGACTCCTGCCGAAATTATCGTCATTCTTCCATTCAACCGATAGCCATCACTGTTTCTATCTTGAGCCCATCTTCTTGAAAGTTCGTCAACAATCCAATATAGCACAGCAACGGGCGCTGTTAATGCTAACTGGGAAAAAGCAGAATAGTCATAGTCCCATAAGAAAATAATCAAAGTGGGGACAAGCACAAATAAAATATGTATGAAAAAAGCAACCATCGGCCGTGCTTTATGAAGCTTGATCGTAGAGAGATCAGACAATAAAGAAACTGGCAATCCGTATAAAAAAATCGCCGGAAAAACATAAACAGCTGTGGCCAGCCCAAAGCCGATCGCTTCTGGTTCCATCGTGAAAATTCCTATCGCCGTAAATCCCATCACTGTAAGTAGACTAGTAATCAAGGAAACAAGCAACTTTCTTCCAAAGTACGTCAAGGATATCGCCTCCTTATTCTCATTATAGCAGGAAAAATTTGTAGAAGTACCTATCCTGTTCAAGGTTGAAAAAGATAAGCGAAATGTCGTGTTTCTAAAAGAACTTAATAGTTTTGAATGAAAGTTGTTGTAAAAATATGGTACGTTTAAAGGGATACATAAATTTGAAACATTTTTCGTGAAAATGTCGTCTATGCTACAGATGGTGATGGGGGAAGGAAGAATGTCGAAGGATTACCAGACAAACCAGGACTATGAAGACTTGCTCGAACAATTGATCGATGAATACGGCCAGAGTGTTAAACGCCTCGCATACACCTATGTAAAAGACTGGGCACTTGCAGAAGACGTGACACAGGAAGTATTCGTCAAGTGCTTTGACCATCTGCATACGTTCCATGGAGAGAGCACCTATAAGACATGGTTATACCGTATAACCATCAACCATGCAAAAGATATGTTGAAGAGCAAATTCTTCCGGCAGTTCGATGTGATTCAACGGCTGAAGCCTCAGGGAGGAAGGACGGAACAATCAGCTGAAGCCAGAGTGGTACAGGATAGCGAAGATGAGCAACTCGCAAACGAAGTCCTGAGGCTGCCGAGAAAATACAGGGAAATTATTATTCTTTATTACTACGAAGGATTAAAAATGCGTGAAATCGAAGCGGTGACCAATTTGAGGATGGCCACGGTTAAAACCAGGCTGCGACGCGGGAAAGAGCTGCTTAAACAACAGCTTGAAGGGAGTGAATAGAATGGACGACAGGTTGAAAAATCTAAGGAAAAGCATGGACAGGACTGTCTTTCGAAACGGAGATTTCCATCCTGGCGAAAAACATTCGATCCTGAATAGAGTGAGATCGGAATGGGGAAGCCAGGAAGACAGCCGAAGGTTTTTAAAGTGGAATGCCATGCTGTCATTTGCTGTTTGTTTTCTGCTTTTAATTGGTCTCGGAACTTATGCATTACAGAATATGAACCCCGACATAGCGATGGACCAGGTTAACCAGGAACCTGAAGGCATCAAGGATACCGGGGGGAATCAGGACAGCACCACGGATGTTTTTGATGAAAATGGAGATAAGATCCACTTGCTTTACGATCGAGAAACAAAAAATGCAAAGGAAGCGGATGCCGACAGTTTAAATGTCTTTAATGCAGAAGAAGATTCTGATGCAGCACAAAAAGCCCTTGCAAATATTAATGATAAGCTCGATATATATACGATAAGCGGAATTCAGGAGAGAGCAACACTTATGTCCGTATCTTATGTGCCTGAAAAGGGTCCTGGAGTCCTGTTAGACTATCATGTCCCGGAAGCGGATAAAAGAGAAGGGAAGGTTGAAATAGCTGGTTCCATGGCTGTATTCGCCTATCCAAAAAGCAAACTCCCAGAAAACTCCCGATTTGCAAAACAAGACATTGCTAAAAACACGAAGCAGCAGAACCGTGCAGAGCAAGAAACCGAAAAAGTGGAACCGAAGCTTGAAAAAGTGGAACGTTTTCACATTAATGCGATGGAATGGACCTATTACAAAGACCACATCCATCGGGATTATGTCCTAACAGGGGAAAAAGACGGAATGGTCTATGAAATAACAACAAAAGGGGCATTTTCCGTCGAGAGGTTAAAGGATTTATTGAAGCACTTTAAAAAATGAGCTTATTTTTGAAAGTATTCCAATAAAAACCAGGTGAACTGAATGGCCACCTGGTTTGTTTCTGTTTATTCTGTCTCATTTACCTTCATAACAGAATAATTTGTTTTCTCTACGTCTACATGGTTGTTAACGCTTCTGGCAAAGGCAAGAAAATCTTTTCCGTTAACCACTTGCTCACCGTTTTTTTCTCGAATTTGAAAATGGCCTTGATCACTAAGCTGCTTGATTTTTTCCTGGCTTAATCCAGTCATGCCTGAAAGCACGATAAGAGGATAGTCTGTGCCATTATCCAGTTCTTTCACGGGCATTTTATAGTCCATCATCATCTCTCCTTAAAAACGTTTCACAATTGGTATCCTGGCATTCATCGCTGTTCCTGCCGCTCACTTCGATCGCTTCGGCAATACAGACAGCACCTTCGCCCCAGTACTTGCAAGATGCTACCGTGCAGCGGATCGTTGGGGTTACTTCATATTCCGGATCAAGCAAACCGGCAATACTTCCTGTCCAGTTTACATTGTCTGCTGAAGAAACATAATTCAATATCCTGGCATTATGGCTAAAAGTTTTGCACATCGTGTTCTCAGCTATTTCAGACATATGTGTTTCTTCTTCGTGCAAAATATCGATATTACCTGCTCCGCACCGGTCTCCGTATAAATAATGAGTACAAGTGCTTACAACACATTTGACTCCAGGTTTGATCATTGGATAACTCCACCCTTTTTCCTTTTATTCTGTTAGTAAAAGTTTGTCCGAATTTAATTTAATCCATGTATAAAGGAAGAAGTTTTATGAGGAAAAATAAAAAAGATGCTCCTCCATAAGATAGAGAAACATCTAAATCACACTACATTAATTGTAAGAGTGTTTTATGGACTTAACTTTGGACGGCCGAGCAAATAACCCTGCCCAAGCTGTACACCGATTTCTTTTGCGGCTGCTACGTCACATCCTTCTTCAAAGCCTTCTACGACGAGCGTCGTGGTTTTTCCGTCAAAAAAGCCAAGCAGCGATTTGATCAGCTTTTGTTTTTTTTCAGAGTTCGCAAGATCCTTCGAAAAGTACCGGTCAAGCTTTACGAAATGAGGCTCTAACTCAAGTGATGCACGGAGCGATGAACGACCTTCTCCTACGTTATCAAGCGCAACAAGATAGTTGTTTTGCTTCAACAGTGCAACCACTTTTTTCAGGGCAGAAAAATCAGGAATATCTTCAGATCCGTTGATTTCAAAAACGACATGCTCATTCTTGACGTGTGAGATAGCTTTAAGCGATTGCAGGCTTTCCAGTACGTTTAGAAAATCCGGATCTGTAAGTGTGGATGGGTAGATATTGATGAACAGACGAGCGTTCATAAATTCCTGCTGGTAGCTTTCAAAAGTTATGTATGCATTAAAAATAGCAGCGATATCTAAGTCGATCAGCATATTCTTATTTTTAGCATAGGTAAAAAGTGCTTCTGGATTTTCGAATTTGGATGTTCTGATCAAAAATTCATATCCAAAAACAGATCGGTCGGAAAGGTTGCGTATAGGCTGGAACACATGATGAAATTCGCGATTTTCGATCAGTAATTTAAGTTCTGCATCATTCACTAGAGGGACACTCCTTTAAACAAAAAACACTCTATGCCCTATTATATCGTAAAAGAGAGATTTTCACGTTATTAAAACACGAATTGCAAGAAAAAGCTTATTAAATTCGAATCATGCTTCTGAAAATTATTAAAAAGCTTTGTTCCAAGAGTAGCAAGTAAAAATTTAAAAGTCTATAGCTAAAGTACCAAAACAGAGGATGTGTGCCATGAACACACCAGGAATGGGCAGTGAGAAAAGCAATTTTGTGATAAAAAGTTTTCAGCCGCTCCGTGGTAAGAGCGGCTGAAAGGATTACTGCTGGTCAGATACGAACACACGGTGACTGTTGAAAAATTCGCTTAAGTCCATGCCGGACGACCGTTCCATGGCACTGATGAATTCTTCCGTAGAAGAAACTCCGAATTTCTGCTCTTTAAAATAACTTCTCATCGCTTCATAAAATACGCTGTCTCCAAGTTCCTGGCGAAGATCGTTCAAGGTGCTCGATCCATATCCGTAAATCATCCAGTAATAATAATTGATTCCGCCTTCAGAAGCTCTTGCTGTAAAATCGGAAACAGGGCTTGAAAGATGATAGTACTCATCCGGTACAGGCGGTACTTCAAGGCTATCCAGTTCCCCGTCATAGAGGGATGCTGCAAAGCTTGCGAAGGATTCATCCAACCACGGTTCGTCATATTCGTTGTCTCCGATAATCCCATAGAACCACTGATGTCCGATCTCATGTGCGTTAACCGATTTCGTCCATTCAAGGGAGCGCTCTCCTGAAAAACTGATCATAACGAGCTGAGGGTATTCCATTCCCCCGAACCAGCCCTCCATCGTTACAACGTCTAGTTCAGGCCACGGATACTTGCCAAATTTTTCGCTGAAAAGCTGAATGCTTTCAGCACCTGATTCTAGAAGTGCATCAGCATATTTTGCATGTTCATCTGAATAGTACACATTTACATCTACGTTGTTTACCTTTGTAGAAATAACATGGTAGTTCGGGTTCATTTCCATCGCAAAATCGCGAACATTAAATGCTTTATAGCGATGGGTTGCAAGATCTCCATGGACCGTCGGCTGTCCGATTTCCGTTCCGGTTGCAGCGATAACCTGCTCTTTCTCCGTCGTAACAGTTACATCATAGCTGCCGGATACAGAATAGAAGGCTTCCCCGTAAGGATAATAAGGATCTACGTTCCATCCCTCATCATCATAAACGGACAGGATCGGAAACCAATTTCCCATCGAAACTGTGTCCTTGTACCATCCAAACCTGTCCTGCTGTTCGGGCAGGTTCACTTCAAAATCCATTTCCACATTCACAGGCTTATTTTCCTTTAAGGAAAGTCCGCTAATATGTAGGGAAGTGCCATTCATTTCATACTCTGCTTTCTTGCCATTCACTTTAATGTTAGCAACATCCATACCGCCGCCGTTTTCAGCAAATGTTTCGGCATTGCCCCACAGGTTAAAATAGAGGTTTTCAAGGTTATCCATGATATTGTTTTTAAACGTCACGTTCATTGTTCCTGAGACATGGTGGTTTTCAGAATCATAGGAAACATCCATCGTATAAGCAGGATCGACAGGCCCAAGAACATCCTTGTCTTTCAGCTTTTTCCTGGCAGCAATTGCAGAATGATCGATGGTTACAGAAGGATTTCCAGCAGGGGTGTAGGCGCCGTTTTGTTTTGCAAATTCACCAGGGTCCATGCTGGATGCAGAAACTGGAAGTGCCAGGGAAACAGTTAACGAAGCAACAGTGATACTTTGAAAAGCTCTTTTCAAGATGTGTTTTAACTTCAAAAAAATCCCTCCTTTTAGTCTCATTAACAAAAGTTCTTTCGGAGGGCAAAGCTTTCCTTGAGCCAAATAGTTCATTTTAAAATACAAAAAATAAGCAAAAAATCCCGTTTTATTCCAAAAATGGAAAATGAACAACGCGATTAGATCTTAAGTTATGGAACTTTTTTCCTTGAGGGGTATGCAGTCACTTTTCCTGGTGTTAAAAGATAACCCTGTAGCTGGGCACCTTTTCTCTTCCCTAAAAAAGGCTCTTTCTCTACAACAATAAAGCGGCAGCCAATTCTGGCTGCCGCTTGTTATATAATTTAGTAGATTATTTATTTACAACCTTATACTCATCATGTGCAAGAACCTGCTTCGGTTCCTCAGGCTGGAAAGAATTTTCGAACCCTTCAGTATCAACGATCACCGTATTGTTCAGAACTGAAATGACCTTTCCTTTGATTCCGTCAAACTCTACTACGTCATTTACTTTAGCTTTTGTCAACACGAACACCCCATTTTTTTCTATTTTTATCATCTTAGTAAAAAATAAGCAGAAAATCAAGAAATTAACAGAATCTTCAATACTAAATCCTGTTTTTCTGGGACACAAATTAAGATGTATAATACCCTATCAATTCTTTTTTAAAACATGTCTGTTTATAGAAGCATACGATCACTTTTATTTTATAACTTTTTATGACAACGGGGAAAGGAACAAAACCAGAGTAAATTCGGCTCATATTATCTACTCTTAAAACTGTGAGAAGGTTTATTCCAAGCATACACTTTTCCGGCTTGCCCGTTCTATGTTATAGTTGACTAACGACCGTTAGGAAGGTGATGTTGTGGAAGTTCAAACTTCGCAGAACACAGCTGATAAGATCAAAGCTGTATCACTGTCACTGTTTGCAAGGAAAGGGTTTGAGGGAACCTCGTTAGCGGAAATTGCTAGCCGAGTCGGAATCAAAAAGCCTTCACTTTATGCCCATTTTAAAAATAAGGAAGATATCTTTTTAGCAGTCATCGACAAGGTGATGGCAGATTATATCGCTTACTTTGAGACAGTGGCTAATAAGCTAGTTAACAGGCAGGCGGAGGAGAAGCTTTTTATCCTTTTAAAAGAAAACACCGATTACCTGCGTGATGAAGAATTGGGATTGATCTGGAAAAGGATGATGCTGTTTCCGCATGAGACGTTGAAAGAGAAGCTCAAAGAAAAATTTTTAGCATCTGAAGAAAAAATGACAGGTACAATTCTTGCGATATTAAAAGAACTAAAGGAAGATGGCATAATTCAAGAAAATACAGAAGAAGTGCTCGATGCTTATTATTGTTTAATGGACGGAACCTTTGAGCAGGTGTTTTATTATCCGGAAATTGAACATAAAAGGAGATTACAGCATTCATGGCAGGTCTTTTGGAAAGGCATCAAGCGATAACGAGAGGGGGAAGGAAAATGGCCTGGCTTTATCTTGTTTTAGCGGGGATAACGGAGGTTGTCTGGGTGATCGGCTTAAAATACTCAGAAGGCTTTACAAGGCCTCTCATTAGTATTCTTACTATCCTGATGATCATCGTGAATTTCTGGCTTTTCTCAAAATCGTTAAAAACAGTGCCGATCGGAACAGCTTATGCAGTTTTTACCGGACTCGGCGCAGCAGGAACCGCTGTAATAGGGATGATCTTTATGGGAGAATCGGCAGGCTTTCTTAAGGTCTTCTTCATTTTATTGATGATCGGCGCGATAATTGGCTTGAAACTAACAGATAAAGAAGAAGAGCCCCAATCGGATTCTTCCAGATAGGAAAGGTGATATCAATGGCATGGATCGTTTTAGTTTTTGCCGGTTTTGCGGAAGTTGGCGGAGTCATCAGCTTGAAAATGGCAGAAGGATTTAAAAAGATCAAACCAATGTTTTCGGCTTTTTTATTTGGGTGTGCCAGTTTCTATATGCTTTCAATCGCCATGAAGACACTTCCTGTTGGATCTGCTTATGCAGTATGGACAGGGATCGGCACGGCGGGTAGTGTCCTGGTTGGAATGGCTTTTTTCAATGAGAACAGAGATATCAAGCGGATTGTGCTAATTTCCTGTATTGTGATCGCTGCGGTCGGTCTGAAAATTACTGGTTAAATTTATAGTTATCGAAAAATATAGTAAAAAAGATTTGAAAATGGATTGACATTAGGGAACGTTTGTTCTAATATTGGAATTAAGTTATTTGCACCAACCCCCTTGCGGCATCTCTTTTTTAGAGGTGCTTCTTTTTTTGGGGTCTTTTATTTAACATTGCAAGAAACCCGTGCGGCTATTAACAAGACTGGCAGCAAAATGTTTCGGCTCTGTCACCAGAACAAAGTAGTTGTTCATAAAGAGAAATATTGATTTTTCGGTATATGCCGGGCATTTTTGTTAATGCCTTTTTTTATTTTAAGAAATATGATTCCATAATAGTAGTAAGGATTGGCTCATATGGGCTGTAGTAAAATGGAAGAGTAGACTTGAATTCGGCTAAGAATGTGTCTATTAAGAAACAAGGTAATAACCTTTCAGCTTAGAATAACAAGATTAAGGGGTTCGTAAAATGAGTAAAAAAAGACATTGGCTCACCAGGTTAAGGAAACATAAGAAGCTAACGCAACAAGAGGTTGCCTTAAAGGTTTTTATTGACCGGGGATATTATGCGCTTATCGAAAGCGGGGAACGGAACCCGGGTGTTGAAGTCGCTAAGAAATTAGCCGATCTCATTGGCTTTCACCACTCTGTTTTTAATTTGGAATCTAATCCGTTTACTTCCGCACTTGGCCATGCACCGATGGTTTTTGCCCATTGCGATATGGACTTAAGGTACACATGGATTTTTAACCCGCCCAACTTTGGAGCAGATGACCCTATTGGATACCGTGATGACGAACTTAACAGGAACGCTGGCACGCTGGCACTCCAGCGATTAAAACAAGATGTGATCGATCAACAAACGCCATTGAGAAGAACAATACCATTTCCTACAGATACTGGTTCTCGTTCATATGTCGTATACTGTCATCCTCTTTTTAACGACCGGCTTGAATTGATAGGCGTAGCTACTGCTGCAACAGAAGTAAGTACAACTGACGATAACTTTCAGGGGAAGTGAGATGCAAGGATGTGCCATTGACCAATTAACAGAGCGGAGGGGAATGGATGGGAAAAACCATTGAGCGGGCAAATCCACTTTTCAATGAAGAAGAAACAATCTTTTTGAAAGAGGCGATATTTAAGTCTTCTGGTGACTACTTTAACAGTGGCGGTTATTCTCATATAAGCAAAGATCTTTTCGTAGATAGACTTGAAGAATTAATCAAGTGCATAATGAGCAAAGACAGTGAACGTCTTAGCCAACTGGCAAAGGATGTCGGGAATTCATGGGCAGAGACGGCTTTATCTCCGCTGATGGAGTTGCGGTTCTTATCCCAATTTAGAAAAAGTTATCTGGAGCGAATGAGTGATATGAACAAAGAGGCTTCACAAAGAGAAGTCCATTTTTTACTGGATACGTATATCTTACATTTCGTAACAGCTTTTGTTGAACGGAAGCGTGAAAATGTTGAAGAAAAAGCAGACCCGGAAGTTCCGATCATTGTTTTGACTGAAACAACAGCATTGCTTCCTTTGATGGGGGAAATCGAAACAAGCCAGACCCGGAAGTACCTGAACAAAGTCCTCGTAGAAGCTGACCGGCTAAATTTAAGTTTATTAATCATCGATTTGTCTTATATGAAAAAGGTAGAAACTTCGCTAGTTACTTTTTTAATGAAAATAGTGGATGCCATCAGGTTAATAGGCTGCAGGGCGATCGTGACAGGGATCAATGCCAGAATTGCTCCCATAATTATGAGGTCCGGAATACAGTTTGAAAACAAAGTGGCGATTAAAAATTCTGTTAAAGATGCCCTCAAAGAATAGAAGGGAAATTTTTAAAGAAAAGAAGGTATTAAATAAACCTTTTCTCCAGCTCAAGTTCATCTCTGATCGGAATTCCGTTTTGAGCGATAAGCGGGATTTCGGGTTTTTGTTCGCGTGCTTTCTCTACAGCGTTTCGGTACAGTGCAGATAGGACATAGCCCCTTTTTTGATAAAAGTGCAACGCATGGATGTTATCATTCGTGGTGATTAGTTTGATCCGTGTGCAATCTGCTTCCAAAGCCATTTTTTCAACAGCCTTTACAAGGCTTGTTCCGACTCCTTTGTTTTCCAGGATGCTATCAAGAGAGATGATTTCGCATTCTCTGTTTTTAAAAATGTAAGTCACCAATCCGATGATTTTGCCCTCTTCGTTCAATACGGCGAATCCTTCTAAAAGGTCACATTGATAAATCCCGCTTGAAATAACCATCTCTGAACTGCCCCAGTGAGTGATGAAAAACTGCTCAACCTGGTCTTTGATTTTATCGTTGATCGGTATCAGTTCCATTCCCTTTGCCCCTGCTCTTTTCTATAAAAATAGTTTACCAGATTCTCTCGCATTTGTAAGAAATTTACGAAAACAACCATGTCCTATATCGAAAGTGTGGTACCATTAAATGGAAGTAGAGTGGAGGAAGGAAGATATGAGCATTGGAGAATCCTTTTAGGAAGATTAAGTTTTGGAAGTTGATTTTATGGATGGTAGCCGGGTTTATCTTGTTTGCGATCGCGGACATCGGACTGGATTTGGCAGGATTCCGGCATGAAGAGGTTAGCAGTACTGCTTTTTCAATTTATTTTTACCTGATTAATTTTCTATGGATCGTCTATTCGTTAAAGAAAGCGGATATCGGATTATCGGAGTTGATCGGAAGAAGCAGTGGACCGGTATCCTGGAAAAAATATGCTGGTTTGACCTTAATGCAAGTTCTGGTTTCGATCTGGGCAATATTTACATTGTTTTACTTCGTATCGTTAGTGTTCCCTGACTGGGTTCTCGATACATTTAACGCTGTTGAAGAGACACCAGAAACATTTGAAGGTATCATTATCGAGCTCGTTACTATCGTGCTCATCGCACCATTCGTGGAAGAAATTTTATTCAGGGGAATCCTTTTGCATAAACTCTCAGCAAAACTGTCTTTAAAAACTTCCGTTGTGATATCATCCTTGATTTTTGCGGCTTTACATATGAATGAAGGATTTGTCGGGCAGTTTATGGGCGGCATTTTACTGGCTATTTTTTATATCGAAACAAAAAATCTCTGGGTATCGATTGCCTGCCACAGTCTTAACAATCTTATTGCGGGGATATTCATGTTTCTTCCTGGTGATCCTGGTGCAGTAGCATCACTCAGCGAGTTGCAACAGGGAACTTTTATCGCAATGATCGCCGGTCTTCCTTTCCTGGTTGGAATGGTGGTTTATTATGTGAAAACGTTCCGGAAACAGAACTGGGATATTCCTTATAAAGTTGAAAAAGCAGCTTAAACGGCAGCATGAAAAAAGGGAGCCCGTACTACGTGAGCTCTCTTTTGTTATGGCCTAATAAGGGCCTATCATTATTTAATGGTATCGAATCCGTATTTCTTAAGAATCTCGATCGCCGGTTTTGTTTGCATGTATTGGAAAAACTCCTGCGCCTGTCCACTGTGCTTCGTGTTTTTAATGATCCCCAGCGGATACACGATCGGCGTATGGGAGCTTTCATCAGCCGTTGCGGCTACTTTTACCTTTGAAGAAATTTCAGCATCGGTTCTGTATACGATTCCAGCCTCGACGTTTCCGGTTTCTACATAGGATAACACTTGCCGCACATCTTTGGCATACACCATTTTATCCTCTACAATATTCCACAGATTTAACGTTTCCAGCGTTTGTTTCGCATACTTTCCAGCCGGCACTGATTCCGGGATGCCGATCGAGAGTTTATCCGCATTCACGATGTCCTGAAAATTGTTTATAGAAGAGTTTTCTGCCGGCACGACCAGGACAATTTCATTTTTCGCTAGATCAATCTTTTTGCTGATAAGCCCTTCGTTTTGCAGTTTGTTAAACTTGTCTTCCGCAGCGGAAAAAAACACATCGACAGGCGCCCCCTGTGAAATTTGCTGCTGCAGAGCCCCGGAGGATCCGAAGTTAAAGGACAGGGTGATGTTTTTATTTTCTTGTTCGAAATCCTTTTTGATTTCTGTCATGGCGTCCTGCAAGCTGGCAGCGGCAGAGACGGTAAGATCTGTATGTTCTTTTGGTTGCTTCTCTGACTGCTGGCCGTCCTTGTCCGCACAGCCAGTGACAGAAAGCAGGAATATGATTACCAGTAATAATGAGATTCGTTTCATAGTCAGTCTCCTCTTAGAAATCTCTTATCTATTATACAGGAAAAAGATTTTTATATAGGAAAGGAAATCTGACAAAGTGATAAACTTGTTTAGGCAAAATGCACCGGGAATATAAAACCGCCTTTTCGATCTTATAATGGATTCCATTCTTTAAGAGTCGTTTTCTAACAAGGTTTTTATAAAAAATGCTATTCTAATTACAACTAACTACAAAGTAAATCATGAAAAGGAGCGATAGGAATGGATTTTAAGTTAGAGGGAAAATCGGTACTGGTGATCGCGGCAAGCAAAGGGCTTGGAAAAGCAACAGCACTGCAATTCGCGAAGGAAGGCGCTCATGTGATGATTTCCAGCCGTTCAGAAGAGGAGCTTCAAAAAGCGGTTAGTGAGATCAAAGAAGAGAGCGGAAACAAGAATGTGAATCATGTTGTATGCGATATCACGAAGCCAGAAGAAATCAAACAGATGGTCCAGAAAGCAACTGAACAGAACGGTACGATAGACATTTTGGTCAATAATGCGGGAGGACCACCGGCAGGGACGTTCGAGAAGTTTCAGGACGAAGACTGGCAAAATGCGTTTGAGTTAAATCTATTAAGCTTTATTCGAGTGATTCGTGAAGTGTTGCCTTATATGAAAAAGCAGCGGGAAGGAAGAATCGTTAACATCGCATCCTCTTCTATCAAACAAACATTGGACAATTTGATTCTATCTAACACTTTTCGAGCGGGAATCGCAGGACTGGCAAAGAGCCTTTCACAGGAGCTCGCACCGTATAACATTCTTATAAACACGGTTGGACCCGGAAAAATCGCCACTGACAGGGTAGCTGAACTGGACCAGGCCAATGCCGAGAAAGCTGGACTTTCTGCTGAAGACGTCCGAGCGAAGTCAGAAAACTCTATTCCGATGGGACGATATGGCGAACCGGAGGAATTTGCAAAAGCTGTGGTGTTCCTTGGATCCGGTGCCAATACGTATTTGACCGGCCAATCGATCGTCGTTGACGGGGGAATGGTGAAAGCTCTTTAGAAAACTGCATGTTGGTGAAAAGTTCGAAGGATTCTGGCAGCATCCGGGTTTTTGGAGAATGCGTGAAGCCGGATGAGGTCATTTGTTCCTCTATTTGTAGCTGAAAGCCCTGTTTCAGGATTTTAAAGGTCATCAGGTGCCTTATTTGAAGTAAATAAAGATGAAATGCCATCTAAAAACCTGAATAGCGGAACATATGACCTATAATAATTAAAAAAGAGCTTTTTTAAAGAAATAGCGGAACATATGACCTATAAAATTCAAGCTCCATCACGCCGGGGCGTTTTCCAATATTTACACCATCCACAATGTTCAATTCCATGGTACGATTATACTTGGTTAACGCTTTGTTAACTGCGGCAGAAAAAACTTACGCTTTTGTGCAAGGCTCTCCCCTTGCACTTTTTTTTGCGTTCTAATGATTCTCGCTTCTTTTTTCCTCTAAGTAGTTCTGGTAAGCTTGCTCTACTCGATCTGTTTCAGGGCCGATTCGGCTGCGAATATCTAACATATAAAAGCAGATTCGAAAAAGGGTAGCAGCGATCACTGTGAACCCCAGCATACCGGCTAAAGGCGACGGTAAGAGCACTATAATAAAGCTGAGCACCAAGGCTACTAATAATGATAAAAACCAATACATAAAACCAACCTCTCTTTTATTATTCCTGGTACCATCGTGGTGTGGGGTCTTCAAAATAGCGGTGGTCCTCAAGCAGGCAATGAAGCTTTTCAAGCATACTATCAACCTGATCAGGAATTGTCCGGAGTGACCAGACAACCGAAGACAATACAGCCATGGCACAATAAAGCGAATACAATCGCCAGAAACCTTCGGGAATGTTATCTCCATAATAACCATGAATCTGCCCGATTGAATACGGGACACTGACTTCCCTCGCAAAAAGGCCAAGCTTTAAGAATTCATGGATAGGATCTCCCCAGTCATAGCGGTTGAAATCGATCACTCCTCCATATTCCTTATCTTTAACAATCAGGTTTCCTGGATGAAAGTCATCATGCTGGAACAGATTCGGCCTGCCCTTCATGTAACGAATGTTTTCTTCGATAAATGTTAAAATTCGGCTGTCATTCTCGATTCTAATATCACAATTTTCATATGCATCCATATAGGCCTGATTTTTTCTTGATTTTCGGGAGTACCAGGAGTCCATTGATTCCGGGGCTTAGTAGTGGTGCATTTTTCTGAGATCCCTGCCAGCATCTATACCAACATTGTATTGCTCTTCTTCGGTTAAGTTGGGGAGTGCCTCCTCCGCGTCTTCTCCGTCCAGGAAACTAACAATCATATAACAGAGGTCGAGCTGTTCTATTCTGCCGAGATCAATCGGTTCAGGAGACATGGTGCCGAATTTCTGTACATTTTTTAAAATATAAAACTCGTTTTCTTTCTGAGGCAAGGCTTTTAAAGGGGAGACTCTAAGCAGTTGGCGGCGGTCTCCATAGTCCAAAATGAATTTTTGATCATCGGAATAACCTTTATTAATAGGTGTGATGTTCCTGCAATCCTGTAACGATGCGATGCTTTCTTTTATTCGTTCTGTCTGTAGCATATTCGGCACCTCTGTTTATATATTTAGCAGCTATAAGTCATTCAATATAAAGTTGTTTTCCTCCTTCTTTATGTAGAAAAATCATGTATCGGCAGCCATAAAGCGAAGAGCATTATTGTCTTCGGGCACAGTGGAGGATGTATCATGGGGCAGTGCGCTCAGTGAGAGGAAGCAGCTGCAGGGATTCATGCTCGCATTCAGGACAATTGATAACATGGAGGGTTTCTTAAATTACAGAGGCAAAGAAAACAAAGAGTTAACCGATCATGGAAGAAGTAAAAGGGTGTGTTGCATCCTGGCTGGAAAAGCAATATACAAAAGACAGAAGTACAGGGTTTCAAAATAGGAGTGAGGAAACGGGTATGACTCAAAAGCAAAGTGCCAGACACTTATGAGTCTTTCCCTGATGTTATGTTAAAGGAATGCATCCATTCTTTGTAGCGTTTGCCTTAAAGCCTGGAGTGAAGCGATATAATTGTCCTCAAATTCAAGGGAATGGTTCGTGCCTTCAATCAGTAAGGAGGAGTTATTGGACTTAGATGTCAGTTCATCAAAACGCTGTTTCCGGTAGCAGGGGTCTTTATCTCCGATGATAAAGAGAGATTGTTGATGGATTTTCAGCATCTCCTTATATAAAGTGTCCTCATGAATAAGAGGTGTTAAAAAAACTGATCTGGATTTATGGAACCGATCGTCAGTCAAAAGAAGGTTGGTTAAAGGAACGGTACCCAGCGATTTGCCGATAAAACAATGCTCTTTATATGCAGCTTCACTATTTATTTCATTCATTACGGTAGTTATGTCACCACAAATTTGTTCATCTTGCTCTTCTTCAGATTGAGATAAATAAGTCTCGTTTTCCCTGTAATTATAGTTTGCATGAAGCACGTCATAGCCTTTTGAAAGTAATAAGTGTGTTGAATAATGAAGCAGCGGTGCCTGTACGGTATAGCCCATCCCCGGTAAGATGGTCCCCAGTTTGGAAGAGACTTTTCCCTGCTTGATTAGAGTATAAGGAATTTCATGGGATGCGTTCACTTTTCCATGAAGAAGTTCCATAACTTTTCCCCCTGCTGTTTTAACAATTTTAAACAATTATAACTTAAAAAGGAAGATCAGGGAGAGCGATTCTATCAAATGGTGGATTGTTTTTCGTTGGCATCTTTATTAAATCTTTTTGGGATAAAGGTTTTAGTTCTATTTTAACGGTCGTACAAAGAGAAAAAGGTAAGCGGAAGGATTTTTTATCGTAGATCGGCCACAAAAAAGGAGCACTTGTGGCCCCTTTTTTGTGCTTAGAATATTTACATAGACATGTTTACATAGACTTAAGCAGTATAAGGATGAGAAGCAGAGGGACGAGGTAAGAAACAGCATGCAAAAGGAAGATTTCCCGTTTCAATTTTCAAGCCTCCAATAAAAAAGTTTCCCCAATTGTAAAAGAGTGACAAAGGATGTGTAAATAATCAATTTTTACCAGTTGAACTCCAAAGGATTTATTAAAAGATAAAGCATCGTGCCAATAGGCTTATAAGGAAGGATAAAAATAGATTGAAGGTTTTTTCCAATTTCATGAAGAATCCTTATACATCCTGCGAAGGAATCTCAGCCAGTTTGGTTAAAGGGGGAAAAGATGAAAAAGAGTAGTGTTTTATTGCTTGTTGTTATACTGGCAGTCATAGCCGGGGCTTTCTTTTTAAAAAATGAGCCGAAACAGGCAGGCTTACTGAATGGGGCAAAAAGCAAGTATGATTTATCATTTGTCCTCGATGATGTGGAAAAGGGCCATTTTACAGCTTCAAGTAAAATAGAAGTGGAAAATGCTTCAGGGGATAGCTGGGACCATCTACAGTTCTACTTTATTCCTAACGCTTTCACACAGGGCAATAAACCTGAAAGTGTGCAGGGAACAGCAACGGCCAATATCGCAAACGTGAAGTTGAACGAAAAAGAATCTAAGTATACGTTAACAGGAGACCAGCTCGAAGTCGACCTTGATGAGAAATTAGAGCCAGGAAAAAAAGTGAAAGTAACGATCGATTATGATTTCACCGTCCCTTCAGGCAGCATGAGATTTAACAGGGATGGCGATAACTTTCACCTTGCACAGGCTTATCCGATGCTGCCCACATATCAGAACGGGGAATGGAACCAGGTCCCATATAGCAGTAACTATGAATCTTACCATACAGGATTTTCGGACTTTACGATTAATGCAAAAGCGCCAAAAGGTTATTCGATCGTCAGTACTGCCGGGCAGGACTTTGATTTGAATAAGAACAGCGGAGAAGTTTCTGTCGAGAATGTGAAAGAAGTGTACCTTGCATTTTTAAAAGGGGATGAAATGGTCACGAGATCGGCAGGGGACATTGAAATTCGGGTTTTCAGCGATCAAGAACATAAGGATTTAATTAATTTTGCAGCCGATATCGCTGAAAAGGCTGTAGATTATTATACAGAAAACATCGGGGCTTATCCAGATGAACAACTTGATATCTTACTTGCGAATGACCTTGCACTCGGGATGGAATACCCGGGGATTGTCCAGGCGAAAGCACATAGTAACTATTATAAAGACCTCCAAAACACGGTTGTCCATGAAGTAGCACACCAGTGGTTTTACGGCATTATCAGCAATGATCCAGTTCGTGATCCATGGGTGGATGAAGGGATCACAGAGTTTGCTACGGTGCTGTTCTGGAAGGACAAAATGGACAATACGGAAAAGGAAGCGAGACGCATCTTAGACTTGAGGCTAAAAGTTGCTGAAAGAAGAGGGTTTGAGCCACAGCCGTCTAATTTGCCTGCTTACTCTTACGATCAAACTGCCTCTGCTTTTGTTTATGGACAGCCTGCCGATAAATTATGGAGCTTGTTTAAAAAGTACGAAGGAACCAAAACAGCCAGGGAGTTTTTACAGGCCTATTATAATAAGTATAAATACAGCCAGGTTACGACAGAGGAATTCGTTTCTTTTACAAAGGATTATTTTGATATGGAAGACAATCTTTTTTTTGAAGACTGGCTTAAGCTTAATGGCATAAGCAAGGAATAGAAAAGGAATGTTGAAAGAGGATCCGTTACTTCGGGTCCTCTTTAACTTTATAATAATTTGATTTTTCTGTCTTTTTTAAATAAGCAAAGACCCGCACACAAAAATAGTAAAACGGAGGGGAACAGGTAGTAATAGCCGATACAACTTAATCCGAGAATCGAACAGCCGATCAATATATAAGCGGATGAAGTAGTTGAGTAATCTAGATGCCTGGAAATATAAATCGCACAGATCGAGCAGAGAAAAGCTGGAAGAAAGAGAAGAAAAAAGGAGTGGTGGACAATATCCAATTCGAAAATAAAATAAAAAACGCTGCCAAAAATGCCAGATAATCCACCGAAAACGCACAGGGTGACCTCTGTTTGGCGTGTTTGTTTATACACTACTTTGCTTTTTGTTTGTTTTGCCATAACTCCTCCTATCCATCCGCCTCAAAAATATTATATAACAAATTGCAAAGGAGGGGAGGATAAAATAATTAAACATCTGAAGGGGTCTGACCCCCTCGTTTTTGTGGATAACTTTTAGAGTTTGAGTTTATGCGGTTGGGGCTGCTTTAATTGATATATTTTTTTGTGTTGCTTTGGTCTGGCGGTTTGTTTGTTGCTGGATGCAGAAAAGTACACTCCTGTTAATACCATGATCATACCGGCGATTTGCTGCCATTCCATAACAGATCCGTAAAATAAAACGGCGATCCATGCTGCGTTAATAGGGACCAGATTCATGTACATGCTGGATTTGCTTGCGCCAACCTGATAGATTCCACGGTTCCATAGAAGAAACGCGACTACAGTTGCGAAGATAGACATATAGATTATTTCCGCCCAGGACTGGTTTGACATAGATGGTACGCTGGACCAGCCGTTTTCAAACAGGGACCAGATTCCCAGCATAGCCGATCCGGCAATAGTTGTGAATGTAGTAGTTAACAATGGGGAAACGCCATTCATCACAACTTTTCCGATCAATCCGTGTACGACCCAGCAAAATAAAGCTGCAAGAAAGAGCAGGTCTCCCATGTTAACAGATAGGGATAAAAGAGTTTGGAGCGAGCCTTTCATAATGACCAGAAAGACACCTGAAAGGGAAAGTAATAATCCGAAACCGATCCGTTTGCTCCATTGTTCTTTTAAAAACAGAACGGCTCCAAGCGTCATAAACACCGGTGTTGTTGCCATAACAAGTGAACCGTTAATCGCAGAAGTATATTCGAGCGCGATAAAGAAAAAAGCGTTATAAGCAAAAATGCCGGTTATTGCCATCAAAATAAGCCCGATCCACCGTTTTTTAATAACCTCAAACCGCCATTCCGAACGGATGAGAACGAGAGGGAGCAAGAGTAAACCGGCAAACCCAAACCTGAGGGTGGCGGCCGTAATAGGGGGGATCTCAGTGATCACATGCTTGGCCGCACCAAAAGCGCCTCCCCAGAACAGGGGGACGAGCAGAAGCAAAAAGTAAATAGCGTTTCCCTGAGATTCTTTTTTCGTATTCAATATTCACGCATCCCTTTCATATTTGTTTTCCATTATTTTAGAAGGTTATATACCTCTTGCATTGGACGAAGCCAGTTCTGTTTCATATATGAAGAGGCCGCTTTGCCGTTCCTTTCTTGAAAAGAAGTTAGCATTTTTTGATGTTCATGCAGCGATTCGTCTTTGCCTGTCATTTTTTGTTTTAGGAAAACATATTTTAATCGCCGGATATGCAGTTGGAGTATGGACGAGAAATCTGAGATGTAAGGATTTTCAGCTATCTCTACGATAACTGCATGAAACTGTTCATCAAGTTCCAGAGCTTTGAACGGCTCTTCATTTTGAATAGCTTTTTTATAATCAGCGTTAATTTTTTTCAATTCATCAATTTGTTTTTCCGTAACTTTGCTGGCTGCGATTTCCGCAGCAAGAGCCTGGAGAGATGCAAGAGGCGGGTAAATTTTAAGAACATCCTCTCTGGTTAAAGAGGTAACCCTTGTTTCTTTGCCGGGATGCATCTCCACAAATCCTTGCATTTGAAGCAGTTGAAGTGCTTCCCGGATAGGCGTGCGGCTAACTCCGAGTGCTTCCGCTATTTCTGCATCATAGATTTTTTCCCCTGGAAGGAGCGTGCCGTCGATAATCCACCGTTGAAGCTGGTTAAAGGCCTTTTCTTTTGCCGACAACCGGACCGGGGAGGAATATCCCTCTGGAATTGGCATACGTTTCACCTCGTCAAGACAAAGTTTATTTTCTGACTAATCAGAAATATATCGCATATTTTATATCAGTGTCAACCATTATTCACCACAAAAAAGAGCCCTGAAAAAAAACTCCAGAGCTCTCAGGTATTTGTGAGTTATCCACAGAATTTGTGGGGTCAGACCCCCGGCATCAATCGATCCCAACAGCTCCGCCTGAGCGGCTGGAGTCAGCTGCACCATAGTAAGTGCCGGTTTCCTGGTCGATGTGGACTGCCTGGACATTGCCGAGCTGTGCAGCATGTTTGTCGAAACGATGTCCTTTTTCTTTAAGCTTTTCAAATACTTCTTCTGGGATGCCTTTTTCAAAGATTAAGATTGGATATTTGCTTGTATAAATCCTTGGTTCCTCGATAGCATCTTTTAAGTCCATTCCGTATCCAATGACGTTCAGGATAACCTGGGCGACAGAGGAAATGATCGTTGGCCCTCCAGGAGAACCTAATCCCAGTACAGGCTTGCCGTCTTTAAACAATATCGAAGGGCTCTTTGTACTCATCGATCGTTTCCGGGGTTGCACTTCATTATTGCCGCCTGGTTCCGGATCAAAATCAGTTAGCTCATTATTAAGCATAAATCCATAGCCAGGGACGATATATCCTGAACCGAACGGTCGCTCAAGACTTGTGGTACAGGAAACCACGTTTCCTTCCGAATCGATTACAGAAAAATGAGTGGTCTCAGGGGATTCTTCCTTCCCCCCGCGTTCGTTAAGCTGTGGCTCTCCATCCTGGTATTTCCATGGGTTTCCATAATGAATGGTCGGATTGGAAAACTCCCATTTCACTTCCTTCGCTCGTTCTTTAATATAATCGGGATGCAGCAGTCCTTCCACTGGAATATCTGCAAACTCTGGGTCACCCATGAACGTTTCTCTATCCGCATAGACAAGTCTCATTGCTTCTGCCACCAGGTAAAACTTTTCCCAGGAATGAATGTCATAATCTGTTACATTAAGCTCTTCTAATAACTCCAGCAACTGAACGACCATTGTCCCGCCAGAGCTTGGAGGAGCAGCAGATGCAATCTTGTGCCCTCTATATTCGCCCCATACCGGCTCCTGGATTTGCGCTTCATAATTGCGAAGGTCATCCATCGTCAAAAGGCCGCCATCCTGTTGTACAGTCTCAACTAGCGCTTTGCCGATTTCCCCATTGTAAAGGGCATCAGAACCCTGCTCTTGAATTAGCCGGAACGCCTTTCCAAGATCTGAAAGATCGATTTTTTCCCCGATGTTTGGCGTTTTTCCTTCTGGCAGGAACGTTTTTTTCGCAAGGTCAGTAATTTGTCCCTGGAAAATGGCAATATGCGCCGCTAGAGTAGAGCTTACCGGAACTCCTTCTTCCGCTAAGGCGATAGCAGGATCGATGACTTCGGCAAGGGACATGGTCCCGAACTTTTCTAACGCGGTTTCCATCGCCTTTAATACTCCGGGTACTTCAACAGCAGTTGCATCAAGAGAGCGTTCACGGAATGATTCAACTTCACCGTTTTCATCTAGAAAAATATCCTTATCCACTTTTTTAGGAGAACGTGCATGCCCATTCACCATACAGGTTTGATCAGTTTTGGCATGGTGAATCATCATGAATCCGCTGCCGCCGATCCCGGTGTTCATCGGTTCTACAACATTTAATGCGAACTGGACAGCCGCTGCTGCATCGACAGCATTTCCTCCTTTTTCTAAAATATCAGCTCCCACCTGTGAAGCGATAGGGTGGGCAGACGTTACCATTCCTTTCTTACCTTGGGCATGTTGCTTTATGTTATCTATCTTTTCCTTGCTAATATGGTATTTACTCATAACTTAACCTCCGTATTTTTCAAATGTAAAAAATTAATTCCCTACTTTAAAAGGTGAAAAACACAATCATTTTAATTTAAAACAATCTTGATGGTGATGTGAAAAAATAGGCTTTCATCGAAAGCCTACTCGTTACGCTCTTTATAGCGTATTTAAAGCTAACGCTATCAGCAGCCCGAGGGCTGTAATTAGTCCAATAGTAGGATCACTCTTTTCATAAGCTTCAGGCAGCATGGTGGAGGAGACCATTGCGATTATGCTGCCTCCTGCAAAAGAACCAAGTATGGCTCTGACCTGGTCAGGTGCTCCATTCAAGAAAACATAACCTGCGAGGGAGCTCAGTGCCGTGATAATAACAGCAGCAGTCCATGAGAGAAAAATTTTCTTTTTCGAATATCCATCCTCCAACAGCCCGCTGGAACTGGAAAGCCCCTCCGGAAAATTACTGATGAAAACGGCAGCGAGTAAAGCCCAGCTAACAGAGTTGTTACCGATAAGGCTCACACCGATCATGGCTGTCTCTGGAATATTATCCATAATAGCTCCAACAAAAATTGCCCAGCCGACACCACTGCTTGAACCTCCGCTTGAACGGTTCCGTTTTCTCGCCCCGTTTTTCCAGAGGTACCAATCAAAAGCTGTAAAAATACCAGCGCCGGCTAGAAAACCGATCGTGGTTGAAAGAAGCCCGCTCGATTCAATTGATTTCAACAAAAGCTCAAAGCTTGTTGCAGCGATCAACGCTCCTGTTCCAAAAGCCATAATATATCCAAGAATCCTTTGCTTCATCGGAACGAAAAAGCTAGTAACCGTTCCTAACAAAATAGAGGAGCCTGCAACAGCCCCCCATAATAGGGCATTCCACATAAGCATCCATCCTTCGTCCTTTAACTAGTTACACTCTCCTTTTCCCTTT
This sequence comes from Exobacillus caeni, assembly GCF_005747095.1. Classification (GTDB taxonomy): domain Bacteria; phylum Bacillota; class Bacilli; order Bacillales; family Guptibacillaceae; genus Exobacillus; species Exobacillus caeni. The sequence goes on along the minus strand of NZ_SWLG01000007.1, from coordinate 227,638 downwards.
AGGCTGATAGCGAAACGGGGGTCTGACCCCACAAAAACTGTGGATAACTCCATAAAGCGGTGCCCTTAAAGGGTTTTCTGCTGCATTCTTGAAATGTTCCTGATGAAAATTAACAAAATAATAGGGAGGGAATTATGGAAGGATTCTGAAGATTCGACAGATTATCTGGTTATTTCTGGTATAATACATGTCGGAGGTGTTGGGGGTTGAATCAGTCGGTTTGGAAGAATCGGAACTTTTTGTTGTTATGGATCGCCGGGTTAGCTTCAAGCTTTGCGATATCCGTTTTTTTGTTTTCGCAGTCATGGTATGTGGTTAAAGTATTGGATTTGGAAGCTTCGCTTGGATTGATCTTTATCGCATCAAGTGTTCCGAGGCTTATTTTTATGCTTGTTGGAGGAGTGGTTGCAGACAGGTTCAGCAAGAAGAAGATTATGTTCTGGTCGGATTTTACCAGAGCCATCTTACTTGTGTTCCTAGTTGCTATTTTGATTACCGGGATGATCAATATATGGACATTCGTCGGTTTCGCGCTTTTATTCGGTGTGCTTGATGCGTTTTTCTGGTCAGCAGGCGGGGCGATCATGCCTGAAATCGTACATAAAGAAAATTTAACGCGGGCAAACTCGATCAACCAGATGACGAATCAATCGTCCTTTATTTTAGGTCCGATGCTTGGCGGATTCCTCGTTTCCTTCGGTGATTATACAGTCGCATTTACTACGACGATCATCTTACTGCTGACAGGCAGTATCCTGACATATATGATTAAAACAAGATATGACGTAGAGGGAGGAGCATCGGACAAAGATGAGAAGTTCTTTGCTTCCTTAAAAGAGGGAATCGTTTACGTTAAAAAACATTCTTTCTTGACTGCTCTTTTTTCGGTAACGGTCTTGTTGAATTTGTTCATTGTCGGGCCGATGCAGATGGGGATGCCATTGTTCGCCAAGAACGTCCTTCACGGCGATTCGCTCGTTTTTAGCTGGCTTGAAGGAAGTATGGCAGGGGGAATGCTGCTTGGTTCTTTAGCAGTCGGGGTGTTGAACATTAAGCACAACCGTATCAAGTTTGGTTTGACAGGTATTTTATTTGCTGGCATCTTTTTTGCCCTATTAAGTTTCACCAGTGTTTTATGGCAGAGCCTGATTTGCGTTGCCCTTTTCGGCGCGATGTTGCCTATGGCCAATATCCCGGTTGTTTCCTTGATCCAGAGCTCAGTGAAAGAAGAGATGATGGGGCGGGTGATGAGTCTGCTAACGTTTTCTTCAATGGGACTGATCCCTGTTTCCCTCGGGCTTACTTCAGTTGTGATAAGCTTCGGCATGTCCATCGATAAAATTATGCTGATCGGATCTGTCCTCGTCTGTATATGGATTATGGTCGTTCCCTTGCTGTACCGGAATCTGTTAAGTTACGATTCCTCTGTAAAAACAAATGCGGAAAACATAATATAGAGTGGAGCCGGAATGATGAAAAGCTTCATACGAAATGTGTTGTTACTCAGTGTTGTTTTCTATCTGGTATTTAGCATGCCTGATATTTTTGGGGTAGGATATGTGATCGATTTTGAAAAAGAAGTAAGCACTGGCGAGAAAGCACTCCGTTATCTTGGGGAAGGCCTTTCGATTAATGTCATGATAAAGCTAATTCTGGCGGTCCTTGGCGGCGTGTTTTTCAGCCTGTACTTTTATTTGAAAAAATTAGAAAGAAAACGGAACAATATAAGCGAGGAGAAATAGAATGATCATCGGAGCGATCCTGCTAATAATACTCGGCCTTTTTATCTTTTACGTTTTGATCGAGGTTGCGGTAAGACATGCGATCGATAATTCAAAAACGAGTGAAATGATAAAGGAACTATTTGAGGAAAGAAAGAAGCAAAATAAAAATCAAATCCCTTGATGAAGCTATAAAAGAGGCGAAATATGCGGCATACTCTTTTACATTAAAGCGGAGTTTTTAAAATATCCAGCGCCTACTCCGTTTCGCCTCTTTTTTAGTTCTTATTCATGGTTCGCAACTTCTCTCGGTCAAGCGATTGGGGAGGCTTTTCAAACCAGCCGTGCTTGATCATCAATTTAGCGCCTTTTTCTGCAAAAAGTCCGAGATCGACAAGCAACCGGGCATACATTGCTGCGAGATCTTTTCGTAAACTTGCAGCCATTCCAAGGCCGTAGTCTCCGATTCCAAATGCGCTTAAAATATTGGCCTGAAAGAGCATGAGCTTATCTGAAAAAGGTGCGTCAGTTGAATCTGTGATGGTTGAATCCCATGTTGAAGGAGAAGAAACATCATCATCCCTTAAAACGGTCATAAACTCTTCGCCGTGCTTTTTCGCGACAGTATAACCTTTCTTAAAATAATCACTGATTTCATGTGATCGGGCAACCTGGCTAAAACCTAAAAATAATGTTTTTGCCACATTGCTCACCTCGATATTTGTTCCAAGATGAGCTATTTCAATCGCTAACAGGGGGCGTGGCTTTCCAAGGAACTCTCCTAAAAATTTTACGTCATCTGCATACTCGATCTCCCCAGGATAATCGATATACGGAGCACGGATAAACACACCTTTTTCTTGCATAATCTCAACGTTTTTATCAAATAATTTTTCTGCATCGCGGAGAAAATGATGAAAAATTTTTCTAGTGTCTTTTCTTGCCGCCACTGCCCTGGCAAGACTGTATGATGAAAGGCCGCTTCGACCCATATGGTGAATATACCTCAAATACGAAACATCTGAAAAAAGCTTCGGTGCTTCAAGGTCTACATCGTCTTCGTTAAATCCATGAGGAATAGGTAGTTTTTCAATAGACAACAATGATTTAATAACTTGGATGTGCTGTTCGGAAAGTTCTAAAGCATAACGAAGAATAGGCTCTACGTCCTTATCCTCGGTGGTGTTTAGAAAATGTTTTAAAACGCAAATAGCCATCGTATCCCCCATATAAGTATTCCATATCATCGCGATTTCAGCGGAAGTTAATTTTGGAGCATTGGTAACCATCCATTTTCCTCCTATCCTTTTGTTATTTTGTAGGATGCCATTTTTAGGGTGAAAAGATTCTTTTTACAGTCATTTAGATGCCTGAATTCTCCTTCCCTTTTATATCAAGCCTTCAACCGCTATAATGGAGAGATAGACATTTTACATTCGGAAAGTTGTTGAGAAGATGCAAATTAGAAACTTTTCATTTACAAAAGAGAATATAAAAGACCTATTTCCTAACCTTGTTTACCGGCGCGGCCTTTCCTACTATCAGGAGGGCAGAGTGGGCGGTCTCAGGCTTGAAGACCAGAATTCCTGGAGCGCGATTGTTTACGGCAGCGACGCTTATCATGTTGACATAGAACTACTTGATCATGGGGTTGAAGTTAGATGCAATTGCCAGGCATTTGAGAGCTATGGCCCATGCAAGCATATTGCTGCCACGATGCTAAACCTGAGCGACAGAGGTGACTTGGACATAAGCAGCATAAAACAAGTCAAAGATGAAAACCCGATAACGGCCCAATTTATCGAAACGTTTTCAGCATATGAGCAATCTGTTTCAGAAGGCAGGCAAAATACTTACAAAGCCCCACTGCATATCGAATATGTATGTAAAGGTCCTGCCACTTCCGGCGTGTCGTTTGATTCTGTGATCACGCTTGAACTGCGGGCAGGAGAAAACAGGCCTTATATTATAAAGAACATCGGTGATTTTCTTGAAAGCATAAAAGTAAATGCAACATACCGGATTACCAACAATTTCACGTTCGATCCGACAGAGCATTATCTTGAAACAGAAGACAAAGAAATTTTTGACATGCTGTATGAAGCCTATAAAAATGAACAGGTATATAAAGATTCTTTTTCTTTGTGGGCAAGGTCGACAAATGCCCGTGAATTAGTGATACCGCCGCTCGTGGCAAAAAATCTTTTTCCGTTATTAAAAGAACGGCCGCTGTCCTTTGAGTTGCAGGGAAAACAGTATACAAATGTAGACTTTGTAAATGAAGAACTCCCATTCATATTTCAGCTAACCGAAAAAGACGGTGTTTACGAGTTTGATTTTGACGGGCTAGAGGATTCAGCTTTCTTTGATCTTTACGGGTTTTTATTTTATCAAGGGGTGCTTTATAATCTTTCTCTGGAACAAAAAGCTCTTTTGCGTGAGTTTTCACCCGCTATGATGAAAGAAGAGAAGCTGACAGTAACACAAAAGCAAATGGAACCTTTTATATCGACAGTGCTTCCCGGCCTGGAGAGGCTTGGGAATATTGAAATTTCACAGGAAGTTTCTGAGAAGATTATTGCGCCACAGCTTCAAACGAAGATTTTCGTCCAGGCTGACGAAAACCGAATCGAAATGAACGTTGAATATCATTACGGTGAAACGGTGATCCACCCTTTTAAAAATGAGCGGTCCCAGGCAGACGATACCATCTTACAAAGAGAAGCAGATAAAGAACGCGAAATTATGCAACTGATTGAAAATGCAGGAATGAAGTTTAACGGAAAACAGTTATATGTTAATAGAGAAGAAGAAATCTTTGACTTTCTGTTCTATACCCTGCCGGAACTTGAGGAAAAAGCCGAAGTGTTTGTCAGCGGAGACACTGGCAGTTTGATAAAAGAAAATGGTTTTGAGCCGATGACAACCGTAGATCTGGATGTGACCGGAAACTGGCTCGATATAACCTTTGACTTCGAAGGAATCGACCAGAACGAGGTGCAGAATATCCTGACAGCTGTTGTGGAAAAGAAACGGTATTACCGCTTGCCGGAAGGTACGTTTGTCTCATTCGAAACAGATGAGATGGAACAACTCAGCAAGCTGATGAGAGAGTTCCACCTGAACAGGGAGGATGTCACGAAAGGAAAGGGCAGACTGCCGATCTATCGCGGCCCGCAGCTTGAGGAAATGATGAACCTTCAAAATCCCAATGCTGCCCGTCTCGGTAAAGCGTTTCAAAGGCTGGTCGACGAATTGAAAAATCCAGCTGAACTGAACTTTGAGCTTCCGGAAGATTTGAATGCCGAGCTCCGCGATTACCAGAAGACAGGTTTCAAGTGGTTGAAATCGCTCGCACACTATAACCTTGGCGGGATTCTGGCAGATGATATGGGACTCGGAAAAACACTGCAGAGCATTGCTTATATTTTGTCTGAGAAACAGGAGACGAAAGATCACCGGCCGACGCTTGTTGTCGCACCGGCATCACTGATCTATAACTGGAAAAACGAGTTTGAAAAGTTTGCTCCTGTTCTTGATGTGCAGGTTATCGCCGGTACGCCGTCAGAACGGGTGGAACTGCTCTGGAATGCACAGTCAGCTGATGTTTGGATCACCTCTTATCCTTTGATCAGGCAGGATATCGACTCTTATGTGGACACTGAGTTTAACACGTTGATTCTTGATGAAGCGCAGGCGGTAAAAAATCCAAACGCCAAAACAACAAAGGCTGCCAGAAAAATCAACGCACATAAACGGTTTGCGCTAAGCGGTACGCCAATCGAAAATTCGATCGGTGAGTTATGGTCATTAATGCAAATTATTTTACCTGGATTCTTCCCGTCACAGGCAGAATTCCGAGGCTTTTCTCAGGAAAAAATCGCACAGATGGTCAACCCGTTTATTTTAAGGCGTGTGAAGAAAGACGTCCTAAAAGAGCTGCCTGATAAAATCGAAACGATGCATATTTCTGAGTTAACAAAAAACCAGAAAGAATTATACCTTGGATACTTGCAGAGAATCCAGCAGGAGACCGTGGCGGCGATACAGGATGAGGGATTCCAGAAGAGCCGTATTAAGATTCTTGCGGGATTGACCAGGTTGAGGCAGCTCTGCTGCCATCCTTCACTCTTCGTCGAGGATTACAAAGGGAAATCAGGAAAGCTAGAACAGTTAATGGATCTTGTACAAACGGCAAGAGAAAACGGCCAGCGCCTTCTCGTATTTTCCCAGTTTGCCAGCATGCTTAGAATTATCAGAGACAGGTTTGAAGAAGAGGGCTTGAACTGCTTCTATCTTGATGGCCAGACACCATCCCAGGACAGAGTGGAAATGGTGGAACGCTTCAACGAAGGCGAAAAGGATATTTTCCTTGTCTCCTTAAAAGCGGGAGGTACCGGATTGAACCTTACAGGAGCCGACACCGTTATCCTTTATGACCTCTGGTGGAACCCGGCGGTTGAAGAACAGGCCGCAGGAAGAGCCCACCGGATCGGCCAGAAAAAAGTGGTGCAGGTCATGCGTTTGATTGCTAAAGGAACGATCGAAGAAAAAATATATGATATGCAGCAAAAGAAGAAAGAGCTGATCGAAGCGGTGATCAAGCCAGGAGAAACCATGCTATCAAGCCTTTCAGAGGACGAAATTCGCAGCCTGCTCAGCATCTAGAAGTTATCCACAAAAACAGTGGGGTCAGTCCCGCTCTGCGGTACTGCGATAAAGTGTACGGCGCACGACCTGAAAAAAGAATGGGGAGACCTGTTCTTTTTTTGGTCTAATGGAACTCGAACCTCCTTTGTTTATTAGGCCTATATTAAGTGAAAAGCGTATACAAAGGGATAAAGAAAGGATGACACGATGAAGATTCTTTCAACTATTTCATTGATCGGCCTATTGATGTTGAGCGCGTGTGGAACTGCTAACAGTCCAACAGATCAAACAGCGGAAACAGACCAAACTGAAACAGCGGATATGAATAACGAGTCAGACGGAACAATTAACACAAATCAGCAGGAAGAACAGGATGATGCAACAGACTCCTCTGAATCTGCTGATGAAAATACGAATGTAAACATGGATGATAGTACTGATGACCAGTCTGATAACAATGACGAAGAGGAATCTGTTACCGAAGAAAACGATTCAGAGGGGCAGTCTGGTACTGAAGAACCGGAAGCGCAGAATGATAGTGAGGATGCAGACGGTCAAAGGGAGCAGGAAGATACGGATGCTTCAGAAGACTCAAATGAAACTGCAGATTCAGAAGGTGAAAAAGCAGAGCAAGATCAATCCGCTGAGCAGCAAAACGATGCACAGGATGAGAACAACCAGGAGCTGACCGATAAGGAAAATAACGAAAAGCAAGATGAAGAGAAATCTGCAGAAGCTGAGTTAACAAAACAACAGGCAAAAAATGTACTTCAGGAATATGAACAGACTTTCATGGAAGTATTCGATTATGCCGGGCCAAAAGGCAAGATGGAAAAATATACGACGAAGGAAAAAGTGATCGATCACTATACTGCGATCATGTCTGAAGACTGGGCGGTTGGTCTCGTAGATATGTATTTTGATAAGAGAGATGGGGCGTTATATTCCAAAGCGATGGATGCTCCTGTTTGGCTCAGGGCAGAAAAGTCGTTTGATCTTGAGAAAGTAGACGATTCAACCTATCACGTCGTCCAGGAACGTAACAACGAACTGCGCGGTCATAGAAAAATGACGTTTGTAATGAAGGATGACGGTGAGAAATGGATCGTAGAAGGAGTCCAGCAAGAGAAACTGCCGCAAGACAACAATTCTGAGGATAATAACATCTCTAAAGAGGAAGCAGAACAACTCGTACGTGAGCATCTGGATCTTGAAAACGATAAAGACGTGCATATCAAATACGATCATGACGAAAAGGACCTGTATGTTATCCACGTGTTTGACGTTGTGAAAAACGAAGATGAGTCCCATAAAGCGACAAGAGGCTGGTATTATGTGAATAAAGAAACTGGAAAAGTGACGAGTATGTTTTAACGAAGGACGACGAGGCATTGCTGCAAAGGGCGGCAATGCTTTTTCTGTTCCTGGGAAACTTTTCCTCTCCTTAATCGTACATAAAGTGCGAGGTGTTTTCATGTTGCTGCCTGTTTGTATTTCCGTATTTCTATTAAGCATTGGATGGTCTATGTTCATCATCAATAAAAGAAAGAAAAATAATGAAAGTGACGGGGGAATTAAGAGCTATTTATCAATGATTTGTTTGTACGCCATTGCCCTTTTTAGTGTGGCTGGAGTTGCATTTGATATTCTTGGGATCTGGCATTCGGTTGTAACAATCTTATTGCTGCTTTTGGCGGGATATTTCACGAAATTTATTCCAAGGAATGAAGAAAGCTAGATTTAGGTCTTTGTGTAAAAAAAAGAAAAAGAAAGTGAGCCTACTGTGATGGCATCACTTTCTTTTAAAAAAATTGTCTGACCAACATTCTTAACTAACAATACAACCTGGGAGTCTGGCTGGCATATCACCTTTTACCCTAAAAGTGAGTTGATTTGTCCTAACAACGAATCCAATAAGCCTGATACCTGGTCTAGAACACCGCTAAGTAAACCGTTATCATCAAGCAGTCCTGCTACCTGGCATAGCAAATTACCAAGAAGGTTACCTGACCCTGGTACTGCTGTAAGGTCAAGGTTAATCTCTGAAAGGTCAAGCTGTAGACCGAGCAAATCAAGGAAGATAGGTCCAAGGTCTAAATTTAAGATATCACATTCAGCTTCAGCTTGAGCCTGTTGCTGGGTTGCGTCCATCAATGAAGCAGCCTGTGCTGTTTCACTGTCAGTTGCTTCAGTTAATGTAGCGGGTACATTTTCAAACGTTTCTTTCACATCTGTAGTTACACCATCAACATTTGTTGCTTCACCTTTTACTTCACCGCTCATAAGTAAACCTTCGACTTCATCGTATGAAAGTTGTTCGATTGTAAGCATACCATCAAACGTTCCGCCATCTTCTAGAGTGCCAGTCACTTTAATGTTCTTAAGGATTTTCGAACCAGTTGTGGAAGAGGATGCAGCCATTGTGCTGAAAGGCGTAAGTAACAACGCCCCGATCAGAGCAAACGTTAGAGCTAAAGAAATAGATTTTAATTTCATTCAAATAACCTCCTGGTAGTTTTATAGTGCTTTGTAATTATTCCATGCCTGCCAGACCTCTCGTACAATACCCAATGAAAACCTTGCAAAACAGGATTTGGATATTTATCTAAAAATTGGCACTATACCACTACCTACGGTTATTTTGAAAACCCTTCCATTATCCTATAAGGGGACGATTTATAGTAAATACCGCCTTAATTTTTCTCTTGGACTAACCAGCAACAAATCTCATCTTCAAAAACTCATATTCACTGCCGTTGGTCGCCTGCATAAAATTTCCTTCAGGTTGAAAGCCCGCTTTTTCATAGACTTTGATGGCGCGCTGGTTAAACGTGGCAACAGCAAGTGTAAATGTGTGCGGAGCATATTTCTTTTTTGCGAAATCTATTCCTGCTTTTAAAAAGGAAAGCCCGTTCCCTTTTCCGGTTAAATCCGGATGCATGCCAAGACCGATATCGACCACGCCCTGTTCTGTTTCTTTAAAGCTAAAAAAGCCTTCCAGTTCATTGTTTTTAAAAACGGCGAATGTGCTGTCTCCCCTTTGGTCAGGATCCAGGAATTCTTCCAGGTCTTCCTCATCTGCTGTAATATCATAAAAGGAATATTCTCCATCGTAATGCCAGTTGTAGGCAATATCCTCTGCCTGCTTTTGGGTCATGTGCTTAAACGTATAGTCCATCTTATATCCTCCTTTTTACTAGGCTTCTTTAAAAAAGTTGAATTTCCTCTGTTTCTGTTAGGTTTATAATAAAGACAATGGTTTTTATTAAAACGGGAGGAACGAAGATGAAGAGCACAACGATCGATTTAGCAGGCCAGAATGTCCATTACTATGAATGGGGGAAAAGTGGAAAGCCTGTGCTTGTTTTGTTGCATGGACTAGCAAACAGTGCGGATTGTTTCAGAGAGTTAGTTTCATATTTAAAAGAAGAGTATCATGTTTTTGCGTTTGATAATTCGGGACACGGAAGGACAGGAGCTTTTCGAATATAATGATATTTTACTTAACTAATGAAAAAGGGTCCTATTTAAGTCATTGTTTCGTTGTTTCCCCTCTTCTAAACTTATCTTTAAGCTGAAAAGAATACTTTTTTAAAAGGAGGAAGCTGTTTGGAAACAATTGAGGAACTTGAACTTAAGATGTGTGAACCATCAGATCGATTGATCGAGGACCTATCAAAATTGAATGGCGATATACTTATTTTAGGTGTGGGAGGAAAGATGGGCCCGACACTTGCAAAGCTTGCCAGAAACGCTGCCAGCAAAGGAAATTTGAATAAAAGGGTTATCGGTGTTTCAAGGTTTACGAAAGGACTTCTGAGAGATGAATTGGAGAACAGTGGCATAGAAACGATTGCAGCGGACCTCTTAGAGGAGCAGCAGCTGAAGGCGCTTCCTGAAATAGAGAATGTGATCTACATGGTAGGTAACAAGTTTGGGACGACAGGAAATGAACATTTTACATGGGCGATGAATGCTTATCTTCCTGGTCGTGTTGCCGAAAAGTATAGAGATTCGAGGATTGTCTCCTTTTCAACAGGAAACGTATACCCTCATACACGGGTTGGAAGCGGGGGAGCTTCGGAAGAAACGCCGACAGGTCCAGTCGGGGAGTACGCTCAATCATCCCTGGGAAGGGAGCGTGTCTTCACTTATTTTTCTCATAAATACGGAACACCGCAGCTTCATTTTCGGTTAAACTATGCGATCGACATGCGTTACGGCGTCTTGCTGGAAGTTGCGAAGAGTGTCAAAGCGGGAGAAGCGATCGACCTTAATATGGGACACGCGAATGTCATCTGGCAGGGGGATGCTAATGAGATAGCGCTTCGTTCGCTCCTCCATTGTTCCTCTCCTCCAACGATACTGAATGTCACGGGTCCTGAAACCCTGTCGATACGTTGGCTGGCAGAACGCTTTGGCGAAAAGTTCGGTGTAGAGCCTGTTTTTGAAGGAGTGGAACAGGATACCGCCCTGTTGAGCAACGCATCTAAAGCACATGAAACATTTGGATATCCAAAAGTCACGATTAGGGAAATGATCGACTGGACATCTGACTGGGTTAACAAAGGCGGAGAAGTTCTTAATAAGCCAACCCACTTCCAGGAGAGAAAGGGGAATTTTTAAGTGGCCGCATCACTTGATGGTCAGTTACAAGATTTTTTGAAACAGGGAACGGTTATACCGGCCCATCCGCTTGCTCTAAAGAGCGATAGGACGCTTGACGTAGAAAGGCAGCGTGCCCTGACAAAATATTATTTGGCAAGCGGAGCCGGTGGAATAGCAGTCGGGGTCCATACGACGCAATTCGAAATCCGTGATCAAGGAATTGATTTATATGAACCCGTCTTACGTCTGGCAGCAGAAGAAGTGAACAAGTCTCATGTGAAGAGTCCTTTTATCAAAGTGGCAGGTATAGCCGGCCCATCCGACCAGGCTCTAAACGAAGCAAAGACGGCGAAGCGTTTAGGATATGATCTTGGCCTTGTCAGTATGGGAGGACTGACTGATCTGAGTGAATCGGATCATCTTGAGCGGGTAAAAGCAGTCGCCGAAGTGATTCCTGTGTTCGGCTTCTATTTGCAGCCAGCAGTAGGAGGGAGGGTTTTCAGTTATGATTTCTGGAGAGACTTTGCCGAACTTCCAGGAGTATATGCTATCAAGCTTGCTCCATTCGACCGGTATCAGACGCTGGATGTGGTTAGGGCAGTCTGTGCGTCCTCTCGTAATGAAGAGATTTCCTTATACACAGGAAACGATGACAATATCGTTGCTGACCTATTAACGGAGTACCATTTTCGAATCGGTGAAAAATTGGTGACCAAACAAATTGTCGGAGGTTTGCTTGGGCACTGGGCAGTATGGACGACAAAAGCAGTCGAGCTATTAGAAAAGGTAAAAGAAGCGAGGCAAACAGGAATGGTGCCGCTCGAGCTGCTCAGACTGGGTGCAGAAATAACCGATGCCAATGCCGCGTTGTTTGATCCTTTTCATCAGTTTAAAGGCAGTATCGCCGGAATCAACGAAGTGCTCCGCCGGCAGGGGATGCTGTGCGAAAATATATGTCTAAGCGAAAAAGAAAGATTAAGCCCGGGACAATCAGAAGAAATCGATCGGATCTATCAACAATATCCCCACCTTCAGGATGACGAATTTATCAAGGAGCACATCGATAGATGGCTTTCAGCCGAAAGAGCAAAAAAATAAGTAGGGGGATAGAGATGGCAGAAACAAAAAACAAAACAACCTTTTTCTATTCCCGTACGGAAAAAGGATTCATAGTTGAGAATTGCCGGAAACATTGGAAAAATGAAGTGGAAGAAGTTCTAGAAAGAGCTAAAAAGGCATGCGCCAATACATTCGTTTTTACCCATCGCTGGGATATGGAGAGATGTGAGATGCCGGTTTCTTTTGGCGAAAAGATCGATTGGACTTACCAGTACAAAGGTGATTTCGAATGGACAGTCAACCTTAACCGTGCGAGATTTATGGCGGAATTGGGCCAGGCGTATTGGTTGACCGGCGAAGAAAAGTTCGCTGAAGCTTATATACGATTGATGAAGGACTGGATTGCACAAAATCCACTTACGGAAGAAGAAATTTACCAGAGTGAGGCAAGGCAATACAACGTCAAAGATACCTGGCGTAAACTGGACAGCGGAATCCGGATCACCAACTGGATAAAGGGATATTTCTGTGTCAGGGAGTCTCCGGCCTGGACCGATGATGTGGAAAGACTATTCCACGATGCGCTCAAGCTTCACGGCAACTATTTGAGCATCGCCTATACCCCTCATGATAAACAGAGTAACTGGGGTTTTTTAGAAACGAACGGATTGTTTCAGATAGCCATTCTGTTTCCGGAGCTGGAGGAATCATCAAATTGGCTGAAGTTAGCGGTTGAACGGCTCGAGACAATGTGCAGGCTGCAGGTGTTTGAAGACGGGATGCACAATGAACAAAGCCCTATGTATCACCATGAAGTTCTTCACTGTTTATTCGAACCTGTATTGCTTGCAAGGATCAACCACCTTCAGGTTCCCCAGACACTGGTAGACTCGTTAGACCGGTTGTTCACTGGTTCTTTGTCGTTTGTGAAACCAGACGGCCACCAACCGATGCTAAGTGACAGTGATGATACGGATTCCAGAGACGTTCTTACCCGTGGAGCAGTCCTATTTGAAAGAGGAGATCTGAAATCACAGGGGTACGAGATGTTAGATTACGAGGGTATCTGGTATTACGGTCAAAAGGGAATGGAAACATACAGAAATCTTAAAAGCCAGCTACCGGAATTCTGTTCTATCCACATGGAACAGGCTGGATACTCTGTTATGCGCAGTGGTTGGTCAAGTGATGCCCGGTACCTCATTTTTGATGGCGGCCACATGGATATTATCCGGGCACACGGGCATGATGATTTCCTCCATTTTGACCTTCATGCCTTTGGAAAAGATTTGCTTTTGGATACGGGGCGTTATACCTACATGGAAAATGATTACCGGCGCTATTTCAAAGAATCGTTTAACCATAACACAACAAGTGTCGATGGGAAAAGTATCTCAGGATATCAAAGTTCCTGGAGCTGGAAGAACGTTGCTCAACCCAGGGAACATTACTGGAATAGCCAGCCAGCTTTTGATTATGTTCAGGCCGGGCATAACGGATACTGGCGTTTGGATGATCCTGTTCAGGTTCTCAGGCAAATATTCTATGTGAAACCTTCTTACTGGATACTGGTCGACACATTTCGATCTCATGAAGAACATGACTTTACCCAGCATTTTCATTTTGCTGAAAAACTGGCAGTAGGAATCGATCCAGATAGCTCTTTTGTCGAAGCAGCAAGCGCGGACGGAGTGAAGTTGAAGTTGCTGCAGCTCGATCCGGTAAGCCTTTCACAGGAAGAATGCTGGATATCGAGGAATTATAATGACAAGAACAAATCGACTAAAATCGAAGCTTCCAAAAAGGGGAAAGGATTCACGAGGTTTGTTACGATCCTCATTCCATACAGAGAAGAGGAAGAGCCTGATTTTACGGTCGAGAAAATCGATGTCTTCAATACCCGTTCCGAAAGGCTCTCTGAAACCGACGTGACGGCACTTGAAATGAAGAGAGGAAAAGAGTCTGAAATCATTTTGTTCTCTCATGATGGCCCAAATAGTTTTCAATTTTCTGGAACGCATCTGACGGGCGAGGTGTTATTCGTTAAAAGAAAAGACGGATTCGAACAAAGTTTTGTTGTGAAAGTTTAGAAAAGCAAAGAAAATCACCGGACTCCCGGTGATTTTCTTTGGTGCTATTAAATGCCGATCCGTTTGCGGAATTGTGAAGGAGTAACCCCGACATGCTTTTTAAAGGTCTTCGTGAAATGCGGGTAATCACTGTAACCGATGAACTGAGCGATCTCATAGGTCTTATAGGCGGGATTGTTCAGCATTTCTTTCGCTTCGTCCATTCTCATTTTTGTTAAAAATTGTTTGAAGCTGATCCCCATTTCCGCCTTGAATTCCATGCTGAAATAAGAAGAAGACATGTTGACCAGATCAGCAACCTCCTGTAAAGAAAGGTCTTCTTTAGCATAGTTCGTTTTAATGTAATCGAGGGCTGTCAATATATTGGTTCTCCGGCCGAAGTTCCTCTTTTCCTTGATAAATGTTAAAATCTCCTGGATATATTGAGATAATTTTTTGTGCATGTTGTCCGGTTCATCTGGAAAATTGGTTACCTGAAAGATTTCCTCTTCATTCATGTACTCCATCTGCTTTTCCAACTCGCCCCTCATGTAAATGATCAGATCAAGGTACTGTCTTTTGAGTAAAATGTTATCCTGCTGTTTTTCTGTTAATTTTGCATGGATTTCATCGATCATCCCAAAAGCCTGCTCTTCATCTAGAAGCCAGAGCTTCTGTACGAGCGTTTCGGCAAAAGCCTTGATGCTCCAGAGCCATTCGCTTCGCTGCTCAGATGCATATTTATCCTCATCGAGCTTTTTACGTACTTTTTCCAGCGAAGCCAGGAACTGATCAGGTTTAAGTGGCTTTAACAAAAAATCAATAACTCCATAACGAAGCGCGGTCTGGGCATATTCGAATTCATCATAGCCCGAAATGATGATGAACCTGGTCTTTGCATTCGACTCCTTTAACGTTTGAATAAATGTTAATCCGTTCATCTTCGGCATACGGATATCGGTGATGATCAGGTCGGGAGAAAGCTGTTCGTTTAACGCTATCGCTTCCAGGCCATCCTTCGCTTCTCCCACAATTTTAAATCCGGTATCATGGGAACCTACCAGGGCGGCGATGCTTTTCTTGATCATCTTTTCATCATCAACACTAATCGCTGTATACATCGCTATGCCTCCTTTCTATGTTCTTCATTTTTATAAGGCAGGTTGACTTCGACGACTGTGCCGTTTTCATCTGACTGTTTAATATAAACTCCGAACGGCTGGCCGAAGTTTCCGTATATCCGTTTATGAACATTAATCATTCCGATTCGTTTGGTCGATTTGCTGTCTGGAGGTGGTTCTTCGTTATTTTTAAAGGCAGCATTGAACATTTCCATCATTTCTTTGCTCATGCCATGTCCCTTATCCACAATGGAGAGCGTATAGTATTGTACCTCTTTCTTCCCGTAAATCCCGATGAAGGTAGGATTCAATTCATGGTCTTCATAACCGTGGACAAAGGCGTTTTCCACGATTGGCTGAATCGAAAGCCTGGGAGCGATCACATGCTTCGTCATTTCTTCATCCAAAAAGAATGTCACTGAGAGGTCCTCAAATCTTTCTTTTTGAATTTGCAGATACGAATGAATCTGCTTAATTTCTTCTTGGAGTGTAACGATCGTTTTGGAATTGCTGACATTGTATCGAAAAATATCAGCTAAGGACGTAGTCATCCTGCTGATCATCATCTGGTTTTCTATAATGGCATATGAGTTTATAATCTCTAAAGTGTTATACAAAAAATGGGGATTGATCTGCGACTGCATCGCCTGGAGTTCCGACTCCCTATTCTTAATCTCAAGTTCTTTTTCAATTAGCTTTGAATGCTTCACTTCTTCAAGCAATCCGTTTAACTCGTTTGTCATCGTATAAAAGCTGTTATAGAGTTCAGCGATTTCATCATTGCGATAGAAAGGCAACGGCTTCTTATTTATTTCAAACGTTAGATTTCCGGATTCCACCTTTTTCATCATCTTCCTCAGGTTCGACAGGGAATAGGTTAGGAAAAAGGAAAACCCTCCGACAAACAACAAGGCGACACCGATCATTATCAGCCCGGTCCATATAGTCGAACTTCTGAGGTTGATTAAGGAGGCCATGATTTTTCCAAGAGGGACGCTCGCCACCATTGTCCAGTTAGACTGGGAAGAATGGTCATAGATGTTCAGCGTTTTCAAATTGTTGCTTTTGATGATAAAGAAACGGTCCTCATCATGGTTTTCATTTTGCTCATAAGAAAATGTTTTCCCGAGCTCACTCTGATTAGGATGGAAAATAATCTTGTCGTTATCGTTTACGATCCACACGTTTTTAAAATGGCTCAATGTCACCTCGTTGATGATGCTCGCAATTTTGTTTAAACGGAGGTTCACAATCAACAATCCGGAATTATCAAAAGTGTTCTTGTCATAGACCTTTCTTACGATCGTGAGTACGGGAGTGTGATGGATAAAATCGACATCAAGTATTTGATAGGGCTCTAAATTCTTAGCATTATTCCATAATTTTGCATTCCTATTTCTGATTTCCCCCATATCCAGATATCCTTTTACTTTCACATAGTTATGTACCTGCATCCCGTTTTTATTGATCAAAGAAATCCCGAAGATGTCAGACCGTCCTTCAAGAATGCCTCCAAAAGAATCATTCTGGATTTTTTCTGAGATGACGAACCTGTCATACCTGTTCGAGGTAGAAGGATTCAGTTTAAGATAAGATTGTACCTCCGGCTTTGAAAGGATTGGAACGGTCGCCTGCTCTAGATCGTTTAAATAGAAATCCAGGTATTCATTTGTCTGGTTTAATAGATGCTGGCTATAGACGACTGCATTATTCTCGATGGCTGCGGTCGTTTTTTGGTACCAGATCTGTCCCAGCACAAGCAAAGGAATACAAACAAATATGATGATAATAAAAAATAATTTTGCATTTATGGAACCTAATTTAAAGGACATAGCCTGCTCCTTTATTCTCATTAAGGAAAATCGCTTGAATGGGGAAAAAGTTTTACTGCCCGGCACTTTGAAGAATGCTTTTAAATCACTCTCAGTATCAACTGAATAGAAATAATATTTTTTATTTTCATTTTATTTAAAAAAACACAAATTTTCAAATAAAATTACATTTTCTGATTTAATTATAACCCTTAAGATAAGAATTGTAAGCGTTACCACTAAAAAGGGGGAGAAAAAAGTTGTCAGTAAAAAGGTTATCAAAATTAATGGCAGTATTACTAGGTGTTTTTATGTTGATTTTATCAGGCTGTTCGCAAAAAACGAATCAAGAGGGAGGTTCAGACTCTGGTTCAAGTTCAAAGACTACGGAAATTACTTTAGGTTTCTATTCATCGGGTAGTGCTGACAAGAAAATGAATGAAATTATTGCTCAGTTTGAGAAAGAGCATCCCAACATCAAGATCAAAACCCAAAATGCCCCTTATCAGCAGTTCTTCCAAAAGCTTGATACTCAGATAGCCGGAGGAAATGCTCCTGATGTATGGCTATCAGACGGTGTGTTTGTCCAAAAATATGCGGAGCGCGGAGCTGCGAAAGATTTAACAGAATTGATCAATAAAGATTTAAACAAGGACGACTATTACGGACTGGATTTTAATAAAGGTCCAGAAGGAAAGTATTGGGCAGTACCACAAGGGATTCAAATTGCAGCACTTTTCTATAACAAGGATATGTTTGACAAAGCGGGTGTCGATTACCCAGATGAAAGTTGGACATGGGAAGACCTGAAAAAAGCAGGCGCTAAATTAACAATCGATACAAGCGGTAAAACGGCAGATGAATCAGGATTCAATGCCAGTAGTGTAAATCAATACGGCCTTACATTCTTTAATATAACTGAAGGGTGGATGACGGTACTGAAGTCATACGGAGGCGGAGTGTTGGGAGATGATTTGAAAAAATCAATTGTAGACTCACCTGAAAACAAAGAAGCGGTCAATTATATCGTCGATGGAATGGAACGCGGTATCTTTACAGACCCATCAGACCTACAGGCCTTCCAGAGTCCGATGTCTCCGTTCCCAAGCCAAACAGCAGCAATGCGTATTGGGATTTACGCAAGGGTGCTTGCAGCTAACGAAACAGGAGTCAATTATGATGTGACTGTCCTTCCTAAAGGTCCAGATGGCAAACGGTTCTCACCAGTTATCGCGAACTCATGGATTATCAGCAATAAAACATCCGACGAGAAGGCAAAAGCAGCATGGGAATGGATCAAGTACTGGGTATCAGAAGACGATGTTCAGAAGCAATGGGCTGAGCTGGGAGAAGCAGTACCTGTGAAAAAGTCAGTTGCAAACTCCGATCTATTTTTGAATTCTGGTGATAAGCCAAAAAACAAACAAGCATTCTTAGACAGCTTTGACTTTGCAGGAACTCTCGATGTGAATGCTGTTTGGTCAGAGTGGGTTAAAGTAATGGGGGATAACCTGAACAGAGCATTCCTTAATGAAACGACTGTCGACAAGGCTTTAGAAAATGCTGACAAAGAAGTGCAGGATGTCTTAGACGAGTTTTATAACAAATAGAAAAATAGACGATAGAAAGTGTGACTCGAATGATTGGAAACTTAAAATCTCAAACAAACATCCAAACGCAGGTTAACACTAAGAAAAAAAGAAAATCTTTGAGTAGTGAGGGGAAATGGGGATTGCTCATGATTTCCCCTTACCTCATTCATTTCATCGTTTTTATCGCATTCACCCTGCTCGCTTCCTTATATTTTAGCTTTTCAAGCTACGATATGCTGAATCCGCCTGAGTGGGTAGGCTTAGAAAATTACAATAAACTTATCCAGGATCCCGTCTTCTGGAAGTCCTTGAAGAATACCGCCTACTTCACTATTTTATTCGTTCCGACACAAACGATACTGGCGTTGATTTTAGCCGTAGCGCTAAACCAGAGCTTGAAAGGCTTGAAGTTCTTTCGAATCGCTCATTTTATTCCGGTTATTTCTTCCTGGACTGTTGTCCTGTATGTCGCGGATGCCATTTTCAATCCACGTTTCGGATTAGCGAATGACCTGCTCTTAAAATTTGGGCTTGAGCCGCAAAAGTGGCTGAACGACGAGCACCTTGTTATTCCGGTACTGGTACTCGTAGCAGTCTGGAAAGGCGTCGGCTACATGATGGTCATCTTTTTGGCCGGATTGCAAAATGTGCCGGAAGATCTTTACGAAGCCGCAGAAATTGAAGGCGCAGGGGTGATCCAAAAGTTTCGATATGTAACTGTTCCGTTGATTTCCGGAACAACCTTTCTTGTACTCGTCCTTAGTACGATCACAACCTTTCAGGCTTTTGAACAAATCTACGTGATGACTGGAAATTCCGGTGACATTACTGCAGCAGGCGGACCTAATAATGCCAGTATGGTTTTGATGCTCTATTTATTTCAGCAGGGGTTCGCCTTCTTGAAAATGGGCTATGCTTCTGCGATCGCCTGGATTCTTTTTATCATCCTGTTCGTGATCACCCTGATACAGGTCAAACTACAGAAGAAGTGGGTCCATTATGAGAAATAATGGCCAATAATCTTAGAGGTGTTATCTATGAACAAAAACCCGAATAAAAAAAGGAAAATAATCAGTTATATCATTATCTCAATCAGCTCAATTCTTATGCTGACTCCTTTCGTAACAGCTGCATTAAACTCATTAAAGACGTACAAACAATATACTGCAATCCCGGTGGAATGGATTCCTAACCCTTTTCGTTGGAAAAATTATTTGGACGTATGGCAGATGACGGATTTTGCCCAATATGGGTGGAACAGCATGGTTGTAACCATACTGTCGGTTTTAGGAGCCATCCTCTCCTGTTCGATGGTTGCCTATGCATTTGCACGACTCGACTTTCCATATAAAAACTCTCTGTTTTTCATGGTGCTTGGAACACTAATGATACCGCCGGTGGTGATGATCATCCCACAGTTCATGATATTCAAGCATATGGGATTTTTGGATACACTCATTCCCCTATGGCTGTTAGAGTGGCTCGCCCAGCCTTTTGGTATCTTTTTGATGAGACAGGCGTTCCTTCAGATTCCAAAAGAGTATGAGGAAGCGGCAAAGCTGGATGGATGCTCTCCATTCCAGACATACTGGAGAATCTTCCTGCCGATGTGCAAGCCACAACTTGCTACACTGACCATCTTTACGTTCATGACGAAGTGGAATGAAATCCTTGCACCGGTTATTTATCTTTCGTCAGAAGACAAATTCACCCTTCCTATCGGCGTACTTTCCATGTCAGGGGCATGGTTCGGAAAGGAGCAATACCTGGTGGCTGCAGCATTGATGTCACTCATTCCGATCTTGATCGTTTTCTTATTTACAGAAAAATTCTTTGTGAAAGGAGCAAGTTCTTCCGGACTAAAATAAGCAGAAAAACAAATGGATGGGAGGTGCGTGAATGTGAAAACTAGATTGCTCTTGATCGGCCATGAAAGCAACCTGAACAAAGTTAAAACAATTGCTAAGGAATTTCCTCAGCTCTCCATCATGACGGTGGAAGACCAGTCCGAGATCACGCCTGCACTCAGTGGCAAGATAGACGGGGTAATAGTCGCAAATCCTCTTCAGATGCCGAACGAAGTGTCGATGCTTTTAGATGAACTGCCTGTCTTCCATATGAATTATTCTGCCATCGCCCTTTATACGACGTTGTTCAAATTCTTTTTCAACCACAATGGGAATACTTCTTCTCCAAGAATGCTTAGCATCGATTTTTTTAACAAAGAGGATATCCGGAAACAATTGGCTGAAGAGGGGATTTCATCGGAACGGTTACGGATCAAAGAATATCATGCCAGCATAGACCCGGCCGAGTTAATCAACTTTCATACAGGCTCCTGGCAGAAAGAAAACGAAGGAGCGGTCATTACTTGCCATCCAGAGGTTTATGATTCATTGAAGGAAGAACAGGTTGAGACATATTTAATCACGCCGACCACCCCCTGTGTCAAATCATTGCTGAACAGTATCATTGCAAAAGTAAAAGATTATCAAAAGATCAGCCAGGCGGAAAATTTTCGTGTCCGTTATGAAAAAGCCGGTTCTCTTCTTAAAGAGATCGGCATGAGCGGGACGACGATCCATCGTTTAGGCTGTTTATGCGATTCAATCGGCAGCAACAACATAACCGCTGCTGAACTGGCAAAGGGATTTTCGATCACTCTCAGAAGTGCGAGGCGGATCCTGACGACACTCGAAGACCACCGGATCGCAAAGGTGATCGGTGAGGAACAGATCAAAGGGCGAGGGCGTCCAAGGTATGTGTACCATATTGATTTTAACCAATTCAACGTTGATAAACGTTTAATCCCGGCTTACGGGTAAGGATGGTTAACAATAGAGGGAAGGGAGAGAACCGATGGCAACGTTTATCATCAATACTGTATTACTGGAGAAAAACCGCTGGGAGCCTGGCAGAGTGCCTACAATCAAGGTCAGTGAATGGATGAAGGACTTCCGAAGAGATGGCTTTTCAGGTGTTGAGCTGTGGGAGAACCATGCGTTAAAGGCTTCAGAGGAAGAGACTAGGCAACTGAAGAATGCTATTCTGCCTGTTGATGTCTTTAATTCATACGCAGGGTTCGAGGACGAAAAGGAACAGGAGCGTAAAGAAACCGCTGAGATGGTGAGAAAGCTCGGGGCAAGTAACGTGAAATTCAACATCGGAGCGGATGAAAATAAGCGGGATACTTATGTGAAGAATGTATTGGAATGGAAGGAACAGCTCCCTTCTGGATGCATGCTGTTATGCGAATGTCATTCCGGAACACTGATGGAGGATCCGCAAACAGCAGCACAAGTTTTTAACGAATGGGGCTCTAATCAATTTGGGGCGATACTCCATCCGTTTCATGCACATACAGACCTCGATTCCTGGTTCGCGCATCTAGGCTCCACTATCGTCCATGCACATGTCAGTTTATATGCGGATGGCGCGTTTCAACTGCTTGAAGAGCAGCCTGAGCTTGTGAAGGAGCGTGTCAGGAAACTGAAGAAAGCGGGCTTCGATGGAACGTATTCGATGGAATTTACAAAAGGTACGGCATTAGAGAGGGAAATCCCCATGATGCTTTATGAAAACGCATTAAAGGATATGGACTTTCTTTCCACTTGTTTGAAGGAAGTCTAGAAGCATCAACAACAAGGTGATTGATGAAGGAGATAGGATCATGAGTTTAACAGTAGCGGTGATCGGAGCAGGGATCATTGCAGTGGAACATTTGGATGCCTTGAAAGGGATGGAAGAACTCCAGGCAATAGCGGTGGCGGACATCGATGAAGCAAAAGCGGAAAAGATCTCCGAGGATTATCAGGTGAAGGGCTATTCTGATTACAGAAAGATGATTGAGTCAGAGTCCCCTGATATCGTAGTCATCACACTGCCGCATTTTTTGCATAAAGAAGCAGCCGTTTTCGCTGCCAGCAAGGGATGCCATATTTTATTGGAAAAACCGATGGCTCTCACCATTACGGAATGCGATGAAATTATCGGAGCTGCGGAAAAAAATCGAATCTGTTTGATGGTGGGGCACATCCAGCACTATTTCCAGGAAAACATCATTGCCAGGGAACAAATAGAAAGCGGTGAATTAGGCGAACTCATCATGATAAATGAAACACGCCATATGAATTATTTTACGAGCGGGCGACCGCAGTGGTTTTTGGAAGCAGAAAAGTCAGGCGGCGGCATCGTGATGAATATTGGCGCCCATTGTATTGATAAAACGCAATGGTTGATGGGGAGCAGATATGCAAAAGTTTTATCAAAGTTAACATACAGGGGAGAGGTGGAAGGATTTAGTCCGGATGTTGAGGGAAGCGGGCTTCTTTATCTGGAGACCATCGATCAAATCCCTGTCACCATTTCACTCTCCGGATATGAAGGAGTTCCTAAACATGTGACGGAATTGATTTTCACGAACGGGATGATGAAAGTGGAAGTGGGAAAAGGTGTTTGGATAAGTGAAGGCGATGCTTATCAACTGGTGCATTATCCTAAGGGATCGTCCCCTTTTAAAAAGCAATTCGCTGAACTCACGGCTGCGATAAATAGAAAAGAGGTCATTCGCAATTCAGGCGAGTACGCACGATCGATTATTGAAGTGATCGAGGCATGCTATCGATCAAATAAAGAAGGAAAGATTATTGAGTTAAAAGATGCATCACTGCAAAGAAGGAGTGATCCGCTATTTTAAAGTTAAAGCTTACCGGAGACCTCGCAAGCTTTCAGGAAGGGATCGAAGAGCTGGGGAAGATATATTCTTTTGCTCTTGCCGAGGAGGGCATTCGGGTAACCGTAAAACAGTGGGAGAAGAAGAGAATTGATGTTTCTTGGAATGGAGAAGAAGGATCCATCCGGTTTAATAAAAACATCCATTTCTTTCGTGCTTTCGGGCTGTTCCTAGAGCATGCTGGAAAATATAAGCCGTTCCATCTAACCGAAGAGCCGCAGTTCGAGATGAACGGCATCATGCTCGACTGCTCCCGTAATGCGGTAATGAAGCCCGAGGGAATCGAAAGGTTCATCATCGTTATGGCGATGATGGGGCTCAACATGCTCATGCTTTACATGGAAGATACATACGAAATCGAAGAACAGCCTTACTTCGGATACATGAGAGGGAGATTTAGCAAAGAGGAGCTCAAATGCCTGGATGATTATGCTGATAAGTTTGGCATTGAACTGATCCCTTCCATCCAGACGTTAGCCCATCTAACAACCTTCCTCAGGTGGGACAGTAATGCGGAGATAATGGATACTCCGGATATTTTATTAGCAGGCTCCCCAAATACATACCGGTTGATCGAGCAGATGATCAGTGCCGTGATGGAACCTTTTCGCACCAGTCGTTTGCACCTGGGCATGGATGAAGCCCACTTTTTGGGAAGAGGCGTTTATTTAAAAAAGAACGGATATCGAACCAGCTTCGATATTATGAATGATCACCTGAAGCAAGTATTGAAAGTTACCAGAAAAAAAGGGATCGACCCGATGATCTGGAGTGACATGTACTTCAGGATGTCATCAGAAACGGGTGACTATTATGACAAAAAAGCGATCATTCCCGACAGCGTGATCGAGGGTATGCCAAGTGACGTCCAGTTCGTTTACTGGGACTACTATCATGAAGACGAGCATTTCTATAAAGATTATTTAAAAAAACATAAATCCTTTGGTACTAAACCAGTATTCGCTGGCGGGATCTGGACATTTAACGGAATAGCGATCAATTATAAGAAGACGATCCGTTCATTACATGCAGGGTTGTCCGCCTGCAAACAGGAGGGGATAAGCGAGGTATTCGGAACTCTCTGGGGCGATGATGGCGCAGAAACAAATCCGTTTACCGGCCTTCTTGGACTTCAGCTCATGGCTGAGCATGGATACGCTGAGAAAATCGACATGGAGAACGTGAAAGACCGCTTCCAATTCTGCACCGGAGCAGACATGGATTGTTTTATTGCCCTTGGCGAGTTGGACCAGCCTCCAGGTTCGGCTAAAGAGGTCCAGCTTGAACCGGATAATCCTTCGAAATTCTTGTTATGGCAGGATCCGCTACTCGGGCTGTTCGATAAACAGGTGGAAGGTATGCCGTTGAATCGCTTTTACCGGGAATTAGAACTGAAGTTGAGGCAGGAACAAATAAGAGCAGGAGGATGGTCCTGGCTGTTTGAGCTGCCACGCCAAATTTGTTCAGTTTTAACCATGAAGAGTGAAATTGGCATCAGGTTAAAAAGGCTTTATGACGAGGATGAGAAAGAAAAGCTGCGGGATATAGCCGATAACGAGCTAGTTGAGTTAACGAAAAGAGTGGAGATTTTACAAAAAATCCATTACGAACACTGGATGGAAATCAATAAACCGTTTGGATGGGAAGTGCTCGACATCAGGTACGGTGGTTTGTTGGCAAGGATTGGGACAACCCGGAAGCGACTGGAAGCATATCTATCTGGAAGTATTTCTTCTATCCCGGAACTGGAGGAAGAGCGTTTGCCTTATACTTCTGCTGTTCAGAATCATGCCTATAGCAGAAGCAATGTTTACCAGAAAATTGCGACGCCGAATGTGTTTTAATGGATGAACTACTAAATAGAAGGATGTGATTCATGAATGGAAACGGCTTGATGAATGGTATGTTTTTATAGTAAAAAAATTTAAGGAGGGAACAGGGTGGCAATACGAAAAAAAAAGAAAGTCCAATGGTTCGCACTGGTGTGTGCTTTGATTATGGTGGTAGCTGCATTTCCGACAGGAGCGTTTGCTCAGACGACATCAGGAAAGGATAAAGCGATGTGGGCATGGTTTCCGAACAAAGACATCAGCACAGAAGAAGCAAGAATGGAAATGGTTGATTTTGCAAAAGAAAAGGGAGTTAACTTGATTTACTTGAATATCGGTGAAAGAGAGGGTGAGCCTTATCTTATCGAACACCCTGAACAATATAGGAAGTTAATAAAATTAGCGCATGAAAATAATATTGATGTTTACGCATTAGATGGAGCATCCGAGTGGGCGAAGGAAGAAAATTATGATATCCCGATCAGCCGCATGCATGATGTGTTTAAGTATAACCGTGAATCTAAAAGTTCGGAACAGTTTGATGGTATACAATTCGATATTGAACCCTATTTACTAGATGAATGGGATACAACTGAAAGGGATCAACTGATCCAAGAGTATTTGGCCGTGGTGAAAATATTAAATAATATTGCAAAAGCGTACAGCAATAGCCACGATTTTGAATTCATGATAGCGATGCCGTTCTGGTTTGATGGGGATAAATATACTACAACTTATCATGGAGATACCAAACCATTATCTGACCATGTGATGGACGTAGTCAACAGTGTTGTGATCATGGCTTATCGGGATTTTGCGGAAGGGAGAGATTCCATCCTTTATCATACGGACCATGAGATGAAATATGCGAGTGAGAACGGTGTGAAGCTTGTTATCGGAGTGGAAACGCAGTACCTTGAGCCGTATGAAAAGGTTTCTTTCTTTGAAGAAGGAGAAACTTATATGGACGAACAATTAGAGGTGGTTGACCAGATTTATGCGGATGAACAAGGATACGGTGGACAGGCAATTCATAAGTATCAGAGCTATAAGGCGATGAGTAATTAGGGATGAATATTTGAATTGAATATATGCTACTAATGATTATTTATAATCTAATAAAACAAAGTAGTTCTTAGCTTTTGTAGGTGAAAATCTAATATTAATTTGAGGTTTAAAAATCTTCTCTCACGGGAAACACTTACTTTATGCTCATTCGTAAAAAGATGTGAAAGTAGGTGTCAACGAAGATGTTAGCTGTATTTAAGAAGCTATTTTGTAAGCATTCCTTTGAACATTCAGGAAGCTTCTCTTATGAAGATGAACAAGTCATCAATCGACGCTGTGGAAAGTGCGGACACACTGTCCACATTAAAAGCATATAACCATGAAGCAAACACTGTTTCTTGCAGTGTTTGCTTTTTATTTTTCAGACCTTTGAAACTTTTATCTTATTATGCCGTAGAAGATGATAGACTGTATGTATGGAGAGTTTGATCGGATACATAATCAACCAATACTTCTTTCTTTTATCTTCTTTTTTATAAGTTAGGAAGCCTTTATTAGTCATTTTCATACAAACGCTACGTTTTTATTTAGGAGGAACATCAATGGAAATACGTCTTCTTAATACTAAGGATGCTGAAGCATACTGGAATCTTCGTTTAGAAGCATTGCAAAAAGCACCGGAAAGCTTTGCGACCACATACCGCGAAGCGATGGACAGAGAAAACCCGATCGAGAGGACTGCACAGAATATTAGGGCAACAGGAAGTTTCACGCTTGGCGCCTTTGTTGATGGAAATCTTTGCGGTACGGTAACAGTCGTAAAGGAAAAAGCTGCAAAGATGAGACATAAGGCGATGCTTGTAGCAATGTATATCCAGCCTGAGCACCAGAAGAAGGGATTCGGCAAAAAGCTGGTACAAAAGGCAATAGAGCGTGCAAAGGCAGAAGGGATTGAACAAGTATTATTGTCAGTAGCCACCACAAACCCGAAAGCCAGGAAACTGTATGAAAGCGTTGGTTTTGAATCCATAGGAATCGAAAAGAATGCTTTGAAACATAAAGGGAAGTACTGGGATGAGGAACATATGATATTGTTTCTTACCTGAGACAAAAGGGGCAGACTCATAAGTGTCTGCCTCTCTCCGTTTAGCACACCATCTAGATGAATATTGGTAAAAGTTTATCTAGGTAGTGTGATGGAGGTGCCTGCCACTTTGCTTTTGAGTCTGCCCCTTTCACCATGTGCTGGTAAAATTCAGTTCGTTTTGGCATATAATGCAACATCGTAATAATAGCCATCAGGATGTTTATCGGCCTTTTTTAAAATTCCTTCCAGTTCAAAGCCCAGCTTTTCGGGAATCCCTCTGCTCTTATCGTTTGGAGTAGCAACTTTAATTTCTACTCTGACAGCATCTAACTGTGTAAATGCAAGTTCAGTCACAGCTTTAACTGCCTCTGTCATATAGCCGTTTCCATTTTCATCCGTCGAAAGCCAGTAGGCGATCTCGAACTTAGGAAACTTCCAATCGATGTGGAAAAGGCTGATATTTCCAATGAACCTGCTTTCTTTAAAAATAAGATATGTCAGCGATTTCCGCATGATAAACTCCGCTTTCGCTTCTCTTAAAAAGGTCTCTGTCTCATCTATGCTCTGTACTTTTTGGGCGAATTTCAACCACGGTCTTAACTGTGGCAGAGATTTGTTCGAAACTTCATTTACCTCAGGACCGTCACCCGGTTCCGGCACTCTTAATAATAGCCGGTCTGTTGTTAGTTCGGTTGGAATATTAAGCAGGATTGGCTCCATAACTTTTCCCCCTTTTCTTTTCTCTTGTTAAATTAAACTACCATACTATGGCAGCTAAAACTACTATGGTTTTTAATATCTTGTCTTTTGCAGGCTTTTACTGGCACTTAAATAAATCATATAGAGCAAGCACTAGAACGGACGAATGAGTTTTTTGAACAAGCCTCTTTTAAAACTATTTGAATAAACCTGAAACTATTCTTAAAGCAAACACGACTAATTTGTTAGTTAAAGGAGGGAAGGGCATGGGGGACACGGGAGAAAGCATTCAAGACATATATGAAAAGTATTTTCATGACGTGTATCAATATTTGCTTTATTTTACGAACAGCCGGTCAGAAGCGGAAGATCTAACACAGGACACATTTTTAAAAGTAATCAAAAGCTATAACAGCTTTACTCATAAATCATCCTTAAAAACATGGATTTTATCGATCGCAAGTCGTACGGCAATCGACCATTACAGAAAGAGGAAACTTATTTCGATACTCCCTGAAAAGTTAACAAACCTATACAAAAGTAACGACGGTAATCCAGATGAAGAGATCGAGCATACAGAGGATTGGGCAGTTTTGCAAAAGGCTCTATCGACATTAAAGGCTGACTTTCGAAATGTAGTTATTTTAAGGGGCCTCAAGGAATGCTCGATTAAAGAGACAGCAGAAATACTGAATTGGAAAGAATCGAAAGTGAAAGTAGATTATCACCGGGCGATTAGGCAAATGAAAAAAATGCTTGAAAAATCAAACGAAGGGGTGGTGGTTTTCAATGAGCAAAAGACCAGATAATGATTTTTTGCAGCCGTTAAAACATAGGCCAGGACTTGCTCCGCGAAAGAACTTCAAACAAGAACTTAGAACCGCGCTGATCGACGAAGCTGATCGAACTAAATCCAGGCTGCCTGTTCAAGGATGGTTTCCAAACCTTCTTGTTGCTTCGTTATTGATTTTTGGTATTTTTATCGGCTCGGACTTTGTCCTAAACTCAAGCGGAGGCAACACAGATTCGCCAGGCCATGAAAACCCGCCAGCTGTTCCAGATCAGGATCAAAAGGATGAAAAAGAAAAACAAAAGTTCGATGAGAAAGCCGCACAGCAGATCATCGGAATCGCATTCGCCCACTATTCGGTGGTCCTGAACGGCGGAGGACCTGAATCGGGAAAAACATTTACCGAGGAAGGAGAAGCTTACCGTTACATGGGTGAAGACTTTGATACAAAGCAGGAAGTACTCGATTATTTAGAAGAAGCTTTTACGCCGGAAGCAGCATTGCAGATATTCGGCGAACATCCATTTATCGTGAAGAAAGATAAACTTGCCCAGCCTGGCCAGAGATTTTCAGGGGATTACCTGTGGCAGGATACAGAAGTGGTTTCTATCACCAAAAAGGAAAGTGAAAGTGAACGGATCGTGGAGTATAATGTTCCGATCGAGAAAGAAGGTGAAACAAAGTCAGATACGTATGAATTTACGCTAAAATATGTTGATGGAGGCTGGAAGCTTGATGGAGTCATGCCGCTTTCAAGCGGGGAAGAAGAGAAGGAAAGCAAAGATGGGCCGCAAGATGATACTCCAGAATTCATGCTGACCGATGTAGAGATGGTGGCTTATAAAGCTTTCTCGAATGATTTAAACGAACAGCATTTAAAAGATCTTCCCCCTCTTAGCATCGCAAAGCTATATGTGCAGGCGGAGTTAGAGAAGAGATACGACATCTCCTATGCTTTATACACCGATCGGGAAGGCTATGTACTAAGAACGAAAGAAGAGGATCAAGCGATTCCAGAGTCTCACAGGGGGACTACAGAAGCGATCACTAAGCAATATAAAGGATTGCAGAATGGGAAATTTATTCAAACGGGAGAGTTCGAAGGCTATGTTAAATATTCGAATGCAAATGGAGAACAGGGATTTCGAATGATAAAAGATGAAGATGGGATCTGGAATGTTGGTTTCAATCCAATCCAATAGCGAGTTTAAGAAACGGCAGTCCATTTCGGATGCCGTTTCTTTGGCGAATAAACTAGTTTCCCTTACTGTCCCTTTTATCAATATGTATCGTCCCATCACTCTGAAGTTCTGCATAGAATATCTCTTCAAGACTTTGAATTCCCTGCGCCCGGAGCTGGTTCTGAAGCCATTCCTTAGTCAGGTTTAATTCTGTTAAATTCTTCTTAACGACCTTTCCATCGGTAATAAGCTCTGCGGGGAGGTATTTTCTTGGTACTGATAGAATGCTTAAATCCTTCCTGGTGACCGCTTCATTGTCCAACTTTTTAAGAACACTGAGCTGTCCGTTTGGCTCAAGGATGGCGTACTCTACTTCTTTTATTGAAAAAACGTTTTTGTTTCTGAGAAGCATACTGAGGTCATCCATGTTTAACTTATGGGAAGCCATCGCTTTTTCAAGAATATTTCCATCCCGGATGATGATGGTTGGTTCTCCGTCAAGCAGCACCCTTGCTTTAGCTGATTTTAAGCTGATATATTCCACAAGCATCGTTAGCAGCATCCATAGCGTAAGTCCTGTTACACCATCAATTAGCTTAACGTCCCGGTGAACGACCATGTCTCCTGCAATGTTTCCAAGCGCGATCCCGGTTATATAAGTGAAAAATGTAATCTGGCTCAGCTGTTTTTTCCCTAAAATCCGAACAAGAAAAAGCAACACGAAAAACCCGGTAAGCGTTCTTCCGAATGTGACTAAAATTGTTTCCATCATTATCCCTCTATAAAAGATGTATTAGCTTCCATCTTATACATCCGGGATATCATCTAAACTTTTAAAACAATAAAAAAACAGGCGATCGCCTGCTTTTTGTGGAATTAATATGTTTCCCTCAACTCTGATAAAAACATACGGATCTCCCAGAGTCTATTTTCATCAATGTTATACAGGGTTAAAAGCTGCTTGTCAGAAAACTTTTTTAATTCTTCAATGGTATAGATACGGTTTCTAATCAGTAAGTTAGCGGTTTCCCTTGCTAATCCCATAAATTCCTGTTCCGCTATCTGGCGGTTCACATCAAACAATTCCCATTCCAACTCTTTTTTACGTTCAAAAAGCTTCTTGATCATTATTGTTTGCTCCTTTCCAAAGGATAATATTTCATTTTATGTTCATTCAATCAGAAGTATGTTATAGAATTGGTGATAAACCGTTTTCTCCCCAAAAGCTGAAGCCTAAGGAATGTATGTCTGAAATAGGCTTTTTCTTAAAGATTGTTGTTTTTGAAAAAACGATAAACTGCGACATAACATAAGACTTGCCGCTACGGAAAGAGAACTGCCCGGAGCGGAAATCTATGTTGAGATAGCGTCGCAGTTCCTCTCTAATGTAAAGCTTATTAAGCAACAAGTATGCGAAAAGATCCTTGAAATAAAAAAGTAATTATTAAAAAATAAACAAAATTGTAAAAAATAGGATTAAAAAAGGTAAAAAGCGGTTATGTACCTCTATAGGAAAAACAAATACTGGCTTACAGGAGGTACATAAACATGAAAAGGCTTTATCTTGGTTTGTTGAGTTTTGTCTTTCTGGCGATCATGTTGTTCGGCGGTTTTATTGCACAGGCCTCTCACGGAAGTTCTGATAAGAATTGTGACGATTTCTCCAGTAAGCAAGAAGTCATGGATTTTTGGTACGAACACGGGTATAACGCTGAAAATGATCCTTCCGACCTTGACCGGGATAACGATGGCCTACCCTGTGAAGTGAATTCAGGTGAATGGGATTCCTATGTAGCTGATAAAGAAGACACGAATAATAATAATACAGATGAAGATGGACAGACCAACGATCAAGATGAAGCTACTGCTGATGGTGAAGAAGGCGGCGAACTGCCGGATACTGCTTCAAACCACATAACAATGGTGATTGTGGGGGCTTTCATAATGGCAGCAGGTGCACTGCTTTTCATTCGAAGAAAAGTCAGGGCTTAAAGGATTGATTAATTTATAAAAAGAAGGTAGGTTAAGAGTAAGATCAACCTGCCTTTTTTTTGCAGTATAGAAAACAAAAGTTTGTATCAAACGGTTATTCGACACAACAGCCATCAGAAGTAAGTAGTAAAAGTTCTAATAGTCAGTCAGTTAGTTTTTTAGCTTGAAGGGGGAAAGCTTGATGAGGAAATGGATCGGACTTCTCGCAATTGTTGTTGGACTTGCAGTGGCATTGCCTAACGCATACCAGTGGTGGAAACAACGGCATACGGTTGAAGCGATGAGCAATAGTGAACTGAATGAGTACTTGAGCTATGATGATACAGTTCGTGAACCCGTGAAAAAATTGCCTGGATCTAAAGATGAAATCAAGCTCGAAAAGGGGCAGGAAGTTGCACATCTGTTGATCCCTTCCATTGAAAGCAAGTATCCTGTGTACTGGGGTACTGATCCAGAGACATTAAAGCAGGGGGTCGGAATGCATGACAGTAAATGGACGGTCACACCGGAAGAAACCGGCCATGTACTGCTCGCCGGGCACAGGGACACCGTCTTTACCGAAATGGGCGACGTGAAGATCGGTGACATGGTGACCGTAAAGTATCATGACAAAGAATACACTTATCAAGTTAGAAAAACATTTATCACCGAGGCCGAGGACCGGAGCGTAGTCGTCAAAAAAGAAGAACCTCTGCTAACGATCTCAACCTGTTATCCGTTTGAATTTGTCGGTGATGCACCGTACCGTTACATCATCCAATCAGAGCTCATCAGCGTGAAGTAATCCACAAAACAAATGGGGTCAGTCCCCCAGCGCGTTAATTCGCTACAGGGGGACTGGCTTTTTCTAATGCTTTTAACTTTTTCAATGTAGTAATTAAGTTTGGTATTGACAGAAAAATTGGAAAGCTATAAACTGTGAATAGAATATTTTGGGAAGGACTGATCAAGGGGCAATGAAAAACTAATCTTATTTTCCACACCATTTTTCGAATAGAAAAAATGAGTACCTGGAGATAGGATTAGTATGCCCTTTTGGACTTCCATCGAAATAAGCGATGTTTTCTCATGCACGATATTTTTAGGGATACGTGCGTATTATATCGTTTTAGACGGAATCTTTGCCTCTTTTTTGGCATGCGGATACTAGCCTCTCCAGGTTTGCTGGAGGGGTTTTTAGTTTGCAAAAATCGCCTTCAGAAAGATGACAGGTTTAATAAACAAGAGGTGATAAATATGAACGTGATGCGATTAAGAGGCATACAAAAAAGCTTTGTTGAAAAACAGGTTTTAAAACATATCAACCTTGATATCAAACGAGGTGACAGAATCGGGCTCGTTGGTCCGAACGGAGCCGGGAAAACGACGCTCGCGAATATTTTATACGGAAAAATAAAGCCGGATAGCGGCTCGGTCCTATCCGAGCAGCAAGCTTTGAAAATCGGTTATCTTTTGCAGTCGGTTGATTATTCATCGAATGACTTTGAGAGCGTTCTCTCAACACGGGCTGCAGAAGGTTTATATGAGGTAACAAGCCAGCTTGGGCTCACAGGGATAAAGAACTGGGAAGGCGGGCAATTAGAGTATTTGAGCGGAGGAGAAAAGTTGAAGCTTGCCCTTGCCAACATCTGGACTTCCAATCCTGACATGCTGATCCTCGACGAACCGACCAACCACCTTGATTTAAAAGGCGTAGAATGGCTCGTAGAAGAACTGAAAGATTATAACGGAACAGTCATCATGATTTCGCATGATCGTTATTTCCTTGACCGAACAGCGAAACAAATTTTAGAAATTGAAGAAGGCGTCATTCAAAAATATACTGGAAACTACTCCGCTTACCGCGAAGAAAAGAAACGGCGCCATGAGAACCAACTGCATCGGTATACCGAGCAACAAAAATATAAGGCCGAAATCGAGTCCCAGATGGCAAACCTGACGAATTGGTCAGATAAGGCGCATCGAGAGTCAACGAAACAGGATGGAAAAAAAGAATATTATCGTGTAAAGGCAAAGAAGATGGATAACCAGGTGAAGTCGAAACGGAAGCGTCTCGAAAAAGAGCTTGAAAAACATAAGATCGAAAAGCCGAAGGAAGAAGCAAAAGTACGCTTTCAGTTTGAAGCAGACGGCAACCGTGGTAAACGGATCATCGAGGCAAGGGACATCCGGAAAGAATACAGCGGCAGGGCACTTTTTGAAAACAGCCATTTTTATGTGAAGCACGGTGAAAGAGTAGGAATTATAGGGGATAACGGCTGCGGAAAAACCACGTTGATCAGACTTTTACAGGGAGATGAAGAACTGACAGGTGGTGAGCTGTGGAAAAGTGATTCACTGAAAATCGCTTATCCATCGCAGGATGTTAATGACCTTCCAAAGGATAAAACGGTTATAGAAGCGTTAAACCTGAGCCGAAGGGATGAAATTCATCAGGCGCGGACGATGCTTGCCAACATGGGGCTGAAGGAAGATCGAATCAGGCAGAAAATCGAAGCTTTAAGCCTTGGAGAACGTACCAGAATCAAGCTTGCCGGAATGATGCTCCAGCAATTTGACGTGTTGATCCTGGATGAGCCGACAAACCATCTAGACCTGCCGAGCAAAGAACAGCTCGAAGAAACGCTCGATCAGTTTACCGGAACGATCCTCGTCGTCTCCCATGACCGCTATTTTATCGAACGAATTGCTGACAGGCTGCTCGTTTTTGAAAAAGGAAAAATCCGACGCTGGGAAATGGGATTACGGGAGTTTAAAGAGAAAAAACAGCAGATGAAAAAGCAGCCGGAACAAAAGAGTGTCGAAGAAGAACAGCTGTTGATCGATAATAAGATATCAGCATTAATGGGTCGGTTAAGCCTTTATACACCTGATCAAAAAGAGTTTCAGGAAATCGATGAAGAGCTGAAAGGCTGGTTTGAAAAGAAAAGGGCATTGCAGTAGAAAATAATAAAATGGATGGTGGCCATTATGAGATCAAAAGTTATTATCGTCGAAGGAATACCGGGTTCAGGGAAAACGACAACAGCAAAGCATATCGAAAAAATTTTGAAGGAGAAGGATATTCCAGTGAAGCTGTTCTTAGAAGGAAGTCTCGATCAGCCTGCAGATTATGAGTATACAGGCTGCCTGAATGAAGAACAGTTTGAGGAGCTGGTCGGAAAACATCCGGAAGACCGCGAACTGATCGCAAGGTTCACGGTGAAGAAGGGTGACAACTTCTTTATAAGCTATATGAAACTGTATGATGAAAACAAGGAAAAGCAATCTTTAATTGATGATATCGCTGCATACGATGTATACGAACTTCCGCTGGAAAAGCACCTTCCAGTAGCACTGGAAAAATGGAAAGAATTTAGTGAGAAGGCTGCAAATGAAGAGGCGGTTTATATCTTTGAATGCTGTTTCATTCAGAACCCGCTAACTGTTATGCTGGGCAAACACGGGGCGCCGTCTGGCCAGATAAGAAAGCACGTTCTGGAAATCGCAGAAACGATTAAAGGGCTAAATCCGATTGTCATCTATTTACATCAAGATAATATCAGGGAAACGATCGAAAGAGTAATTCCGGAACGGCCGGAAGCATGGTATAACGGAATCATCCAGTATTTCACCGAACAGGGATACGGAAAAGCGCAGGGGCTTGAAGGATTTGACGGCTTTGTGAAGGTCCTGGAAAAAAGGCGGGAGCTTGAGCTCGAGTTAATAGAAGAGCTGCCTTTTCAGTCCCTTGTGATCGATAACTCGGACCGGGACTGGGAAAAGATTTATCGGGAAATCGATGAAATGATTACTGGAAAAGTTACCGCAGTTTGATTGTTCGACAAGTGTATAGGTGAAGTGAAAATAAATCCCCCGGTCATGGGGGATTTTTCACATCTATCGGAAAGTAATCTCTACGGGCTTCTTGGAAATTGGCGAAAGAATCCTGCCTTATCATGTAAAGGCAACCGCATGGCAAATGTTCAATGTAAAACAGCTACAGACTGGGCTTTTTTGGATGGTCCCGCTAATTCTCCCATGAAATTTTTTGAGAACCGGCCGGCATTTCTCCCTGCATAATTTTTTCTTGTTGATCATCCACCACCTTAACATAAACGTTATAGTGGTCATACACAGTGGCATAACCGTCTTCCAGCTCTTTACTGTCAACGGTTCTTTTAGATATTTCCATCAACACATCACCAATGATGCGTTCTACTTGTTTGTTTTGGTCCGCCTGGCTTCCGGTAAAGGTAAGGCTGACATCTTTTTCTTCCAGCTTCGCATCCAAGAGGGGCAGGGTGCTGTTATTTTCATAATCAGCGATAACGTTGCCAAGAGTCGCTTCTGTTATGGTGAGGGAGTCTGCTAATCTTGTACCCTCACTTGCAGCGTTACCGGAAGTTTCTCCTGCTGCAGAATCCAGAGTCTCAGAGTTTTCCGCACATGCACCAAGCAGTGATAATGAGAGGAAAGCAGCTATGATCGACGGGATGGCTTTACTAAGTTTCACACTGATCACTCCTTTTAAATTTGTCTCCTTAACTATAAGTCGTAAGTAAACTTGTAATGGTTTCATAAAAGAAAAAAGAGGCGCATAAATTGCACCCCCGATTAATTTGAATTTTTCTTCTGAAAATCTGCCACAGCTGTAAAATAATTGCTCAGCGACTCTCCGACACCTTTATAAATGTTATAAAGTTCAGCATACCGTTCATGGTTATCACTATTTGGTTTAATAGTTTCCTTCATTGGGATCGACTCTTTGATATCTTCCAGGCTGTCTACGTTTCCGGTTGCAAAAAGGGCTGTCCATGCCGCTCCCCATGCGGAGCTCTGGTGGCTGATCGGCACCTGGACTTCTTGATTAAAGATATCAGCGAGAATCTGCAGCCAGACATGTGATCTCGCGAATCCTCCGCTGGCATAAATTTTGCTTGCCGGTCCTGCTAGCCTTTCAAGCGCTTCGCCTACTTGGTAAATGCTGAAAATAACGCCTTCCATTGCGGCACGGATAAAATGCTCTTTTTTATGGGTAGCATTTACCCCAAAGAAGTTTCCCCGTGCATCGGCATTCCAGATCGGTGCCCGTTCTCCATTCAAATAAGGATGGAAGAGCAGGCCGCCGGAGCCAGCAGGGACACTTTCTGCCATTTCAGAAAGCATTTCAAACGGAACATCTTTTTCATGAAAAAGATCTTTCACCCATTTTAAAACGATACCTCCGTTATTGATCGGTCCGCCGAGGATGGAAAGGTTTTCAGAGAACGCATAGCAAAACGTTTGCTGAAGAGTATCTGTTTCGGGCTGAGATGCAAACTGCCTGATTGCTCCGCTCGTTCCGATTGTAATCGCTACTTCCCCGGGTTCGATCGCGCCGATTCCGAGATTGGCCAGGGGACCATCACTGCCAGCCATTACAAAAGGCGTATCCGCTGCGATCCCCATCTCAGATGCAACCGGCTCTGGAAGTCCCGAGATAATCTCAGTGGGAGGTACAGGCGTGGAAAGTTGATCCTTCGAAATGCCAGCAAGCTTGAGTGCTTCTTCATCCCAATCGAGTGTACGAAGATCAAACATGCCTGTTGCCGATGCGACGGAATAGTCCACAACAGCTCTGCCAAACAATTTGTAGATCAGAAACTCTTTGATCGATAAAAAGCGGTTTGCATTTTGATAAGCGTCGTAGTTGTTTTCCTTCATCCAGATTAGTTTTGGCAGCGGGGACATCGGATGGATCGGCGTCCCTGTTTTTAAATAAATTTCCGTTCCTTTTGTACTCGCTTTCAAATTTTCTGCCTGTTCATTACTTCTGCCATCAGCCCATGTGATGGAGTTTGACAGAGGGTTTCCTTTTCTATCCACGCATATAAGGGAATGCATTGCAGAAGAGAGGCCGATCCCCAATAGCTGCTCTTTCTTAATCCTTGATTGATCCATCACGTTTCGAATGGTAGAAATAGCAGCCTCCATAATTTCTGCCGGCTTTTGTTCTACCCATACCGGATAGGGGTAATAGAGCGGATATGCTGTTTCAGATTCTGCTTTAACATGCCCTTTTAGATCGAACATCACAACCTTTACGCTTGTGGTCCCGATATCAAGGCCGATCACGAACTGTTTTGCCAATGTTGACTCACCTTTCTGTTTAGACTCGTTTCAATGAAATCGCGTTTCTATTTATAAAGATTACCATTTCCTAAAAGGAGTGTTAATTAAATAATGTATGGATGTTACTCACAATGATTTTATAAAAGTAAATATTGTTGTTAAGAATCATCCGTTTTCTAAAGATATCGCGGTTAAAAATAGTGAGTAGTGAGGCATGACGATGTTAAAAGGTGAGCTTCATAAAAAGCTTTTGATTCCAGTTCTCAGATAAATCAATTTGAAAAGTGTTTTTTAATCGGAGTACCGAAGCGAAGTAGTGAAGTTTTTAAGCTAAAGTAAAGTAAACCGAGATGATGTGTGTACTGGCGCGTCATTTTTTTACTTTCCTACTGAGTACAAGTGGCCTACACCTCAGGATTGAGGAAATTATCCGACCAGAGATGGATGGAAAGACCGTATTTTTAAATTATAATTTTATAGAGCCGTAGGGGAAGCGCTTGCAAAATTTTGGCATTTGTTAAAAAGTCTTAGAATTTTATGGTAAGATTATTTCGAGAGGGGGAAATACATTGAGTAATTTTGAGGGAAAACTAAATCGTTATGCTGAAATCGTCGTTAAAATCGGGCTGAACATCCAGGAGGGGCAGCATTTAGTGATCAGTTCTCCGATCGAAGCGGCTGAATTCACAAGAAAAGTAATGAAGCAGGCGTACCAGAATGGGGCCAGGAGGGTAACTGTTGACTGGAATGACTCCCAGACAAGCAGAATCAATCTGGAGGAAGCGCCAGAGGAAACATTAAAAGAAGTTCCTAAATGGACGATCGAAAAGTTCAAAGATCTTGCTGAAAACAAAGGAGCAGTCTTAAGTATCACCGGAAGCGATCCAAAAGCTTTTGAAGGCGTAAACCCGGAAAAAATGACACTTGTCCAACGAGCACAGGGAGAACACCTTAAATTTTTCCAAAAAGCACAGTTAAGCGGTGATACGCACTGGGCGATCGTAGGGGTCCCTACAAAAGCATGGGCTGAGATGGTATTCCCGGATAAAAGTGAACAAGAAGCAATGGATTCCTTATGGGAAGAAATCTTTAAAACAGTACGTGCAGATAAAGCAGATCCGGTTACAGCATGGGAAGAACACTCTCAAACGCTTAATGAAAAACTGGATTATTTAAATGAAAAGCACTTTAAAACACTTCATTATAAAGGACCGGGTACAGACTTGAGCATTGACCTTCATCCCGATCACCTTTGGATCGGCGGCGGTCACAACTCAACATTTGGCACAACATACATACCTAACCTGCCGACTGAAGAAGTTTTCACAGCTCCACGCAAATATGGAGTAAACGGAACGGTTTCAAGTACAAAGCCACTATCATATTTCGGGAACATGATCGAAAACTTCAGCCTTACATTTGAAAACGGCAAAGTTGTCGATTTTAAAGCTGAAAAGGGATATGAAGCATTGGAACAAATGCTTGGAATCGATGAAGGGATGAGCTATCTCGGCGAAGTGGCCCTAGTGCCGCACGATTCCCCGATCTCAAATTCCGGTATCATCTTTAACAACACCCTTTACGATGAAAATGCTTCATGCCATATCGCGCTTGGAAACGCGATCACAATGAACATCGAGGGTGCAAGCAAATACTCCAAAGAAGAGCTTGAAGAAAAAGAAGTAACTAACAGTGTCGGCCATGTTGACTTCATGATCGGTTCTGCAGAGCTTGATATCGACGGAGAAACGAAAGATGGAGAGCGTATCCCGGTATTCAGAAACGGAGACTGGGCGATATAAACAGGGTTGGAAACCGCTGCGTATAGTGCGCAGCGGTTTTTTGTATGTTAAACAAAAGGATTATTGGGTTTTATGGAAGATCGGGTGGTCGTTCGGAGGTTCGGAGAGAATTATAGGAGGTTCGGAGCGGTTTATAGGAGGTTCGGAGAGAATTATAGGAGGTTCGGAGAGGTTTATAGTAGGTTCGAAGAGGTTTATAAGAGGTTCGGAGCGGTTTATAGGAGGTTCAGAGAGGTTTATAAGAAGTTCACAGACCTTTATAAGATGTTCGTTGAGGTTTTACGAGCTCAGGAGAATTTATGGTATTGCCGAGAAGTACTCTCCAA
The DNA here is from genome assembly GCF_005747095.1 of Exobacillus caeni. Lineage (GTDB taxonomy): Bacteria > Bacillota > Bacilli > Bacillales > Guptibacillaceae > Exobacillus > Exobacillus caeni. Next base: position 187,468 of record NZ_SWLG01000007.1, on the reverse strand, counting down.
AAATGAAAGGATCAACTAAGCGTTATCTTGACCTGCAAATATTTATTGATTTGCAGCCTGTCAGATGAATTTCGCTCCAAGTTGCCGGATGGAAAAGTGGTCATGATGCTTGTATATCTTCGGAAAGTAAGATATATCTTCGAAAAATAAGATATATCTTCGAATTCTCTGTTTTATCTACGAAAAACAGCCAAATATCGATTTTTCGACAAAACCACATTATTTCCGAGGAAATTTTTAGTAGAAAAACGCAAAAGGTTTTGTGTTCTGTTTGTCGAATGATTATGAAACGCCATAAAGAGATTATTGCAAATTATTCCTGAGGTGCACCGTGCCTAAGATAAAAGGAATTACATAGTTAATGGAAATTGATAAAAGGAGATAGCCGATGCTAGAAAATGAATTGAAATCAATTTATGACAGGGAACTACGCCGTGGTGCCACGACACCGGGATTTAAAAGAGAAGAGACCGATCTTGTGGTCAGGCAGATCTCACAATTTGGTGAGAAAGGATTTGTTATTTATTCGAACTTAAACGAAAACAATGCAAGAGAAGTTATTAAACATGAGCTGGAGTATTTTCGAAGTCTGGATCAAGAATTTGAGTGGAAGGTACATAGCTATGATAAGCCGGATAATTTAGTCGACATTCTTCAGGAGGGAGGCTTTACTGTTGATGATCCGGAAGCGCTGATGGTTATGAACTTGCATGACAAACACCCTTTGCTTTTAAAAAAAGCCAATCCTGTCATAAAGGAAATAACAGATGAAAAAGGAATTGAGGAGATTATCAGTTTAGAAGACGAGGTCTGGAAGGTTTCTCATGCCGAGTTAGGAGAAAGGCTGTGGAGAGATAAGCGCGAGAATCCTGAGTCCCTGTTTCTTTACGGTGTTTACGACGGCAACCGGCTTGTGAGCGCGGCATGGATGTATTTAGAGAATGGAACTTCCTTTGCAAGCATGTGGGGAGGAAGTACGCTTGAGGGATTCCGGCGAAAGGGATATTATTCGGAACTTTTAGCAATCCGGGCTAAAAAGGCGTATGAAGAAGGGTATCAGCACCTTACTGTGGATGCCAGTCCAATGAGCAGGCCAATTCTAGAGAAGTGCGGCTTCCTTTGCCTGGCGTATTCATACGGTTGCCAGTCTCCTTCGTTTCCTAAAAAGCCGATTTAACTAGAAAAAATTCCTTAAGGAAGTCTATATATAAGCAAAAAGGACCCGGCTGATCGCCAGGTCCTTACTTGTTTTTACTTCGTTTGATCGGTTGTATAATCATAGTCTTCCGGGTTGATCGGCTGGAACCCTCGTGGCTCATAAAAACGAAGTAGATCTCCATATACGAGCTTATCCGAGTAATCAAGCATTTTTTGTGCATATTCTTTAAACGGTTTACATGACTCTAAATCTACCTCTTCGCCAGTTGGATTAGCATAGCATTTATCGCCAACAGAAGTGTACTCAGGCGTCACAACATCTCCGTTTCTGAACGGAACGATTTCTCGGTGCTGAGGGGAAAGCAGGTCAGAACCAAATGAAATGAAATCATTCGTGTTAATACCGAGGAGATGAAGTACTGTTTGTCGAATATCTACCTGTCCGCCATATTCGTGAACTACTTTACCTTTTGTTCCAGGAACATGTATATATAGCGGAATTCTTTGCAATTGCGCATTTTTATAAGGAGTGATTTCTTCTCCAGTCACCTGTTGCATCGCACGGTTATGGTTGGTAGAAATGCCGTAATGGTCACCATACATGACGATCATCGTGTTGTCGTATAATCCTGATTCTTTCAGATAGCCAAAGAACTCCTCCAGTGCCTCATCCATATAATGGGCAGTCTGGAAATAGCCGTTCACGACTTTATCATTTGTTTCTGCTGCAGGAAAATCTGTGTCACCCGGTGCCATATCAAACGGAAAGTGGTTGGAAAGTGTAATGAATTTCGCTTCAAAAGGCTGTTTAAGTTCTGTTAAATAAGGCATGGATTCCTTGAAGAACGGTTTATCCTTTAAGCCGTAATTCCACACATCGTCTTCACTCATATTATAATAGGCAGAATCATAAAACTTGTCGATTCCAAAGGATTTATACAATTGGTCGCGATTCCAGAACGTTTTATTGTTTCCATGGAAAGAAGCGGTTGTATAGCCATTCTGACTGAGAATAGCGGGTTGCGCCTGGTACGTATTTTGCGCTTTTTCCATCGCTACTGCTCCACTCGGTAAAGGGAACAGCGAGTTTGCCATCATAAATTCAGCATCCGATGTTTTCCCCTGTCCTACTTGATGGAAGACATTATCAAAATAAAAAGTGTTTTCATCATTAACAAGACTGTTTAAGAAAGGGGTAACTTCCTGTCCGTTCTGCGTTTTGCCGATCATAAAGTTTTGAAGAGATTCCATCGAGATATAAATCACATTCATACCTTTTGCAGCCCCAAAGTATTCAGGGTTTACAGGCGTTCTGTTAGAACTTACAAAGTTCCGTATGTCAGTTAGGTCGTTGCTGCTAGCAAAAGCACGCTGTGATGATGAACGAGCTGTTTTGATAGCATCGTAGATTTGATAGTTTGCCTGGCCAAGATATTTTACAAGATAAGTACGGTCAAAGGAACGGGTCAATAGCTGCGGTCGGTCAACTTCAGCCATCGCCAGATTCGCACCAAAAATAACAAGCGCACTTGCAAAAACAAGCTGGATCTTTCTCTTTTCAATCGGAACCTGCTTACTTACAACCTTAAAAACTACCAGCATCAGTAAAAGAATCGTATCTAAGAAATAGAACACGTCTGTCCCATTCATCAAAGCTAGTGCACTGTCGCTCAATTCGCTTGCGCTGTTCGTGTGCATGATCGTCGGCAAAGTAATGAAATCATTGAAAAAACGATAATAGGCGACATTTGCATACAAAAGAAAAGACATAATTAGATCGATTCCAACAATTGCCCAGAGTCTCTTTTTACCTGTGAAAAATAATGCTATTCCAAGGAAAAATAATGAGGAGCTTATTGGATTTAAAAATAATAGAAATTTCTGTAAAGCGTTTTCGATTCCAAGGTCAAATTCGATCTGATAAACCACATATGTTTTTATCCAGAGCAGGACAACTGCCAGGAAGAATAAGCTGTAGGGTTTATTCAGCCATTTTTTTGTTTGTGAATTTAAGTCCATCCTGTTTTCCTCCTTCAGTATGGGTCGTTCCCGGATGATTGTATTATCAGGAAATATTTTAAAATAACAGGTTAAGGATGTGATATATCTTACTACTATATTTTTACTAAATCAACTGGTACTAATCACCGGGTTTTTTTCGATTATAACGGTTGTTTTAAAGACATAAAAAAGGTTTCAATTTTATTAAAAGAGCATTAAAGAATACTGTTGAAAATGGGTTTTCGTAAAATGGTTTTAACTTAACGGCTTATGACCTCTTTCTCTTTTACCACGGGTTTCATAAAGACAAACCTTCCATTTAAATGACGAACAAACCCAGGGAATAGTTTCATGCCATAAAAGTAGAACAGTACTGTTAATTTATTTTTCGTAAAGCTGGTTTCATTTTTGGACTGTGGATGATTAAAAGATAAGATGCATTGGAGGTTCCACTATGTATGAATACTTTTGCCCTGATTGCGGCGGAAATGAATGGTCTTATGACATTGAGCCCTGGAAAACCTGTCCAGAATGCGGAATGTTGATGGAACATATTGAGTTGGATGAAGAGGAATAAGGCCGGTTTCGGAATGTAATGGTACAGATTAAATTCCTTTCTGTTATAAAAATTTAATAATTGTTACATAAGACAAGACAGCCTAAAATCAGGCTGTTCCTATATGCTGTAATATTGCTTCCCTGGTAATTTTTCTATCAGCAAGTACTAAGAGCCCCCGATTCGATAAAAATAAAAAAGGATGTCCTTTATCGCTTACACAGAGCAAGTTAGAGGTGTGTCTTCCCCTGGTTCTGAAGGGATTTATCATCTTTCTTTAACATTGGTGTAACAACAAAAGGCTGTTTCTTTTATACAATTAAAAGGCAGTTTGAAAGAGCACCAATGAGGTCATCTCACCATACAATGGTTTAAAATATGATCTTAAGGGAGAGCTCAGATATGCCTTCTAAAGTTAGTTCTGTTGAAATTAATATTCTTTTCGCTAGTTCGGTCGTAAGATTTGGGGATGCTGTAAATGTCAGCCCAAAACAGGCTTCAAAATCATTTGGTGGAGCTGGCGGCTTCAATACTGGGGATGGACTTAACGTAAATAACATTGCCAGTGGGACGAATTCAGTCGATCCGGATGCAGGTGACCAGAATATCTCAATCAACAATTAAGGAAGGTTTCAATTCTAAAAGGGGGAAAAAGATGGATCAGGCGATCAAAAATTATGACAACCTCTTAGAAATGCTCGATGCCCGGTTACGGGAACCAAAACAGTTCTGGGAAACCTTTTACGAAAACAGAGAAAAAGACATACCGTTTTTCCAGGTGAAAGGGCCGGATGAAAATCTAATAGAATACTTTAATGGAGAGGTTCAGCCAGGCAAGGTTTTAGAGTTAGGATGTGGTCCAGGGAGAAATGCGATCTTCATGGCGAAAAAAGGCTGTACAGTAGATGCTCTTGATATTTCAAGGAACGCGATTGAGTGGGCAAAAGAGAGGGCGGCAGAAAAAGGCGACGAGATTAACTTTTATTGCGAGTCTATATTTGATTTTCCATTTGAGCCGGGTAAATATGATTTTATTTATGATTCCGGATTGCTTCACCATCTCGCTCCTCACAGGCGGATAACTTATCTTGAGTTAATCAAGTCAGCTTTGAAGCCAGGCGGCTATTTTGGCCTGGTTTGCTTTAATACAGATGGAGCATTGGATACTTCCGATTGGGATGTATACAGGGAAGGAAGCTTAAAGGGCGGAATCGGCTATACAGAGGAGCGCCTGAGAGAAATCTTTCAAGACGACTTTCATGTTAAGCGATTCCGAAGAATGCGGAAGATTATCCAGCCCCAAGAAGTATTTGGGGAAGATTTTTTATGGACCAGCTTGATGCAGATAAAATAACGCATACATACCATAAGGAAGGGAACTCATATTGGGTTCCTTATTTTTTTGCCATGGTAAATGGTATCTATTCGCTCATATAAAAGATTATTGGGTATTGGGTTGTGGTATAGCTCTTATGTGGCCACACTTATGGAAGGATTTAAAAGAGATTAAATAGAAAGATTAGCAGGGACAGGATTTAGAAGTGCAGTTTTAACAATAGAATGGAGGGCTGTAAATGGCGAACAAACCAAATGACCGGATGAAACGGCAGGACGTACCCAAAGAGCAAAAATGGGATTTAACGGATTTATTCAAAACAAGAGAAGACTGGGAAAAAGAACTGAAGGCAGTCAGAGAGGACCTTCCCAATGTGACAAAGTTCAAGGGGGACCTTGGGAACAGTGCTAAAGAGCTGTTGGAATGTTTGGAAGCGAAGGAGAAATTGTTGGAACGATTCAACCTGGTTTCTATGTATGCAAATTTGCGCCTGTCGGTCGATAACACAGATACGACGAGGCAGAAAGATGCATCAAGAGTTTCAGAGGCTCAATCATCTGTTAATGCTGAACTTTCCTTTGTGGAAACGGAAATTATCGGTCTTCCAAAAGATACGATCGACAAGTTTATCGAGGAAGAAGAAGGTTTGCAGCCTTTTAAAAAGTTTTTAAAAGATTTGCAGGATAAGAAGCCTCATGCCCTATCAGAGGAAACAGAGGAGACCCTCGCAGCACTGGGTTCCCTTTTTAGCGCGCCTTACACGATCTACAATCGCGGAAAGCTGTCAGACATGCAATTCGATCCGTTTATTGATAAAGAAGGAAACGAAATACCGCTTTCCTTTGCGTTATATGCCGGTAAGTACATTTCTTCCCCTTCTAAAGAAGTACGCAGAAACAGCTATGAATCTTTTAACAAAACGCTGAAACAGTATAAGCATACATTTGCTGCGACCTATGCAACGCAAGTCAATCATGAGGTGACTACTGCACGGTTAAGAAACTATGAATCTGCGGAAGATATGCTGCTGCAAGAACAGCAGGTGACAAAGGAGATGTACCATAACCAGCTGGATGTTATCCAGGAGGAGTTGGCGCCGCACATGAGGCGATACGCTGACCTGAAAAAGCGTGTCCTGGGATTAGACAGTATGACGTATGCAGACCTGAAAGCGCCGCTGGATCCTGATTTTAAGCTTGAAACGAGTTACGAGGAAGCGGCAGAAACAGTTCAGGAAGCATTGGAAATAATGGGATCCGATTACATGGATATGATAAAGACAGCGCTATCCGAAAGATGGGTCGACTATGCAGACAACGTCGGGAAGTCAACGGGAGCGTTCTGTTCAAGCCCTTACGGTGCACATCCATACGTGATGATGACCTGGCCGGATACGATGAGAGGTGCGTTCACGCTTGCCCATGAGCTCGGGCATGCCGGACACTTCTATTTTGCCGGAAAAAATCAGCGGATGACAAACACCAGGCCGTCCAGATACTTTATCGAAGCGCCGTCGACAATGAACGAGATGCTGCTTGGCAACCACTTGCTGTCAAACACAAAAGATAAACGGACAAGACGATGGGTAATCCTTCAGCTATTGGGAACGTACTATCACAACTTTGTGACCCACTTGCTGGAAGGGGAATTTCAGCGTCGAGTATATAATATGGTTGAAAACGGCGAGCCGTTGACTGCAAGCGTATTGTCCGAGCAAAAAGCGGAAGCACTCAACAAATTCTGGGGTGACTCCGTTGAGATCGACGAAGGTGCAAGCCTTGTATGGATGCATCAGCCGCACTATTATATGGGATTATATCCATACACCTATTCGGCTGGATTGACGGTTTCCACGCTTGTTTCCCGGGATATACTGGATGAAGGAAAACCTGCGGTAGAACGCTGGCTCGATGTGTTGAAAGCCGGCGGAACGATGGAACCGCTCGAACTGATTAAAAAAGCAGGTGTAGACATGTCTAAGCCTGATCCGATCCGAGAGGCAGTAGCCCATGTTGGCAAATTGATCGATGAGCTGGAGGAAAGTTACGACGAATAAGGAATTGAGAATAGGTTAAATGGAGAACTGCGAATTGAGCAGTTCTCTTTTTGGTGTGAAAGGATAAATGGATGAGAGGCGTTGTTTTCGGAGTTCAGAGGGGAATTTCGGAGGTTCAGAAAGTGACTTCGGAGTTTCGTGGGCTTATTGTAGTTCCAGCACATTTGCTATAACGCATTACAAAGCCTGCCTGTGTTAAAATGGATATAGATGGAAAATGGAAGGGCGATAAAAGAATGGAGTGTTCACGATGGGAGCAGCATCACTTGCTTTAACTAGCTTTTTGCCGCTGGTGTCAGGGGTTGGTCTATTAATTATTTTAGTGAAACTATTAAACAAGAAAAGCCGATGAGAATCCTGCTCAGCATTGTTTTGATCGGCGGGGTTGTAATTGGAGTCATTCAGTTTGAAGGAGAATTGACGCTAAATTCCATAACCAACGAGCTCGAAGAAAAAGATATTCCTTATGAAAAAACGGATGCCAATGAAAACAGTGTGTTCAATATGAGACTCCAGTTTACTCGTCCGGATGTCTTGATAATTTCAGAAGAAGACCAGCTTTATGTATACGTATTGCCAGCAAACTGGAGCGGGAAGTACGCGGAAAAGCAGTTCAGGCGAAAAACGGCATCGATGGATCTGGCCTCATTTGAAATCTATTCAGTTAAAAACATTTTAATCATCTATCAATACGACAGAAACCTGGATGATTTTAATCCGGCTATCGATGGTGCAGTACAGGAACTGATATACAAAAACGACTAACCTGCTTTTAAAAATAACAAGGGGTGTTTAGATGGAGACCTTTTTACAAATCATTCTCTTAACGCTATTAAGTATTGTGATGGTGTATTTCTGCTGGAAGTCTCCGGCTAATGCATTTATTGCAGGTGGCGTCATTACGATAACGGGCTTTACGATCGTGATGTCTTTTCTTTTGATTTTGGGATTGGTCCTGGTATACGCTTCGGCCAGTTGTAAATTTCTCCAGTTTCTCCTTGAAAAGAAGAAAGCCAGGACTACAGAGTAAAAACGTTTCCTGCTTGTTCCCTTTTTGCTTCAGGAAAAAAATGTTTAGTCGCAAGGGCTGAAAATTCCTTTTTGGCAATATAATAAATAAACCTCCTCCTATCTTCCCTTTCTTTAAATTTCTGGTAAAATCTATATAATATACTTCATCTGTTAGAAAGTAGGAAAGAGCAACATGGAATCATTTTTAATACAGCATGAATCTGAGATGCTGTTACTGTTGGAAGAGCTTGTTAACATTGACAGCGGATCCCATTACAAAGACGGCGTTGATCGAATCGGCAGGCTTCTTGAAACAAGTTATAAAGAGCTTGGATTCGAGGTTAATAAAATTGAGCAGGAGGAGTTCGGGGACCATCTTATCATGCAGCATAAAGATGCGGTTGATCCTGAAATTATCATCCTCGCTCATATGGATACTGTATTTCCAGAGGGAACAGTAGCAGAACGGCCGTTTCGAATAGAAGGAAACCGGGCATTTGGACCTGGCGTGATCGATATGAAGGCAAGCCAGGTAGCGTTGCTGTATGCTGTGAAAGCTTTGATCGAAAATGGGTGCACAGCTTATAAAAATATTCGGATCGTGCTAAACAGCGATGAAGAAGTAGGTTCATTGACTTCCCGATCTTTTATTGAAAAAGAGGCAGCAGGAAGAAAGTATGCCCTCGTAATGGAGCCTGCCAGAAAAGATGGCTCGCTCGTTACAGCAAGACGCGGGAAAGGGAATTATACATTAATAATAGAAGGAAGAGCGGCGCACTCAGGCATCGAACCGGAAAAAGGCAGAAGTGCTATCGAGCAACTGGCATATAAAATCATTCAGCTTCATGAACTGTCAGACCATGAAAAAGGCATCAATGTTAACGTGGGAGTGATCGAAGGAGGTTCATCCGCAAATACGGTTTCTGACCATGCGGAAGCGCAGATCGATATCCGGATCGCTGAACTCGAACAGGCTGAGCTCGTAGAAGAAAAACTGGAGGAAATATGCTCTTCTTCAGAAGTTTCCGGAACGAAAATTTTGCTGGAAGGCGAGATGAATCGCCCTCCGATGGAAAAAAACAGGAAGACCCGTGCCCTGCTTCGAATTATCCAGGATGTCGCAGGCGAGATCGGAGTGGAGATTGAAGATACCGCGACTGGCGGAGGATCAGATGCATCCTTCACATCCGCACTCGGTATCGCAACGATCGACGGACTTGGTCCTGTTGGCGGTAATGCGCACAGTGACAAGGAATATCTGGAAATACCCTCCCTTGTTGAACGAACGTTATTGTTGGCGACTATCATTCAGCGTTTAACTGAAAAGCATCAAAAATAAAACCATCTGGGTGTGCCCTATTAAAAGAGGCATACTCTTTTTTGTGTAAGGAGAAGAAGTTTTGTGGGAACTACAAAAAAGTCGTACAATAGTTTAGTAGAAAATAATTAAGACAGGTGAAATGCAATGAGCTCAGAAGATAAAGAACAGGTGATCCATCCTTCCTCGGGAGCAATCATCATGGCACTCGGGATATTTTTATATGCTGCAATCGAGGCTTTTCCTTTATTTGATCAAATAATGGGAGAAGTTCTTACGGTTATGCTCGCGGTATTAGGTGTAGTCATCTTTAAGTCGCTTGCACGTCAGGTGTTTAAAAAGCACTTTTTTGTTCCTTTCATAAATAATCCAGTTAACTCCTTCGTGATGGGAACCTGGATCGCTGGAATCTCAGTCTTATGTAATGTGGTTGGAAAATATTTTCCTGGATTAAGTCCGGTTTTACTCGCAGTTGCATTTTTGGATACAGTTCTTTATGTCTTATTCCTTGTAAGCTGTGTGAATAACTTTAAACAGTTGTGGAAGCATCCTACCCGCTATTCGACACATGGAGCGGTATTGCTATCAACAGTTGCGACCCAATCGCTTGTTATTCTTTGGGTCGAAATGTTTCCTTCTCTTACAAAAGTATTATTGATTTTTGCTATGTCAATCGGTTTTATATTTTATCTGTGTGGAGTTTGGTTGATTATGATCCGGTACGGCAAGAAAAAGCAATGGTCACTCGCCGAGGATTGGACAAATACTAATTGTATCATCCATGGGGCCCTATCGATCACCGGGCTTGCGATCGTATCTTCCCACATGATGTCTGCTTTATTGATGATGATTTTCTGGCTCATCGTATTCGCGTTGTTAATTATTATTGAGGCGTTAGAAATTTCAAGAGCGATCAAGCGAGTCCGGCGATTCGGCTGGAAAAATGGGATCTTCACGTATCACGTTAGCCAGTGGTCGAGGAACTTTACCTTTGGAATGTTTTATGCCTTTACAATCGCGATGCATAAGAACACATATTACATGAATGCCATGTATGACTTTCATGGAAGCTTTTTAGCGATATGGGCCTGGATTGTATTCGTTGCACTCATTTTCGAAATAGGCCTCTGGATCGAAGCGAAATGGCATCTTTTTGGAAGGCTGTCAAAGGAGGGTGCCGTTTGAATACGTTCGTAATTTTTATTGTGATTATTTTAATTGCGGCCATTTTGCAAACCAGTACTGGCTTTGGGTTTTCAATCATGGCAACACCCTTTTTATTGTTGTTGTTCCAACCGAAAGAAGCGATTCAAATCAATTTGGTTTTGTCGCTTGTCATATCTCTTTCCCTCATTTTGAAAATCAGGAAAGACATCGATTTTGGCATTGTGAAAAGGTTTATGGTGGGAAGCATTCCTGGACTGCCTGTTGGAATACTGGTGTTTACTTTATTTAACATGGATCTTTTGAAGATATCGGTGAGCATCACCATCATTTTGTTAACGTTTTTGCTTATCATGAAATTTCGTATCCAACAGACAAAGAAACGAGACTTAGTTGCAGGCGGCCTGTCAGGTGCTTTAACGACAAGTATCGGGATGCCGGGTCCGCCTCTGTTGCTTTATTTTTCAGGTACAGATACTAGAAAAGAAAAGCTTCGTGCAACAACGCTTGCATTTTACTTATTTATCTATTTTGTAAGCCTTCTGATCCAGTCACTTGTGGCAGGCACTAGTGTAACCGTTTGGAAATGGGGCTTACTGGCAATGCCCGCCGTAGGTATCGGCCTCTTTTTGGGTCAAGTGTTATTTCAAAAAATAAGCCAGTCGATGTTTCGTGTATTTACATATGTCCTTTTGTTCTTTACAGGTATTTATCTCCTTTTTGAAAGCTTGTGACTGATCTGGTGGGAGAGCAATATCAGCCCAGCATCGACTTAATTTTCCTCCAACATTTCTTTAAGCACTATCGCGTGGTTATATCGCTCGTCTTTTGAACCATAGAGAAGGATGATCCGTTCATTCTTTGCCAGGTCTTTTAATGCGTTGAGCCTGGCCAGCTTTTCAGGATCTTCATAAATTTCAGCTTTGTAGGCTTGCTTAAATGCATCAAATTCTTCTGGTTTATTATTATACCTTTTCCTTAAAGTGGTGCTTGGAGCGATCTCTTTTGCCCATTCATCAAGGTTCGCATTTTGCTTTGAAATTCCGCGTGGCCATAACCGATCGATTAAGATCCGGTAGCCTTCAGCCTGAGTTTTTTCACCATAAATACGTTGCAGTACAATTGCCATTAGATAATTTCCCTCCTGTCAATTATTGCTTCCATCGATGTTTTTTTATTTTAGGATACGACGAATCGGTGAGTATGACAAATGGATCACACTTAATGCAGGGAGCCGGGTCTGTATCTATCATTATTCTGAAACTTTTAACTTTAGTTCCGTAATACATGTAAGAAGAACGTGACAAAGAGTCGCTTGATGAAAAAGGATATTACAGCAGCGGTGGAGAAAATAATCCACTTCGATAAAAATTGTACTGGCGATTGGAGGAGCAGCAATGTTGTATGCATCGATTAATACAGGTGATATTATTTTCCAGTTAATATCGTTTGTTACATTAATTAGTATTGCTGTCGTTGTCATCTGGATATTTGTGAAGAACGCTAGAAATAAGAGCCGATTAGCCCGCATCGAGGAAAAGCTGGATCGAGTGATCACTGATAAAGACCATAAGTAGCTTGAAAAATGGCTCAAGCGAAAAATGCAAAACACTGGCCCGATTTAAAGGGTCTTTTTTTAATGGGATTTTATTTATTCTAAATTTATAGAAGGATACATTCTAACTTTATCGAATATAAGTTCATAACACCAAAAAGAGATGAGGAAAAAGTATGGATGTATTTCGTTCTACAGGAAGAAAAAGAGAAACCTACAATGTGGAGGTCAAACATTCTTTATTGTGGGAATGCGCGTTAGGTATCGCTGCGATCACAAACTCCCGGTTGTTAGAGACACTTGAGAAGCCTGCAAGCTTCTGGAAGGAGGCGAAGGTTTCTTTCTCAACGGAGCTGCTGGAGCAACTGGAGTTTGTGGAGAAAAACAATACGTGGAAAGCTTTGCTCCAACTTCTTCACGAACACGATTGTACGGAGTTACAATCCTTTGTTTCATACATAACACATTTACCGGAAAATGAATTGAAATTTATTTGTATTCCTTACTCAGGCTCCATGTTCCAGGAAACAAGAAAAAAGGCTGCCAGCGGAGACACAGATGCCGTCAATAAGCTGAAACACCAGTTGAAAGAAAATCCTTTCTTCCCGGAGTACATTGAATTTATTTGCAAAATTGATCCAGGAAAGTTAAAGAATCACCTTATCGCTGTTATGACTGCATGGTATAAAGAGTTTATCGAACCGAATGCAGATGCCCTGTTATCTTATTTAGAAAACGATACGGAAGCAAAACAGAAGATGAAAGGGAAAATGGGTCCTGAAGAATTTGTAGAGTGGGCAACAGGCGGCATCACTTATTTGCCTGAACCGAGTGTACACAATGTGCTGTTAATACCGCATTATATTTACCGTCCCTGGAATGTGGAAGCCGATGTGGAAGGAACAAAGGTATTCTATTATCCAGTGGCAAACGAAAGTATCAGTCCTGGTGACAGATATACGCCCAATTACTTTTTAGTGCAGAAATATAAAGCTCTTGGAGATGAAGCGAGGCTTAAAATCGTAAAATTACTCTCTGAAAAAAGTTATTCCTTGCAAGAGATGACAGGGAAACTGGAGCTGGGAAAATCAACTGTCCATCATCATTTGAAAATTCTCCGTTCTGCAAGGATCGTAGAGTCCAAAAATGCGAAGTACTCCTTAAAGCAACATTCGATTGCATCGTTGCCAGAAGAATTGGAGCAATACTTATCCAAACAATGAAGGAGGAAAGATAGTGGCAGATGCAGCATTGAAGGTGAAGGAACATAACGAGTATCCAGCGCTCAAACAGAATTATCCAGTTTTCCGGTTTCTCGGAGGAAATCTCATTTCCTTTTTAGGCGACCAAATCTATTTGATTGCTATTCCTCTGATGGTCCTGGCAATGACCGGTTCTCCTGTAAATATGGGGATTGTTGCTGCGCTTGAGCGTCTTCCAGTTTTACTGCAGCCCCTGACTGGCATTCTATCTGATCGATTTAATAGAAAGCACTTGCTTTTAGTATGTGACTTAGGGAGATGCTTCCTGGTAGGGCTGATCGGGGCACTGTTTATGGTAGATCTCCTGGAAATATGGTTCTTATATATCGGTGCCCTTTTAGTCGGATTGTTTAGCCAAATCTACCACACCTCCCAATTTGCAGCAGTGCCCGGCATGGTACGCAGGGAAGATTTGCATGAGGTGAATTCAATAGACACAGGAATATTTAACACTGCAGTATTAATAGGTCCTGGACTTGGCGGCCTTATCATAAGCCTTTATAATCCGGGAATCGCGCTTTTAGCAAACAGTTTTAGTTTTCTGGTTGCGTTTCTGGCAGTGTTAAGTATTTCTTTAAAAGAGAAAGAGGTTGTTCAGCCGAAAAGATCTTTTGTTGCAGATATAAAAGAGGGCTTTCAGTTTGTCATACATACGAAACCGATCTTGATGACCAATCTAGCCATGCTTGGTTCTGTGTTTGGAACAACACTTTTCCTCACCCTTATGGTCTTTCATTTAAAGAGTTCAGTTCACTTTACGTCAAACCAGATCGGATGGCTGCTTTCCATTGGGGGAGTGGGGGCAATAGCAGGTGCACTTGTGACGAACCAGTTGCGGAAGAGATTTTCATATCGGAGAATATTGTTTCTTGCTTCAACGTTTGGAGGCCTGTCGATTGTATTGTTCGGCTCTGCGGAAAACTTTTTATGGTTGGTTTTGTTTAACATGATGGGGACAATAGCTGCATCGATGATGAATCCGTGTATCATAACGATCCGGCAAACACTGACACCTGAGAGGCTGTTAGGGCGCGTGCAAGCGACGAGCAGGTTTATGACCTGGACTCTAATGCCGGTGGCAGCTTTTTTAGCAGGGATTTCGGCTGATAAAATAGGTACTCATCATACGATCATTCTTGGCGGGATGATTTCAATCTTAGCCTCTGTCTTCTACTTACATCCATCGTTAAAAGATAAAATAGAATGAAAGCTGAACCATTGAGTTCAGCTTTCATTCAGTGATCCGATTTAATAAGGACTAGAACTATGTCCCATTTCTTCGGCCCCTTCCACAAATACCCCCATTCCCCCTTTACAAACTGCCTGTAGTGTTCTAAACTATACTCTTGTGTATAATATTTACCCAGGTAAATAAATGGAGCGATAAAATGAATTCTAACAAAACCTTTCATGAAGTTCACCAGATTGCCAGATTGTCTTCAAAAGTAGCCAACGACTGTTTAAAAGAATATGGATTGTATCACGCACAGTGGTCGATTTTATATTGCTTGATGAAGAACGGGCAGATGATTCAAACGGATATTTGGCGGTACTTGAATGTCGAGGCGCCAACAGTCACCAGAACATTAACGCGCCTCGAAGAAAGCGGCTGGGTCGTTCGGAAACATGGGCGTGACAAAAGAGAGCGTCTTGTGGAGCTAACGGATAAAGCGAAAGAGCTTTTGCCAGAGATTGAAAAAAACGTCCAGAGAGCCGAAAAGCGGTTGCTGGAAAAACTAACTGAAACAGAACAGCTTCAATTAATCAATCTATTAAAGAAAATTAATTCGTAAGTAGAAAGAAGGGATCAGCTATGACTAACACTCACAAACCCCGGATATGGACAAGGGATTTTATTAGCATTGCGATTAGCAACTTTTTTATTTTTGTCGTCTTTTATGATTTGCTGACACTGCTTCCTGTCTATGTGGTAGATGGTTTGAAAGAAACAGAAGCAAAAGCAGGACTTGTTATTACTATCTTTTTGCTTTCTGCTATATTTGTAAGGCCTTTTTCGGGAAAAATCATTGACTTGCTCGGAAAAAAGAAGGCACTGTTAATCGGAATGTCCCTGTTTGCATTGTCTTCTTTTTTATATGTTTGGACAGATGATTTTTATCTTTTAATGGGACTGCGCTTCTTCCATGGGGTCTGGTTCAGTATCGTTACGACGGTAGCTGGAGCGATCGCTGCAGATATCGTACCGAATAAACGCCGCGGAGAAGGCCTTGGCTATTTTGCAATGTCCATGAACCTTGCGATGGTCTTCGGTCCGTTCATCGCTTTAACGCTTAATCAGTATGTTTCGTTCGAAGCGATATATGTTCTGTTCGGTATCATCATGGTAATCGGCGTGTTACTGTCGTTGTTCGTGAAGGTTCCGGCACAGGCACAACCTGCTAAAGTAAAAGCAAAACTTACATTTGATGACCTGTTTGAACGCAGCGTCTTTCCGATTGCGATTGTCGGAAGTTTGCTCGCCTTTACGTATTCAAGCATCATTTCGTATATTTCCATTTTTGCAAAGAGCCTTGGCCTGATGGATGCGGCAGGTTTCTTCTTCGTTGTATTTGCCGTTGCAATCCTTGTATCAAGGCCGTTTACCGGACGAATGTTTGATATAAAGGGACCTGCTTCGGTAATCATGCCTGCGTTCGTTATCTTTTCAATCGGTATGATTACACTGAGCTTTACGCAAACCTCATGGATGCTACTGCTATCCGGAGCACTGATCGGACTTGGCTACGGAACGATTGTGCCGAGCTTTCAAACACTGGCTGTTCAGTCAGCGGAAAACCATCGGAGTGCACATGCGACAGCAACATTCTTTACGTTGTTTGATACTGGAATCGCGTCAGGTTCGTTCGTGATAGGGATTGTGGTGGTCAATATTGGTTATCAAAACTTATATATGATCGGCGGCTTTTTTATTCTTGGTATCATGATGCTTTACAAACTTGTTCAGCAAAAGCGTACTGAAAAAGAAAGCTATGAAGCCAGAATGGAATACTGATCAAGTTCGGTATACCTTAATAGAATATAAGAATGAGAGAAACTCCTTTTACAAGTGTAGAAGGAGTTTCTTTACTTTTATCCATCAACCGCTAATAATTGACAATTCCGGCCAACAAGCATTATAATTAGCCTTAGTTAAAAAAGTTGCACAAAGGAAAAACTTCTAATCAACTACTACAATAAGTAATGATGAATATATTGGAGGTATAATTATGAGTCGAGAACATGCCTTTCGCTCAAAGGGAAGCCGCCAGCATTCTTTTCAGAACAGTGCGAGCTCCTCATTGAAAGGCGAAACTCACGGAATGAAAAGTTTAGTGCCGTTTTTAGGACCGGCCTTTATTGCGGCAGTTGCCTATATTGATCCCGGTAACTACGCAACAAACATCGCGGCTGGCTCCCGTTACGGATATACGTTATTATGGGTCATTCTAGCATCCAACTTGATGGCAGTTTTGATTCAAACGATGTCAGCCAAGCTTGGAATCGCAACCGGGAAAAACCTTCCGGAAGTGTGCAGGGACCGTTTTTCTAAAAAAACGTCCTTCTTCTTATGGATTCAGGCTGAACTGGTGGTCATGGCTACCGACCTGGCAGAGTTCATAGGGGCTGCCCTGGGATTGTATTTGATCTTTAATATCCCGATGGTAACCGCTGCACTTATTGCTGCAGTAGGATCATTCGCAATATTAGAGTTGCAAAGGCGAGGGGTTCGCCCGTTAGAAGCGATCATCACCGGAATGGTGTTTATCGTTGTTATCGCATTCGGCGTCCAGGTGTTTTATGCCCAGCCTGAAGCAGGTCCAATGTTGACAGGGCTATTCACTCCAAGATTTGAAGGTATCGACAGCGTGTTGTTATCTGCAGGAATGTTAGGGGCGACAGTCATGCCACATGCGATCTATCTGCATTCTGCGCTTACGCAAAAAAGAATCGTCGGAACGAACGAAACAGAGAAAAGAAAGATTTTCAAATTCGAATTAGTCGATGTCATCATCGCGATGGTTATTGCCGGTGCTATTAACGCAAGCATGCTGATCGTGTCGGCAGCATTGTTTAATAAAGAAGGGCTCTTCGTTGAAGACCTTGATGTTGCATTCCATCAATTCGATCACCTGCTCGGTTCTACTGCTGCCGTTATGTTTGGAGTTGGTTTGTTATCGGCAGGGCTTTCAAGTTCTTCGGTCGGTACGTTATCAGGAGATGTGATCATGCAGGGGTTCATTAAAAGAAGAATCCCGATCTATCTAAGGCGTTTTATAACGATGGTGCCTCCTTTAGCTATTATCATAATGGGGGTCAATCCATCGAAAGCACTGGTGATGAGCCAGATCGTTCTTTCCTTTGGTATCGCGTTTGCGCTCGTTCCTTTGATCATGTTCACAAGCGATAAAAATTTGATGAAATCACTCGTTAACCGTAAGATAACAACCATTATCGCCTGGATTATCGCGGTCATTATCATTGTTTTAAACGTGTTCTTGTTGTATCAAACACTTTTTAGATAAAAGGTAATAACATCAATTAAGCAGCCGCCTTTTTGGGGCTGCTTTTTTATATGGCTTTCTCTTTCTCAAGGTTTCTAAACCATGTTTCTTTAACGGATTAATTTAGATGAATAGAAGGCAGTTAGTCAGTTTTCGCAGTTTGTAATTTTGGAAGGATATCAGCTTTAAAGAAAGAAATAGTAATAACAAAACCAGAAACATGAGACCAAAGAATAAGAGGTGACGTCCTTTGAACATTTCCCGGGTCATTGTAGGACTACTTGTTCTCGTTGTGATCGCTTCAGGGATTTCTTTTGGAGAAAATGGCAGCCTTATTGACCATGTAAAAAAGCAGATGACAGCTAATGAGCATCCGAACGGTAAAAAGGAAGCAAAGGAAGTATCCTCCTCTCCTTCTCTCAAAGAAGAGGATTCAACAGATAATAAGGAGCAGGAATCTAAGGGCAAAATTGCCGAGAAAGAAGAAACAGGGGAAACAGCAAAGGATGAACCAGAAGATAAACAAGAAGCTGACAGTAATGAAAGTTCCGAGAAGATTTATGATGGTCCGATCGCAAAATGGGTGGAAAAGATAGATTACGAAGATGCAGTGAAATACAGGGACGGGCAGGAAGAAAAAGCGAAGAAACTGGTTCAGGTTTCCCATAACTATTTAAACGATACTTTTGCATATGGAAGATTGGACGAAACCGAGTTAAATAATCTGATCGAAGGACCGAATTATCCGGAATGGTCTAAATTTCAGGACGATGTTGCCTGGCTGCGCGGCTACGGATTTACGGAAGATTCCCGCGTCTATTATGACATGATGAATGTGGAAGGTTTGTTCTATAGTGTCATTAAGGGGGATAAAATGGCTGTAAGATACATTCACCGGATCTTCCATGACCTTGATAAAAATATAAACAACAGCTATCCGGATACGAAAGAGTGGGGAGTGACCGAAGCCTTTGGCGATAATTATAAAAAGGTTGAAGACTACGTGGCTGGAGATGTGGAAACGGATGAATAGGAGGGAGCAACCATCAAACTGCTAACCAGAATGCCAGAAGGAAATGAAGATTATCAGCTTAACTTACTAGAAAAAGGGTGGAGGCAGTTAAAGGAGCCAAAAAGTATAACCTCTGCCATATTTCTTTCGATTCCTGTCATGTGCGTTACTGTTTTGATCACAATAGGAATCCTCATGACAGTCTCTTCTCTTTCTTTAGAAGAGTTAGGCTTTTCCAGTGAATCGATTACATTCACCATCAATATTGGAGCCATATTTTTGATCTTCCTGCTCGTTGTTATACATGAACTGCTGCATCTTGTTTTCATCCCTGATTTTTTAAAATCAAAAAGTACTTCTGTCGGGCTTACGATCTTTGGGGGATTTGTTTATACAGAGGAAGAGATTTCTAAACCAAGATATATATTGGTGACGATCGCTCCGTTCATAATTCTTTCTGTCGCGTTGCCGCTTTTCCTCGGAGGATTAGGATGGCTGACACCGACATTGAAATTTGTCATTTTGCTTAATGCATTGGCATCCTCTGTCGACATCTTGAACCTTATTATCCTTTTGACACAGGTACCGAAGAACGGAAAGTTAAGAAGCAACGGCATGAAGACATACTGGAAAAAGGGAGGGGATGATCAAAATGAAAAGAAAGAAATCGCCAAAACTTCCTTTAACGGATGAGGAAAGAAACAAACTAAGAAATGCTAAAATAAAGTTAGCCGATATCCATTTGCTCGAGATAGATGACTTAGCAAAAATCCCCGGGTTTTCAAATGCGCGTGCAAGATATTTGATTGGTCTTGCATCCTTTCAACAGGTACCATCGATCGGTTATGAATTCGCTGATAAAGTAGTACGTTATCTGGAGTTTTACAGTATGGAAGAATTAATAGACCAAAACTGGGCCGAGCTGGTTCATCGGTTAGAACGTAAGCTTGGATGCTGGACTGACCCGTGTGTAGAAGACCAGGTCATCTGCCTGATTCACCATGCAAGCCATCCTGAAAGTGATAAACAGTGGTTTCACTTTACGGATGAAAGAAAGAGGTACCGCACTGAGTTTGGGTATCCGGACACACGGCCGAAGCTTGCATGGTATGAAAAGAAATGACTCGATTTTTATATATTCGATAAAAGGTATCTGTTCATGCTATAGTGAAACACAGGGTGATATAGTTGATCGTCGTACAAATTATACTTTTACTTGTTTGCGCAGCAGCAATCATTAATATACTTTTGATCGGTTCGAAATATGGTTCAAGTCATAACCTGGATCCCAAACTGGTTAACAAGCTTGGAAAAAGAACTTTTTATTCGATCTTAGCATTGATGATAAGTGCTGCCCTGTTTGTTTTCATTCATAATTCTTAAGATAGTTTCCAACTGGTTTTCGCTTTAAAAAAATGAAAAGCAAGATACATAGTTTAGGCGTGCAAACTGGAAACAGCTCCGGCACGTTTTTTTTGTTTTTTTTCAATAAAATAAAAACTTCTTTATACGGGGAGTCGTCAAAGAAAAGGGAGAGGGGGAGTGACATGGAGGATTTTGTTGCTGAAGCATGCAATACGACAGAGAAAGAAGCATTGATAGATGACTTAATGTGCAGTTACGGCCAGGATATTTTGCAGCTTGTTTTTTCATATGTGAAAAATAAAGCGACAGCGGAAGACCTGACTCAGGAGATCTTCGTCAAGTGCTATAAATCGCTGCATACATACAAGCAGAATGCGAAAATTCGTACATGGCTCTGGCGGATCGCCATCAATCATACAAAAGACTATTTGAAAAGCTGGTATTACCGGAATGTGCAGCTTGCAAAAGATGAAGAAACGGAGATCGTGGTCCAGGAACGGGTGACACCTGAACAGACAGTTGTACAACGGGATGAAGACAGAGAGCTTGCTGAGACTGTAATGGAGCTTTCGGTTGACTATAGAGAGGTAGTCTACCTGTTTTATTTTGAAGAACTTTCATTGAGAGAAATCGCTGAAGTGACAGGCGTTAAAGAAAACACAGTGAAAACAAGGCTCCGCCGTGCCAAACAGCTGTTAAAAGAGCGACTGGAGGGATCACATGATGGATGAGCGATTAAAGAAGCTAAAAAAATCGATGAAGGAAAATACCTTTAAAGGGCTCGAATTCACCGGCGAGCACCGCCTGGCGATAAATGAGAAGATCAGAAGAGAAGAGAGCGAAGAGGATATACTTTTGGCCGTGATGCAGCTGCTGGTCCGTGAGAAAACCGGATTCGAGCTATCCAAACTTCTCCGGGGCCGAGGCATCCGTAAGTTCGAAGGAAATGAAGGGTTTCTTTATTCACTGCTTCATAAACTTGAACAGAAAGAATACTTGAAAGCGATCTGGAAAGACGAAAGCGTAAAAGTCTACTTGTTAAACAATAAAGGGAGAAGAATGTTGAAGAAGGCGGAGAAAAAGAAAGACGGGAAAGGTTTCGTCCTGAAGGAATTGTTGGAGGGATGATGCGGAAATGAGTGACAAAAAGTGTTCTTTCGTTGATGAGGTTATATCCCAGATTAAATCAAGAGAAGCGAAGAAGTTTGTTTCTTCCGAGCTTGTCTACCATTTGAATGAAGCAAAAAAAGATTACGTGAAACAGGGATATTCAGAAGAGGATGCAGAAGAAAAAGCGGTTAAGCAGATGGGGAACCCGATTTCGTTGGGACAGCAGTTTAATAAGCTGCACCGACCGGGGGTTGACTGGTATCTAGTTGCCCTCTTAGTGACGGTGATGGGACTGGGATTCCTGCCGATCTTCGTTTTATATCTTGGCGATTCTCCACTTGGATACATGGACATCAGGCATGTTTCCTTTATCAAAAGTTTTTCCGTTCTGGCAGGTATGGCTGTGGTGGTCGGGCTCATGTTCGTTGATTATCGTAAGCTGAAAAATTTAGGATGGCTTTTCTATGCAGCAGGAATATGTTTGATTTTTATTTTTCAGTCTACCGGGATACCTGTAAACGGTGTACCATACTTGATGTTAGGGCCTTTTACAGCCAGCAATATGATAGTGATTCCATTCTTTTTCCTTGCGTGGGCGACCTTTTTTAGAAATGAGCGGTTGAAAATATGGATGTTAGCTCCTTTGTTTGCCGTTTCATTGTTTTTGCTCCTCAGGTTAAGTAATCTGCCTGTGGTAGGAATCTATCTCATCATGGTGATGGCGATGTTATGGGGCAGCCATTTCACCAGGAAAAAGGCAGCTATCTTTACAGGGACTGTATTCAGTATTTTTACTATTTTTGCATTGGTAGTATGGAATACGACAAGGATTGAACAAAAGGATAGGATACTGGGGTTTTTGTACCCTGAGAACTATCCGAAGGGAGCAGGCTTCATATACCTCCGGATAAAAGAGTCGATGTCTGGTGCAGGATGGTTCGGGAAGTCCGAGGCGATTTCCTATATACCGAATACACTCACGGATCTTGTTTTTGTAGGTTTAACTGAGCGTTTAGGCTGGTTGTTTGCGATTGCACTTGTCTTCGTCCTTTCGCTGCTAATCGTCAGAATGGTGTTCATGATGGTAAAGGTCAGGGACCCGTTCGGCCGTATATTGATTATCGGCGGAATTTCCCTTTATACGGTTCAACTTGCAGTAAATGTTGGAATGACGATCGGACTTTTTCCGATCATTGGAGTATCGATGCCGTTCATCAGCTATGGCACGATGCCAGTCCTCTTTAACAGCATTATCTTTGGAATCATCCTGAGCGTATACCGAAGAAAAGATCTTGTATCCGCAAAAAGCGTTTGATAGCACACTGGCAATGTGATTTAGTAAAAAGTACACACGATTCCGAACGTTTGGTTCTTTATAATGGGAGTTAAAAGAAACAAAGGGGGATGAACGGTGGAATTGCTTGATTGGGGCTATTCTAGAAGATATAACATTAAGGCTGTTTTTGACCGGTTCCCGAACTCCCTTGTCGTTTTTCGAATGATAAGAGACTATTATTTCGTCTATATCGTGAACTGGTCTGAGGACGATCCGATTGTTACAAGGCCTGATTTGAAGCAGATGGAGTTACTTCTCAACCAGGAACTCGGCACCCTTGGAGAATATCGGAAGAGGAAAACTTATATAGAGGATGCAGGAACTGTTTAAGCGTAGATTTCATCGTGGGATCGCGCTTTTTTGTTTTGCCTCGTGTATGAGGATTAGAGGTTGAAAGTATACCAGGGGAAGTTGAAAATATTTACCGCAAAGGCCGAGCTCTATGACTGAATGTTAGGCAATAGATAAGTAGTTATTGAATTATTTTGCTTAATAAATGAAAAAGCGGCGTCATTAACGCCGCTCTTCTATCTTTCTGTTAATTTACTTCAATTGAGCTCGTACTGTTAGCAGGAATGGTTACTTTTACCTCCAGGTAGTGCATATCACTGTTGTCAAGTTCGTTTACGATGGAACCAGAGCTCGTTTTGTAATCACCAGGTTTCATATAAAAAGGCAGTGTAACAGTGATTGCTTTGTTATAACGATTATAAACGGTTGCTTTTTGAGAGGCTGCTGTTCCATCGTTAGGTTTTTCATAGTAGCTTTCAAGTGACATAACGCCTGTGGAAGTGTTTCCGTCTTGATATACTGGCATTGAATTATGTGGTTCTTCGTAAATGTAAGAGTTGAAGCCTTGCTGATCTTTTTCAAACAAGCGAAATCCAACCCATGGCTTTCCTGTCAACTCGATGGCAGCGGTAGTTGAGTACAGGATGCCATTCTGCTTTGAGATATTATCGATATGGGTATGCCCGTGAAGGCTAATATCAACGCCATGCTGTTCCATAAGATCGATCAGTTCATGTGCACCTTCACCGTGCCATTGCTGGTCATATTGGGTACCGAGCTTTTCACCCAGCAATAAAGTATCGAGTCTTTGAGGGTTATGCTGCAGGTCATATTCCTTCCAATACTGTTGAACATTCGAGTCGGCCTCAGGCCAGATGTCACGGTCTCTCCATAATGGATTATGGTGGGAGAATAACCCTGTTACCTGTGATGGGATTTTTGTCTTTTCATTTTGAATCAAGTCTTTTTTGATCCACTCCATTTGCTGCTGTCTAACCTGTCCGCCCCAGGTCGGTACAGAAACTGTTCCATGCCCGCTTCGATCAAACTTATGCCAATCAAAAGAGTTATAACCAATCATATGGGCATATGGTCCGTAATCAAACGAGAAGTACTGAGGGCCAAAATACTTCTCCCAGTATTTCGCACCGTCAGCCAGAGTGGCATCCTGGGCATAATAATCATGGTTCCCTGGAACAAGATAAATCGGCACATTAAATTTCTTTAGCATTCTATAGGTCTCTTCATACTCGTAAATGTACTCTTGAGGATTCATCTGCCCAAACATTAAGTCACCGGTTACGACGACAAAATCGGGTTGAAGCAAGTTAACTTCTCGCATTGCTTTTTGCAGATAAAGCCACCGTTTGGACTTGTCAGGGTTCCAAAAACCGGCTTCCACTGTATTCTCTGGATTGTTCAGATTTCTTGGAGAACCAACGTGCAGGTCTGTCAGGTGCATGAAGGTGAAATTCTTCTTATATTTTTTTATAACCTTTACTGCATGGGGCTGTTTGTCTGTAATTCGCTTTCCGTTGGAAGTATAAGAAATATTAAGATCGTAAAGCTGTTCAGGTATATCTTTTGGAATGGAGACAACTATCTCATATATAGAAGAGCTATCCTTCCAATATGAAGTACCTTCTTTCGTTTGATTTACCGGTAGATCGTATGTGTTTTTTAAGGGGGAATTTTCTATGTTTGTTAAGCTGGCCTTCCATCCGCCAGGTAGTTCGCCTCCTGTGTCTACTTTGATCACGAGTGTTTCTCCGGCTTCTTTTATTGCTGGCTTTGCAAAGACAGGATCAATTATCTCTTTAATTTTCGGATCGAGTGAGATATTCGGTGATTCTTCTAAATAATGAGTAGAATTCCCGATTCCGCCATCCCGATCTAATAAAGTACCTGTGTACGCATTTGCAGATATGGGGATAATCAGGATGCAGAACAAAAAAAATAATAAAAATGGTTTCCCTCTCATTGTTTTTATCTCCTTTCAAAGTTTACTACTTTTTAAATTAGCAATAGATTGTTAAACGTCTATAACAGAATAATTAAGAGCTTTTAAATGTTTGTAAACTAAAACCTTATTATTTTAACGGTTTAGGCCAAAGGGTACAGGTTAAAAGTTTCAGGAAAGTTTACCAAATCCTATCAAAAGGTTAATCACAGATTAAAACTCGTCCTTTTTAATAGAGAGTGACAGGTGCTGTTACCTAAATTAAAATATTTAATTTGAGTTCAAAATGAGTGTTTTGAAGAAAGGTATATACTAGGATGTCTGTTCTACTCCTTTTCATTTTGGCTTGAATCAAATAAAAAATTTGTAGGAGGAAATAAGATGAAGAAAATAATTTTTATGCTGTTGGCATTTTCCCTGATGCTTGGAATCTTTACTATGGCAGGTACAGGTGTCGATGCGGCAAAAGGTGAGCGGAAAGCCACTGTATTGTATTTTAATGACGCTCATGAAATTAGCCCAGTGGTTAACAGGTTTGGTGACCGAGGAGGAGTAGCCAGGTTGAAAACGGTAATCGACCAGGTAAGAGCGGAAAATAAAAAAACGGTTGTTGCTTTTGGTGGGGACCTCGGAGGAGGAACTTTATTTGGAGGAGTTTTTAAAGGATATCCAATGGTAGAAGCATTTAACAAGATGGATATCGATATCGCTAATTTTGGACAACATGATTTTGATTTTGGAACTGACGTCACAAGAGATTTAGTCTCAAAATCTAATTTTAAATGGATCAGTTCTAACCTCACGGATCAAGCTGGAAATACATTTGCAGATGTTCCGCGTTATAAGATCTATAATCTTAAAGGAATTAAGATAGGTTTTATTGGATTGACGGATGATATGGATACCACAACTCAAAATGGAAACGTTGTGCAACAGTCTATCATTCCATCTGCAAGGAAGGCTGTTGAAGTTCTTCAAAATGACAAGAAAGTAGATGCGATCGTTGCTCTGACACAGGAACCTTTAGAAAAAGACAAAGCACTTCTCGATGCAATTCCAGAGATCGATGCAGTGTTCACTGAAGAAAAAGCGGAAGCACAGTCATTCATTTATCCCTATGGAGACCGCTACATTTTAGCTCCAGAAGGAAACATTGGCTCCGTTATTCGATTGGATATATTCAAAAAAGGAAAAGATATTTCACTTGAACCAACAGTTTTAGAAGTAGACGATACAGTAATTGAAGATCAAGAAATGAAAGAATTTGCAGATTTCTATCAAAACAAGCTAGAAGATGAGCTTGGAAAAACGATAGCAACAGTTCAAACACCACTAATATACGGCGATAACCATGAGTCAAGGTACCAGGAAACGAACATAGGAAACTTCGTAGCGGATGCTTATCGGAAACATTATGACGCAGATATCGGCTTCATGTTAGGTGGCGGTATCAGGGCAAGTGTTCCTGCAGGCGATTTTACGCTTCGTGATGCTTATTCGATTCTTCCTTTCCAAAATAAAGTAGTTCTGGCCAATGTAAATGGACAAACAATAATACATGCACTGGAAAATGGAGTTTCAAGAGTAGAAAACTTAGGAGGCGGCTTCCTTCAGGTTTCTGGCTTAACCTATTCTTATAACCCGGCTGCACCAGTTGGAGAACGTATAACTGAAGTCCTTTTCAATGGACAGCCGATCGAGGAACAGAAAATCTATACTGTCGCGATGCCTAGTTATATGTTTGAGGGTGGAGATGGTTACTCTATGTTCGATCAGAATGACGTGATCGTGAGTGCTGAAAATGCCCGGACAGACGCAGAGGTATTGATAGAATATGCAAAAGGATTGGAAATAATCAATATTGAGAAAGAAGGAAGGATTACTGTAATCAAATAACGGGATTTAATAATAAGTGCGTTTAACCTACTTAATTATTGCCGGAAGCTCGGTACCAAATGGAATACAAAAGAAAAGACTTAAAAGCGCGTAGATTTCATCATTGGATCGCGCTTTTTTGTTTTGCCTCGTGTGAGAGAATTAGAGGTTGAAAGTAAATCTAATGAAGTTGAAAATATTTACCGCAAAAGCCGAGCTCTATGACTGAATGGCACGCCGATTTTCTAACTGTTTGCGTTGAATTCACCATGACGCTTCTTTGTTTTTCATTCTTCACTTGCCCTTACGTCTCCCTCCAGTGACAATCATAATAATGATAGAAATCAGGGATCCGACCAAAACCATGGTCATGTCTTTATGTGTGTTGAAGGGATCATGCTCGAGCCTCATATGTTTTTCGGGATTATGTGGATTGGTTATTATATTAACCAGCATTTCAGTGATTTCGAAAGTGGCACTCATCGCCATCAGCAACGAAAAGATAAAAAGATATAACCAAAAGGTGCGCAGCTTAATAAATCGCGTTAAGAATTCCTTTAGCGGAAAGGCCATCAGTAATCCAAAACTGAAATGGACGATCTGATCATAATATTCTCCTTTGACTCCAAATAAATTTCTAATCCAGCCATCTATCGGTGTATTTGTATAATCGTAATGCGCACCATAAGCGTTTAAAATGACTAACAGTGAAATTGACAGATATGAGAAATTACTTAACCAGATTCTTTTATATAAAAAAGCAAGCAACAGGATGAAAAGTAACACCGGAATATTTTCAAGTAGATAGAACGTCCAATCTGCGGGCCGAATGGCGGTCAATCCCCATAAGATGACTAGAACAACGATAATGATCTGTAACGTTCGATTCTTTTTAAACGGTATAGGACTTTTATTAAACAGCACCCCGGGCTTCTCTATATTTTGAAAGGCTTGAGATGAATCGGTCATTAAACTTCCGCCTCCAATTTTTGGTCTACTGGTTAAAATGCCCAGAAGATATAAAAATATGTAAAGGATTGGCAGCGATAGCATCATTTCTAGCGATTAAAGAGGTGGAGATTAACTGTTCACAACACCTGCTTATAGATTAATGATAAGATAAATTGAAGAATATTCTGGAAAAAATGGAGGTTTTTATGAAGATAAATCTTTTATTTGGAACAATCCTTGGCCTGGCGGTCGGAGGTATTCTTTCTAGTGTTTTCTTTGGCAAGTTTGATTTTGGGTTGTTAGTTGCTTTGTTGATCGGCGGATTGGTAGGGCACTTTTCAGTAGCTTATTTCTCTAATAAAAAATCTGAAGACCAATAAGGGGTGGGGAAAATGAGTGAAGTTAAATCTATAAAAGTTAACGCGCTAATGCTGCTGATGATCATCCCCTTATCGTTACTTGGCTATTATTTTGCGGTAGAAAAAGAGTCTCTGTTTTTTATCTATGAGGGCTTATTTTCACTTTTAATTGTTTCGTCTGTTATTATGGCGATGAGAAATATCGTAAAAAGCGAAAGTTCGTTAAAATGGGTGTCTGTTTCCATCTTAGCTTTTCTCCTACAACTTTCAGTACTGGGTATTTTTTTAGGGCCATTTTCGTTTTACAGCATGTTCTATTTGTATTATGTTACAGCAATCATTACAATTATGGTTTACGTAATATCCCTGACAAAGGCTGAAAGATTTAAGTTCCTGCCAGTGCTTTTTATTGTTTTATCAGTATTGATGACATTCTATATGATTTTCTTAAACATGTTATGGGGAAAGGGTTTCTAGTTTTATCATAAACCGGGAAGAGATTAGTTTTAAAGGGAGAGGAGAGTACAGCTTGCCTACAGTAGGTGTCTTTGCAGCAATTTTTGATGAACAGGACAGGATTTTATGTACGAAAATTAACTATGGCTCGGGAAACTGAACTTTGCCCGGCGGCCGCCTTGAGAAGAATGAATCACCTAAAGAAGGAACGGCAAGAGAAGTTCTTGAAGAAACCGGTTTTATCGTGAAGGTTGAACATTTAATAGCTGTATATTCAGCGCCTGAAAAAGACGATCTCGTTCTTTTGTTTAAGGCTACCATTACAGGTGAAACAGGCTGGTGGCCGAATGATGAGATAGAACAAATAGAATTTTTTGAGAGGGATAACTTGCCAGAGCGTCTTCATCCCAGGAACAGGAAACGAATAGAAGATGCTTATAACAACAAAGTGAGCCATTTTGTTGTCTTTTAATTAACCAAATTGAGATAAGCTTATAAACTAATTTAGAAGATAGGAAGGGATGGATGAAAGGAACGAGAAGATAGTACGGTAAGGAAACAACGGGAACAGTATTATAAAGAAAAAAACATAATAAGAACTACCACAAAAAAATAGCTGGATACAATCAAATCATTTTGTCAGGAGAAATACTTTTAAAAGGTGGTAGAAAATATGGGGAACCAAATGGAAACGCCCGAAAAAGATTCTATTAAAGTAGGGGCAACTAGCTTTAACTGGGACATAAACGAGGGGCTTTTTGAATATGAAGGCTCAGACGCTGTATTATTTTGGATTAAAACATCGATGAAAACCTTCCTGGATACGATGGAGGAAGTGACCGGAACGGAAGCTGCTAACCTTGTTATTGAGACAGCCGGGTATCGGCAGGGGATTATTGTTAGCCAGTATTTTGGTGATGAAGCGTTATCTCCACAAGAGATGCTTTCCAGGCTGATTCCAAGATATGCTGCAGCAGGTTGGGGAAGAGTTTCTATAATAGAATTTAACGAAAAGGAAAAAACAGCTGTTGTTCAAATAAAAAATAGCTGGGAGTTCAAGTTGAATAAACAACAGGAGAAGGTAAACCATGACTATTTCTTTCCGGGTCATTTTGCCGGGTTGCTAACTGGTATACTGGGTGAAAACATCTGGTATAAAGTCACGCAAAGTCAGACTGAAAATGACGATTGCTGTGAAATTTCTCTTTTTCCTTCCAATAAAACAGTAACGGAGAATATTCATGAATTATCCAAAACGAAAGAACAAAGGCAGATCGAATTGCTGGAGCAAAAGGTGGCTGACCGAACACAAGAATTAACAGATGTGATCAATGAAATATCTTCTCCAATTATTCCAGTATTGGACAAAATCATTGTTGTACCCCTTTTAGGAAAATATGAAGAAAACCGTTCGGAAGAATTAACGAATAAGATTTTATCCCAGCTTCCCGATCATAAAGCAAGTTATATGGTGCTTGATTTAACGGGTATTGACGAAGACATATCTGAGTATTCGATCGACATGATACATAAACTTGGCGTATCTGCCTCTTTGCTTGGTACTGAAACAGTACTAGTCGGTATCTCACCGAAAATGGGGATAAAGCTAACACAATCGCACTTTGACCTCTCCGGATTCAACTGCTTCAGTACATTACAGCATGGCATCTACTATGCGCTTGGAAGAGAAGGTAGGCAAATTATATAACCTGTTGGAAGAACCAGCATTCGAGAAACTCGGGTGCTGGTTTTTGTAATTTGGAAGTTATAAAAGGTTCAGAGTGACTCATAAGTTTTTCACGTTTGTTCTGCCTTTTTGATTAAAATAAATCTTTTATCAGGCATAAAGGTTTTTACAAATTAAAAGGGAATATTTATCTTAAAGTGCAGGAAGAAGTTGTTTGGAGGGAAACGCATGTTAGTTAGAAGAACACGTAAAATCAAAAGTAACTATGAGTCAATCGCTTTGCTTGATAAAGTTTTGCTTGGAGGTTTGCAACAAAATATTCTAATAAGAGGAGAAGATGTGAACAATCCCCTTATGCTCTTTTTGCATGGAGGGCCAGGTACTGCTCAAATAGGGTTTGCGCCGAAGTTTCAAAGAGAGTTAGAAAAGGATTTTACCGTAGTGAACTGGGACCAGAGGGGAGCGGGAACCTCCTATTCTGTTGAGCTTACACCTGAAGATCTAACGGTAGATAAGATGGTAAATGATACGGTGGAACTCGTAGAGTATTTGCTTAATCGATTTAATCAGCCTAAGCTTTTTCTAGTAGGACATTCATGGGGGTCTCTTCTCGGTATTCTTGTATCACAAAAAATTCCTGAGTTGCTGTACACCTATATCGGAATAGGCCAGGTTGTAAACATGTCTGAAGGAGAAAGGCTTTCTTATGAGTTTACGATTGGAAAAGCAAAAGAGTTGGAGAATGAGAAAGCAATAAAGGAGTTAACCCTGCTAGAGTTCGATCCTTTCGACATGAACTACCTTACCAAACAAAGGAAATGGCTTGAAAAATTTGGAGGTTCATTTATAGGGGTAAACACGTACAGTTTAATCTATTCAAATATACTATTTTCAAACGAGTATACGATCAAAGATTGGTTTTCCTTTTTGAAGTCGGGAAGGTTTTCTTTAAATGCGCTGTGGGAATCATTGTTTGAATATAACTTTATAGAGTCCGTTCCAGAGTTGAAGATTCCAGTGGCCATTTTTGCAGGTAAACATGATTATCAGACCCCGTATGAACTAGCAGAAAAATATTATGATGAACTTCATGCGCCTTCAAAAAAATTTATATGGTTCGAAAATTCGGGTCATCTGTTGAACTTTGAGGAACCAGAGAAATTTGCGATTGAATGCAGAAAAATTAAAGAGGAGTTCTTTGTAACGGCATAATTAACAGTAAAGCAATTACCGGTTATGATAAAGGGTTCCGTTTTCGGGTGCAAAACTATAAACTGACACACTAAATGACGTGCGAAATGACACGTCACTTTTTCTTGTGAATAAAACGGTTCAAACGAATTCTTGTCTTGAATGATACTGAAATTGACAGCGTATCTTTCTCGTTCAATAACTATTGTACAGTTAAAAATTAATACTAAATCCCTTGTCAGTTGGGTTGTCAATTCTACTGCCGATTTATTACAAAATATTGATAAAATAGGATAAAGGCTTATTAAACTATAGTGGCAGGATAATGGAATAAGCTCACAGAAACTTCAAATGAAAGGGAGGCGAATATGGTTAGAACGATTATAAAAGGTATCATAAGTTTAATAATAGGAGCAGTTATATTTTTCTTCTTATTTTTTATAAGTGAGACTAAAGATTTTTTTGATATGGCAATATGGGGGACGGTATCTAGTGTATTAGGATATGTTTTTCTTTCATCCTTACTTATGTCAGACAAAGAATCCAAGGATTTCGAGAAAAAGATAGATGACACACTTTTTAAAAAATAGAATTGTTTTATTTTGTTCCGTAAAGGGGGCTTTATTCTAATAAGGTACTGCTGTAATCACCTATGTCATTATTTGAAAAAAATCTTAAATAAGGCACGCCAATATTGCTGTCAGTTGGCGTGCCAATTTCTTTGCTATTTCTTATTTTGCAACTCGAAACGGAACCCTTTACGGTTATGAGTAGTTGCTTTTTTTATTGTTTTCAAGCATCGAGTTACAGGGAATTTGGGATAAAGCACATTTATTGAAAATTCGGGAATAGGAAAAACACCAACCTTTTATAGATTGGTGTTCAGGTTGTTGCTCAATTTACACAGCAGACCGGTTTGCAGCAGACTGCTTCGGTACGTTCTTTTTTTAGGTAATTCGTGATGGATTGGAAGAGGCTCGACTTTAGAGGTTGCTCAATGTTGAGTGGATTTCGAGAGATTTTATCTAGCTTTTCACGATTTTCATTCATCAAATAACGATAGACATATTCGTTTGATAACATTTTATTTTTCCTCCTTCATTTTTAACTCTATTAGCAACAGGTGGACCTTTGTTCTTTTGCAGGTGCTTCTTCAGCAGATTTAGCACAGCAAGCTGAAACTGCAACTGGTTCTTCGATATCTTCTTTCGTGAAGAAAAACTCCCATTCGTTTCCGTCCGGGTCGGAAATCCAGAACTTATCCTGCAGAGCGTAACAACAAGTCGTATTCATTTCTTCTCTGGCAAAAAATCCAAGTTTTTCAAGACGATCTTTTTGTGCTAGTACTTCATCTAAGCTTTCTACCTGGATTCCAAAATGCCCAACCTGATTTCCTGAAACTTCTTCGCGAAGATTTAACGTGAAGTTTAGACTGAGGTTTTCTGGAAGGAATTTTGCATAACCAGCTTTTACTTTAACTGGCTCCTCGCCGAAAAGCTTCGTGTAGAAAGAAATTGACTTTTCAAGATCTGTAACATTCAAACCAACATGTGTTCTAAACATTCTTACCACTCCTTAATCAATTTTTTTTGATGTATTAGGCAAAAAACTAAAACACGTTATGAGATTAGATAATTAAATCAATGTTTTTTTTAAATATGTAAAAAAGATAATGTTAAGAATCAACTTTTTTATTAACAGTACTGTGATGGACGAAATAAACAGCAAAGCTCTTCAGAGAGCAGGTGATTTACTTCCTGGTTGTTTAACCTGTAATAGCTCCATGTTCCACGAGTTTCTTTTTCGATGATATTTGCATCCAGCAAAATCTTTAAGTGATAAGAAAGCTTTGATTGGGGAAGTCCAAGCTTATCGGAGAGGTCGCAAACGCAAACTTCACCTTGTTGAGTCATCTCATACATGATCTGCAGCCTTTTTTTGTCGGCGATCGCTTTGTATTTTGCCTCGTATTTTTCAAATGTGCTTTCTAATGTTGTATCGATAATCGGCAATTCCTTATTCAAGTTTCTCACCTTCCAGTTTCATCAACTTTTTTTGATTTAATCGTATTTTATGCTAAGCATTTCCAGAATGCAACTACTTTATCAAAAAAAATTGATTTATATTTTGAGGAAGAGTACTCATTAAGATCAGTTTTGCTTCGTGGTTTATATTAAATAAATAAATAATCGTAATCACAATAACTATTGCGCATATAAGTATATACTTATATAATGATTTGTAGTTGGGGGTGAGTTGATGGAAGTAACAGTAATGGAGATCGAGCGTGCTGCATCAATTTTAAAGCTTTTGGGTGATAAAACAAGGCTTACGATTTTGGGCATGTTAAAGGATAGCGAGTGTTGTGTTTGTGAGTTTGTTGAAGTTTTGCAGATGAGCCAGCCGTCAGTGAGCCAGCATTTACGGAAGCTGCGGGATGCAGGCCTTGTGAAGGAAAAGAGAAAGGGCCAGTGGATCTTTTATTCACTACATAAAGAGAGCGAGTCTTATCTGCTAATCCAGGATGTTTTACGGCATATCCCCGATCAAAAGGAGAAGATAAAAGTGCTTGAAGAACAGGGATTAAGAATTAGTTGTAACTAACGGAGGTATTGGTTTGAGTTCAGTCATTTTAGCAATCGTTATTTTTATACTTACATTAGTGCTGGTTATCTGGCAGCCAAAAAACCTTGGCATCGGCTGGTCGGCTTGCGGAGGGGCAATTATCGCGCTTATAGCAGGGGTTGTCGATTTTCAGGATGTTGTTACAGTAACAGGCATCGTATGGAATGCTACGCTGGCGTTCATCGCTATTATCATCATTTCGTTAATTCTTGATGAGATCGGTTTTTTTGAATGGTCTGCGTTACATATGGCCAGAATTGCTAAAGGAAACGGCCTGCGGATGTTTGTTTACGTCACGTTGCTTGGTGCGGTAGTCGCTGCCCTTTTTGCAAACGACGGGGCGGCGTTAATCTTGACACCGATCGTGCTTGCGATGGTACGGAACCTTAATTTTAAGGAGAAAATGATACTTCCTTTCATCATGGCGAGCGGATTTATCGCGGATACCACATCACTGCCGCTTGTTGTAAGTAACCTGGTCAATATTGTTTCCGCGGATTTCTTCGATATAGGATTTGCGGAATATGCTTCAAGGATGATCGTTCCTAACATCTTCTCGCTTGGAGCAAGTATTCTTGTACTGTATCTTTTTTTCAAAAAAGATATCCCGCCAAATTATAATGTGAATGAATTGAGGAAGCCTGAGGAAGCGATTAGGGACAAAAAGATGTTCAGGCTATCCTGGCTGGTTCTTGCCGTTCTGCTCCTGGGATATTTTGCGAGTGAATTTATTGGCATTCCAGTCTCTTTCATCGCAGGGATTGTAGCAATCTTTTTCTTATTAATGGCAAGGAAAAGTCCTGCTGTCGAAACGGGAGTTGTGGTTAAAGGAGCGCCATGGGCAATCGTGTTCTTTTCGATCGGCATGTATGTGGTTGTCTACGGCCTTCGAAATGTAGGACTGACCGATGTACTTGGAGATATTATTCAGGCTGCAGCAGACAACGGCCTTTTTGCGGCAACCATTTCAATGGGTTTCATCGCAGCGATTCTGTCTTCTATCATGAACAATATGCCTACTGTGATGATTGATGCGCTTGCAATTGCAGACACGTCTACAACAGGAACGATACGGGAAGCATTGATCTATGCGAACGTGATCGGCTCGGATCTTGGTCCAAAAATTACACCGATCGGTTCACTTGCAACTTTATTATGGCTTCATGTCCTTTCAACAAAAGGAGTGAAAATCTCCTGGGGATACTATTTTAAAATCGGAATTCTTTTAACTGTTCCAACGTTGTTCATCACACTGGCAGGGCTTTATCTGTGGCTGCTATTAATATAAAGAGGATAAAAAAAGGAGTGAAAACTTTATGGATAAGAAACCGACTATCTATTTCTTATGTACTGGCAATTCATGCCGAAGCCAGATGGCAGAAGGATTTGCGAAAAAACATCTCGGTGGGAATTATAACGTTCATTCAGCAGGAATTGAAGCCCATGGGCTTAATCCTAGTGCGGTAAAAGCAATGAAAGAAGCGGGAATCGATATCACAGATCAAACATCAGATGTTATTGATCCTGAAATATTAAATAACGCAGATTTTGTTGTGACATTATGCGGAGATGCGAATGACAAATGCCCGATGACACCCCCGCATGTTATAAGAGCCCACTGGGGATTCGACGATCCTGCAAAAGCCGAAGGGACAGAAGAAGAA
Source organism: Exobacillus caeni (assembly GCF_005747095.1). Classification (GTDB taxonomy): domain Bacteria; phylum Bacillota; class Bacilli; order Bacillales; family Guptibacillaceae; genus Exobacillus; species Exobacillus caeni. The sequence goes on along the minus strand of NZ_SWLG01000007.1, from coordinate 151,667 downwards.
AAGTGGGCGTTCTTCCAGCGAGTCCGAGATGAAATCGAAGAGCGCATCAAGCGTTTTGCAGTAGAAGGAAAATAACCCGGATGTCATTGTGGGAAAATAGGAAGGTGGAGATCGAAAAGCATCTCCATCTTTTCTCTTTTTATTGAAAAAAAAAAAGAAATATCTACAAAATCGCTTTATCGTCTTCCATGTTCATGTAAAACGAAAAAACAGACCCGGAAACCCGAGTCTGCTTATGGTAAACGTATTATAGTTTTTGTACGTTTGCGGCCTGTGGTCCACGTTGGCCATCTTCGATATCGAACTCGACATCCTGACCTTCGTCTAAAGACTTGAAACCATCGCCGTTAATAGCGGAAAAATGTACGAAAACATCATCTCCACCTTCACGCTCGATAAATCCAAAGCCTTTTTCACTGTTGAACCATTTTACTTTACCTTGTGCCATTTTGTTGCCTCCTAGCATGTGAAAAATACACAGTTATTTAATCTTGCTTAATTAGTTTTACCATATTTAAGGATTATATACTTCTTTTACCTATTTATTTTCGAATGTAGTGTTGATTACATAATTTTCCTCCATATAGCATATGGTTAACCAAAAGTAAGTTTTTACTATTTTTAGAAGAACCTATGGACTTTTGTCGAAAACAATCTAAAATAAATTTCACAAAAGGAAAAGGGGAATTGGAAAATGAAGCAATGTCATAAATGTAAACAAATCTTAGAACCCCTGGGGATTAAAGAATGCGGGAAAGTTCATGTGTTTATTTGCTTGAATGAAGAATGTGAAACATATAATCATCTGCAATCTCATATCAAAGGGGAATGTAAGCGAGTCAGCCTGCTGCAATTTGTAAGCAGAGTAGGCATATCTGAATGCCGTGTTGTTAATCCAAAATCAGGGCATCAGCTCAGCATGACCTTTAATCCTTTTTTTCCGGAAATAAATCTTGATGAGTTTGAATTTAACCGCAGCATCAGCAAAGTACACATTGATTATATAAAAGAGCAGATAAATCAGGCACTTGATCGAAATGATAAAGAAGATTTTGTTTTTTGGTCAGACAAACTTAAAAATAACGCGACTTGATAGGGGTTGACTCATAAGTGTCTGGCTCCCTCCGTTTAGCACACAATCCAGATAAACATTGGTATAAGTTTTCTGGATAACGTGTTGGAGGTGCCTGACACTTTGTTTTTGAGTCAACCCCTTCTTACGTTCTAAAAGAACATTCAGCATATTGGGAATTTTGGTCTAGATTTATCAACTTAAATTTAGTACACTTTTAAGGATGTATATTTAGCTGCTGTCACTAAGAATACTAATGATAGCTGGCTTTTTTAAAAGTTAACTTGTTTTTGTAAAATACATATAAAAGAAGGAGAAGTGAAATGCAACAGCGTGTTATTCAAGTTGAAGAAAGACCATCCTTTGCTGAAAGTATTCCATTAAGTCTACAGCATCTGTTTGCGATGTTTGGAGCAAATGTTCTAGTACCGATTCTGTTTGACATCAATCCGGCCACGATCTTGCTCATGAACGGAGTCGGAACGTTAATTTATTTAATGCTCTGTAAATGGCAGATACCTGCATATTTAGGATCCAGCTTTGCCTTCTTGTCTCCGGTGTTTGTGGTTATGGCATCAAAAAGCTACCAGCATGCTCTTGGCGGATTTATTATCGTTGGGCTTATCTTTATTATTGTCTCAGTGATTGTACATTTTGCCGGAACCAGATGGATCGATGTCGTTTTTCCACCGGCCGCGATGGGAGCGATCGTTGCTGTTATCGGGCTTGAGTTAGTTCCGGTTGCCGCTGAAATGGCTGGAATTTTGAAGCCAGCAGACGCTGGTCCGGACTGGACGTATGATACAAAAGCTATTTTTGTTTCAATGGCAACATTGTTGATCGTTGTTCTCGGCACGGTTGTTTTTCGAGGTTTTTTACGTATCATACCGATTTTGTTTGGCGTTGTTGCAGGTTACATCATTGCTGCCTTAACCGGTATGGTGGACTGGAGCTCGGTCGAAAGTGCAAAATGGTTTGCGATTCCTACCTTCTACACTCCAAAATTTGATTGGGCAAGTATAGCGATTATTGCTCCTGCTGCCCTTGTCGTTATTGCAGAGCATATCGGCCACTTGCTTGTAACAGAAAACATTGTTGGACGAGACTTAACGAAACATCCCGGCCTGTCCAGGTCTCTTTTAGGTAACGGTGTATCTACCGTAATTTCTGGTTTTGTTGGTTCCACACCAAACACAACTTACGGCGAGAACATCGGGGTTATGGCGATCAGCAAAGTATACTCCACCTGGGTGATTGGAGGAGCTGCTGTACTGTCGATCATCTTATCCTTTTCAGGAAAGCTTGCAGCGATGATTTCTACGATTCCTGCACCAGTAATGGGCGGCGTTTCGTTATTATTGTTCGGGGTAATCGCTTCATCAGGTATCCGGATTCTAGTCGATTCCAAAATCGATTATTCCAAGCCGTTCAATCTTGTACTAACAACAATCGTCCTCGTGATCGGCTTGAGCGGTGCAAATTTCGTTTGGGGCGCAGTGAACTTAAAAGGAATGGCACTCGCCACGGTTATTGCTATCCTGTTAAGCCTGTTTATTAGACTGTTAGGAAAACTAAATCTGTTAAACGAAAAAATGGATTAAACATCATGGACCATCTCCGATATATGAGATGGTCCTGTTTTATAAAGAAGAATACCAGGAGGTGGAAAATATTGTCGCAGGAAAAAAACATAAAATTTTATATTGCATCTAGTTTTAAAAATATAGACAATGTAAGATATGTTAATAGAAAATTGCAGGAAAAAGGATTTATCCAAACCTATGATTGGACTATTAATGAAAATGTTACATCACTTGAAGAACTGCAGGCGATAGGCCGATTGGAGAAAGAAGCTATATTAGAAGCGGATTTTGTAGTAGTTTTATTGCCAGCAGGAAAAGGAAGCCATATCGAATTGGGGATTGCTCTTGGGACTGGCAAGAAAATTTATCTTTACTCACCAAACAAAGAAATAGATAACATAGAAACAACCAGTACATTTTATCATCTGGAAGAGGTTGAAAAATACATTGGGACTGTAGATGGATTATTAAACTTTATATTCCTGGAATCAAAAGTCCAATTCGTTAACGGATCCAAATTTTAAGTTCGAGAAGTTTAGCTGATCGTTCGGTAATAAAAAAACTGTGTTGATGCTTTTTTTAATATTGTCCTTAAACCGATTGGGTAGACTTCTCACTTTTTTGATAGCCTTAAATGGTGTATAATTATAAGAGAATAGTAGATATATTAATTGATCAAATTTTTAATAGATAATGATGTAATTATATATGAGCTATAAAGGTGTGTTCCCGGGTGACGCCTTGCTTTTTGTAACTTCGTAGCAGGAGCGCCTACTCTTTTTGGGAAATCTATTAGATAAGGAAGGTTATCATGAGCAACGTACAGAATAAAACAGACGTTATCTTAATTGGTGCCGGAGTTATGAGCGCGACTTTGGGATCGTTACTGAAAGAGTTAGCACCTGAATGGGAAATCAAAGTTTTTGAGAAACTTGACAAGGCCGGAGAAGAAAGCTCAAACGAATGGAATAATGCAGGTACGGGCCATGCGGCATTATGTGAGTTAAATTATACATCCGAGAAACCTGACGGATCTATCGATGTTAGCAAAGCGATAAAAATCAACGAACAGTTCCAGGAATCAAGACAGTTCTGGTCTTATCTTGTAGACAGCAAACTCATTCGTAATCCGCAGGACTTTATCAGGCCATTGCCTCATATGAGTTTAGTACAAGGGGAACAAAACGTTACCTTTTTGAAAAAACGGTTTGAAGCGCTTACCGACTTACCATTGTTCCAGGGAATGGAATATTCTGAAGATCTAGAAAAGCTAAAGGAATGGATTCCGCTTATCATGAATGGCCGTACGTCGGATGAACCGATAGCGGCAACAAAAATTGACTCTGGTACGGATGTAAACTTTGGCGCTTTAACTCGCCTGATGTTCGACCACTTACAAAGCGAAAATGTCGAAGTAAACTATAAGCATAGTGTGGAAGATATCAATCGGACTGAGGACGGTTCGTGGGAAGTGAAAGTGAAGGATATCGATAACGATAACCTGGAGTATCATACTGCAAAATTCGTGTTTATCGGTGGCGGTGGCGGAAGTCTGCATCTATTACAAAAAACCGGCATCCCTGAATCAAAGCATATCGGTGGATTCCCGGTAAGCGGACTGTTTATGGTTTGTAACAATCCGGAAGTTATAGAGCAGCACCATGCAAAAGTGTACGGAAAAGCTAAGGTCGGCGCTCCGCCAATGTCTGTTCCGCATCTGGATACAAGGTTTATCGACAATAAACAATCCTTACTGTTTGGGCCGTTTGCCGGCTTCTCGCCAAAATTTTTAAAAACTGGTTCCATGCTTGATTTAGTAACATCCGTGAAACCTAATAATGTTTTAACGATGCTTGCTGCTGGCGCAAAAGAGATGTCATTAACAAAATACCTTGTTCAGCAAGTAATGTTATCCAAAGAACAGCGCATGGAAGAGTTACGTGAATTTATCCCGAACGCTAAAAGCGAGGATTGGGATTTAGTAGTAGCGGGCCAACGTGTACAAGTTATCAAAGATACCGAAGCTGGCGGTAAAGGAACGCTTCAATTTGGTACGGAGGTAGTTAGTTCCTCCGACGGTTCGATCGCAGCGTTGCTAGGAGCTTCCCCGGGTGCTTCGACAGCGGTTCACGTCATGCTTGAGGTACTAGAGAAATGTTTCCCTGAACATATGTTTAAGTGGGAATCAAAAATAAAAGAAATGATTCCTTCTTTTGGAATGTCCCTAGCGGATAACCCGGATCTTTACTTTGAGATTCATAATTCAACAGCGGAAACACTTGGGCTAAACAAAAAAGAGCCTGCCTATAATTAATAACAAAAAGCCTGTAAACCATGATTATTAATGGTTACAGGCTTTTTTGCTGTTGCTTATTTCATTTCTAATCGACTAATTCTATCATCTAAGTCAGGATGTGTAGAGAAAAGCATGCTCTTCTTCTTATTGTTAATTTTCAATGTAGAAATAGCCGTATCATTTTCTTCACTTATGCGATTTGTATATGCTTTTAAGGAACGTAGCGCATGGATCATTTTATCTTTTCCGGCTAAATCTGCTGCTCCGCGATCAGCATGAAACTCACGATAACGTGAATATGCGAATACTACAATACTGCCCAGTATCGAAAATGCAATTTGGAAAACGAGTACAGCAACAAAATGGACGATCGGTGCAATGTCTTCTCTGACAAACCTTGAAACAGCCCATGCTGCAATTCTGGCAAGGAATACAACAAACGTATTCACAACCCCTTGAAGTAGTGTCATCGTTACCATATCTCCATTCGCAATATGAGCAACTTCGTGTGCGATAACCCCTTCAATGGCATCATCATCCATCTCATGCAGTAAGCCTGCCGAAACAGCGACTAAAGAACGCTTCTTAGAAGGTCCTGTTGCAAAGGCGTTCACTTCAGGTGAATCATATATTCCAACTTCAGGCATATGAACTAAGCCAGCTGCTCGGGAAAGCCGATGAACCTTCTCAACAATCTCTCTTTCTCTGGAAGAAGAGCTGTTTTGATCTATAATGCGTACATTCATCATCTTTTTTGCTATCCATCTTGACATAGCGAGAGAGATAAATGAACCACTGAATCCGACGATGGCACTAAATACTAACAATGTTCCAAAGTCAATTCCGCCAGCTTGATTAATATAATTTCCTACTCCAAAAACCCTGAGAACAATACTGATTGTTACTAACACTAAAACGTTTGTTAGCAGAAAAAAGAAAATCCGTTTACCCATAATTTTCAATTCACCCTTTTTGAGTTCAAATGAACTTATGTTATGACCATATTATATAACGTTGATTAGAATAAGACAACGTTTTTTTCAGTAAACAATCGCATACACCTCGAACAATAATTGACGATTTTATAAGGAACAATTAGGATAAAAGAAATAGAGTAATTATTAGTAGGGGTTGATCAAGTTGGAAACATTCCAACTATCAAGGAAGCATCTGGCTGAACTTCTTTTAGCTCTAAGAGGAGATATTAAGAAGTCACCATTAAATGTTTTACAAGAAGCATGGGCAAGTTCACACCAGGAAGAATTGGATAAGAATAAAGCATTAACTGCTTTAATTGGTACTGAAATGCCATCTATCTTCCAGAAGTTAATAAAAGTAGATAGAAAAAAGGTCGGGTTTTCTATAAATGAAATCGTTGCTTTAGGGAACCAGATTGAATATACACATTTATCTTCAAGTGCCGTGCAAAATTGGGTGAAGCGCGATGTGAAAGCATTGATAGGTTCTCCGCAGTTAGGGAAAAAGTATACACTTGAACAATCTACAATACTGTTTATTGTAGAAGATTTGAAGTCTTCCCTTGATTTTCATTCCATCAGTAAAATCTTAACTATGATTTTCAGAAATCCGGCTGACCGTTCGGACGATATCATTGATCCGATCATTTTGTATAATGGCTATGCCGCCATTTTTGAAAAGATCCACCATACTATTATCAAAATAAATGATGGCAATCATCCTTTAAACAATCAGATCGAAAATTTCATTAAAGCTGAATCTGAAAAATTTATTCAAAACCTTACGATGTTAAGCAGTGAAGATCAAAAAGTTGTATTAAATACTTTGATCATTACTTGTTTGTCCGTGCAAACGACATATTATCAATCGACAACGAACAGACACTTAAATGCCGCCCTTTTTTCTTATGGCATTTAAAGTTTCTTATTATAAAGCGTTTTAGCTGGTATCCTATACTGCTGTAAAATGAAAGATAGCATATACATGAAAGGTGCGATCGATATGGAAAAAGTAAATGTGAAAGAAAAGTTTTCCCTTTTTAATGATCATTGGAATCCGAGAATTGCAGGAGAAGTGAACGATTCTCATATAAAGCTGGCCAAGCTTAAAGGGGAGTTTGACTGGCACCATCATGAACAGGAAGATGAAATGTTTTATGTAGTAAAAGGGGAACTTCTTCTCAAATTTAAGGATTCTGAGGATGTTTTACTAAAAGAAGGGGAGTTTCTTATAGTGCCAAAAGGGGTGGAACACAAACCGGTGGCGGAAGAAGAAGCACATGTTATTCTGATCGAGCCAAAGACAACCCTGAACACTGGTAATATAAAAAATGAACGCACTAGAGAAAACCTTGAAAGGCTATAGAGTTTATAATAATGAAAAAAGCTGTGTAGAGAAAAATTTCTCTAGCACAGCTCTTTTTCTTTAATTGCCTGATGAAGGCTGGCCCGAGTATCGAGGTTGCGAAGTTCGATTCCGAGATTGACCATGGTCTGGGCGATCTGAGGTCTCAGGCCGGTCAGAGTCGTTTTTACCCCGATAAGATCCAGGGAAGTAGCAACCTGCTCGATTTCCTTTGCTACCATCGTATCGACGATTTGCACACCCGACAGGTCAATGAAGAGATGGTTTAATTTTAAGTTAGTTGCTTTTTCCAATGTTTTCTCCATAATCACCTGGGCGCGATGGGTGTCGATATCACCTATCAATGGAAGTACAGCCACATCGTTTGTTATCGGCACAATGGGCGCTGAAAGTTCCATGAAAGCAGATTGTACTTCTTTTAAAACGGAAGAGTGGTGGGTAGCTGAAGCCATACACATTGTATGTAGGCCTTTATCGAGAGTGTCGTCTATCCTTATTGCAGCCTCAAAAACCATGTCCTGCGAAAGACTATACTCTGAGGAGATCTCCTTCAGCTGATTCCATATTTCCTTTCGATAACCGCTCGTATTTTGCATCGTTTTTTCAATTATCATTTCTAGATCCACGGTTTTTTTGGTGAAATTTTCAGCCCAATCTTCCATTCTCCTTTTTGCTTCCTCCACTCCTTCCGTAAGGGAATCTGCCAATACTTCAATTGCTTTACTTCTTGCCTGGATAAGGTCCTCTGTTGTTTCCTCATTAATATGGTCACCATTGTAAGCTGAAGAGCTGGTGATATTTCGGGCGATCTGTTCTTTTCTGGCATGTAGTTCCTGTGCGATTAGTTGCAAGTCACTTGCCATAGTATCCTTATCCTTTCTGTTATTTTTTCAACAGTACTTTGTTTCCCCTGTTGCTGGCTAACTAACCATGTAATTTATGGAAGATAGGAGTGGTTTGTTAATAGTAACTTTACTAGTTCGATAAAAGGAAGATTTTTTGGATATCCTGGAGGTTCAGAGAGGGGGTATCAGAGGTTCGGAGAGATTTATAAGAGGTTCGGGGAGTTTTATAGGAGGTTCAGAGAATTTCACCGGAGCTTCAAGAAGATTTATTAAATTTACAGAACTTAGGAGCGAGAAAGCCACCTAAATAAAAAAAACTCTCCCCATTAACGAAGAATGGGCAGAGTAAACTTTTCTTTTTCAATTCCTGGCAGAAACCTTGTTTTTCTTAACTCGTTTATGGTTTCAAGAACATCGCTTGAAGCTCTGGTGTTCCTTTAGCTAATCCAACTGCTACCGCTGTATATGCTTTGTTAGCTTTAAGCCTTACATTAGGAATAGTCAGAACTACGGTTTCGGTACCGGCGATGCGGACTTCTAGATCAACTGTTGTCGGATCTAATTTTAAATAGCGGGTTGCTTTTCCAAACGGTACATTGCGGAATAATACTTCTCCGCCTCTTACTGCAACATCGACTGCTGGAGCATCTGGGGAGAGGTGCCAGAAGCGAACCTTTGTCTTATTCCGAGGGACACTCTCTGTATCAAAAGCGGTAATAAGCTTAAGTTCTTCCAGCTTCCCGGCGGCGGCAACTGTATACATCTTTCCGGCTTCAACGCTTATCGTTTCAGTCAACACAGGCTGGTTTGTATTACCTGCCGGATAAATCTGGATCTGATAGCTTCCTTCCTGAAACGAAAAATAGTCGCTTTTTTCCTTAAAGGTAAGATCCCGTATCGCCCTTTGTCCGTTGATATACACATCAACTGCTGGAGCATCAGGTGAAGCATGGAATACCCGAACCATCGCATTGTAGGCTGCAGGTCTGTAGTAGCCTCCGGTCATCAACTGCTGCATGCAGTAAAAGTGTTTTTGATAATAATGAATATGTTTTGCTGGGTCGATATATTTATAATAGCTTGCCAACAAATCGTATTTTGCTGCTTTTTGAACGAGTTTGTCTGCAGAATGATATTTCATGTTCATTCTCCTTTCTTACAAATAACCATAAATAGCCTATGCAGGAGATTGACAAAGGAACATTGTCCGGAGGAAGGAAATTCAGGCTATGTAATGGAACTAGTAGAGAGACAACTGGAGGGGAATTGAATGTTTAAATTTACAATTTGTTTTATTAAGCAAGGGAATCGGATTCTGCTATTGAATCGAAACAAAAAGCCTAACATGGGCTTATGGAATGGTGTGGGGGGCAAAATCGAACCAGGGGAAACACCGGATGAAAGCATCGTAAGAGAAGTGAAAGAGGAAACAGGGCTGACGATAGGGAGATCTAAATACAAAGCTACAGTCAGATGGACAGTAGACGAAGAAGATCGTAACGGGATGTACGTTTATATTGTTGATTTATCAGATTGCAAAACACTGGAAACACCGCTCGTTATAGAAGAAGGAATTCTGGATTGGAAAGATATCGAGTGGATTTTTGATCCGAACAACATGGGTATCGTCAGCAATATCCCGTCTTTTTTGCAGGACCTTTTAAATGGTGCAGAAGATATGGATTACCATTGTTTCTATAAAAACGGAAAGCTTGAAGATGTAACTTCAGCTCAACTTGTTTAAAATTTTAGTGTATTTGTTTAAAAATTTTACCTAAAAAAAATAATAGATTAAGAAAAATTATGAAGAAGGACATAGTTGAGTTCTTCTTCTTTTTTGTTGATATGGCGGGCTTTGTTGTGGTTCGTGTCGAATTATTAGGACTCATATAGTAAAAAGGTATCTAATTTTGTTAAATCTTTGTAATTTGTTTAATATAGTCCTGTTACATTTATCCTGTAATATAGCAAGCGTTGAAAGAAATAGTTTAGAAATCATTTTATGGGGGAATAACAACATGTTTAAGAAAATAGTAGTAACAACAACTTTAGCAGGTGCGTTATTCATGGCACCAACAGCAGGAGAAGCTGCATTAGGAGATCAAACATTAACAAACGGAATGAATCATAGTGACGTTACAGAATTGCAAAATGTTCTAAGTGAAAAAGGATATTTTGATTACCATACAGCAACAGGATACTTTGGAGATATTACAGAAGCAGGAGTGAAAGAATTTCAAAGCGCTGCTGGCCTTACAGTCGACGGAATCGTTGGACCGCAAACAGTAGCGGCACTTGGAGGATCTTCTGTTCAAACAGCAACTAGCTCAAACGTTTCCAACAGCGGAACTTTAAGACAGGGGTCACGCGGACAAGCAGTATCAAGCCTTCAGTCTGCATTAAGTGAAAAAGGTTATTACAATTATTCAGTTGACGGAGTATATGGACCGGTTACTGCAAGTGCGGTACGAAGCTTCCAGAGCGATGCAGGGATCGCTGTAGACGGAATCGCTGGACAGCAAACATTTGCGGCACTAAACGGTTCAACAACAGCATCTGTCACACAATCAGCTCCAACAACATCTGTTAAAGCGGCATCAACCTCGATGTCAAGCGTGATCGAAACAGCTAAACGCTATATGGGCGTACCATACGTATGGGGAGGAACTTCACCATCAGGATTTGACTGCAGCGGATTCTTGCAGTACGCGTTCAAGCAAAACGGAATCAGTCTTCCAAGGACGGTAGCTTCCATGTGGGACGCGACAAGCAGAGTTTCAAGCCCGTCAGTCGGAGATCTAGTATTCTTTGAAACATACAAAGCAGGTCCTTCACACGCTGGTATCTACCTTGGAGACGGAAAATTTATTCACGCCAGCTCATCTCACGGAGTTACAATTAGTGACTTGAGTAACCCTTACTGGGCACCACGCTATCTTGGAGCGAAAAGAGTTTAATATAGAAATGAGAAGAGCAGTCATTATGGCTGCTCTTTTTAATTTTTTTAAGAATTACCTGCATTGTTTTGGATACCGTATTCGTCTATATATTGGAGTGAGGGGGGGAACAGATGGATAACTTGCAACGAATTGATTATTTATTACATACAAATGCTCTTGATGAGATGGGCAAAAATGAACTGATCTCTATTCTTTTGGATGAATACGGCAGCAAAATTGTCCGGCTCGCTTACATATACGTGAAAGACCAGGGGAAAGCGGAGGATATCGCGCAGGAAGTATTTCTTAAGTGCTATGAAAAGCTCGATCAATATCGCCAAGAAGCCTCCATAGAAACCTGGTTAAGTAAGATTGCAATCAATATTTGTAGAGATTATTTAAGAAGCGGTTGGTTTAAATATTTTGCCAGAGGAGTTATCGATACCTTTCCATATTTAAAACATAAAGAAACACCAGAGTTAAAGCTGATCGAGCAAATGGAAAATGAAAAATTGATGCAGGCGGTGTTTAGTTTGCCGCAGAAATACCGGGAAGTGATAATTCTTCATTACTATATGGAATACTCTACTAAACAAATAGGAGATCTTCTCGCAATCAAATCGGTATCTGTCCGTTCGCGCCTTGCACGGGCTCGCGAAAAATTACAAAAGAAGTTAGAGACGGGGGAGGGATCTTAAATGGAAGAAAAGTTAAAGGAGCTACCAGACATATACGGTAAAAGGACTCATAAACAATTAACTTTTACAGGGGAACATAAACGAAAAGTATTTGAGAGAATGCATCAGAAGACAGCCTTGAAAAAGAGTTATCGTTCCAAACCCCAGTTTGTGATCGGAATAGCAGCTTGTGTTTTGCTTTTCTTTAACGGCCTCCTTTTAAGTTATCCCTATTTCGAAAGTAGCAAAGAAACTTCCAGTAATGTAGAGAACAGTGCAGGCGATAATGACGGCCGGATCATTGGATTAAAGGCACTTCAAGAAAACATCACTACTTTAGAGCTGCCAGCAGTTGTTCCTGCAGGATTCATTCAAAAGGAAGCATACGGATTTTTGTTAAACCAATCAAACGATACTTCTAAAACGATTGCTATTATTCGTTATGAAAATGGAGAAGAATTTTTTCAAATCTATCAAGCTGATCCAACCGGAAAGCCGTCATTCAAACCGTCAGGAACAGTCAGGGGAGAAGGGCTCCACTCTATTTCAATCAATGGCAATAAAGGGGTATTAGTAGAGAAAAATAATAACGGACAAACAGAAATTGCATTCTGGAAAGATGGCATCTCCTTCTCCATAACCGGGACGCTAACTGGAAAAAAGCTTATGGATATAGCGGAATCACTTGAGTTAGTTAAAGGAGGGATCGAATGAAATACTTCCGATTGTTCCTTATATTGTTGGTCGTTGCCGGCTGTTCGAACAACAAAGAAGTTTCCGATCAGGTTATTTTTGAGAATGGCGAGCATAAAAAGCTGGAAAACTTTATTACCTTTATAAAGGATACGAGAGCAGGCAAGGCTGCAGCTTTAGAAATTATTATAAATGTGTCTCCCAATGCGATTACCCATCATTTAAAATCCGATAATGAAACCCTGACGTATGAAGGAGCAGCATCGAAGGAGAGTGTTTCGTGTGAGAGAATAGCTGTCTACGATTTTGCACCTACATATGTGTCTTATAATGTTACAGGGTGCGAAGGGAAACAGGAGGAAATCGAACTTCTAAAAACTACTCGTAGAGAATTGAAGGAAGCTGAAGAAAAAGCTGGTGTCTCAATCGAGCTAAATAAAGAATAGTCAAAACCTTAAAATCCGTCTACCATGGCGGATTTTGTTATGTGAAAAGGGAAAAGGCTTTTTGTATCGAATACTACATTCGGGTTAAAAAACAGGGGTAAGAAAAGGAGAAAAAATGAAAAGAGTCGTCTTGATTGGCGGGGGAGTTAACGGTGGGGATTTCTCTCCGGATCTTGAAAAAGAAATTGTGTCTTTAGTGAATAAAGAAACGGTTCATGCATTATACATACCTTTTGCAAGCGAAGACGAAAAAGGCGCATATGAGCGTTTCAGGAAGTTATATGAAGAGAAGCTAAATTGTAAAACAGATGTGATTTATTCTGAAGAAATGAATTCCACGTCCGCGGAAAAAAAAATTGCTTCTGCAGATCTTGTTTATCTTGGCGGAGGTAGTACGTTGAAGCTTTCAGAAGCATGCCGTCAAAATGGTCTGGATTTCTTACTCAGACAAGCCAGTAAACGTTCGCAGATGTTTGTCGGTTTCAGTGCAGGGGCAAATTACCTGTGCGATAGCGGCCTGAGTTATGAAGGCGAAAAAGGCTTTATACAGGTTGAAGGACTTGGGCTTGTGAGTGGATCCTGCTGTACGCATTTCAATTACGAGGACCGGGCAGATGCATTTAATAAGATGGTCAGCCTAAATGAAGAAGGAATAGGGATAACAGACCATTGTGCGGTTTCTTTTGTTGATGGACAGATAGCAGTGTTGAAGGATAGGAAAGAAGCGAAGGCATATAAGGTTTTAAGAAGAGGAGAAGAAATCGTCCAGGATGAGCTTTGATCAGTAAGGAGTGAAAAGATGAAGCAAAACATCTATGACAACAGGGAGTTCTTTGAGTATTACACGAATATGCGTGATACGGGAGTTACAGCTAACGATTTTATCGAGCAACCGGCATTAAAAGCATTACTGCCTGTTTTGAAAGGAAAGTCCATTTTGGATCTTGGATGCGGAGCGGGGGCTTTTGCAAAATATTGCATTGAACACGATGCTTTCCACGTAACAGGGATCGACATATCAAGCAACATGATCAATCTGGCAAAAGAAAAGAATCCGGATGAGAAGATTTCATATTTATGCAGCCCTTTTGAAGATCTGGACTTATCGGGAAACCAGTTTGACCTTGTCGTCAGTTCTCTTGCCATTCATTACATAAAAGATTACACATCCCTGGTGAAAAAAGTGAACGAACTTTTAAAGGATAACGGCCAGTTTATCTACTCCACGGAGCATCCGATTGTAACCGCACGAAAAGAGATGAATAACTGGGCTAAAGATAAGGAAGGAAACAAACTTCACTGGGCGCTCGATCATTATCAGGAGGAAGGGAAACGTGAGCAGCACTGGGTAATCGATGGTGTCATCAAATACCATCGCACTGTCTCTTCCCTTGTAAACGGACTGATCGATAACGGTTTTGCGTTAGAAAAAATGGTTGAACCTCAATCGACAGCAGAAGGATTAGAGAAAATGCCGAAGATCGTAAATGAAGAACGCAGGCCATCTTTTTTACTGCTAAAAGCGAGGAAGATAAATACAAATTGATAATAACTGAATATGGAAATTTAAGGTGAGGGAATAGAAGCCAGCAGTTTAGTTCATACTGGCTTCTTTCTTATTGATGCATTTATTGGTACATTTGGTCGCTTTGCCCAGCGACAGGATTTTGTCCCTGGTATTTATTAAGTGCCTGCTGTATCATCTCCTGGTTTTCAGGTACAACCTGGTATGTGGCTCCGATTTTGCCGACCATCGTCTGGTCTGCGGGTTCTAACGGATAGTATCCTTTTTCCACCATGTATTGCCACATATCATAAGCATGGCCGCAGCTCATCATAAAAGCTGTTTGGAGAAACGAACGCAAATCCGGATTGGCAGCTTCCATTGCAGAATAAGCATATTCACGCCCAGCGCGCTTTAGCGTTAATAAATAAGCAGTAGCCATTTCACGGTCGTTCATTTCCGTAACCTGTGTACGAGGTTGAACTGGAGGATACTGGCTGACAGGAGACATGGTATAATCAGTCAATCTTCCTTCTTCTTTAAACAAAGGAAGTTCTTTTGCAGCTCCTTCCATTTGGTTCAAAAATTCCACTTTCATGTTATAGTCACGAACATGGAACGGAAAATGCCTCTCTAAAAGGCTTTTTAGCTCTGCGTCCTGAACATGCTCAAGCATGTAAGCCATATTCGTGATCGAATTTACACAGCTCATCGTTAATTCATGAAGTTCGTGCAACTCATGTGCTGCTAATTTCATTCTCGATTCCTCCTAAAAGTAACTTCTTTTGTAACGATAATAATCTGCCCGTAATTTTGGGAATTATTAGCTGCTCTAAGAACATTTTTTACTTTATTCTTGGTTCAATAACGTTTAATCCCGTTTCGCCGAGCCTTATTCCCTGTTGGTTGAAACTTGTTCTTGGTTCATCGGCCATTATTCTTATTTCAGATTAATTTGTTCTTGGTTCAGGAAAATTTAATCGGGTTTCAGAGAGATTTATTCTTGCTTCGGGAGGGCTGTTAAATTTTCTCCATTAAAAAATCAAATTTACCTCTCTTATTTGTAGGGTGTTTTTGCAATTTTGTTGAGTGAGGACTGGCTGTAACGAAAATAGGAACATGTTGGTTCTGGCCCACAGTTATAGATGAAATGCTAAAAACACAATCTTTTTTTGAAAGAATTGAAACTTTTTGCCGACAATTTCGTTCTTTTTATGTGGGGGAGGGAGAACGTTGGAGTCGATCGAGGAAGTTTTTAAATTACATATGAATGATATTTATCGTTATCTGCTGTCTATGGCAAATAACGACTCCCACCTTGCAGAAGATATTTTGCAGGAAACATTTATTCGAGCATTTGTGGCCCTGGACCATTATGACAGTCAGCGGGTGAAGCCCTGGCTATTTAAAATTGCAAGAAATACTTTTATTGATTATTTAAGAAAACACAGCAGGGTCATCCCTACAGAAACGGCTTTTTTTGAAATTGCTAATATAGAAGAAGAAACACCGGAGCAAGCAGTCCTTGAACAGGAGAACTTAAGCAAAATTTTAGAGGTCATACATATGCTTCCCTATAAACAAAGAGAAGCGGTATTATTACGAGATTTCCATGCATTATCGTATCAAGAGGGAGCAGAAATAATGAATGTTAAGATGAATTCTTTCAAAACGTTACTATTCAGGGGAAGAAAGAATGCCAGGGACCAGCTAGAAAGGGGGAACGAGAATGACTAAGAAAGATAACAAGCTGCACGATGTGAACTTTGATTCTATTCTAAATGAAGCAAAACAGACATCAATCTTGAATAAAGGAAAACGGCAGGCAAGATGGCGTACGATTGTTATTACATTATTGATCCTGCTGATGATCACACCGGTTGCATTCCTTTCGACACTAATGTATTACTCTTTTGGAAATAAAGCAAATGATTATAGGGATGTTGTTATATCAACGTTTGCACTCACGGAGCCTAACGTCCTGATCGATCCGGATAAGGTGGATAACGTTATCCATCCATTCTTTTCAATCGATTACAAGATGGATCTACTAAAAACAGTCGGTGCAGAAAGAAAATGGATTGGAGAATATGATACTACTTTTACGATCAACAACTTAACGAAGCAGGACAAACGGATGATAACGGAAAAAAAGCCGGAAATACCTTTGTTGGAAAACCGGATGCTTTTTCATCCTGATGCTTTTATGCCTTATTCCCGCGAAGGATGGGATCAGTTAGAGAAGCTTCCTGAAGGAACTGTGTCGGAGGTTTACTTCTCTTTAACGGACACTTATAAGCCGGAAGAGGTAAAGGATCTTTTTAACGATTTTGACATTATGCTCTTATGGTATGCAGTAGACACAGGGCTAGACGGACAAATGAAAGACCCTTCTGGAGATAACGAAGGGGTATACTTACCGCCGATCGGCTACCCGGCAGGAATGCAGTCCAGTCCGAACGATCCTTTTTCAAAAGATGAATCAAATGAAAAACAGTTTCTTCAAGAATTGAAATTTATCCAGCAGCATGAAGAACTGGCTACAGACGTAGCGAGAGCGAAGACGTTAGCTCTGGAGGAGAGAATCGACTACTTAGATAAAAATGGGATTGCGGTATATGGAATCGTTGCAACCGGTCCTTCAAAAGAATTATTAAAGTTACGTGAACTGGAGGAAATAAGAGGCTGCAGGATAGGAAGTATTGATTTCTGGAATTGGAATAAGGAGAGTGGGAGCCAGTGAATCTAGATAGGAAAACATTAAAAGGCTTACCAGGCGCTTTTTCATTGGGAATGGGAATGATTGGCTTACTTTTAATAAATTTTGCTATCTGGTTTGATACGGATTTTCCAGGTCTTTTGAGTCCTGTTGAAGAAATTGCGGGAATATTCCTGGCTATTGTCGGCCTGTTTATGAAAGTGGATAAAAAAGTAGCGCTCGCAGGGTTGCTCGTGAATATTTTCTTGATCATTTTTGTGTTTTTAACCCTCATGTTGAGCTGGGGCATTAATCCGAAGCCGTAATAGTTTATCTATAAATGTTTTAAATTGAGACTGTTGATGGATGAGACTCCTGAAGTATCAAAGACCATGGGTAGTCAACTAATGAGCAAGGCAATCAGGGTGATAAATGAATGCATGGAAACCCGGGAAGTGTAATTATAGGTCATTGAATCCTCTATTTGTGAAAAAACACAACTTTTAGAGAAAAAGAGGTCATATGTTCCGCTATTTGCTAAAAACCTGAGCAATATAGGCGTGTTATCGGTAAATAACGGAACCGATGACCTATAATTTTTCAAAAATAAACATTTGTCACAAATAACGGAACAGATGTCCTCAAACAGTATTGGAATCCTGCAGAAAAATACCATATAGTTTTGGCCGTTCTTTTGAAACCTTTTTTCGATTTACTTCGTTTAATAAGTAAAAGAAAAAGGATATGGGTGGGTAAATTATGAAGATTATGTACGAAATGTTTGCTTCTAAATGGTTTGGCTTGCCGTTCATTCTGCTTCTTTTAGTTGGCGATTATGATCAACGAACGTTAATAGATGTTTTGGAAACAGTTTTTTATGCGTTTTCTTTCGCAGCATTCATTTCTGCGATCGTGAATTTGTCATTTATTAGAATGATTGAGGTTCTGATTAACAAACGGTAAGTCTGATGGTGGGAGAGACTGTTCTAACAAAGAATGGCTCTTTTTTTCTGGCTATAATAGGAAAGGGGATACAATGGCTATTTTTATCCTGATATTTTTTCTGACGATTATTTTAGGAATCGTAACTGCTGTTCAGGCATTTATCAGCAAATCTCCGTTGTTGTTCTTCGTTTCAGGATTGTTAATGTATATTGCCAGCTTTTTAGGCAGCATGTCGGTCGGACTGTATATCCTCGTGTTCCCGTTTATTCTGTGGATGCTTGCAATAGCCTATAAATTTCAACTATTGAAAAGAACGGTGAGAAATGTGGTTTTTAGCTTGATTGGTACAGTAGCATGGCTGTTTGCGATTTTGTTAGTTGATGACTACTGGCTTTTTTTGCCCTTCGTCTGGGTGTTTTAACTTGTTTTTAGGAGGATGGTATGATGAGCAGAGTGCATTCTAGTAACCATTTCAGCTTGGAAAAAGTTAGCGATGGCATTTATGCAGCTTTCGCGAAGGAAGGCGGAGGAGCAGTAGGGAACGCAGGATTCGTTGATCTTGGCGACAAGACGATCGTTTTTGATACATTTAACACCCAGCAGTCAGCTGAAGACCTTAAGCAAATGGCAGAGAGTATAACGGAGCGTCCTGTTTCTTGGGTCATAAACAGCCACTGGCACGGCGATCATGTTCGCGGCAATCAGGCATTTAATGAGAGCAATATTGTTTCGAGCGATAAAACCTTCAAGAATATGAAAGAAATTCATCCTGAAAGAATCAGCAAGCAGAAGAACGATCTAGCAGGCCTGCAAAATTACATTGAGACATTAGAGGAGAAGGCAAAGGAAACAAAGGAATCAAAGGAAACAAAGGATGAAAAAATTAACCTGCAGATTTCTTTTTTGCATGAAATAGAAAAATCGTTGCCCGATCTGCAACTGGTTCTTCCAAACTATACTTTTAAAGATGAATTTACGATTTACGGGTCAAAAAGGTCTGCCCGGCTGTTTACTCTGGGAGGAGGCCATTCCATTTGCGATTCGATGTTATACATACCAGAGAACAAGACCATGTTTTCAGGAGATCTTGTAGCTGTTGATACCCATCCCGCCTTGTTTGAAGAATCTAACCCAGAAGAATGGCTTGCGATCTTAAACAAGTTGAAGGAAATGGAAATCGAGACTATTATTCCGGGGCATGGGCCTGTTGGAAACAAACAAAACGTTTATGAGATATTTAATTACATAAAGCATTTGTTAAAGGCAGTAAGTGAGAGTAGTGAAGGAAACGTATTGCCTGAAAATTATAAACGGTGGTTGTCACCAGAAATTTATCAGCAAAATATTAAAACTATTAGTTTAAAGGATTAAAATAGGCCAATAAGAAAGGAAGAAGGCGTGCAAACAGTATATTGGTTACACGCCTTTAGCAATTCAATTAACTTTTTAAGTTACTATGCAAAAAGTTTTCTTTTCTTAACTTTTTACGGTATACCACTCTGGAAAGCGTAATGCTAACTTCATAAAGCAGCAGCAACGGAACCATTACAAGAAAATCTGATATAAAGTCAGGAGGCGTTATCAAAACTGCAGTAACGATCAGAATAAAATATGCAATCTTTCTAGTCTTAGCTAATCTTGCAGGATTAAGGATGCCGAGACTGGTGAGAAAAAGGATAACTGCAGGCAGTTCAAATAACACCCCGAACGGAAAAGTGAGATTGATCATAAAACGAAAGTATTTTTCAGTTGTGTAAAATGTTTCAAAATGTCCAGTAGACATATTTTGCATGAAAGAAAGTACGGTTGGAAAAACGATCATATATCCAAAACCTATCCCTGTTAAAAATAAAATAAAAAGCGATGGGATAAGAAGCAACGTAGATTTTCTTTCATTAGGATCCAGTGCAGGCAAGACAAATTTCCAGATTTGATATGCTGCTATAGGAATCGTAAAAGCTATTGCAAACACGCCTGAAATTAAAAAATAGACCCAAAGAATATCGGCTGGGCCCAGAATCGCCAGTTTGTCCTCTAGATCTTTGATTAAAAATTCATATATGTTTTCTACATACACAAAAAAAACGATGAAAAATATCAAGAAAAATCCAGTGGTAATGATCAGTCTTCTCCTTAACTCCTCAAGATGTTCAGCCAAATAAAGGTCTCTGTCCATGTTTCTTATTCACTCCCCAAGTAACAAGATGTTTTCTTAAGAAGCACTGTTTCTTTTATCATCCTCTTTTGGGAGTTCCTTTTCAGTAGATACAAGATCATTTGTAGCTCGCTTGAATTCTTTTAACGTATTTCCAAAAGCCTTACCGATCTCTGGAAGTTTTGATGGTCCGAAAATAATAAGCGCAATGACTAGAATTAATATCAATCCAGGAATTCCAATGTTACCAAATGGCATAATACAACCTCCTAAATTTTTTTAGAATCGCTGCAAGCTTCCACAGAAATTCTGATTCCATTACATCTTACTGATTTTCTATTAATCTATTGTTAATAAAGTTTATATTGTTGGCTAGTTGAGCAAAAATAAGATAAATGTCATTTTTATCCTTGTGAAAACATACTACTATAGACCTTAACATAATAAGAATTTAAAGCTGGTATGATGTGTTACCCCAATTTCCAACATCTTTTGTACTAAATTATTGAAAAGCTATTTGTTAATTTTGTGAAATTAATGTCAATTTATGGACATGGAGGTTATTATTTTTTAGGAAAAAGCACCCGGTCACTTATGACTGAGTGAGTAATATCGTTGATTCTTAGACTGGGCGACTTATAGAAAAAGGCTTAAAAACAAGACTAAATAACTGATTATTCCTTTGAATACATATTTTTACTGTAACGAAATATTTCCTTTACATTTTATGGCTACAATTGGGCTTGAAATATAAAGGAGGGCTAAAAATGAAAAGAAGCGATCAATTAGGGGACAAGTTTAATCGGCGGAATTTTATTAAGAGATCCGGTAAAGCTGTAGGGGTAGCACTCGGTGTTACAATCGCCAATTCACTTCCAGTTGATTTGGCATCTGCTGCGAAATCTAATTTTCAATCTTATCCATTTACATTAGGAGTAGCCTCTGGTGATCCTTTGCCAGATGGTGTCGTTTTGTGGACGCGTCTTGCTCCGGATCCGTTGAATGGAGGGGGGATGCCTTCCCATCCTTTTCCCGTCCAGTGGGAAGTTGCGTTAGATCAAAGTTTTAAGAATGTTGTCCAGAGAGGAACAGAGCTTTCTAAACCCAATCTTGGCCATTCAGTCCATATTGAAGTTAATGGGTTGAACCCATCGACATGGTACTTTTATCGATTTAAAGCTGGTCCGGAACTCAGTCCGGTAGGAAGAACCAAAACGGCACCTCCGTTCCACGCAAATGTAGAACAGGTCAAATTTGCTTTTGCTTCTTGCCAGCTATGGACGGCAGGATATTATACAGCCTATCAGCATATGGCAAAGGATGATCTGGACCTGGTTATACATTTAGGAGACTATATTTATGAAGGGACGCATAACTCGAATGGTGTGAGGCCGATCGATAAGGAGTACCCGGAAGTTTATACTATAGAGGACTATCGCAATCGATATGCGTTATACAAGCTTGATAGTGATTTACAGGCTGCACATGCAAATTTCCCGTGGCTTGTAACACTTGATGATCATGAAATCGATAATAACTGGGCAGATGAAGTTCCACAGGACCCAGACAAACAATCACGGGAAGACTTCTTAAGAAGAAGGGCCGTAGCATTTCAAGCCTACTATGAACATATGCCGTTAAGAAGGACATCTTATCCTTCCGGAATCGACATGCAGTTATATAGAAGAGTATCCTTTGGAAATCTAGTGGAATTTAATATGCTTGACACCCGCCAATACAGGGATAACCAGGCGAATGGGGATGGATGGGACAGTCCAACACCTGAATCGATGGACCCTAACAGAACAATTCTTGGAAGTGAACAAGAAAAATGGTTGCTTGAAGGCTTGAAGGCTTCTTCTGCTAAATGGAATGTTCTTGCCCAGCAGGTTTTCTTTGCACGGCGTGATTATGGATTTGGCCCAGAAGCAGAACGCTACAGTATGGATGCATGGGATGGTTATCCTGTAGCGCGCCAGCGTATTTTAGACTTTTTAAGCACTAATAATGTAAGCAACCCTGTTGTTTTGACAGGTGACGTTCATTCTAACTGGGCAAACGAGATAAAAGCTGACTTTGATAATCCAGATTCTAAAAACGTTGGTGTCGAGTTTGTAGGAACTTCTATCACATCTGGTGGAGATGGGTCTGATCGGAGAAATAATACGGCAGAAGTATTGGAAGAAAATCCGCATATTAAGTTTTTTAATAATCAGCGTGGATATGTACGTTGTACAGTTACTCAAAATAACTGGCAGGCAGATTATGTGATTGTTCCATATGTAAAGAAACCGGGTGCTCCTATGGAAACACGTGCTACTTTAACGGTGGAAGATGGTAACCCATCTTTACATATAAGAAAGGAGAAGTCCCCAGTGTCTGTATAAAAAAACGAACGAACCCCATGCCAGACGTTCGGCACGGGGTTCGATTTATCTTTTAGGGTTTAGGGGGATGAAGATGGGGTTTCATCTTCAAAACCTATTCTAGCAAACAATCATGATGAAATTGATATTATGAGAGACTTTTGATAATGTTTTTTGTTTTGTAACATAACAAACGTTTATGCAATAATCCATCCTTTAATTACCATAAGTGATTTTCAATAAGTTCAGCTAATCACAGTATCTTTTTTCCTGTAGACCATTCCCTCGCAAACAGCCAGCAAATCTTCTTTTTCGTTTGTCACTTCCATCCGGTATAATCCGAGGCGTCCGGGCTTTGTTTCTTCCTTTACGGTTGCGGTTACCCTTTCTCCTGTCCATCCTGGTGCAAGATAATGGATGGTTACAGTAATGCCGAAAGCAGCCTGGTTATGTGAATTGCTTGCAGCAGCAAAAGCGTAATCAGCAAGCGAGAAAATCACTCCGCCGTTTGCCGTTCCGTTAAAGTTAAGCATGTTTTCTTTAATAACCAATGATGCCTGAGCAAATCCCTCCCGAACTTCTAACAGCTCGATGCCAAGGAAGTTGGCATAAGGATCTGCTTTCATTTTCTCTACTAATTTTTCATTCATTTTTATCACGTCCTGATAGATGATTTCTTATTCTTTTAAAATTTTACTATTAAATAAAACAGAATAACAGAGCAAACCCAATAATAATAGTAATATTCTGAAAATATATTGACACCCATTCATTCTCGGTTTATTCTGTAATATATATCACACTATTAGTTTGACGGGAAATTAACGTTATATAATTAAATGGTTTTACTATTTAGGAGATAAAGGGAGGAATTGCAAGTGGCACTTCACGAAATCGAAACAGCAGTACGTTCTGACATTGAAAAGCTCCAACTCGATCGCATAAAGAAGACGGTAAATACTGTGTACGAAAAAGTAGATTTTTACAAAGAGAAATTCGATGAAAAGGGGATTAAGCCTGAGGACATCGCTTCCTTGGAAGATATTAAAAAGCTTCCTTTTACAAGAAAGCAAGATATGCGGGACCATTATCCGTTTGGCCTTTTTGCTGTGGGAAGAGATGAAATCGTCCGGGTCCATTGTTCGTCTGGAACGAGTGGAAAGCCAACAGTTGTGGGATATACCCAAAATGATATCGATAACTGGGCTGAAATTGTTGCAAGAGCGATTACAATCGCCGGTGGAAACCCTGGTGAAATACTACATAACGCATATGGCTACGGATTATTCACCGGAGGATTAGGCCTCCACTATGGCGGAGAAAAGCTAGGAATGGCAACTGTGCCTGTTTCAGGAGGCAACACCCAGCGCCAGATTACCCTGATCGAAGACTTTGAGCCTACTGTTATTTGTGCAACGCCGTCGTACGCATTAAATATTGCGGAAACGATGGAACAAATGGGAAAAGATCCACGACAAACAAGCTTGAAGTACGGAATCTTCGGAGCGGAATCCTGGTCAGAAGAAATGAGAAAGACGCTCGAGGAGAAGCTTGGAATAAAAGCGTGTGACATTTATGGATTGAGTGAAGTGATCGGACCCGGAGTATCGATGGAGTGCCACGAAGCACAGGATGGACTGCATGTAACAGACGACCATTTTTATGTGGAAGTAATAGACCCTGAGACACTTGAACCCGTTCCAGATGGAACACAGGGAGAACTTGTTTTTACTAGCTTAACGAAAGAAGCATTTCCGATTATCCGTTATCGAACTGGCGATATTGCTTCTATTACAAAAGAAAAGTGCTCCTGTGGAAGAACAACGACAAGGATGTCGAGAGTAAAAGGAAGAATCGACGATATGCTGATCATCAGGGGAGTGAATGTGTTCCCTTCAGAGATTGAACATTATCTCATTTCGATAGAAGAACTTGACCCGCATTACCAGTTGCATTTGAAGAAGAAGGGTTCTATGGATATCGTTGAACTGCATTGCGAAATATCAGAAGCTTTCCATAAGAGCATCAATGGCGATATGGCGAGTGAAGCTGTCCAGCTGTTGCAATACAAGATCCAGCATCAATTAAAATCTAACTGCTATGTTGCGATCAATACGGTTATCAAGGAACCAAAGCAAGTACCAAGATCGGAAGGAAAAGCAATCCGGATTGTGGATCATCGCAAACAGGTTCTGGAAGAAGTATAATTTAAATTGTAAGCGGTATCATGAGATGGTGAAATCAAGACCAGAATAATCCTGCTTTTTTTCAGGGTTATTCTGGTCTTTTTAACTCGATTTTACCGGTAGTATTTATTTTTGCTTTCACTTCAATTTTGTTTAACGAGTCAGATTTAAGCGGATTAATATTCCCGTCCAACGTTACTTTTTTCCATTCTTTCGGATTTGTCCTGTATAACTGTTCTGTTATTTTGTAAATGTCTACATTCTTATCAAGTGCAGCTTGATAGGTATGTTTAATCTCCTTTTTTATTGCTTTAGAAGCAAGTTGATTTAAAGTCTTTTCAGATTTTTCCTGAAAAAGTTCACTAACAGTTCCTTTCATCTCTACCTTGAGGTTGAACCTTACATTTCCGTCTTTGACTTCCGGCACGATTTTCAATTTGGGTTTTTCGAAGACGATAGAAGCGACAGGGCTGCCATCGCTAAAGATCATTAAATCATTCCGGCCAGCCTCGGGTGTTAGCCATCGAAGCCCTTTCACAGCAGTACCAGTTAAAGTACCGTTAAATCCGTCCTTTTTGCTGACAAGACTTACTCCGTTAATTCTTAATCCTGGTGAAGTAGTTTTCCCTCCGTCTTTCCAATAGCTGTCTACAACTTCGATTAAGGGTAGTATCGCTGTAAAGGAAGGTTCGTTAAGCTCGAGTAAAAAATCCTTCAACCGTTTTGGCTGTATAAAAGAATTTTGTTCGTAACTGTGCATCGGATCCGAAATCCTCGTTTGGAGGGGGGATATATCGGTTAGAAAGACGGAAGACAGCAGCTTTTCGACAGAGTCTGGTGTTGTCGAAATCCATAATGTATAGCGGGTTTCTCGATAACGATCGAAAACATCCAGTGTGGAGAACACAACGTCTTTCTGTTTTAAAGCTTCCTCAGAAAATATGATCGCAGATAAATGCCCCCAAAAGAGACGCCGTGGAAGATTCTTGTAGAAGTCAAATGCTGCTTCATCAACAGTTTTTCCTTTTCCTATTCCGACTATTGCAGGAACCTGGCCTCCTCCGGCCTGTCCATTACCTTTTGAAGAACTGCTTGTCCCTGAGGATTTAACATTTAAAAGCTGCC
This sequence comes from Exobacillus caeni, assembly GCF_005747095.1. Taxonomy (GTDB): domain Bacteria; phylum Bacillota; class Bacilli; order Bacillales; family Guptibacillaceae; genus Exobacillus; species Exobacillus caeni. The sequence continues at coordinate 125,794 of NZ_SWLG01000007.1, read as the reverse complement.
CATATAGATAATAATATCCATCCTTGTAATCCACACCTACCGCATGGATATACAGCATTCTGTCTATTTCATCCACGTCCCAGCAGCCAGAAAGAAACACAAGGGGAAGCAATATTATGAAGAAAAGCTTTCTTATCATCCATCTTCTCCTCCTTTGGTTGGATCCTGGGGTTTAAGGAAACCTGGTCTTGTGTGAAGAAGTTTCCATGGCAGCCGGAAATAGGTGTTTAATAAAGTGACCGGTTTTTTATAAGTAAAAGGAGCAAGATATGGAATGCCAAACGGCCTTAAGTGGGCTCCATAAATACTCAATAATGCAAAGGAAAGAAACAATCCCCAAACACCAAACGTCCCTGACAAAATAATGATAAATATGCGTAACACATTGACAATACCAGTCAATGAAATATTTCCGAGTGTATAAGTCGCTATCTCGGAAGCCGCGATGACGACTAACATGGCCGGATTGGTAAGGCCGGCCCTGATCGCCGCATCTCCGATGATCAAGCCTCCAATAACACTTAATGTTTGGCCGATAGTTTTAGGCAGCCGTAAACCAGCTTCTCTAAATAGGGAAAATAAAAGAAGCATTATGATCGCTTCCATTGCAGACGGGAGAGGAACCCCTTTTCTGGATTCGATTAACGTCGCCAATAAACTAAAGGGAATTTGATCCTGGTGAATGGTGATGAGCGCGATCCACATACCTGGCAAGAAAGTTGATATAAGCAGTCCTGAAATGCGTAATAATCTTTCGAAAGAATTAAATAAAAAGTTAAATTCGTTATCCTCCCCGCTCCTAAACAGGAAAAAGAGGTTAGCCGGGCCGATCAGGATGGTAGGAACACCATCAATGATAATTACAAATCTTCCGCGCAATAAACAATCGACTGCAAAATCTGGCCGCCCTGTATCTCCGATTGTTGGTAATATCGTAAAAGGGCTCTCCTTTAGTAATTCTTTCAACTGTGTAGAATTGATAACCCCATCGATATCTATTTTCGATATTCTCTCTTTTAATTCAGTTATAATATCCATATCAATGATATCTTCAATATATAACAGTCCCACCTTTGTATGGGTCCGTTTTCCGAGAACGAATTGTTCATAATTAAGGGTGTTGGTCCTTAATCTTTTGCGGATCAAAGCCATATTCACTTGAATTTCCTCTACGAATCCGTCCCTTGCTCCCTTTATACTTAATTCTGAGTTTGGCTCTTCAGGACTTCGTTGTGGATGATCTGAAATATCAACTGTAAGAAGTAAATCTTCGCCTATCATGATTAAGATTTCTCCGTTAAACACTCTGGAGATGATCTGTTCATTGTTTTCCACTATCGAAACAGGAGTTTCCAGTTTTTCTTCGATTTCTTCAAAACTTAAAGTTGATTCTGTTGCATGGTTGTTTAAAATCCTCATAAAAGAGGGGATCACTAATTGGTCTAATTTTCTTTTATCATATAATCCCTGGCAATATACAAGGTGAAAAGGTTTTCCTTCCTGATCCACTAACTTGTGGAACTTAACATCTCCGCATCCTTCAAATAATTTATGCAAATTTTCAAGGGTAGATGGAGTATGGTTTTTTTCACTTTTTCCGGAGATTTTTTGCTTTCGTAACTTCTTATACTTCATGGTATTATTTTCTCCTTTAAGCTGATTTCAACAAGGAATAGAAAGCCAGTAAAAATGATATTGCCACAATGAAAATGGATGAAAAAGGAATAAAGAGATCCTTAACAAACATTAAAAACTGGGTATCGCTCAGCGGATTAAAAAGAACTACACCGTTTAAGAATAAAAACACAAAGGCCTGTGTAAACATTCTTCGCTTTCCTTTTAAATTGAAAAGTTCGGGAATAATGTAAATGAGTAAGGAGATTCGAATAAAGATCCCTGCCATCCACTGGTATACGGATAAGAAATCAAGGTGTTCAATGTATCGTCCAAGTGAGAGCATCCCCCACTGTTCGTAAGCGGGGTAACGCTGGATAGCTGCTTCATGGGGGCCAAAGATCACAATTGCACCGATTAATGGTCCCAGCGTGAGCATAACCAATACGATACCGCTGAATAATAATGCTCTTAACTTTATCTTAGAACTTGCTTTATGCTGATATAAAATAATAAAAAATAATTCTAAAAGGCCGAATCCAGAATAAAGCGATGCTTCTAGAACAGGTTTCCAGCCGTTTTCTAAAAAAGGGCGCAGCAGGGAGTAATCTTTAAATTGGATGTTGCCAAAAGCGACTAAAAATCCAAATAGAATAACAACGGGAAGCATTATCCCATTGATGATGGCGATAGACTTTATTCCGCTGAGAGCCGATAGAAAACAGATAAAAGATAGCGTTAAACTTAACCAAATACCTGGTGTTTCAGGCAAGTAAGTAATATTAGCCCAGGTAATGGTGTCCAAAAAGGAAACCGAAGCTGTGGAAAGAAGATATATGGTTACGATTAATGAAAAGAGATATGCAATCGTTTTGTTGCCTTTATCGGCAAGCCACAGAAAGATATGCTTTTGTTGCGTTTTTTTTTGTATAACATGGAGGATTAAAATCCATGCAATATAAAAGACGGCAAAAATAAGCACCGATATCCATGAATCCCGTCCTCCTATATTTAACAATACAGGCAGGACTATTACGTGGGACATCAGTCCAGCACTTGCTATTATGATAAAAAGGCAGTGAAAAACGCTGATTTGATCGTTTTTTGATTCCATAAGAACCTCACATTAATAAATTTCCTTCTTATGTAATTGTTTGCAACTTTTTTCTTTTTATGTAATGTTAGCCCTTTAAGCATAAAAAAAGGCGTGATAACTGAAGTCAGTTTTCACGCCTTTTTCATTTCGAACTGAAGCTATATTTTTAAAGAAACAGATACATGCTTTAGATACTTTTTGGCAAAAGCTTGAGAGACCTTTTCTCAAACGTTATTGCAACGACTAAAAATAAAATGCCTGCCATGAACCTGACAACCGAAGTAATGCTCATCGCGGAAAACATGCCGAACTGGTTCAACAGGAACACGCCGAACTGAGGAGCGAAAAATCCGATAAACGACAGCAAGAAGTTGTAGTTTGCGATATAGTTCGTTCTGTCTTTTTCCGGTGAAGCGTTGAGCAGCTGGTTAAACAATAACAGGTTCATGCCGGATACGAACAATCCGATCCAGAAATTAATTGCTGTGATATAAACCAGATTAGTCGAAAGTACTGTTAAAATTGGCGCGGTAGCCATACCTGCTGAGACGATGACAAGCATCATCGTGTTGCCGTATTTATCCGCATGGCGTGCCCACCATTTAATACTGATAATCTGGGCGATCTGGTTTGTGACAGAGAACAGGCTGAACCATAAAGCGGTCGCTTCCGCTTCACGGACATGGTAGATGCTGAAAATCGACCAGCCCATTTGAGCTGCAAAGTTAAAGAACAGGGCACAGCAGATAAAATAAAGGTACGGCTTATGCTTATACACTTTAAGCGTAGGCTTCTTAATATTGCTTTCCACAACAGCAGGCTTTTCCCGCCGCTTCTCTTTATGCTTAAAAAGAAAATACACTTCGATGATTGCAAAAATGAAACCAAAAGCAAGCAGGATTTGATACGGGAAAGCATTTTCCCTATCAAACTGCTGGATGAAAAATCCCGTCAGGAAGGTCATTATCATTGCAACGATCGTCGTTATCCTGTTTCGGGAACTGAAAAAATCGCCACGCCTTTTCTCAGGAATCATATCGCCGATCATCGACTGCCAGGAAAGCCCGGATAAAGCTCCCGGAAAGTTCACCAGGGCGATGAGGATCACTAATAGCCATACCGGATTTTCGATCGGCAGAAAAGGGATGAAGAAAATCAACATAAACAAAAAACGTGTGGCGAACGTTGAGAGAGCAGCGAAATTTCGCTTTGATCCAACTCTATTCAGCCACATTGCCCCCGGGACTAAAGCCAGCATCCCTATAATAGAAGGAAGGGAAGTGATTAATCCCATTTGCTGGTTCGTCGCTCCGAGAACCCCGATTGCGAATAACGGAATAAATCCGTTTACTGTATTTGTAGAAATGGTAGAAGCGATACCATTATAGATACTTAATTTTTCATTGGTGGTCTGTTTCAATCACCTATCTCCTTTCAAATAAGACCACTGTATTTTACGAGGTTGCTTCCCGAAACACAAGATACAGCAAAATAAATAGTAAAAGAGTAACAAATCGAGACATGAGTTGTGAAAATTATTTGAAATAAAGAAAATTTTATAACTGATTCGACAAGGAATAACAAAAATTTCTAATTTGTTGTTATATACTCTTCTATGTGCCTCGGATACACCATGAATCTCACTTCACATAGATACAGTAAATACATACTTGGAGGAATAGTGATGACAGATTGGGTTAAAAAGATAGTTTTGAATGTTCGTATCGAAGTAAAAAGAAGAAAAATGTTTCTGGCCGCTAAAACATTCGGATATACAGATAACAGAACAGTTACCTGCAGCCAGGAACTTGATGAGTTATTGACAAAGTATCAAAGAGACCTTATATCGTCATGATTTTATATGAAATGAGAAGCCCCGCTTATAATAAGCAGGGCTTTTATCTTTGCTTTTTAAAAATAATTTTTGCAAGGGGTTATCAATCGGAGAACAAAAACAAGAATAGTTTTGCAAAAAGTTTTTATTTACATAAACAATTCTGCAAGACGTTCATACGAAGCTCTTTTTTCATCAAAATCAAACACGTTGGTCAATACCATGAATTCCTCTGTCTGGTATCGCCCGGAAAGTTCTTTTAACTTTTCCCTAACTGTCTCAGGAGACCCGATCACCATTCGCCTCCGGTTGTGTATAACACGTTCTTTTTCTTTAGATGTATAGGTATAGGATCTTGCTTCTTCAATAGAAGGGATGCGGCTGTCAAGTCCTTTTTCCACACGAAGCAGCCACAAGTCCTGGCTTAACGCAAGCTCTTCAGCATGTTCGTCTTTTTTTCCGCAAATGACAAAGATAGCGGTGATTCCTTTTGGCTGTTCGAAAAAGGATGATGGCTTAAAAGCATTGCGATATGCAGAAAAAGCTTCAGCTCCTCTGTCAGGGTTGATAAAATGACCGAGAACATAGCCGATGCCAAGCTCGGCAGCCAGTTCTGCACTGTTTTCTCCCAGGCCGAGCGTCCAGAGCGATGGCGTTGTCGAAGTCCGGGGTGATGCTTTTATCCCTGCATAGTTATGGTCAGAAGGGAGCGAATCGGTAAGGAAATAAGACAGATCCCGAAGTTGGCGCGGATATTCGTTAAGGCTTTTGTCTACACCATCCGTTAATGCAAGACGGGTCTTTGCAGTTCCGCCTGGCGAGCGTCCAACTCCGAGGTCGATCCTTCCCGGATGAAGTGCCTCTAACTGTTTAAAATTTTCAGCCACTTTGTAAGGACTATACTGTGGGAGAAGGACGCCTCCGGAGCCTACTTTGATCGAAGAGGTCTTAGACGCAATATGAGCAATCATTATTTCGGGGGAACTGCTTGCAAGCCCCTTTGTGCTGTGATGCTCCGCAAACCAGTACCGGCTGAACCCGAGTTTTTCAGCCAGTCCGGCAAGTTTTACTGATTGTTGTAAGGTAGCGTGCGTATCAGATCCTTTTGGGATCGGTGCCTGGTCCAGAATACTGAATCTTATCATGTAGTGGCATCCTTTCGATATCATTTGGTGTTTTTGAAAAGGAAAAACGCATTTGAGGAATGATAAAGAGAACGGGGAAGCTGTGACCTCTGGAAATTAATTTTTAAACGAGTCCTTCCAGATGTTCGGTAATCTCTTTATTTTCCACACAGGTTCCGTTTTCATCCAGAGTATACTCAAAGATAACGGCGTTTCCGTGGTCTTCATAAGAAACATCGGGACACAGGAACTTCTTTAGCTGTGCGGTAGTTGCCCTGTGCCCAAAAATAACCACATGTTCATCTTTTTCAAGCAAAGGGATAATAATTTTTTCGAAAAAAGATTTCACACGGTGTTTCACTTCTACCTCTTCGGTTTCAGGATAGTTTGGCCACCATTGTTTTTTGATCTCATCCGTTTTAGCGAAGGTAGCGAAAGGAAATTGCTTCTCAAGCTCCTCTCGTGATTCCCATTTATGGTCCCTTCTTTTAACACAGTCAAAAATTTCACTGAGCTCAGGAGATAAAGTGATTCTTTTCTCCTGGTCCACGGCGAGAGGAGTTGCTGTTTCAACTACTCTCCTGAAAGGGCTGCAGAAAATTCGAGAGACAGAGATCGATTCAAAGTAATCTGCGACCTTTCTTGCCTGTTTTTTTCCTAAGTCGGTTAAACCATCATTCGGTGTTTTATGCTGGTTCACATTTCCGAGTGACTGTCCATGGCGTATCACATATAGCTTCATCGTATACCTTCTTTCTGCCATAAATTCTTTTCATAATTCCATACCACCAGCCCGGAGCAGTATAACATCTAACATGATTAACAGTATTTCGGGGAATATTGTTAGAAGGAAAGGAGGCATTCGAATGGAGGAAGATAATTATATACCTGTCACTTCGCTCACAAGCGGAGTAGGGCAATTGGTCACGCCAGACGTGTTTTGCTATCCTATACAGGTGGTGAACTGTTATTTTTATGGTAAACCGTATGAGCCGCATGATTGGGTATTAATCGATGCCGGGATGCCGAAATCCCATGATAATATTTTAGAAGAGGCGAAAGAGCATTTTGGAGAAGACAACAAACCGAAAGCGATCATTTTAACACATGGGCACTTTGATCATGTTGGTGCCGTTGAAGAGCTGGCTAACCACTGGGATGTGCCTGTTTACGCTCATTACTTAGAACTGCCTTATTTGACAGGAAAAAAAGACTATCCAGAACCTGACTCCAGCGTGGAAGGTGGCCTGGTTGCAAAAATGTCGCGGATGTTCCCGAATGAAGGGATTGACCTTGGAACCCGGGTCCAGAAGCTTCCAGAGGATGGAACAGTACCTGAAATGCCAGGATGGCGATGGATCCATACCCCTGGACACACGCCCGGCCATGTTTCATTTTTCCGGGATGAAGACAGGACTCTGATTGCAGGTGACGCATTTATCACAGTCAGGCAGGATCAACTTTTTAAAGTACTGACCCAGGCTCAGGAAATCAGCGGGCCACCGAGATATCTAACGACAGACTGGCAGGCAGCATACGATTCTGTAAAAAAACTGCAGGCGTTAAATCCTTATGTAGCTGCAACAGGACATGGCACACCGCTTTCTGGAGAGGACTTAACCGATGGTCTTAAAAAGCTTGTTGAGGAGTTTGAAGAAATTGCAGTTCCTGATCATGGTAAGTTTGTTTCTGATGAAGAAGATTAAAAAAGCAGATGACTTTTTGGTCATCTGCCTTTCATTTTCGGTTACCTTACCAGCCGGTAGGAAGCATTGCTACTGGCATCAAGGATACTTCATACAGGTATCCGCCGTCCTGGGTTCCTGTTTGCCATAGTGCGGTAGCAATGTAAATTATTTCAATAGAGTTATCCTGGGACAATTCTGTTACATATACAATCCGGTCAGCCATAAAGCCGATTTGCTCTTCCGTCCATAAAATTCGATCAGCCATGAAACCGATTTGTTGTTCTGTGTAAAGCACTCCGTTTATACTTTGTTCATACATGTCCGCACCAGTCTGTCCCACGTAGACAACTGCATCAGCTGCAGTTGTTTCTGCAGATGCTTCTGAAGATGGATTTGCAGCAAAGAGAACGGTTACCGCCAGTAGCAGTGACATTATAATTTTAATACTATATTTAAACATTTATTAATTCCCCCTTTACCCTTTTATACCCTATGGGGTATATTTAGATTATACGAGCTTCAGCAAAAAAAGTCAATCGGTGTCCAAATACCCTATCTTCAGTGATAAAAGGATGATTAAATTAATTTAACAATGATAAGGAGAGTATTTATGATAATTCTCGATAAACCCTATGTTTCTTCATTTCTTATTGAGACACTTCAACAGCATCAGATCCCTGTATTGATCAATAACGAAAATCTGAGCCTGGAAAGCAAAACTCTAAATGAGATAGAAGAAGAGCGTTTCTTTACTGCCTTTAAAAGTGCTCTTCCCCCGTTGCTTACGAATTCGGAAAACGCGCTATCTATGATTTATAAGCATTTAGAAGGAACAGAGCTTGTTAAAACAACACAAATTTTAAAAGATAAAGCGGAGTTTCGAAAAAAGACCAGTCAATTATATCCGGATCTTTACTTTAAAGAAGTTACCAGGGATCAGTTAACCCAAATAAACAGTAAAGAAATCAATTATCCGTGTATCTTAAAACCTGCAGTCGGATTTTTTAGCATGGGTGTATACAAGATTGATAACGAGAAGGAATGGTTTGCGGCAATCCAGCAGTTGGAAGAGGAGATAGCACAAGTAGAAGGAGTTTATCCCGATTATGTGATGGACACCGCCAAATTCCTTATCGAGCAGTACATCGACGGGGAGGAATTCGCAGTTGATGCCTATTATGATGAAAGTGGAAACCCTGTCATTCTTAATGTGTTAAAGCACTTATTCGCTGGTGATAAAGATACAAGCGACCGTGTTTATTACACAGGGAAAAAAGTGATTCAGGAGAACAAAAAAGCCTTTTTAAAAGAACTTCAAGCGATCGGAGAAATATTTGAGCTACGGAATTACCCGATACATATCGAATTCAGAGTGACGGATAGAGGGCAGATATTCCCGATTGAAATCAATCCATTAAGATTTGCCGGATGGTGTACAACGGACATTGCAAGCTACGCTTTCGGAATAAACCCTTATGAATACTATTTAACAAACAAAGCACCTGATTGGGATACGATTTTAAAGAATATGGAGGACCGTTTTTATTCCATTACAGTTGCAGACACTTCAGGAGTTCCGCAATCAGAGATAAATTCTGTTGATTATGAAGGTTTTTTATCCTTATATAATAAGGTTCTTGCGTTTAGAAAAATCGACTTTAAAGAATATCCGGTTTTTGCTTTTGTTTTTGCGGAGATGACGGAGATAGAGGAGATGAACCGTATCTTAGAATTGGATTTAAAGGAGTATATCGTAGAATAGCAATCAACACGTAAGAGCCCCGGTAAAAAATCCGGGGCTTAAATGTTGGGTCTAATCATCATGTATAACCTCATTTTTATAGGCTGTCGATGAAAAAGAAAGGGGAGGAGATATCCCTTTCACCTGGTTAATCCCGATTGTATTGTTGCTTGACCATTTTGTGATGCGGATACCGGCATTTTTCTTGCCTTTACTTTTATAAGAATTAATAATATTTCCATCGATCATGTTATAATGGCTGGCGTTAATAACAATCCCATATTGGCCAAAGTCCTGGATTGTATTTCCCACGATAGAAGTGTTGTTGCTGTTATTATAAAGAGAGATTCCCTGGCCACCGCAGTTTCGCATGTTATTTCCATTTACCGTGATCTGTTCATTGTCGTTATACAGGCTTATCCCGTTTTGGGCTGAGTTCTGAATCGTATTGCTGGAGATGGAGCACACTTCGGAGTGTTCCACTTTTATTCCGGTCGAACAGTTATAAAACGTGTTACCTGTAATGATCAATCCATTATATCCAAGAGCCCGGACCCCTTCATCATATATCGTTTCAAAGTGGTTCCCGATAATCTTTATATCTTTATGCTCGTGTCCTTTTTCATAAGAATGAGATCCGATTCCTCTGCTCCAGTTAATAAACTGGCATCCCTCCACAAGCACATCCTTACAGGAGGTATAATCATAGATGCCGTGGTGCGGGAACACGGAAGGACGAAAGGCTCCGTCGATTTGGAATGCCTCACTCTTACGCGGCTCTCCGACCTGGCCGTCAAACATACAGTTTAACAGGCGCACCTTTTTCGAACTGTTTGCTTCCACAGCATGGTTGCGATGGACATCAAGCACTATAATGTTCCGTATCGTTATATTCGTGCAGTGTCCAAAATTGATCGCGGTTCCGGATGCATCGATTTCAGAGCCGTTATGGTGCCAGACGCCGCCTTCGATCGTGACATCGCATACCCCGTTGTATCCTGTAGCTTCTTCAGAAGTTTTAAGAAGGTTAGCGAACCTGCCTTTACGAACAAGAATCGCTCTCGGGTTTACTCTTAAGTAAAGACCACTCGTGCGTAGCAATAAAGGCGACTCCAGTTCATGGACCCCTTCTGGAATCTCCACAAAGCCGCCCATATCCATCATTCTTTGTATTTCAGATGTATTCATATGATTTCCCCTCGTTTTTGTCGTATATAACAGATATACCACATGGAGGTGAGTTGTATGCCAGGAGGAAAATATTTGCTTGCCATTCCATGCTGCTGAAACGCCTTTTCTTTGCTTTCGGATAACTTCTTTTAAATAGGACAAGGTAATAAATGGGTGAGTACCAGACTTATGAAGAAGGGAGGACAACCATGGAACATGTTAGGGCTTTTCTAATAAAGTTTGGAATAATCACAGTAGTTTTGTTGCTAGTTTTTGGATTGTTTTATGGAGTTGACTTTGCGGATATCGTATCGATTTCACTTATTTTATCAATCGTGGCTTATATTGGAGATTTGGCTATTATGCCGAGGGTCGGTAATACGATTGCCACACTCGGAGACATTGCTCTTTCGTATGTTATGCTTTATGTATTAGGTGGGTTATTTATAGAGGCGGCGATTCCGCTTGGATGGGCTTCGTTTATCTCAGCTGTGATCATAGGCGGAGGAGAATTCTTTTTCCATCGTTACTTACAGAAAACTGTTACCCATGATCCTGATAAAGAGCGGGACACCCATAGTGAGTTCCGGGATAATGCACCAATGGCTACCGAGTTTGCAGACGAAGAGGAATTAAACCCTAACGTAAGAAAAGAGGACTAATACAAATTAAAACACGGCATGAACACTGCTCACAGTGTTCATGCCGTTTCATGTGTTATTTATTCATTCAATAGCGGCTTTAACTCAGGTACTTCTGGTTCTTCTTCCTGTTCCTTTTTCAAATCTTTATCACGTTTGATTTTTCCGTTTCCAACGGACAATGCAACGCCGATTCCGAGTGCAATAAAGATCAACCCTGTTAAAAATGTAGTTGTAAACGACTGTGACCATGCAGTTTGGATAGCATGAACAACATTCTTCCTGACTTCCTCTGGAACTGGCAGCAGCCCGGGATTAACGAGAATTCCAAATAAAGAATCGGTTTTACTCCCGATCTCCTTTAACACTGCTGCAGCTGCTGGGTTTTTTTCCGAGGATGTAACATCTGCCATGTTGCTTTGAAGCGTCTGGTTCATGACAGAATTCAAGATCGTAATACCCATCGTTCCTCCGATCGAGCGGAAGAAGGTAGAGGCTGAAGTGACCGTACCAAGTCTATGTTTCGGGAATTCATTTTGGACCGCGATCATTAAGGTAGGCATCACAAGACCCATGCCAAGACCGAGTACAACCATATAGAAGTAGGCTGTCATTTCATTTGAATCAATGCCCATCGTGCTCATCAGGTAGAAGCCAAGTACTGCGATCAACATACCTGCTGTCAACACAGTTCTGAACCGGAATTTCAACAGCAGCCTTCCGCCGATCACACTTGCGACGATCAAAGCGATCATCATCGGTGTCATAGTGGAACCGGCCTGTGTCGGTGTAACTCCGAGTATCCCCTGCATGAACATCGGTACGAACATAATCGCTCCGAACATTCCTAGGCCAAGCAAAAATCCTAACGCGTTTGTTGTCGCGAAGATGCGGTTTTTAAACAAACTTAAGTCTAAGATCGGTTCTGCAGCCTTTCTTTCCACGAGTAAAAATAGAACTAAAAAGACCGCGAAACCTCCGAATAACAAAAAGCTGGTCGAAGATACCCATTCGAATTTATCTCCCGCAAAGTTCAGGCCGATCAACAGCATCACAAGTGCCGGGACCAGGGTGAATATCCCTAAATAATCAATGTTTGCTTTATCCTGTGTTCGAACGATTTCATGCTTTAAGCCGGTAAAAATCAAAAGAGCTGAAAGCAAACCGAACGGAACGTTGATTAAGAAAATCCAGTGCCAGCTGATGCTGTCAACAATAAAGCCGCCGATAAAAGGGCCGATAACAGAACTAAGTCCGAAGAGGGCACCGAACACGCCCTGCCATTTTGCGCGTTGTTCTGCAGTGAAAATGTCCCCGATGATCGTTTGGGACAGCGGCATGATCATGCCTCCGCCGATCCCCTGAAGCGCACGGTAAATGACAAGCTGTTCCATAGAGTTTGCAGTGGCGCATAAGCCCGATCCAACAATGAAAATCAATACGCCGAGTAAGTATAGGAAACGTCTGCCGTATTGATCAGAAAGCTTCCCGACGATCGGCGTTACCGTAGTGGACGTGATCAAATAAGCTGTCGTTACCCATGCAAAGATTGAAAAGCCATTCAACTCAGCGATGATGGTCGGCATCGCCGTTCCGACAACCGTCTGCTCTAAAGCGCTGAAGAACATTCCAATGATCAATCCGGTAAGGACCATCCTGGTGTTAATGCCCCTTTGTTGTTGCTCCTTCACACTCATCTTCTCCTTTTTCTAAACCTATAAAAATTGTTTTAATGTTTTAATAGTTAAACTGTTTAAAGAAATGGCCAATAGACTTCGTTTCTTATTTGTGAACGGTATTGGCCAACTTTTCATAAATCGCCACAAGGGATTCTAATTCTTCAGGGGTTAGATGTCCGAAAAACTGTTTGATCACTTGCTTTCTTTCAGCTTTTACTTTTTCCAGTAACACATTTCCCTCATCGGAGATTTCGATAAGAACAACCCTTCTGTCACCTGCATCTCTTCGACGTTTAACCAGGTCACTCTTCAAAAGGCGGTCGATCATGACGGTTACGGCACTTGGCTTTACGCCGAGTTTTTCAGCCAGGTCTGATACAGTATAGCTTCCTTTTTCAGCAAGGGAAAAGAGGATATAAAATTGTGTATCCGTTAAACCAAGATTTCTATGATCAAATTCGTTCTTTAGTTTCCTGAAAATAATTTTGTGAGCTTCCTGAAGCCTTTCAAAATAATGCTCCAATCTGATCCTCCTTTTTTGCTTATTGAAAATTATTTAAACAAGTTAAATATTAAGTTATGAAATAATCTATGTCAACAAATGAATTTTGACAAAAAATGTGAATGCTGATGAAAAGAGGACCATTATAAGGTAATCTGATAAAGTAGTTTAAAAGTCGATACCTGGTAGGTTGAAAGTATTCTAGCAAAGTTGAAAATAAATCAGCAAAAGTTGAAAGTAAACGCCAACAAAAGAGCCAAAAAGTGAATGATATGAGAGAGGAATGAATGAAATGGTCGAGATGTTCCGATATAACTGGCAAGTGAGGGAGGAATGGTTCGAATGGTGCAAAGAAATTCCCGGAGAAGAGCTGGTGAAGCAACGGACGGGAGGATCAGGCAGTATCCTGAAAACGTTATTCCATGTGGCAGACTGCGAACAAATCTGGATTAACCAGATGCAGGGGACACCTGTTATTGTAAAAGATGTGCAAAGGATATCTTCTCTTGAGGAAGTAATGGCATTCTCAACAGAAACGAAAAGCCAGACAGAGGAATTCCTAAGAAGCTGGAATGAAGAAATGGAAGAGAAGACGTTTCAGATGAAGCGGAGAAACGGTGGTTCTTATACTTTTACATACGGCAAGATCATGCGCCATATCATCACCCATGAAATACATCATATTGGGCAGCTATCGGTTTGGGCAAGGGAGATAGATAAAAAGCCCGTTTCAAGCGATTTGATTTTTAAAGAATTTTAGGGAGGAGTTTATGCTATACACATTCATGGCTGTTATAGGTTCGTTGATCCTGGGTTTTCTTTTGTATCAATTCGGGCCTGTGCAGGCAATATTCCATCACAACGATCTTTCTGGAATGTTTCAAATATCAAATTTTCTAATCATGGTCGTTATATTATTTTTGCTAATCAAAAGCAAGGCCTGAAAGGAAAGTAAAAAGCTGACTCGGAGAAAGGTATAAGTCACCGTTCGGGTCAGCTTTCATTTTTTTAAACAAAATTAATTAACAAACAAGAGGCTGTGGCGTTTGCCAGAAAGTGGGCGATCCAAGAGAGATACACATTATTCGTTTTATAAAAAATTATTCCGAAGAGAGTGCTGTCGATGAACACGGTCGCTAAGTCTATTAATACAGTGCTGGCTGGTCCTGTGGAATAATGCATGACGGTAAATAACAGTGAAGTTAAAAGAATAGCGAACGCGGGTTTCATCACCCAGCCGAGGCGTTTTTGCACCAGTCCCCTGAATACAATTTCTTCTCCAAACGCCAGTACTAACAAGCTGAAAAGAAGCTTGCCGTCAAAAGCTGCTAAAATAGTTACCCGCCCGTTGATCTTTGCAAAGACTTCGGGAAAGAAGTTTTTAAAAACTAAAAAATATGTAACCTGTAAGATGACCCCAACAAGAAGCACCCAGAGCCAGGTTTCCTTAAAATCTTCCACAGTTTCCTTTCGCTTAAATCCAATGCTGCTCTGTGAACGGTTTCTAACTCGCCTTTCTACCAAAACGTAAATGATCGGCACCAGTGAGATGATGATTTTAAATTGTGGAAGGAAGAGGGCAGTCAGTAGCATTAATACAACTAGTACAATCATTTCAAGAAAAGGCTGTTTTTCATAAGGATTATTCATTTGTAATCTCCTGTCACACTATTTAAATAAAGAAGCCTGCGATATAATGGCTTACAAATATAGCGAGGTAAATCAGTGAAATCCAGGGCTGGTAATCGACATAGAACTCTTTTATGGTAAAGCGGAAAGGATGAGGAATCAACACCCAGCCTACGTAATCGAGAATGATCGACATTGCAGTCCATTGTATGACGGTATAAAACATGAGCTCCTTCAAATTATCTGTCTCCACACCAAGGCTGTAGAACCACAGGAACACAGGGAACAAAACAACATTGTAAAGTGCCTGGTAGGGAATCGTTTTTACATACGCAGGCGATTTTAAGTAGCTTGTTCCTGCCTGCTTTGCATTTGGCACACCGAAGTAAATATGGAAGATGTACATGTGAATAATGCCGACTACAGTTACAGCAGTATAAGCCACTAACAACCAGACAAAAGAAATGCCAAGATGCTCAAACATAGAGTCACCCCCTTTTTACAAGATATTTTGATTTCTAGTTAATTATCCTCAAAAAAATTAGAGAAATAAAGTGAATCTTCGATGTTTTTAGTAAAAAATACCTAAAAGAACTAACTGGGAAAGAAATTTAATATAATTGAGTTATTCGTATTTAGACACAAATCAATAGGTTTTTGTTATTATTGGCTCAACAAAAGTAACAGGAGAACGATCATGGATAAGAAAATCGCCTATCTTTTCATTGCGCTTGGAGCTTCCCTCTGGGGAATTATCGGACTTTTTGTAACTTACCTGTATGGACTTGGATTTACCCCTGTCCAGGTTGTTGCGATCAGGGCATTGTCCGCCACATTTTTTCTAGTGCTCTACACGCTAATGAAAAATCGTAAACTACTAAAAATAAAATTAGCCGACAGCAAGTATTTTGTAGGTACTGGCATTATCAGCATCGTTTTCTTCAACTGGTGTTTGTTCACTGCGATCGAGGAAACGAGTATATCTATCGCGGCGATTTTGCTTTATACTGCACCAGCGTTTGTAACAGTGCTTTCTAGATTGTTGTTTCAGGAAAAGCTTACTGCGCGGAAACTGTTCGCATTGTTTACAACGCTAACCGGGTGCGCGCTTGTCATCGGGGTTTTTCCGATCGGAGGAGAAACGATCACTCTTTACGGATTCCTGCTTGGGATTGGCTCCGGGTTTTTCTACGCGCTGTACAGCATTTTTGGTAAATTCGCGCTCAGGAAATATGATTCTTTAACAGTTGCAGTATATACGTTTGTTTTCGCTGCGATCGCCGTAGCTCCGTTCAGCGGGTTAAGCTCGTTTGTACCGCTGTTTTTACACGGCAAAGTGTGGTTTTATGTCTTAGGGCTCGGCTTTCTTTCGACGATGCTTGCTTACATTCTATATACGAAGGGATTAACTTATGTGGAAACGAGCCGGGCGTCCATTATCGCAACGGTCGAACCAGTTGTTGCTTCCCTTATCAGTTTCCTAGTTTTTAACGAAAAGTTAGTTTTCTGGCAATACATTGGAATCGTCCTGGTCATTACAGCTGTCGTTTTGGTCCAGGAACCAGCTAAAGCGAGAAAAAAGAAAAAAACCGTGTCACAGGAATCCTCTTTGTGACAATATGATCCTGGTCTAATAGACTCGGTGGAACCCGGGTTTTTGTGTTTGAATTAGAGAAAATAACAAGGAATAACTCCAGTATCGTCGAATTAGATGAAAGGAGAAATATTGTGGAAACTGCTCATGCCAGGGAAAAGCCGATGATTAGAAAAGCGATCAAGGCAGCTGCAATGCGGTTTTTCCAGATCAAAGGTTGCTGTTGGTGCAGGTTATTTTTTAAGGAGGGTTTTGAATATGCAGGAAAATGAGACTATCCGTGAAGAGCTTTTGCAATATGTCAGTGATTTATCAGACGACCAGCTTAATAAAAAAGAAGACGAAAACAGCTGGTCGATTATACAAGTGCTGGAGCATCTGTATTTACTAGAACAGGTTATTACAAAATCGATTTCAAAAGAACTGGCAAGTGAAGAGAGTGTCGCTGTGGAAGATAAGCCGATCCATCTATCAGTGAACCGAACGAAAAAAGTAAGCGCACCGCCATATGTTACTCCTTCTGATAAGTACCAGACACTTGCAGAAATAAAAGCAAAGCTTGCTGAGTCTCGAGCTGCTCTTAATAGAGTAGTTGATGAAGCGGATGAAGAACAGCTTGAACAAAAGTCAATGCCACATCCTGCTTTTGGAGCACTGAGTTTAAAACAATGGATTCCGTTTATCGGCCTACATGAAAAAAGGCACCTTGAGCAGATTAAAGAGATTAAGGAAAAGATAGCGCAAAAGCAATAGGAAGTAGTATGAGAATCATGTGATCATCCATGGTTCTCTTTTTTTTCTGAAAAAAAAAACGAAAGGCAGATATGTTAGGAGAAAAGAGCTGCGCAAGAGGGGATTCAAAAGACAGAAACGAAGGCATCCAGTGTGTGGGAATCCTTATATATATGGGAAGTAAAAGACGGTGTGCCGACAAAAGGTCGGCACACCGTCTTTTACTTGAAATTTTACTGGCAGATGATAGCATATGCTAGCGCAAAATCAACCATTGTAATTGATAGTGATAATTGTTATCATTGAAAACGGTTATCAATCACATAGACATTTATAAATCTACATAAAAAATAGATACATAGGGAGAGAGAAAAATGAAAAAGAAACCATGGAGAGTGATGTCATCGGTTGCTCTTGCTGCAAGTTTAATTGTTTCCAGTGGCTGTACACCAGAAAACGACGCAAGCTCTGGTACATCTGATAAAGAAAAGAAGGCACAAACAGAGGGAGCTTCCAGGAATTCAGGAGTTTCAGTTCCTGTTACTGATTATAAGTTCGATACAGCAGGCAATATGTTCGCTTATGCAGAGTTCGAGCTGTCCGGTGAACCTCTTGTAGAAGGATTGGGCCTTGATCCAGATGTGCTCGATCCAAAGAACGTGAATGCACCAACCAAATTCGATTACACTGCTGGCGTTGAGGCATATGAGTATTCCGAAGAAGCGATGTATGAGGTCGTGGAGAAATCGGGACTCGGCCTCCATTTGATAAACGGACCTGCTGTTGAAGAGATCGCAAAGCAAAACGGCCAGGAAAAGAATGAAGTGTTAAGTGGACGGTTTATGAAACTTGCAGATGCAGTCGGTTATCCGAAAGAAGAAATTTTCCGTAACATGTATCCAACATTCATCGAATACTCCCATGGCGATCCCCATTATGCCGGGGAAGTAGATACCTCTCAATACGCTGATGGCGTGGACGGCGCTTATGTTCCGGAATTCCAGGTCAACTTTAAGTCGCTAAGATGGGACAGGGAGAAGATGGATAAAGTATTGACTCCGGCAGCTTATGGCGCGACTTTCTTGAAGCAGGCGCTGTGGGCCGGTGACTTTATGGGCGGTTACCACACGGTTGATGGTGATGAAGAGCTTGCAGGTGAAACGCCTAACGATGACCAGGACAAAAATATTGCTCTTGGCGTTAGTTCAGCTGATGGAATGCAGGGTGCGATCCTGGTTGAAGAAATATGGAACAAGTTGAATTATATTCGAAATGGTTTGTTCTATTCTCCGGACAAAAATGCCCTGACTGCTGCGGGAGCGGGAAGTAAATACGACCCTTCGAATGGGCTTGTTTATCTGCCGCATCAGATCAGCGTGAGTGAAAATGGAGACGAACAGGTTCCTGCTGCTGAATCGCTTGAGGTGAAGGACAGCAAAAGCATGCTGAAAGATCAGTGGCTCGTGCTATGGCCTGCTTCTGAATTTTACGGTATGGCAGACCAGCGTGAAGAGAACAAAAATGTAGCTCCTTCTTTCCGAGCACTGTTTGACGGAGAGCCTTATGCATCGGCTCCAGCAGAAAACATCGACAAGGATAAAGCGAACGATACGGAAGCAACCGACCCATATTCCGTTAATAAGGACGTTTTGCTTCACGTCTTTAAAAATATCGATGCGATGCATTTCAACGATGATGTGGGATCATTTGTGACCGAGCATAACGGAAAAGAACAGGGCAACTATGTTGACACGTTTAATGCCGGTTATACGACTGAATCACTTCGTATTTTCCAGCGCGCGATCGATGGGCTGCCAGTAGGGTATGCAAATGCGGAAGAAGCGGAAGGGCTTGGAACGGAAGAAGGCAAACGGGCTCTTGAGCTTATCAAGAAACAGGCTGATTTCATTATTGATGAGTTGATGCAGGATTCCAGGCTGGTTGCTGACGGTTATACGATTGGAGAAGGGCCTTCAGAAGAAGGTTCCTTAAAGGGGCAGCTGGGAGCGATTAGAGGGTTAACGGCAGCATTCCTTGCAACCAAGGATGAAAAGTATCGCGATGCTGCACGTACCGTTTACCAGCAGATGGATGAAAAGCTGTGGGACCAGGATGCCAAAGCGTATATCACTGGAAAAGATGAAATGAAGTATGACCCGGAAACTGCAGGCGGAGTTGCAGCAGTTTATCGAGTAGCGATCAACAATTTGAGCAACACGAGTGACGATAAGGAACAGCCGGAAGTGCTGGAAGTAAAAACAATTACCGAAAGATATACTGATTTCTTTAACACTGTTATCGATGGCCCTGCGTTAGACCAGGGGATGCAAGCGAGTGAATTCTGGGATACGGGCGACTTTTATAAAAAAGATGATGACTCAGCAAATACGGATGGAGACACTGTGCCTCAGGTTCAAGCCGGCCATGGGGAGCATGGTATCTCGCCAATTCTTGTGCCAGTAGAAGTCAAGAAAAACAACTAAGTAAAAGAGGCGAATCGCAGTGAAGAAAGCAATCCTCTTCCTCCCAGTACTTCTTATCATAGTAGTGCTGGCAGGCTGTATATCAAAACCTTCCATGTTAAGAGATAGTAAAGAAAATAGTGTAGTGCGTGATTACAGCATGAACAGCAACAACATTGTTATCAACAAAGCTGGAGATACGATCTATACAGCTAACATCGATGTGGGTACCGTTACGGTCGTGGACCGGGAGACAAAGGAAGTAACAGCGGAAATTAAAGTGGGCGACCACCCGGAGCAACTGGCGATCAGTCCGGATGAAAAGTTTCTGTATGTGACTTGCAGACGGGACAATAAAGTCGATGTTGTTTCCCTTGAAAAACAAAAGGTCGTCGATTCCATCGAAGTTGGGATTGAACCATATGGGGTTGTAACCAGTCAGGATGGAAAAACGCTTTATGTAGCTAATTATAGGTCTAATACCGTTTCAGTTGTCGATCTTATAGAGGAAGAGGAAAGAAAAACGATCAAAGTAGGAAACCGTCCTCGGACCCTCTCCATCACTGCTGACGGGAAAAAGCTTTACACCCCTCACTATTTATCAGGGGAAATTAGCGTGATCGATACGAAAACGGAAAAAGTGTCAAAAGTGATTAAGCTGGCTGATTCGCCTGATCAAAAAGATCCTAAGAAAAGCCAGGGAATTCCGAACACACTCGAGCAATTCGTCATCAGTCCGGATGGAAAGAAAGCATGGGTGCCACACTTGCTAACAAATGTTGATACGCCGATAAACTTTGAAGAAACGATTTTTCCAGCGATTTCTGTTATCGATTTAACAACGGATGAAGAGATTGTAGAAGAACGGAAAGAGCTGTTCCAAGAAATCAACGTAACAGATAAAAGTGACCAGACGATGATTGTTTCCAATCCATATGATGTTGTGTTTTCTCCCGATGGAAACAAAGCGTACACGGTTATGTCAGGAAGTGAAGATCTTGTCGTTTTCGATCTAGCCCGGGGAGGAAACGCAACGCAGATTGTCAGAAGGATCGAAGGAAACAATCCAAGAGGAGCCGTCATCACCCCGGATGGGAAAAATCTTTTTGTCCATAATGCGATGAGCCATGACCTTGCTTCTGTTTCTACAGGCGGAAATGATTCCTATGCAAGAGCAAAAATGGATGGTGAAAATCTTTCTCTTATCGAAAAAGACCCATTAGAGCCCGAGGTCAGAAAAGGAAAAACGATTTTTTATAGCGCGAACAGTGATGAGTATGCCACTGAGATTACCGGGAATAACTGGGTGAGCTGTGTGTCCTGCCATGCTGATGGAGAAATGAACGGGTTAACACTGACGACACCAAAGGGGCCAAGGAACATTCCGAGCAATACAGTGACGAGTGAAACAGGCTTATTCCTCTGGGATGGAAGCAGAGATGATTTTACGGATTATATATTAACGGTCCAGGGCGAAATGGGAGGAATGACTGAATTTGATGCAGGAAAGCCTCTACCGGCTGAGGTGGAAGAAATGTATGATGCGATGTTTGCCTTCTTAAGCGACCCAGAATCATTCCCACCACCCCAGAGCCCATATCGTGAAAAAGATGGTAGTTTGAGTGATTCTGCGAAAGCAGGTAAAGAATTGTTTGAAGGTAAAGGGAACTGCTTATCCTGCCATGGCGGAAAACAATTCTCTGACAGTATGAAAGCTGTTGAAGAGAACGGCGAACTAACAACCGATAATACAAAATACCTTTACGACATCGGCACAATGAACAAGCTTGACAAGCCTTCAAAAGGGGACGCCCGGGCTGCCAATAAAAATCCTAGAGACACGAAACACTTTGACACGCCGACACTACGCGGCGTATGGGCGACAGCGCCATACTTCCACGATGGAAGCGCCAAAACCATTGAAGAAGCGATCGAACGGCATGGCAACGATAGCGTACCGACACTCACAAAGGGTGAAATGATCAAGATTGCTGAATATGTAAGGTCAATTGAATAATAGGGATCATTGATTCTGCCCGGGATTTTATTTGTTATTTGGCTAATAAAAATAGGGAGCGGTCTTTTAATTGAGGTTTATTGGAGTTTCAGTATGTGTTATTAGAGGTTTAGAGATGATTATTGGAGTTTCGGAGGGGCTTTTTAGTCATTCATGTAGACTTATTTGGTTTCCAGGGAGGAATATTGGAGTTTCAGGGAGGAAAATTGGAGTTTCAGGGGGTTCTATAAGATGTCGAAGTCGTTTATAAGAGGTTAAAAGCAACTTATAAGATGTTCAAAACCTTTTATAAGTAGTTACGAGCAACTTATAGGAGATTATGTACAATTTTTAAGAGGTTAAGATCAACTTATAAGAGCTTCAGAGCAATTTATAGGAGGTTCGAAGCGATAGCCTCCTCCACCTCCCCCTAACATCTCAGGCTAAAATTTTCGTTTCAGAATTTTTTTTCCCGGGAACGGAACGGTAGGGAGGGAACTAATATGATTTCATTACTTCCAAGTCGTTCTGACTCAGCGATAGCGATTGAAGCTGGAGGGAAGATAACGAAAGACGATATAGAAACCTTTGAAGGATATATTGAGGAATCATTTGGTGATCATGACGATTTCAATTGTCTGATGATAATTAACGATGATTTGGACGGTTATTCGATTGAAGGATTGTTCGAAGACATGAAGTTAGATCTGGAACATATGAGCCAATTTAATAAATGCGCTGTTGTAAGTGAAAAGAATTGGCTTGAGAAAACAACTGAAATGGGAAATTATCTGCCAGGTATTGAAATGAAGCATTTCAACCAGGAAGAAACAGATGAAGCATGGAACTGGCTGAAGCAATAGAACAGATTGAGCGTGAATCCTTATGATTCACGCTTTTTATAATGGATAAGAAACAAAAAAGACAGATCAACTGATCTGCCCTTTTGCTGTTAAACGGTACGGTTATTCTTTCGGTTCGCTCTTTTATAAAGGATATAAAGCAAGATCATCATGATGGCAATAATCCCGATCGGTTTGGTATAAGGCCCTGCGATAGAGCTGATGTTTTCCCAGTTGTCTCCTAACTGCACTCCTAAGTACAAAAAGAAGATAGACCAGGGAATAATCGCAAGTGCCGTGTACATAGTAAATTTTGCAAACGACATTCTGGCAATGCCTGCCGGGATCGAAATGGCATGGCGGACAACCGGAATAAAACGCGCGGTAAAAATGACACCTGTTCCGTATTTTGTAAACCAGGTTTCGGACATGTCGATGTGATGTTTTTTAATTAAAAGATATTTCCCGTACTTGTCTAAAAACGGCCTACCACCGTAATAACCGAGCCAGTACAGAAACAGCTGTGCGATTGTTCCACCGATCGTCCCCGCGATTACAGCTCCGACAAAAGTTATTGTACCCTGAGACACCATATATCCGCCGTAAGAAAGGACAATCTCACTTGGAATCACTTCGACCATTAATCCCAGCGCGATTCCGAAATAACCTAGATCTGTTAACCACTTCAGCAAATCGATAATAAGGTTATGCATTCCAATCCTGCTTTCTGAAAGATGATGAATCTATCTTATTCTATTTTGAACCAATTTAAAACAAGCAGTTTTCATATGTATGATATGACTGTCAGATTTCTGTTAGAAGCCGGTTAATACAACTTATTTTTCTTTTTCTGAGATCAGCTTATTTGCAAAAAATGCACTCACAAGGAAAAATATAAAACCAGACAGCCATCCGACCGTTGGGGAATATTCAAAAACACTTTTAAAACCCATCCCGGCTGATATGGAAACTACGCCGAGCAGTGAAAAAATTGCAACGAAACGGTGATTTGAATTCAATTTTTACACTCCTATCTATGTAGTTAGGAAAACAACCTTTACCAGAGAGGTTCGTTTTCATTGCTTAATTTTATAGTGAATGGAAGATAACTAATATAAAAGACCAGGTAAACAACTGCTATCACTAAAGTAACCGAAAAATGTATGTTAAAAGCGGCTAAAAAAGGAATTATCAAAAAGAAAGGAAGGGAATACAAGGAAGATCGTTTCCGTGTTTCAGCTGAAAGGTACTGCTTTTGTAAACAATTGGGACATCGATAACTACTTTTAAACGTCAGCATCTTGAGGGTGGTTTCTTTCCGTTTCCATGTATATCCGCAATTCTGGCAAGCTGGCAAAGTATTTCATCCTTTCTATTACGAGTTTCAAAGACTCCTTCACTTTAATTACGATTTAGAGAGGCGAAAGGTTTCAGTAACCGGGCATTCCAGGGAAACGAAAGCCGGGCTGTTTTTGCTTGTGCAACAGGCGTATACTAGAGGACGGAACTTTATCTTTTTTAAAAAAGACAGGAGGCCAGGTTATGATAAGATTCGGCATTATCGGAACAAACTGGATCACAGAAAGGCTCTTAGAAGCAGCAGAGCATGTGGAAGATTTTCAACTGAACGCAGTATATTCCCGTACGGAAGAGAAGGCAAGCGAGTTTGCGGAAAAGTATTCGGTTGTACATACTTATACAAGTTTAACTGAAATGGCAGAAAGTGATGCGATCGATGCAGTTTACATAGCGAGCCCCAATTCATTTCATGCAGAGCAGGGGATTCTATTCTTAAACAACAACAAACATGTCCTGTGCGAGAAACCGATCGCTTCTAATCAATCAGAATTGGAAAAAATGATCGCAGCTGCAAAAGCGAATGATGTTTTGCTTATGGAAGCGATGAAATCGACGATACTGCCAGCCTTTAAAAGCATCCAGGAAAACCTGCATAAAATCGGGAAAATACGCCGGTTTGCAGTGAGTTATAACCAGTATTCTTCCCGTTATGATGCGTATAAGAGCGGTACGATAAAGAATGCTTTTAAACCCGAGTTTTCCAACGGCGCTTTGATGGATCTCGGAATCTATTGCTTGTATCCCCTTGCAGTGTTATTCGGAGAACCCGAGCAGATCAAAGCATCCGGGGTGAAGCTGAAATCCGGAGTGGATGGAGAAGGAACTGTCCTGCTGACTTACAATGATATGGAGGCAGTAGCCATGTATTCTAAAATAACAGATTCGGCACTTCCGTCTGAGATCCAGGGGGAGAACGGAAGCATTGTGATCACAAAAATCAGTGAACTGGAAGAAATTAAAATCCATTATAGGGACGGAAGCGTGGAAGATATAAGTATTCCTAATAAAAAGCCTTCCATGGCCTATGAGCTTGAAGAATTTATCACGCTTATTACAAACGGGAAGACAGAGTCGAAAATCAATTCATTTGAGCATTCCCTGTTAACGCTTAAGATGATGGATGAAGCAAGAAGTCAAATGGGCATCGTTTTCCCTGCTGATAAAAGAAACTAAAAAACCTGGTTCTTTTATCACAAAATCAAATTTATGATTGACTGGAAACAAAATTGTGTTAAAATTCAGTTTAAACAGTTAACAATTTAAAACTTAAAAGCATTAACGTTTCTTATCAAGAGAGGTGGAGGGACTGACCCGGCGAAGCCTCGGCAACCAGCATATTCATGCACGGTGCCAATTTCAGATGGGATTTTTATTCCGAAGATAAGAGAACGGGTGCCTGATTATGTATGTATTTCAGCGACCTTTCTCTTTATCGGAGAAAGGTTTTTTAAGTTTACATGGGAGGGATGCCTGGAGAAGATTAAAAATAAAAAGAAAGGTGCGGCAACACCTTTCTTCGATGATGGAAGCGTACACTCGGTTCTGCGACGAAACAAAACGAACGCGCCTTCTCATCCCTTTTATTTTAACATGAGAAGGTTCGTCCGTCTAAAACATGTAGGGAGGACGAATAAAATGGGAAATGTAAAATTCGCTTATTGGGTACCGAATGTCAGTGGGGGATTGGTAGTTTCTAAACTGCCCCAAAGAACAGACTGGAGCTTTGAGGCAAACAAACGATATGCCCGAATCGCTGAGGAAGTGGGCTTTGAATATGCTTTGTTACAGACTCGATTTTTTGCAAGCTACGGGGCCGACAAACAGCTGGAAGCAATCACGCTGGGATCTGCGCTTGCAGCCGTAACCAAAAAGCTTAATCTTATCTCTGCAGTTCATCCAGGCTTATGGCATCCGGGTGTGTATGCGAAAATGCTTGCTACGCTCGATCATATAAGCGGAGGAAGAGCTGCGGTGAATGTTGTCAGCGGCTGGTTTAAACAGGAGTTCATCGGCTATGGCGAGCCATGGCTTGAGCATGATGAGCGCTATCGAAGGGCGGAAGAATTTATTGACGTCCTTCGTGCACTCTGGAAAGAGGAAGCGGCAACATATAAAGGGAATTTCTATCGATTGAATGAAGCTCCACTGAAGCCGAAGCCAGAGAAAGAAATCCCGATTTTTCAGGGCGGTAATTCCGAGGCGGCGAGACAGATGGCAGCAAGGGTTTCAGACTATTACTTCATGAACGGAAACACATTGGAAGGATTTAAACAGCAGATCAAGGATGTGAAGCAGCGGGCAGAAGCGGAAGGAAGAGATGTGAAATTTGCCGTTAACGGATTCGCAATCGTAAGGAATACAAAAGAGGAAGCTGTTGCCTTACTAAGGGATATTATTGCAAATAAAGATGATGCCGCTGTTAAAGGGTTTCAGGACGCGGTAAAAGAGGCCGGGCAATCGACGAAGAATAAACAGGGCATGTGGGCTGATTCCACTCTCGAGGACCTTGTTCAATATAACGATGGGTTTAAAACAGGGCTCATCGGAACAGCTGAGGAGGTCGCAGATCGAATTATCGAACTGAAAAAGATCGGCGTAGATCTTGTGTTGACAGGGCATTTCCATTATGAAGAAGATCTTCAGCGTTTTGGGGAAGAGGTGATCCCGCTGGTACGAGAAAAGGAAGCTGCGCTAGAGAAGAGCACTGTTCTGGTATGAAGAGGTACCGATTAACGTACCGGACCCTTCGATGCCAAGAAAATCGTTGCAAATTTGAAAGGAGCAGTCCATGAGCAAGAAACAAAATAAGTTATCTCCAGAACTGGTCCAATTTCTGCAGGGGGAACGAATTGTTTCGTTGATTACCCAGGATGAGGAACAACAGCCGCATCTTAGTACCGTTTCCTGGCTTCTGGCTGATAAAAACGGCGGATCGGTCAGGATTGCAGTTGGCCATAAAGCGGGAAGTGTGAAAAACATCCAGTCCAATCCAAAAATCATTCTAGGAGTTATCGGATCCGGAAGTTCCTATTCAATCTGCGGGAGCGCCACGGTTTCTGAGGTCATACATGGTACGATGAAGTACCGTGTTATCGACGTCACGGTAGAAGAGGTGAAAGAAAATATTTTTTACGGCGGCAAGGTTGTCCAAAATACAGCGTTCGTTAAGACGTATAATGCAGAGCTCGCAGAAAAGCTTGATCAAGAAGTATACGGCCTGTTAAAACGGGAACTGGAGCACTCTTTTAGATGAAAATATGAAGGGGAATCGCCGGCTAAATTGCTTTTAGTAGAAAAGAAGCAATCCTGTTCTTATCCGTTTATTCTTAGCCATAAGCGGAAATTACACTAATATAAGCGAAACAAAATCACCTAAAAGGAGATGAGGTTTCATGGCTAAGAACAACAATGAAAAGAACAATAAAATGACGGTGGAGGAAGCTGGCCGCATGGGCGGAGAGAAAACTTCCGAAACTCATGATAAGGAATTCTATCAAGAGATCGGCCATAAAGGCGGAGAAGAAGGCGGCCAAAAAGGCGGCGAAACTACCGCACAACGTTATGGCGACGAATTCTACCAGGAAATCGGTAAAAAAGGCGGCGAAGCCACTTCCGAGAACCATGATAAAGAATTTTATCAGGAGATCGGAGAAAAAGGCGGCGAAGCTACTTCCGAAAGCCACGGTAAAGAGTTCTATCAAGACATTGGAGAAAAAGGCGGTAACGCCCGAAACAATAACGACTCCTAATCGAGTTAAGAATGTTGTAGGTCAATTTGCAAACTTTGCAAATTGGCCTTTTTTTTGCAAAGGAAAATGTTCGGTGTCGGTCTACGCCTCCATCTTCACATGAACGCTCGTCGATCGGCGAGTTTTCTTTAATTTTCAGGCTGTGATTGTTTCATTTTTTTATATACAAATTTAAAGACAGGTTTTAGTAACAGGATTGCGGAGAGGAGAAAAAGCAGAAAGAATTCAACAAGTTCCATTACTCTAAAAGGATTTATTGCATTGATCAGAGCTTCTTTTATCCCGGTCCCCATAAATATGTCAAAACAAATCATACCTCCTGTCAATACTCCCATTGAGAGGATCGCTATCAAAACTGGCTTCACGTACATCACCCCTCTTATTAGATTTCCCAAAAGCTTTTGAATTACTTCACCAACATTCGTTTAAACTAAGCCTAATCATTAAAAAGGCTTAAGAACGAAGAGGTTTTGTTATGCCGATAAAAATACACCGTAAAAGAAATAAAAAACTAAGCAAAAAAGAGCGAATCCAAAAGGAAGTCAGTACTTTTAATATTCCAGATGAAATGTTAAGTGATTCTTTAAAAGAAAATGTGGAACAAATGAAAAAAGTAACAGGGAACAGTTCGGATCTAAAGATACGTGAGTTGAAAGGAAACGATTTTGTAAATCTTACAGCTGTTTATATCGATGGTCTTGTTAATAATCAATTTATCAATGAATTCATTATTGAAACGATCTTTAATAATATAGAACCCTACCCTGATTTAGAAGAAAATAAGGAAGATTTGTTTGAACGTATTTACGCTGAAGTAGTTGCATCAGGAGAAGTGCAAAAGTTTTCGAATTGGAAAAGCGTATTACAGGAACTAATGGGAGGTTCTACAGTATTACTCGTTGATGGAATCTCAACTGCCCTGGTCGTCGATACAAGAGGTGGAGAAACGAGAAGTGTCGAGGAGCCGGGTTCACAGGTTTCGATACGAGGACCCCGAGATGGCTTTACAGAATCTATACAAACAAATATTTCCCTGATTCGCCGCAGGATACAGAATCCTAATCTCTGGGTTGAAACGATGAAAATAGGCAAAGTTACGCAGACCAGTGTAGCAATGATGTATTTAAACGGTATCGCAAATGAAGAAATCGTAAATGAAGTAAGAAAAAGGCTAAAAAGTATCGATATAGATAGCATCCTTGAATCAGGATATATTGAACAGTTGATTGAAGATCAGACAATGACGACCTTCCCTACGCTATTTCACACGGAAAGGCCGGATAGTACTGCAGGAAACATTCTGGAGGGAAGGATAGCGATTATTGTCGATGGAACTCCTTTTGTATTGATTGCCCCTGCAATATTTATTCAATTCTTTCAAGCTGTAGAAGATTATTATGCAAGATTCGATATTGCGACATCCATTCGTTTTTTGCGGGTATTGACCTTTACAATATCGCTTGTGGCACCGGCGCTTTATATCGCGGTGACAACGTTTCATCAAGAAATGGTACCGACCAGATTAATCATCGCAATATCAGCACAAAGAGATGCTGTGCCCTTCCCGGCTTTTGTAGAGGCTCTGTTGATGGAAATTACCTTTGAAATACTCAGGGAAGCCGGAATCCGCCTTCCAAGAGCCGTTGGTTCTACTGTTTCGATTGTTGGGGCGCTTGTGATCGGGCAGGCAGCTGTGCAGGCTGGAATCGTTTCTCCTGCAATGGTAATTATCGTATCGATCACGGCGATTGCCAGTTTTTCGACGCCATCTTATGCGATTGCCATATCAGCAAGGCTCATTCGATTTCTGTTTATGTTGTCAGCAGCTACTTTCGGAGTTTACGGAATCGCCCTTGTATTTATATTTATGCTTGTCCATTTATGCAGTCTGAGGTCATTCGGCGTTCCCTATATGGCTCCAATCGCTCCTTTAAGTCCTTCTAATTTAGGGGATACGATTGTCCGTTTTCCGATCTGGGCATTTACACAGCGCCCCCGGTTAATCGGTAATAAAAACAATAAAAGGGAAGGTCCTCATCAAAAACCGGGACCACCTCAATCACGCTCATTAAAAACTACTGCCGATGATCAAGGTGATACATCATGATTCGTAAACTCCAAAAACTTCTGGTACCTGTTCTTTCTGTTTTGTTGCTATCAGGGTGTTGGAGCAAAAAAGAATTGAACGATCTTGCTTTAGTGTCCGCCATCGGATTAGATAAGAACGAAAAGGGAAAATATGTTGGATCTTTTCAAATTGTTAATCCTGGCAATGTGGTGGGAGGAGAGAATACGGGTGGAGGGAGTAAGAGCCCTCCTGTAACAGTATATACTGCCGAAGGGAATAACCTGGTGGGGGTAAGCAGAAACGCTTCTGCCCATGTATCAAGAATTCTCTATTACGCCCATACAAATATTGTTGTAATCGGAGAAGAGATTGCAAGAGAAGAGGGGATAATGAAGTTACTGGATGCCCTTGACCGCGACCCTAACTTTCGTATCACTACTACGATTGTAATCGCTCATGATGCGACTGCTGAACAACTTATTAACACCCTGACGCCAATCGATAAAATACCTGCGAACAAAATTCTTAAAATGTTACGGTCAACCGAGAAGTCTTCTGGAGAACATCTTGAAATAAAGACGAGTGATGTTCTTGAAGCTCTTGTTACAAAGGGAAAGGAACCGGTGGTCACTGGAATCAGAGCAACGGGTGGAAAGATAGGAATGGAAATGGAGAACATCCAGCGTACGGAACCTTCCTCAGCGATCGAGGCGAATGGCATCGCGATTTTTAAGGCTGGAAAACTCATTGATTGGGCACACGGGAGATCAGCACGTGGAATTGTCTGGGTTTTAAATAGAATTAAAGAAGCAGACGTGAGCGTTGATTGGAACAATGAAAAAGATTCTATTGTATTTGAAGTGATCAGACAGAACACAAAAGTGACACCGATAATAAAAAACGGAGATCCAGAGATTAATATACATGTGGAAGTAGAAGGAGACATCGGCGAGATGCAGACAGCGGCTGATTTAAACAATCCTGAAACGATTAAAAAGATTGAAGAAAAAATAAATAAACAGATAAAAAATGAAGTAGAGAAAGGTATTGCAAAAGCTCAAGAAAACAAATCGGATATTTTTGGCTTTGGAGATTCCTTTCACAATAACTATCCGAATGAATGGAAAAAATACGAAAATGAATGGAACGATACTTATTTTCCAGAACTAAAAGTTAATGTAACGGTTCAGTCATTTATTCGCCGTACAGGATTAAGAACTAAACCTTTCTTATCTAATACTAAATGATGAAAGTGTGAACATGAAGTGGAAAAAGCAAAGATAGATGCAGTCCAGTTGTTTGTATTGATTGTTCTTTTTGAGTTAGGGAGTGCAATGCTTATACCTCTAGCAATCGACGCAGATGAAAATGCATGGTTAGCCATTCTCCTGGGGATGGCTTTTGGATTTTTTTTGTTTCTTATCTATCATGCCTTATATAAGTATTATCCCGATATGCTTCCGACTCAATATATGCAAAAGATACTTGGAAAATATATAGGATGGGCGTTAGGATTTGCTTATTCCATTTACTTCATGTACGCTTCTGCACGAGTGCTGCGGGATTTTGGGGAGATGCTGTTATCAGTAGCATACAGGGAGACTCCACTGTTTATAGTAAATCTATTGCTTATGTTTCTTATCATGTACACGGTTTACCAGGGGATTGAAGTGCTGGCAAGGACAGGCGAAATACTGTTCAGTTTATTATATCTTTTTGCTATAACGGGGTTTATTTTGATCGTTGCTTCTGGTCTTATTGACATAACCCATTTAAAACCCGTATTAGAAGAGGGAATTCTTCCTGTGTTAAAAGTAGTTGTAACTGAGACGATTTATGTGCCGTTTGGGGAGATGATTGTTTTTACGATGATTTTCCCTTACCTTAATAATCCTAAAGTTGCCAGGAAGATTGGAATTTCTGCGATCGCTTTGAGTGGTATAAACCTGACTATCGTGATGGCAGTAAACATAACAGTGTTAGGAGTTGATCTAACCAAACGTTCCCAATTCCCATTGCTCACTACAATCCAGAGTATTCAAATTGCCAATTTCCTGGAACGATTGGATGTATTTTTCGTTCTTGCTCTAATTATGACAATCTTTATCAAGATAACTCTTTATTTTTATGCTGGAGTAATTGGAATGGGGAATCTTTTTAAGGTTGAGAAAGTTAACCAGTTAGTTTATCCGCTTGGACTAGTCGTCCTGTTAATATCGGTTTCTATCGCCAGCAGTATATCAGAGCATATTAAAGAAGGCTTGAAGGTTGTGCCGATCCTTTTGCATCTTCCATTTCAAATCATCATTCCTTTGATATTGTTGGGTATAGCATTTTTGAAAAGTAAAAAGAAAAGTAAAGGTTCATCAGCGTCCGATGCATAATTGGACGCTATTTTATTGGGAGTCTTCGAGGTGAATTAAGCTAAATTTAAGGTTGCCTGAATGGGGAGTTAAACATCGGAGGTTATTCTTGTGTTATAGAGAATGAGGGAGGCAGAAACAATGAGCGATTATTTAATTGAAACCAATCAGTTAACGAAGAAGTTTGGCAACTTTAAGGCAGTTGACTCTATAGATTTAAAAGTGAAGAAGGGTAGCATATACGGCTTCTTAGGACCGAATGGTGCCGGAAAATCAACGACGATCCGGATGCTGCTAGGCCTGATCCAGCCAACATCAGGAAGAGTGAACCTGTTTGGAAAACCGCTTAAGTCCAATCGGATCCCTATCTTAAAACGTGTTGGTTCAATGGTGGAGTATCCATCATATTACGGACACCTTACAGCGTATGAAAATTTGAACACGACACGAATCTTGTTAGGGCTCGAAGCAAAAGAAATCGATAAAGTGTTAGAAATCGTAAGGCTGACAGAGGTTAAAAACAAGGCAGTCAAAAAGTTCTCGATGGGGATGAAACAGCGTTTAGGAATCGCGAACGCCCTGCTCGGCAATCCGGAGCTGCTCATTCTTGATGAACCGACGAACGGCCTTGACCCATCAGGCATCCATGAGATCCGTGACTTAATTAAAAGCCTGCCTAAAAAGATGGGCATCACGGTTCTCGTATCGAGCCATATTTTAAGCGAGATCGATCTTCTTGCAACAGATGTTGGCATCATTACAAAAGGAAAGCTTGTGTTCCAGGGTTCGCTAGAAGAACTCCATCAAAGAGGAAAATCGCAGATCGCGATAGAGGCGAACCCGGTAGAGGATGCAGCAGCACACTTGATCAACAACGGGTTCCAGCCTGAGATCGAAGGGGAAACGATCTATCTTCAAGTTGGTGAAGCCGGTCCCGCTGTGCTTAACAAAGAGCTCGTGATGAACGGCTTTGCGGTCAACAAGCTCGCAGTAGAGCGGAAAACACTGGAAGACATCTTCCTTGAAGTAACAAAGGAAGGTGCAACCGCATGACGATGATCAACCTTTTACGAACAGATTTTATGAAACAAAAGGGCGGGTTCATTTGGCTGTTTCTTCTTATCATCCCACTCGGAACAACAGCTGCCATGTTTCTGGATATGTATTTACGTTATGAAGATTACTTATATCAAAAGGTCCAGCAGCAGGGGACGACTTCATGGCACCTCTTGCTGGGCGAAAACCACTTTGTACTTGGATGGGGAGCGTTTTTGCCGGTCTTCGTTGCAGTGATCGCCGCACTTGTCCATCATGTCGAATTCAAGCAGCAATCATGGAAGAGCCTGCTCAGTCTGCCTGTTCCGAGGGGCTCGGTATTTATATCCAAATTTTTTATGATTCTGTTATTTAGCTCCCTGTTGATCATGCTGAACACCCTCGGGCTGGTTCTTGTTGGGAAATTGTCCGGATTTCCAGAAGGGTTCACGTTCGAATTTTACAGCAGCTATGTACTTTATCAATTTCTCGGCATCCTTGGAGTGGCTGCGCTTCACAACTGGCTGAGCTCTTGTTTTAAAAATGCGGTCTATCCGGTCGTGATCGCGTTTGTCGGCATGATCGCCACCTCGATCGTGCGACTGTCATTTCCGGAGAAAGTGAAGTTCATCCCTTACAGCTATGCTTATTATGCTGATGGGTTAAAAGAAAACGATCCGATGGTCGCTCTTTACGGTGGTTTAATCGCCGGGATACTCATCCTGGTTTTCGGAATAATTGAATTTAAAAAACGAGACATCGTGTAAGAAAAATTTAAACAAGAAAGGATAATGCCAAATGAAACAGCTGTTAAAAAGTGAATGGCAGAAGCTAAAGAGATCACGGATCATTTATCTGGCGACAGTTTTGCCTTTGCTTGCTGTTATACAGGGAGCGATATTTGCAGGTAATTCAAAAATAGTGGAAGAAGAGGGAGGGAATGTCTGGAACGTTTTGACACTCGGTGGCATGTCGGTTCATTCCTCTCTGATCCTTCCACTGACGATCACCGTCATCATGGCGATGGTCGCCAGGATCGAACATAACCAAAATTGCTGGAAACTGCTGCTTTCTTTGCCGGTGAAACGTTCGTCGGTCTATTTTTCAAAGTTTGTTGTTGGACTCGGGCTGATCTTATACAGTACTGCGGTATTAAGTGCTGGCTTTCTTGTTTCAGGACTCATCGTTGGGGCAGACAGCAGTGTTCCTTTTGGCCTGATCCTCGGCAAACCGTTGCTTGCTGTTGCTGTATCACTGCCGATCATCGCATTGCTGTTTTATCTCAGCATCCGGTTCTCTCATGTTGGGATTCCTTTAGCTGTAGGTGCAGGACTCGCGCTCCCAGCGATGTTGATCGCAAACTCTGCGAAATACTGGATCGTTTACCCATGGACATATCCGGTCATGGCTACGCTGACCGAAACGTTTGATATGGGCGGAAAGGCAGTTGCGATGTATGCAGTATGCCTGTTAAGCTTGCTTATCGTGATCCCGCTCGGCCTGTTTCAATTTCGTTCAAAGGATATTCTATAATCCAAAGCGAATCTTTTAGGACCGGCAATCTTTTTTTGAAATAAGGTGAAGCGATGATTAACGTAGAAAAATTAGAAGATAAAAAGATTCTTTTGGTGGATGATGAAGAAGCGATCCTGGACCTTCTGGAGGCTGTGTTGCTGAGGGAAGGCTTCAAGAAAATCATCAAAACGGCGACCGGGTTAGATGGCGTAGAAAAATGCAAACAAGCTAAGCCGGACATGATTGTGCTCGACATTATGCTGCCGGACATCGACGGGTATGAGGTTTGCAGAAGGATCAGGGAGATTACATATGCCCCGATTTTATTTTTGTCAGCCAAATCTGATGACGTGGATAAGCTCCTTGGGCTCGGGATAGGCGGGGATGACTATGTTGTGAAGCCGTTCAGCCCGAAGGAAGTCGTTTTTCGAATCAAAGCCCAACTTCGCCGAAGCCAGTATCCAGGCCATAATGATCCTGCTGATACGAACGAGCAGCAATATTCGTTTGGAAACATTTTGATCGATGCGAAGAGCAGTGAGGTTTTGAAAGAGGGGCAGCCAGTCATATTAACGGCAAAAGAGTATAAATTGCTGCTGTGCCTTGCAGAAAATGCAAATCACATTTTAAGCAAAAAGCGGCTGTGTGAAAAGGTATGGGGGTATGATTACATGGGAGATGACAACACGATTATGGTCCATATCAGGCATTTGAGGGAAAAGCTTGAAGACGATCCCGGGAATCCCGTCTTTATCCAGACGGTAAAAGGGCTCGGCTACAGGCTGGTCCATCGCGGGAAATAAGATGAAATGGAAACTGACAAGCCGCTTTTTGACAGCGATCATCATTACGATCGTGCTCTCCCTGTTTGCTGTGTATCTGTTCTTCACGTTGTTTTTTTACAGAGGAAACCCTGATACAGCAACGTTTTTGCCTGTAGAAGCCCCGACGATGACGCTGGATTTCGAAAAATACCTGGCCTACACTGATGGCCAATTCCGAATCGAAAAGGAGGGAATCCAGCAGCTGAAAAAAACAGAGAGCTGGGTCCAGGTGCTTGATGAAAACGGAACAGTCGTGTTTGAAAAGTACGCACCGGAAGCAGCTCCTGCACATTACACCCCGGCAAAGCTCATCTTTTATCACAAATACGGCGGAGCCATAAAAGGGAACACTATCTTTGTCGGAACCGCAGATCGGGGAGAGCGTGAGTTCAGCTATATAATGGGGTTTCCTGTTGAGAAGGTATCAAAGGCAGGCAGTTTCACGTTCAGCCCTGAAACCATTCAGAAGGACCTTTTCAGGATGTTCCTCATCATTGTCGGTGTCATCGTGCTGATCGCTACAGTTATCGGCTATTTGTTCAGTAGAAAAATGGCAACACCATTATTGAAAATCATCAGGGCGATTCAGGGACTTGCGAGCGGGACTTATGAAGGGGGTTTAAAGGAAAAAGGGCTGTATAAAGAGGTTTATAAAAATCTTAACGGCCTTTCAGCGACATTGAAGGCCAATGAAATCGAGCGGCAGCGGCTTGAAAAGGTCCGGGAAGAGTGGATCACAAACATTACCCATGATGTGAAAACCCCGCTTGCTTCGATCAAAGGATATTCTGAGATGTTGATGGAATACGAAACAGACCTCACGCCAGATGAAAAACTGCAATACACAAGGATCATCCAGGAAAAAGCGAACTATATCGAAGGCCTGACGGAAGACCTTAAGATAACGTACCAGCTGAACCAGTCTGTCCTTCCGTTAAAAAAAGAAAAAGGCAACCTTACAGACACGATCAGGGAAACGATCATCTCGATCTTAAACCATCCCGGCTATGAAGAGGTGCCGATCCATTTTGAATCTGAGTCTGAAGAGATCATCTTTTATTATGACGAAAAACTGATCCAGCGTATGCTCAGCAATCTTATTTATAATGCGATCGTCCATAATCCTGCAGGAACGGACATCGAGGTGAGCGTGGCAAATCATAACGGAATCTTCTTGACGATCAAGGACAATGGAGCAGGTATCGAAGAAGCAGAAATCGACCGGCTGTTTGAGCGCTATTACCGTGGTACAAACACAGGGGAAGCACATAAAGGTTCAGGGCTCGGCATGGCGATCGCAAAACAGATAATCGAAGCCCATGATGGGTCTGTTGAAATTAAAAGCGCACCTGATGTGGGAACGGAAATCACGATTACGTTCTAGCCTAAGGCTCTGTTAGGGAGTGTTGTTGACATTAGTTCGAATTTGCTCTTTCCGCAAACTCTTATAGATGCCCGGAATCTTCTATAAGAGCATGAAGCCTCCATGCATCTAACGAGCTTATTTGCTTACGCTCCTAAAAAATAGATTTATTTTTATCTATTTTTTAGGAAAGAGCAAAGAGGCATCGCTTTGTTGTCTATTTTTAAAGATAAGAAACCAGAAAAACAACAGTATTATGTAACAGGTTCTAACCTGAAAAACTGGCGCTTCAGCAGAGGATTCTGCTTTTACGCCAGTTTCTTAAATCCAGGAATCAATGGTGATGGTCATGTTCTGCTTCCATCGCGATCTCTTTTGTTTCATGCACTGTTCCATGGGGATGCTCTGCAGGTGCATAAATGGAATAAACCTTCAGCGGCTTATCGCCGGTGTTTTTCAGGTTATGCCATTTGCCTGCTGGAACAAGAACAGCATCGTCAGCTTTTGCATCTTTTTCAAATGATAAATTTTCTTTGCTATCCCCCATTTGAACACGGCCTTCGCCCTGTTCGATACGAAGGAATTGATCCAATTGATTATGCACTTCAAGGCCGATATCGTCACCAGGCTCAATGGACATCAGGGTAACCTGTAAGTTCTTTCCTGTCCAGAGTGCGGTACGGAAATTGTTGTTTTCCTCGGTCGCTTCCTCAATATTAACCACATATGGTTCTGCTCCATGGTCTTTCATAGCCATTTTCCATTCCTCCTTCAATGAGTAGTTTTTAACCATCACTTTAGGATGGGCGGACTATAGATTTTCCCTTATATTAATGTAGATAAACGATACGAGGAATATGGATGTGCTGAATTGAAAAAGCAGACCTCCTTTTAAGAAGATCTGCTTCAAACTATTATTCGCCTAAATCAACGTTATGGTAAACCTGCTGCACGTCTTCCAGGTCTTCCAGCGTATCGATCAGCTTTTCAAATTGTTCCTTCGCATCATCCGGTAATGGTACGTCATTTTGAGCAAGCATCGTCAACTCTGCAACGGTAAAATCTTCGATGCCGGCATTTTTGAACGCTTGCTGTACGGCATGGAATTGATCCGGCTCAGCATACACGATCGCCACGTCGTCTTCTTCGATAATGTCGCGAACGTCGATATCTTCTTCCATCAAAATCTCAAGTGCTTCATCAGCAGTTTTGCCTTCGATTCCGATAACAGCTGTCGCGTCGAACATATATGCAACTGATCCGTTCACGCCCATGTTCCCGCCGTTCTTTCCGAATGCTGCACGCACATCAGAAGCTGTACGGTTCACGTTGTTCGTTAGCGTATCTACGATCAGCATCGTTCCGTTCGGTCCAAACCCTTCATAACGAAGCTCATCATAGTTTTCGTCTGCACCGCCCTTTGCTTTTTCAATCGCACGGTCAATGATATGTTTTGGCACATTATATGTTTTTGCGCGTTCAAGTACAAACTTTAGCGACTGGTTCAATTCCGGATCCGGCTCACCCTGTTTGGCAGCTACATAAATTTCGCGTCCAAACTTAGCGTAAATACGGCTTGTGTTTTTATCCTTCGCGGCTTTTTTCTCTTTAATATTGTTCCACTTACGGCCCATAAAGTTCCACTCTCTTTCAAATAATATCTATTAATTACATAAAATTAGCATTTGCTAGTTTTTATTATACCTTATTTTGAAAATTGATGTTTTATGTTAAGAATTACGACGATTGTGAGGTTTAGTTGTTTAGGTTAACGAGAAAGAGGAGAAGGAGGGAAGATTTAATTTTCTTGGACAAACTACACGGTAAAAAGGAGATGGAAGCATGTCATCGAACGGCCAGGTGCCACACGATAAAACGCTCGATAACACATTAACACTGATTAAAGAGGGCTATCCCTTTATTAAAAAGAGGGTAGAAAGATATCAAACCGATTTATTCGAAACACGTTTATTGGGGCAAAAAGTCGTTTGCATGAGCGGGGAAGAAGCTGCTAAGAAATTTTATGATAGAGAATTATTTAAACGAAACGGAGCGCTGCCAAAGCGGATTCTGAAATCATTGTTCGGTGAGAACGCAGTTCAGACGATGGACGGTGACGCACATATCCATCGCAAGCTTCTATTTGTATCATTGATGACTCCGCCCCATCAAAAACGGGTGGCAGAACTGGTGATGGATGAGTGGCAAAGTGCGGCTGAAAAATGGAAAGGGATGGAGGAGGTTGTTCTTTTTGAAGAAGCGAAAGAGGTATTAACCCGTGCCTCCTGCAAATGGGCGGGCATCCCGTTAGAGGAAGATGAGGTGAAGGAACGCACGGAAGACTTCTTTGAGATGGTGAATGCTTTCGGTGCGTTCGGGCCAACACACTGGAAAGGCAGAATGGCAAGGAACAAGACGGAAGAGTGGATTAAAAGGCTCATTGAAGATGTTCGTGACGGGAAGCTGGATGCTGAGAAAGGCTCAGCGATCTATGAGATGGCCTTTCATAAAAAGGAAGACGGAAGTATGCTAGATGCACATATGGCCGGAGTAGAACTGATCAATGTCGTACGTCCGCTCATCGCTGTATGTATTTTCATCGCCTTTTCAGCTGCAGCACTTTATAACTACCCGGAATATAAAGAAAACTTGCGATCAGGAACGGAGACGTATTTTGAAAACTTTGTCCAGGAGGTTAGACGCTACTATCCTTTTGTTCCTTATCTTGGTGCAAAAGTGAAAAAAGAGTTTACCTGGCGCGACTACACGTTTGAAGAAGAGATGCTCGTACTTCTTGATATTTATGGCACAAATCATGACTCAGCACTATGGGATGAACCGAACGACTTTAAACCCGAACGTTTCTTTACCTGGGCGGGCGGTTTGTTTGACCTTATCCCCCAGGGTGGAGGAGAAGCATCGAAAGGGCACCGTTGTCCGGGTGAAGGAATCACGATCGAAGTAATGAAAACAAGCCTCGATTTTCTTGTGAACAAAATTGACTATGATGTGCCGGAACAGGATTTAAGCTACAATCTCGATAAAATGCCGACATGGCCTGAGAGTGGATTTGTGATGAAGAATGTTAGGGAAAAATAAGGTAGTGGCCTGCAACTAGTGGTTGCGGGCTTCTTTTTGTGTGGAGTCTGTTGAGAGAGTGAGGCCGTTCAGGGGAGGAAGGGCTGAAACAGGAATAAATTGCAATGAAGTTAGAATAAATTTCGGTGAACCAGGAATAAATTCCAGTGAAATTAGAATAAAGGATGGGGAAACAAGAATAACTAGTTGTGAAACTGGAAAAAGGCGTGTTGAATCAAGAATAAGAAGATTTGAAACAAGAATAAAGGGCGTATGAGGCTGAAGTTCCGAAAGTTTGCTCTGAAACTCCGAATTTGAGCGCTGAATCTCCGAAAGTACGTTCTAAATCTCCGAAAACGAGCGCTCAATCCCCGAATTGCAACAAAGAACCTTTGAAATAACTGCGAAGCTGCAATAGAAACCACTTCATCCCCTAAAAAGTGCACCATACCTTGAATAAAAACTGCTTAGCCTCTCCTAATATCCACAGTCCTGGGATTGCAAAAACTGGTCCTATTAAGGATCGATTTGTAAAATCACCTTATTTTCCGGCAGTATCTTAAAGACGTGTAGTCTTCGCTGGCTTCACTTGCAAATGTCTTCTGTTCACGCACCATTTGAAAGCCTCTTGCTTCATAAAAAGGTATGCCTTTCTGGTTCCCTTTTGATACAGATACCCATTGCATGACAGCTCCTTTTTCCTTTTGTATATCTGTAAGAAACTCCAGCAACCTTGTACCGATTCCTTCTCCACGCCGGGCGGGATCTAAATAAAGAACGAATATTTCTCCCTTATCGGCTCCGGTCATTCCACCGCCGATTGCTCCCACTACTTCCTCATCTTTGAGGGCAACGTACCAGCCATCCCACCCCTCATCCGGATTTAATATTTCATCATAAATGCGCTCAAAGTTATAAAATTCATTTATTGTCCTTTCGATGTATTCCTGGGAATGGGTTTCTTTATAGGTGTCACGATAGCCCTCAGAGCAGACCTTTATTATGCCGTCGATATGCTGAAATTCAGCTTTTTCTACTTTAACCAATCCTAACTCCTCTTTCCTGATTGTATTTGAATAAAGTCATTTTGATATTCCCCGCTATTATAAAAACTCCTTCAAAAAATATTTCTGCAAGATCTTGAGGCGAGATAAATTGATAGATTACATAATAACTTTCGTAAAGAGATGGAAAGTAGTATCAGGGTAATTAGGCCTCTTTATTCAATGATTTGGATTGAAAGAGGCATGCGATTAAACAGTACACCTTAATTACCCACTTACACTGAAAAAAACACCAAAAAGTGAAGCATATGAGTAATAGCAATGCTAGAACATCAACTGGATCCAAAAAGAATTATTTTGTAGTTGAGCAAATAGATGAGCGGCCGGAAAAGAAAAATGAATCACCAAATCCTAACTGCGCCAATATAGATATCATCACAGAATAGTTTTCATTTTCAGTACAGGACAGTATGCTGCACCTATTCAAAGAGCATTAA
Source organism: Exobacillus caeni (assembly GCF_005747095.1). Taxonomy (GTDB): domain Bacteria; phylum Bacillota; class Bacilli; order Bacillales; family Guptibacillaceae; genus Exobacillus; species Exobacillus caeni. The sequence goes on along the minus strand of NZ_SWLG01000007.1, from coordinate 84,595 downwards.
CGCTTTACTTAGATGGAATATCTTTTATGGGTTGAACGAACTTGATGTGTTCGGAGAAATTATCAATGAGAAAAAACAGTTTCAGTTAAGCATGGACAAAAAGAAACATAACGAAGGTACCATAGTAAAAAAATCATAATATGCCCGCTCTATGATTAAAACAATGAAAAATGGGAAAAAAAAACTCAAACACTATTCATGAACATACTTAAGTGAGAACAAGCTTCTCAACGTACTTAATAAAAAGAAATGTACAACAGGAAAATAAGGAGGATGTAAAAATGGAAGAGAGAAACCTATCAACAAACATTGACCAATATATTTCAGATAAAAGGCAAGCGATCGTAGAGAGCCTCATCAAGGAAATCCAAACATCGGCAGTACATGCGGAATACCGCAGATATTTCTTGAAAAGAGAGATCGACAAAGCACTCGATGCAAGAGATGAAGAACAATTTATCAGTCTGTCTAACCGTCTAAAAGAAATTTCATAACGTTAGTCATATTTTTCAAACCCGGTGCCTATAAATCTATTAACAACTCTTTTTGGAGGAGATCACATGATAGATTTGGCATCGGTTTGGACAATGACTATCGACTGGTTTGCGGCAAACAGAGGATATAAATCACAGGGAATATTGTTTTTCTCATTGTTCGGAACAGCATTTGTTACATATTTTATCTGGTTTATGAAAAAGGGATTTGATCCAGAAGTTGACCGTTAAAAACCATCTCTATTTCCAAGCAGGAGCTCTGGCTTCGGATGTAGAAGGGGCCAGGTAGGGGTGGGATTAAATGGAACATAATCTTACACAGATAGTAATATTGTTCATCACCTGTATAGTTGTTTTAGAACTAGTAAAGTGGAAGTACAAAGATCATGTTAAGAGAAAAGTATTGTACTTTTATGGTGCTTCATGGTATACCATCATGATCACAGCTGGAGGTGCCCTTATCTCCATTGATTCCATCGTATTTACCTTGATTTTTGTTTTAGTTGCAATAGGATTTCATAGCGACCAGAAGGAAAGGGAAGCGAAGAAAAAAACAAGACAATAATACTGAATTGAATATCAAAGACTGTTAACAGAAAGTGTGCCAACCTGGTTTGGTGCTCTTTTTTAGTTTGTAGGGATTTTATAGGTCATCTGTTCCGCTATTTGTTGTAAAAAGACCTTTTCACGATTGCTAGAGGTCATCTGGTACCTTATTTGCTTAGTATCCTATCGAAATGGGCTCGAAATAACGAAATAAGTGATCATATGACCTATAAAATTCGAAATAAAGGTTTTTCATGAAAATAGCGGAACAAAAGACCTCTTCTGGTCTTCGGGGCATCCTGAGGAACACCCTCTACCAAATCCAACCCCAACCTAAACCATAAAATCCCACTTTCCTTTTTCTCACCTGTACCTTCTACCTACAATAGAAGCTATAATAGGTTTAAATCTCTTAATATATTTTCTGTACGTCTTAAGAAATTCTTAAGATTTTTGATAACTGATCGTTAAGATTTATTGGTTATGATTTTTATAGATGAAACGCATTGATTGAAAGAAGGGTGAAGGATGGAAAATTACAATGTGCTTGTCGTCGACGATGAAAAAGAAATCCGCGATGCGATTGAAATTTATTTGAAGAATGAAGGTATTACCGTATTAAAGGCAAAGGACGGGATTGAAGCGCTTGAAAGTTTAACGGAGAATACCGTTCATCTCATTGTATTGGATATTATGATGCCAAGACTGGATGGCATTTCGGCAACGGTTAAAATCCGCGAAAAACAGAACATCCCGATTATCATTTTAAGTGCAAAGAGTGAAGATACGGATAAAATTCTTGGTCTTCAGATCGGTGCAGATGATTATATTACGAAGCCGTTTAATCCGATGGAACTCATTGCCAGGGTGAAATCGCAATTGCGACGATATGTAAAGTTCGGAACATACGAAGGAATCCAGAAGGTGATCGATCTTAACGGGCTGACACTGGATCAATCCGCAAAAGAAGTGACCGCCCACGGGGAACCGGTTAAGCTGACGCCGATCGAATATAAAATCGTTGAACTGCTCATGGTGAACGCAGGCAGGGTATTCTCGATCAATGAAATCTATGAGCGCGTCTGGAACGAACCATGCTATAACGCGGAAAATACTGTCGCAGTACATATACGAAAGATTAGAGAGAAGATCGAAATCGATCCGAAAAATCCAAGGTTTTTAAAGGTGGTATGGGGAATTGGATACAAAATGGAAAAATAGAGGCGGCATTGCAATATGGTTGATCCTACTTACATTCGGAATAAGTGGAGTCTTGTCTTTTGTTAATATGGGCGGGAATTATCTTCAGCCAGGTTATTTTAACACACCTGAGTTCCAGAGCAGACTCGACCAGTTCAATTCCTATGTAAGTATGTTCGAGTTAAATGATATCACCGTGCAGAAAGCGAAGGAGTCGATTACAGTTTCCGAGGCGGAAATCGAGGAGCATCGTTATCGATATGGAGACCTGAATGCACAGATCAGTAATATTAAAAGTCAATATGAAGCACAGATCGAGGAAGCGACGACAGCCGGGAATGAGGAAGCGGCAGCCGCATACCGAAAAGAACGTGATAAGAAAATAGATGATATCACCAAAAACTTCGAGAGTGACGAATATGTGGAGCAAAAGGTCAGGAAAGAGAAAGAAAAAGAGCTAGAACAATATTTTACTGACAGGAAAGCGATACATTCTGAATTCGAGCGGCTAAAAGGTTCTTTCGATTTCTATCTTAAGAATACCGAGACAGGTACCGTGTTTACGAATATAAAACTGCCTGAAGGAACTTCCGCAGAAGAATATTTTGATGAAAAGAACATGCTGTTTTCAAAGCACTATGCGGAATTTCCGTATGTCCCGAGTTATGAACTGTCCTTTCCTGGTAGCGAAGAACTCTTGAATCAGCAAAGCGGCGAGTCTTTTGCAGGATATGTAGGGATTCCGGAATCTGCTTCATCAGCAAATCAGATTATTAGCGATTACAACAACTATAAGAGAGGCAAGATCGTATTCTTTGTTTACATGATTGCAAGTATTGCTTCCCTGGTTCTTGTTATATACGGATTGAAAAAAAGGAAAGTGGAATTTTCAGAGGTAGAAGGATGGAGACCGTACTATAACAGGCTGCCTATAGATGTAAGGGGAGCACTTTTCATTATCGTTGGATTCGGTGCACTGTTAAGCCTATCTTTCGTCAGTAACTTCAGGTATCTATCTTTTGATCGCATGTATTATAACGCGGTTGGGGATTTAGTGGCCGGTCTTGTTTTCGCTGCGCTTCTTGTAGGATTAACATTATTGCAGGGGAAATTTTTGCTGGAAGTATTGAAAGACAGATCGTTGTTTAAAGAGCAATGGAAAAAGGCCCTCTTCCATAAAGGGTGGCAGGGCCTCCAGGATGCATTTCTTAACAGGCGGACGGGCACTCAGTTCTTCTTGCTGTTAACGGTCGTATTTGGCTTAGGGTTTGCTGCGGTAGTCATTGGAGCAGAACCTGCATTTCTGGTTGTCTATGTTCCAGTGGTTGCCATTGTCGGTATTCCGCTCATGATCATCCTGATCAGAGCGATCGGATACTTTAACCGAATCGTTATGAAAACGGATGAACTTGCAGCCGGGACTCTCGGACCGGATTTGCCGATCAGAGGGAAATCAGTTCTGGCAAACCTAGCGGAGAACATAAACGATTTGAAGCAAGGAGTTAAGCTGTCACAAAAACAGCAGGCGAAAAGCGAGCGGTTGAAAACAGAACTGATCACCAATGTAAGCCATGACCTGCGCACTCCGCTAACTTCGATCATCACTTATACAGAGCTTTTGAAAAAAACTGACCTGGTGAACGAAGAAAGAGATGCGTATCTTGAAATCATCGACCGTAAATCAAAACGATTGAAACTCCTGATCGAAGACCTGTTTGAAGTTTCTAAGATGACAAGCGGGAATATTGAACTTGTAAAAGAAAAAGTGGACCTTAACCAGCTGTTACAGCAGGCGCTTGCCGAGCATGAAAATACGATAAGCGATTCCAGCCTGGCATTTAAAGTGACCAGTCCGGACCAACCGATATACGCGGTGGTCGACGGGCAAAAGCTATGGCGTGTCTTCGATAATTTAATCGGCAACATCCTGAAGTATTCTCTCGAAAAATCAAGGGTGTATCTCTCTGTAAAAGAGTTAGATGATGAGGCAGTAATTACGTTTAAGAACGTCTCTAAATATGAACTGAGTGATAACATCGATGAATTGTTTGAAAGATTTAAACGAGGCGATACTTCCCGCCATACGGATGGCTCTGGCCTTGGATTAGCCATCGCAAAGTCGATCGTTGACCTTCATGACGGAAGCATGGATATTGATGTAGATGGCGATTTATTCAAAGTAACGCTTCGATTGAAGACTATAAAAAACTAATTAAAAGAGATTGGAAGAGGAAATATGGAGAGCAGGATCAATTTTTCCGAAATATACTCGCAATTTAACAAACGGCTTTTCTCTATCTGCTATTCCATCATCAGAGACAATCACCTTGCAGAAGATGCAGTTCAGGAAACATTTATCAAGGCATTCAAGAACGTGAAAACAATTGAAGAAGAATGTAAAATCTGTGCTTGGTTATCTTCTATTGCAACAAGAACAGCAATCGATATCTTACGGCGAGAGAAGAGAAAAAGAGGAATCGTCATGGAGCACGAAATGCTGGAATTCCTGGGAATAGAAATGATCCACAACGTCGAACAGGAAGCGGAAGCAGAATTGCTTAAGGAACAAATTGAAGAAAATCTTAAGAGGCTAAAAGCAGAACATCAGGAAGTTTTGATCCTTAAAATTAGAAAAGGATTAAAAGAAGATGAAATAGCGAAGGTCCTTCAGCTTAACCCTCGAACAGTTAAATCAAGGTTTTACAGAGCTCGAAAACAGCTCAAGCTTCTCTACCAGGAACAGAATACAGCTTGAGCTAGTATGATTAGAAAGCAGCAATAATGGACCAAAATAGTTTAGCCAAAGGAAAATCCGAGCGATGGTTTAAAATTCTTTCACCAGAATTGAAATCAGCTCGGATTTTTTTATTAATTATTGTTCCTTATTAATCGACTATCATTTATCATTAAAACGATACCAGGAAAGCGGTATTACATAACTCGACCAGGTCAGTTTTTATTGAAGAAGCAATTATAGGGTGATATGATTAAATTACCTGGCAAGCAATATAGGTGATGGGGTTCACCTTTAACCGCCGAAGAATGGCTAATGACTCCTGCTGAGGACATAGGGATTCTTATGTCTTCAGCAGGAGTTTTTATGTGTAAAAGGAGGAAAAATATGGTTTATATCTATGTTGGGATTGCTGGAGCATTGGGAGCAATATTAAGATATTTAATTGGGATTTCATTATTAACGAATAGCACGTTTCCCTGGGCAACGTTAGTTACGAACTTAGCTGGAAGTTTTTTATTGGCCTGGTTGACCACTACGTTATTTAAAAAAATTCCCGTTTCACCAGTAGTGGCAAGTTCAATAGGAACAGGATTCGTTGGCTCATTTACAACTTTTTCGACTTTAAGTGTAGAAACCGTTGAGCTGTTTAAAGATGATCATTTGTTATTAGGGATCGCTTATGTTCTTGTAAGTATTGCCGGAGGAATCTTCATGAGCCGGTTAGGGTTTAAAGTGAATAAGGAGGTTGAGAAGGCATAATGTTTATTCACTTAGTATTAGTCGGTATTGGCGGTTTTGCCGGAGCGATTTCCCGGTTTGCTCTTAGCAAATCTTTAAACAAAGCCTCTTATTCTCTGCCTATTGGAACACTTATTGTAAATTTGTTAGGGTCATTCCTATTAGGGATTATAACCGGGGCGAAATCTGATGAAATGATCGCTTTACTTTTCGGAACCGGGTTTATGGGAGCATTCACAACATTTTCCACTCTAAAACTAGAGATGATACAAATTCATTTAAAAAAGTATAGAAGAGATTTTATTTTATATACCACAGTCACTTATGCTGGCGGTATCTCTCTTGCATTCTTAGGATATGAAATTGGGAACAGGTTTTTATAATTTAGTTATAGGTGCGTTTCTCCAGGCAGGAGACCGCACCTTTCTTATTGAAGGCGTGCCCAGGACGAACATTAACTACGGAAATTAGTTTTAAACGGAAGCATTAAAGAATAAAAGATAAATGTCGGTAAAAGATATACATATATAACTTAATTCCCTGGTTGGTGAGTATAGTTTGAATTATAATGCCTTACACACAAAAGAAGTTTTTTTTATCCTGGTATTATCAACAGGATTGTTTAACCATGTCACTATTATTCCGATGTTATTGGAGTCAGCTGCCAGAGATTCCTGGCTGAGTGTCATAGTCTCTGTCATCCCATATTCGATATTTCTTTTGATTGTTTATTACATTGCACACAATACAAGACAGGAGAATATCTCTGCATGGTTAAAGGAAAAGTACGGCGCTTTCGCAGCGGGGATTATTATCGTTCCATTGTTGATCATATTATTTATCCATGCAGCACTGACCCTCATCGACACCTCCATTTGGGCAGGGATATATTATCTTCCTAGAATACCTAATCCGATTATCTCTGCGATCCTGGTTATTTCATGCTATTGGATTTCGACCAGAAAGCTTAAGGAACTAGCGGTCATGTCAACCATAGTGCTTCCGATGGTCGTGTTGCTTGGATTTTTTATAATGGGTGTTAACACAAACCAAAAAGAATTAGAATATTTATTCCCTGTGTTCCTGAATGGATATACGCCGTTCTTAAAAGGCATTGCTTATTCACTATCCGGTTTAACAGAAATCTATGTCATCATCTTGCTTCAACACTGTATTAAAGCGAAAGTTAAATTAAAACAAATTGCCCTGCTCGGCGTGGTGTTAACTGTCTTAATATTAGGTCCTTTAACAGGTGCAATAATGGAATTTGGACCAGTAGAAGCACGGAATTTAAGTTTTCCAGCATATGAGGAATGGAAGTTGTTAAAAATAGGCGAGTTTATCTCAAGGATGGATTTTCTTGCGATGTTCCAGTGGATCAGCGGTGCTTTTTTTAGAATAGGATTGTTCATGTATATCATTAATCATTTTTTTAAGAGGGGGAAGAGTAGATTTTTACTTCCTGTTTTATATTTAGTTATCTACGGATTAACTTTTCTACAATTTAATACTTATGATCTCAACAAATTTCTGTATGTTTATTTTCTACCAGTAAGCCTAATAACGGTTTTAGCAGTTATGATCCTTTTGTTTGTACTCGTATTAATAAAGAAAAAGAGGAGTTATGACAGACTTGAGAAAACACAAAGTAAACAAACTGGGGTTGAAGGCTCATAAGAATAACGGGGTGGCCGAAAACGAAGTTCTATCTATGTTCGAACAGCTTAAGCTCGAGTTTAATAATTGCTCAGACATTATATTCACGATAAAAAAACTGAAACAAAGCTCAATTGGCGTTTCATATATAGAAAGCCTTGTGAACGTTAATTATATCGACAAGATCATTTTACCGAAGTTAGATAAAGCTGAATTGCAGTGTGAAGAAATTACAAAGTGTTTGGAGGAAGAATTTCTAACGAAAGAACTGACTGATAAGAAATCATCTGAATTGCAGTATCATCTTCTTTCTGGATATACCTTACTATTTGCAGCAGGAAAAATTTTTGCAGTTAACGTAACAAAAATACCTGGCCGAAATCCGGAAGAATCGGCAATAGAGCCGTCAATCAGAGGGCCGAGGGATGGATTTGTTGAAGATCTAAACACCAATATTGCCCTTATTCGAAAGCGTTTTAAATCGAACCAGTTAAGAGTGGAAAAGTATATTGTCGGTAAAAGAAGTAATACGACGATGGCCTTGTTATATGTGGAAGATATTATAAACAAAGACCTGTTAAAGACAGTTAAAAAGAAGATAGATAAGCTGGATGTCGATATCGTCAGCAGTGTCCAGCAGATAGACAAGTTACTTTCCGATCAGCCGCATGCGTTAACTTCTACCTCAGATAACTCGGGAAGGCCAGACTTTGTTCTTGAAGCTTTAAATCAGGGAAGATTTGCCCTGATAATCGATGGTCAGCCGATGGTTTCGATCGCCCCTGTGCATCTCGTAAATCTCATTAAATCACCCGAAGATTTAAATCAAAATTATTTATATGTCTCCTTCGAAAGAATACTTCGTTTAGTATCACTCTTTATATCTATTCTATTACCCGGGTTTTGGGTTGCGTTGACTTCCCATAACGTTGACCAAATCCCTTTTCTGTTGGTCGCGACCATCAGTGTTTCCCGGATCGGCATCCCCCTGTCTACTTCGATGGAAATGTTCATTATGTTGTTTTTATTTGAACTGTTCCATGAGGCTGGGATGAGGCTGCCACGGTCTGTCGGACAGACCGTATCTGTTCTTGGCGGATTGATTGTTGGGGATGCAGCTATTAGGTCAGGGTTGACCTCACCCTCTATGCTTGTAGTTGGAGGGATTGTCTTTGTGAGTGGGTATACGCTTGTAAATCCTGCTCTTAGTGGCACTGCAACCCTCTTACGAATTTTCATCTTGTTTTTAGGCACGTTTTTTGGGATTTTTGGAGTCGTGTTGGGAGTACTTTTGACGATAGCCTATTTTTCCAGCCTGACTTCGTTTGGAATTCCTTACTTAGGTTTTTCCGATCCCTTCAGGCTGTCTAAGTTAGCTAAAACTGTTTTTAGGATGCCATGGAACTCTCTTTCCGGAAGAGATCCAACATTGCAGCCAGATGACACTACTCGTAAGGAGAAATAGTATGCGGAAGTTAAGGATAATTGTGTTGGTTATGTTGTTGTTTATTCTAAGTAGCTGCGGTGGAGCTGAGAACATTCAAGAGTTGACCTATGTCGTTGCAATCGGAGTTGATTATGATGAAGAAGCAAAACAGTATTTAATCTACACGATGGCCCTTGATTTTTCAGGAGTAGCAAAACAGGAAGGGCAGAAACAATCACAGTCTGTTCCGATCTGGATTGGTAAAGCCAAGGGACACACTGTAAGCGAAGCAATATCTGGCTTACAAAAATCCACCCAGCCAAAGCTGTACTTAAAACATGTTAAAACCTTTTTGTTTTCAGAAAAAGTATTACAAACGAAGTTGTCCGATGTCCTCGGGGATATTGGAAGATTAGATTTCTTCCGTCAATCTGATTATCTTTTCGGTACAGATTCTTCCATCGAAGACATTTTTTCAACACGTGCCCTTTTTGATTTTCCTCCCAATTATTCGATTTTATTAAAGCCATTAGGAGAGGAAACAGAAAATTATCTTAAACATATTCCTTACAGAGAATTTATATCACGATTTTATGAACCGGTGGGAGCATCCTATATTCCCGCGATCGGAGTTAAAAAAAGCTGGGAAAAGAACCGTTCAAAATATCCGGGTTTAACGATAAAAGGAGCTTATTTTTATGAAGACCAGGGATTCACTGGCTATAAATCTATTCGAAGTATTAAAGGGATCAGATGGAGTGAAAAAGAGGAGATGGAAAATACTTATACACTCGGAGACAAAGAAAAACCGCATACTGTTGTAAAAATCACTACTTCAGATCTTAAAGTTAAAGTGAGAAAAAATAAAGACAAGCCGGTCTTTGATCTGTTCATTAAAGGAGAAGCAGATATTTTAGAAAGTCTTCAAAAAGTATCAGAATCAAAGATTCAAGAAGACCTGGAAAAAACGATCAAGGAAGAAATTGATGGTACCTTTAAAGAAGGGCTGGCTATTAAAACTGATGTATTAAGAATAGGTACGAAATGGTTTAGGAACAACAAAAATGAGTATCTAGCTTTTAGAGAGAGACATCAATTAGAACCTTTTTATCTTGATGAGAATTCAATAAGAAATATTCGGGTGAAAGTGAAGTTGCATTCCACTTACAATTATAAACTGAAGACCAGAACAAATATATGGGATATGAAATCAATATACATGAGGGATTAAAACAGCCACGTCAAGTATTTGAAGCGCCGGAGCAAACTAATAAACAGCAAAGGCTTTGTTTTTGGTGAAAGAAAATTTATAGGTTGTTCCTCCACTAATTGCAGTTTTGGTTTTGAAGTGCCAAAACTGAGGGGTTAGCGTGCCTTGCCAATCATTAGCTGCACTTCAAAACGGCCCTTTGATACTAGTCCGGCTGTTTTTTTGTTGAAACTTTAAACCTTTGGAAACGTAAAGGATGATAAAATCAGAATAATTTTAAATGTGAAGGGAGTTTTTACATGGCATACGAAGAAAGTTGCCCTTTTTGCAACCCCCATCAAGACCCGGAACAAAATATTGTCTTTGAAAATGAAAGCTGCTATTTTTTACAGCATAACGATCAACAGGATGTACTGGAAGGATGCGGCGTTATTGTTCCTAAAAAACATCATGCAAACGCGTTCGAATTAACAAGGGAAGAATGGAACGATACATATGAGCTCTTGCAAAAAGCAAAAGAATATCTGGATGAAAAGTTCTCTCCCGATGGTTACACGCTTGGCTGGAATGTTGGAGAAGTTTCGAACCAATTTATCTTTCACAGCCACTTCCACATCATCCCACGGTATAATGACGAGCCTCTTGCTGGAAAAGGCTTTCGTTACTGGCTGAAGCAGCCGGAGAACAAAAGGGAAAAGCTAAAATAGTCGAGCTTTATCGTCTCGAGTACATACCAAATTAAATAGCTGAACGGGAGTGTTTATGAGAGGAGTTTTCATGAAAATAGCGAATGTACCAATCACCTGTTTTATTATATAGGCCAAACGATGTTGAACATTATCCAGGAACGGCAGGGGATATAGGATGAAGAAATTCAAGCAAGTTTATCTTTCCGACAGCAATATCGTTTACCTATCATTGTTATTTATCATGTCTGTTATCATTAATCGATCATACTCTGGAATTATTGCCTTATTTTTTTCCACTGCTTTCTTTGTGTTCTTTCTTAGTTTCATCAAACAATTTGTCAAAGCAATCTGGTTAAGAGGAATGATAGGAATCGCAGGTTTCTGGATGGTAGTTTTATTTCTTAACTTCTATGTTATTGAGGGGCAAGAAAAAACCCCATACATGTACCTGATATTGTGCTCGGTTATTTTATTGATTGGCCTAATAATCGAAACAAAAAAAGAGGTAGCAAATAATAGTGAGTCCCAGTAAGTATGGAGAGGGGGACCAGAAGATGCCGCTATATGCGGTCATCTTCCCATCTCCTCTCATAACTCGCCATGTTCTTTTCTTCATTTACAGAATCCTCAGTAACACCTTTCATTTGTTGAGTTTGATATTCCTTTTTTTTTTAGTAATGAATTAATAGGAAAACTTTGTTAAAATATAAGTATGTGAATCATTTCACAATAAAGGAACTTTCAGTAATGGAATAAGCTTTTTCTTTGGTGAAAAACAGAAATTGAGGTGATACGGTGGAAAAGAAAGTAGTCCTTGCCGGCGGAACTGGCTTTATTGGGAACTATTTTAAAGAAAAACTTAGAAGTCTTGGTTATGAAGTAAAGATCATCTCAAGAAAGCCTCCCCATATCACATGGGATAATCAGCCAGAGATCATAAAGGCTCTGGAAAATGCAGAAATGTTGATCAACCTTGCTGGGAAATCTGTTAACTGCCGCTATAATGCTGAGAACAAAAAAGAAATACTCCAATCTAGAACAGAGACAACTGAAATCCTGGGGAATGCGATAAAGGAATGCCATAACCCGCTAGGCCTATGGATTAATTCCAGTACAGCAACGATTTACCGGCATGCGGAAGACAGGCCTATGACAGAGATGGACGGTGAAATCGGAACAGGATTCTCTGTTGATGTAGCTAAAGAATGGGAGCGCTCCTTTTTCAACTTTAACCTTCTTCAAACGAGACAGGCAGCACTCAGGATAGCCATTGTTCTCGGTGATGAGGGAGGCGTAATGACGCCGTACAAAAACCTGGTGAAGTTTGGCCTGGGAGGTGTCCAGGGCTCAGGCGACCAGAAGTTTAGTTGGATCCATATAGAGGATTTGTTCAATATTGTACTCTTCTTAAAAGATAGAGAAGAGCTTAGTGGAGTGTTCAATTGCTCTGCGATAAATCCGATAACAAACCGTGAACTGATGGAACATCTTCGGAACTCTCTTAACAGAAAAATTGGCCTGCCGTCACCTGCATGGATGCTTGAGCTAGGAGCATTCTTCATCAGGACTGAGACAGAATTAATTTTGAAAAGCCGATGGGTAATCCCGGAAAGGTTAGAAAGAGAAGGCTTTACTTTCAAATACGGCACCATAGACAAAGCGCTTCAGCAAATCGTAACGTAAAAAATAAAAAGGGGAATATTAAATGATGGATGGAAAGCTAGTAAATGTAAGAGGCAAAAATCTTTATGTGGAAGTCTATGGTTCAGAAAAAAATCCGCCAGTGCTTTATTTGCATGGAGGGCCCGGGGAAAGCTGTTTTGATTTTACATACCACCAGAAAAATAGATTGAAAGATGACTTGTTTGTAATCGCGATTGATCAGAGAGGTGTTTGCCGTTCTGAGGCCATAGAAGAAGGTGAAGCATTCGGCTTAATGGACCTTGTGGAAGATTGCGAAGCACTTCGAAAATATTTTAACCTTGAAATGTGGTCTTTGATCGGCCATTCATTTGGAGGTTATTTATCCTTGCTATATGCAGCAACATATCCCGATTCCATCGATAGAGTGATCTTTGAGTGTCCGACGTTTGATTTTGAGTTAACCTCAAGATTTCTTTTAAAGAAAACTGCAAAGGTTGCAAAGAAATATGGACAGGAAGAGCTTGCGGAAAGGTGTCTTGCACTGACAGCTAATCCTGATAAAACAATTCAACAACTCACAGAAGAGTACATGGATCTTAGCGATGAGCTCGGGGAAAACAGAATGGAAATCTACCGTTATAATAATGATAATCCGACAGACTATTATTCTGCCTACACTGATGAAGAGTGGGAAGAATTTTATGACAGATCAGAAATCCATTACAACATCCTTCGCGAAGAGGGGAAACTTTTTGAGTCATTGCTCCCGTTGCTTTCAAAAGTGAAGAACCCGATGATGCTGATGACCTCTGACCATGATGCGGCTACTTGCGAAAAACACATCGAAGCGTTCGAGAAAGACGCAGAGAACGGCACGATCTATCACTTTGAAAACTGCGGGCATACCCCTCATTATGAAGATGCAGATCATTTTAAGCGGATTGTAGTAGAATACTTAAAAGTGAAAACTGTGGTTAAGTAAAAGTTCAGATTCTGGCGGCAATTCCTAACTGAAGGAGTTGTCGTCTTTTTTTACGGTGTTGAAGGAGAACAGGAGATTGTTAGGGAATCTTATTAACCGAGGTGATCACAAATGGATCAAGGCTGGAGAAGTGCATTAGGTATCGTTTGTCACAGATATTTTCGATCGGATGAAAACATAGAATGGATGTTAGTCGGCTCAGCGGGATCAGTTTTGCAGGGATGCGAAATGGATCCAGGAGATGTAGACATTTATGTCAAGCGTAAAGAGGATGTTTCACGATTTGCAGAGCTGCTAAGCGAGTTTTCCCTGCCAAATCAAGATAATCAAACGAACAGTAACGATTGGTACTCTACTAAGGGAGAGGCTGTCTTCCATCAAACATTTCCGTCAGGCTTTTCCTGGTCCAAAGCGAGGTGGAATATAAACGGCTGTGATGTGGAAGTTGTCCATATTTCAAACGCGGCTGGAATTCCTGACTCTTTGACAGGCGATGGAATATGGGAGGGAGGTCAGTATATATGGAGCCACTTTAAAGAAGTAAAGGCTGGGGAATATACCATTCCTGCTGTTCCACTTGAAATCCAGTTAGAATCGAATCTTAGACGAAAACGGGGAGACCGTGTTGAAGCAATTTTAAATGCTTTAAAGACTAATGGTTATGACAGGGAGTTAATAACAAAGGCTCTTTCTACACAAAACCTGGCTAAGTTTAACAAGGAAATGCAAACAATATAAAATCTGTAAGTAAAAAGTACAGGGAGGGTTATGAAGGTTGGATTTCTTATTTATCAGGCATGGGCAGTGCGAACATACCATAAACACACCTGAAAGCTTACATATTACAGACCCTGAGTTAACCAGGAACAGGATTACGCAAGCTAAAGCGCTAATAGAAAAGTTTCCTCTAAAAGAAACAGATATGGTGGTTTTCAGCCCTGTTAGAAGGACTTTGCAAACCGCAGCAATTTGGACGGATAATACGAAATGCAAGAAAATCGTTAGTCCGTTAGTAGCCCCTAGAATGTTTCCGCGAACCCTGAATGGAAAATCCTCCCACGCGATAAAATATTGCCTGTGGCCGTGATTGAAGAAGATTTCCCGGGTTTCATAATCGATGTTGATTCCTCGACCGAATTATGGAACACTGGGATAAATATGATGCCTGAAAAAGAATTTAAACTTTTAGCAATAAACTTCCTGGAATGGTGTAAAGAACAAGATTTAAAGAGAATATACATCGTTTCCCACGATGGGACAATTACTTCATATAGACAACTTATTACTGATAAGGAGTTATCAAGAGAAGATTTTCCGGGTGAGACAGAATGGTGTAAAATAAGTTGTTAACAATAACCATTCGCTTATGGTTAACTAAGATTTATACCAAAAAGGAGAAGGATTTATGGAACCGTTAAAAGATATTAAGCAAACAGTGATTCTGAAAGCACCCATACAAGAAGTTTGGAAAACAGTATCGACGTCTGAAGGGATTAGCTCATGGTTCATGCCCAATGATTTTAAACCGCAAGTTGGACATGAATTTCATTTGCAATCACCGTTCGGTCCATCTCCATGCAAGGTACTGGAGGTTGATGAACCGAACAAAATCTCCTTTTCATGGGATACAGATGGCTGGGTGGTTTCTTTTCTTTTAAAAGAGTTGGACGAAAAAACAGAGTTTACACTAATTCATGGAGGCTGGCAATCCCCGGAAACAATTCTCCCTAAACCTAATCAGAAAAGCGCTGTTATTCATGACCAAATGGCAAAAGGATGGGTAGGAATTGTTAATGAACGACTTCCCAGGGGTGTGGAAGAATAAATACCAGAGGCAAAATTATTAGCATAATAGTCTATTCTTAATCTAAATAAAATATAGAATTACTCCCGGAGCGTTTCTTTTTATAGGAACGCTTATTTTTTTGAAAATACTTCATCCAGGATATCTCCAATAACGGTGAAACCTTTTTTCACCAGAATCGTTTTTATTAGTAAAGGTTATTTAAATAAACTTTAAAAGACTGGTGTTTAATTAAAATTAAAAGGAGCCTTCTGATGAATCGACCTTTCAAAACAACAGAATGTCCCAAGTGTGGCAGCCAAGATCTGGGGAAGGGCAAGCAGAATGCATACGGGTTTATGTATCCTGCAAACAAAGTTAGCATGGGTTCAGAAATTGAATACCTCATTTGCACAGCTTGTGGCTTCATCATCGAAAGCTACGTAAAAAAACCAGAGAAGTTTAAAGGTACGCTTTAACATGGTAGTTTTAAGAATAATATTAGGGATTTTTCTTTGTCTGCTGGGATTCATGATCGTCAGCATATCGATTGATCAGCTTGGTGATATAGGTAACTTTATTAGGTTAGTAATAGGAAATTGCCTGGTGTTCTGGGGGGCAAACCAGTTCCTGATAATAAATGCAAATCGAAAACCTGGGGAGCGTAAATAGAAGGCTATTATTTGTTGATAAGAAATGATTTTGAACAAAGTGAGAGACTTTATGGGGGAGAATATGAAAAAGTTACTATTAGTAGGCTCGATTATTCTGCTAGTATTAGTGGTATTTTCCTTTGGGCCTTATAATATATATAACGAGTTTAATGAAGCAAAGGCTCTTAAACAATTTATTTCAGAAGATAAAACGTTCAAAGGGCTGGAAGTTATCGACATAGATTATCGTGGTTCCGACACCTATTTTATCCAGACAAAAGATGGTGGACAAAGAAGGAATTTTATCGTTATGAACTACCAATCTTCTGTTATGAATGGCCATTGGAAGGTCTTTGAAGAAACTTCAAAAGGAAACTATTATTAAACAAAAGGATAGAGAGTTAAAGATGGAAGTTTTACCGAGAGATATTTTATCCGAAAGGAAGTCAATATGGATTACATACAACATTTAAGAGCTATGGTTGGTACTGAAAAAGTGATTATGGTTGTTTCGGGTGCAGTTGTTTTTGATGAAGAAAATCGAGTTCTTATGCAAAAACGCTCTGATAATCATCAATGGGGATTTCCCGGTGGATTTATGGATCTGGGGGAAAGTGTCCAAGATACAGCCAGGAGGGAAGTGTATGAAGAGACTGGACTTTTGCTTGAAGAACTTGAATTATTCGGTATATACTCGGGGGCTCAATATGACAAAACGTTTTCCAATGGAGATCAGGTGTCATTAGTGCAGGTCTTATTTACTTGCAAAAATTACGGGGGAGAATTAGTTCAAAGTAATGAAGAGTCATTACAAAATGAGTTCTTTCCATTAGACAAGCTACCAGACAACATATTCACAGAGCATAGGGTTTTCATTAATGATTTAATATCGAACAAGAAACCTCCTATCGTTGGGTGATTGGTTTTAATGACTAAGAGAATGCCTCAATCATGTTAGGAGTTATTAAAAGTACTTAAGGAGTTGCTTCATGAAAAGGGTAGTGATTATCACAGTTGGAAAAACGCATAGCGGAAAAACGACTTTCGCTAGATCTTTAGAACAACAGTTGAAAAATTCTCTTGTGGTCGACCAGGATAACCATGCTGAATTTATAAACACTTATTATAAAACCCTCTTACCAAAACAAGGACCTAACACGCTCAAATATGCTATCTCAAAACTAATTATGGATTATGCCATAGAAAACACTGATTATCACCTTATTATTTGTAACTCAAATAGAAGTCGAAAAGGTCGAATGTCTTTACTTGAAAAATTGTTTGATCAAAATAAATTTATACGCATCCTGGTCCATTTTGATATCCCAGATGATGTGCTGCATGCGCGAGTGACTCAAAGTAAACGTAACACAAATATTTTTAGGAGCGCTTCTACCTTTGATGAAGTGCTTACCAGGCAACAGGCAGAAACTCTAAAAGAAGACGTGACAGACCCGGTAGAAGGAGAAGCTGATCATTTATTTGTGATTAAAGACAATGAGGAAGCTAATTCTGTGATTCAAAGAATTGTAGATATTGCTACAGATTAATCATCATGTATTCAAAAATCGTTTATAACCTGTAGGAAGCGGAGATCTAACGACTAAGGAAAAAATTAACGAAGTGAAGGAAGTGAATGTTTTGATCAAATATAAATGTCTCCATCACGTTAGTCTTACTGTTACTGACCTGGAAAGAGCCAAAGAGTTTTACGGAGAAAAGTTATGTTTAAAGGAAATATCACGCCCGGATTTTGATTTTCCAGGGGCCTGGTATGAAATAGAGGACCAGCAACTCCACTTGATTGTCCATCCCTCTGCACAGACCATTCGCCAGGATAAAAGTTTATCCAGCAGAGAAGGGCACTTTGCTCTTAGAGTCGGGAACTACTATGACACTCTTGAATGGTTAAAACAAAATGAAGTGGAAGTCCTTGAAAAACCATACGGAAAAAGTGGTTTTGCACAAATCTTCTGCGCCGACCCGGATGGTAATTTGATTGAATTGAATGTTGATCAAAGAGATCTATGATGATTGTTGATCGGTTTAGAGTGGTTATTTTGAAAAGTCAGTGTAAGAACAAACGAAAAGTAATGACAGTTAAATTTATATAAAGAAAGAGACCGGATAAATCCGACCTCATTGCTCGTCTCGTTCCATTGAAGCTGCAGCCTGTGTAAAAGATTCTGTTTGCGGGGATACATACAACGTTCTACTAGGAAACGCCACTGAAACACCTTCTTCTTCTAAAATATCCATAATCTTAAAATTGATCTCTTCTTTGACTTTTAAGAACTCTGCCCAAACGGTTGTTTTGGTGAAGAAATACAAGAAAATGTCC
Organism: Exobacillus caeni; assembly: GCF_005747095.1. Lineage (GTDB taxonomy): Bacteria > Bacillota > Bacilli > Bacillales > Guptibacillaceae > Exobacillus > Exobacillus caeni. The sequence goes on along the minus strand of NZ_SWLG01000007.1, from coordinate 66,496 downwards.
AGGCTGCTGTCATTGTATTTATCAAACGTGGCAAAAATGGTGTCCTTGTGAATGGCTTCATGGTTTCTCAATAAGTAATCAATCTTTCTTGTCACTCTCTCGATCTTTTCTTTAGGTGTATCATAAGTAAGGCCAAGGTTAAACGTGATACGTCTCTTGCCCATTTTGCTCCAGTTGGTTATCGATTCGTTCGCAAGCGTTGCGTTTGGAACCGTTACGACAGCTTGATCAAAGGTCCTGACCCTGGTGCTTCGAAAGTTAATATCTTCTACTGTGCCTTCTACACTTGGGGTCATGATCCATTCTCCGATCGAAAAAGGCTTTTCGGTGATGATAACGATCCCGCCGAACAAATTTGCAAGGGCATCTTTCGCAGCAAGTGCAAAGGCAAGTCCTCCCAGTCCAAGCCCTGCAACAAATCCGTTTACGTCATAATCGAATTCTTGCGCAATAATACTAAAACTGATCGCAATAATAATGAATCGCAGCGCTTTTGAGAAAAAAGGAATCAGTATCTGGTCAATCTTAATATTAAACCGCTCATTTACTTTTGTAAAAAGAAGGGAAGAGCTGGATGAAAGATTATAAAGTCCCCAGGTAATAATGATGATCACAGCTGATCGTACAAGGTTTAAAAACAAGGGGTTCTTTTGCTCCATAAAAGGAAAATACTTAGCTGATACATAAATTCCTATTATTAAAAACAGCCAGCGGATTGGCTTTTCAAACGCCAGGCAGATATATGTGAAAAACTCAGTCGGCGTTTTGTTGCTCAACCTCAGGATTAACTGAAAAATATATTTTGTAAAAAGCTTTCGAAAAACAAGGAAAAGCAAAAAGATCCCAATCGAAATACCCAGGTTTTTCAATGTTTCATAAGAAGAAATAAATTCCCATGTCATAAAATTTGTCTTTCTCCTTTACTTTAAATTTCCACTCGATTATAACACAGACTTCGAAGGCTAATTTTACTATTTAGGGATATACATAACCATTTTAAGTATAGGCTCTATTCGCATACTTTGTTGTTTAATAAGCTTCATATTAGAGATGGACTGCGACGCAATTGCAGCATTGATTTCCACTCCGGGCAGTTCGCTTTCCGCGGGCAACGCTTCAGCTTCCTCGTCAGCAAAAACCGCTTCCTGCGGGATCTTCAGCTGTTGCTTTTCCCGCTGGAGTCGACTGCCCTCTGCTCCAATCAACTGAAGTGTTTGATAGTTAATACTTGAATAAAAACTACAAAGCCAATCTTAGCGAAGGAAATACACGTAGACTCCTGCGGGACAGCGAAGACGTTGAGACCCCACAGTGAGCGTTCTTTGCGATCGAGGAGACTCAACGCGAGCCCGCGGAAAGCGTAGTGTATTTCCGTAGCGATCAGTCGTTCGCTATGTCGCAGTTTATCGCTTTTATGCAAAAACAACAATCTTTTAGAAAAGAGCTTAAGTTTAAAATGGATTTGCTGATTCAGAATGGCTAGTTTTCTTGAAGAAGGGACTGTATTTTAAAGAAATGACAATTTTAACTATTGAGAATTCAAAGGACTGGAGGAAGTTTTTATGATTAAAAGAAGAATTCCACTGGTTTTCTGTTCTGTACTTATCATAGGTATTCTTGGAGGTTGCATTCCTCAAGAAACACAATCTCCACCAATAACGGAAAAAACGGAGGAAAAAGTAGTCCAGGATACCGGGAACAGTGAGTTTGCGACACTTCAAGAATTTAACTTGATACAAAAAGCATGTCCTATACGGAAGTGTCCATGATAATCGGAGGTATGGGAAAAGTAATGGCAGAAGAGGGCGAGAAAGGAACTCCTGGCCACAGGTTGTCTGTGGTCTGGGAGGGTGTTAACCCAGAAACCTTCATCAACGTTACGTTTCACAATGATAAGGCTGCTACCTGGATACAGGAAGGGCTTCAGTAAAGGATCAATTATTTGTAAAAGGGACTTTGCTTCTAATAAGGGTAAAGTCTTTTTGTTTTAGAAAGGCAGGTTAGTTAGTTAAGAACAAGTTATAATAGAAAATATACATATTTATTAGTGTAATAATCGAGGTGTTATCTGTGATAAGGGTTATTGGAGTAACAAATGACTATCAAATAGAAACTGATATTTCGAAAAGTAATCTAAAGTCGGGTAAATATATGTGGTATTGGGTTGATTTTAATCAACCTACTACCGAGGAAATTAGATATTTAGCAGATGGATTTCAATTCCACCCCCTTGCTATTGAAGACTGTATCCAGACGCTTCAGCGACCGAAACTGGATTATTACGAAGACCATACTTTTTTTGTCACCCATATCGTTAGGGAACAGGAAAGTGAACTGGCAAGGGAAGAATTAAACTTCTTCCTGGGAAATAACTTTGTTGTTTCGTTTCATCGCCATCCAGCGAAGGAAGTTAACGTTGTTTGGGAAAGGTTGTTGTCTCAGAAAAATGTGGAAAAGTGGGATACGTACTATGTTTTTTACCAGATATTAGATAAGGTAGTCGATAACTACTTCCCGCTGCTTTATAAAATTGAAGATAAGTTGGACCGCATTGAAGATAACAGAAAGAATGAATCGATGAACCGTTTGATGAACGATTTGTTCGATACAAGGTCTTTGCTCCTTAACCTGAGGCATACGGTCAATCCGATGCGCGACTTGCTTTACCGGATGCTAAATTCTCATCATCTTGTTGGAATAAGTGAGAAAAGGGAATATTTTTCCGATATCTATGACCATTTATTGAAGCTTTCTGAGATGGTGATGTCTAACCGGGAAGTGACAGCTGATATTCGGGATAGCTATCTCTCGTTAAATTCACACCAGACGAACAATGTTATGAAAGTATTGACCATCATTACTTCTATCTTTGCACCGTTGACATTTATTGCCGGAATCTATGGCATGAATTTTGAAAACATGCCTGAGCTGACTTGGAAGTACGGGTATTTTCTGTCCCTTGGTTTAATGGGGATTATTGGTGTAGCCATGTACCTCTGGTTCAGAAGAAAGGGCTGGTTTTAATTACAGAAAAAGTTCTCCAGTATTGCAGTATCTTTTGAAGGGTATAAAAAAATTCAGAGCAGGTCTACTCGCAGGATACGCTGTTCGGAGAAAGGATATATGCCAAAAAAATCCCCACAAGTTATATTATGTGGGTTTTTGTACCGTATAAGAAAGCATAACTTTTTAGCAAAGGAGGATGTTCAACATCGTTGGAAAGTCTAAAAGTTAGATAAACTAAACTACGCCTCCGTCTTCTCCTAACAGCTTGCCGGTCAGCGAGTCTTCTTTACCAACTATAAGCACCTTCGCAAGTGTTTGCCTCTGGTTCATAATAACAATGCTTTTTAAATTGTCCTGTGAATGGCTGGCCGTACCATTCGGGAGGGCATGCACCATAAGGATTAAAATACCAGAGGGCAAACTTGGAAGGATGCTGCCTCCAATATTCTAAGTTTTGTCTGGCTAACCTTTTCTCTGTATCTCTTGCTCTGTTATAAAAAACATTACCTTTTTGTACTGCTTCAAAAGAAAAGTTTCCTCCCTGTACCTGGAAAATCACATCCCGTATCGATCTTAAATCTTTAAAATCTAAACAATTTGCTTTTAGTCGATTTACAATCACATTACCAACCATAAGCATTCCGAGTTTCCCTTCACCTTCGGCTTCTGCCCGCATCATCCTTGCCATTAAAGCAACATCCTTATCGGTATACTTTACTCTTGGCATTTTTATCACCTCAAAAAGCATTGTATGAAAAAAGCCTACTAAAATGTGCCTTTTTTAAAAAAATATCTGATTGGACTTGTAGTATTTTTCATTACACCAAATAACAAAAACCCATCAAGTACTATAATGGGCTTCGGTAGTTATTTATTCAAATTCATTAATCGCATGGACTAGTTTTCTTTTTGTTTCTGTTAACTTTGCTTTTTCTTCAACCATGACTTCTTCATCAGAATAAAAAGTGGCGAATGATTGGTGTTCGTATCGTGGTACGACATGCATGTGATAATGCGTTAGATCATTGAAAATACCGCCGTTCTGGCAAATGGTGATTCCATCTGGATTAAATAGTTTTTTAATCGATTTTGACAGAAGCATAGAGGCTCTCATCACTGCGGTTGCAGTTTCCTCATCAAACTCTTCCACATCGTAGAAATGATTTTTTGGTAATATGAGAACATGTCCCTCATTAAACGGATCATGATCTAAAAAACAACTTATATAATCATTCTCGTATACCATATGAACCGGTTCTCTTTTATTAGAAAGATTGCACCCCAGGCATTCCATATACACACAACCTAACGCATAATTCTGTAAACGAAGTGTTCACCTAATATGCTTTTTGAAAAATATTTTACTTTCTTCTTGACCCTGACATTAATGTCATACTTTAAGATAAAGTTAATCGAAAAAGAAGGAGGTATTTTAATTGAAAATCAGTGAACTGTCTAAGTGGACCGGAGCCAGTGTCAGATCGATCAGGCATTACGAAGCAAAAAAATTAATTTCCTCAAAACGACTGGATAATGGATATCGAGATTTCGATGAGTCTGCTATTGAAGTTATCAAAACGATTCAATTGTATTTGGGACTGGGTTTAACCACCGACCAAATAGAGGGGATTCTGGATTGCAAACATCACAATCCCCAACCTGAAATGGATGAACTTTGTGAGGAGCTATTAGAAACATATGAAAGTAAGCTGAATGAAATCAACAATCAGATAAACTTGCTGGATGCTGTCAAACACCGGCTGGAGGAACAGGTCGAGCGCTTTAGGGAAAGAAAGGCACAGCATGATAAAACGGGTGTGCAATCATGAAAACGATCAATCGTAAAACGCTTTTCTTACCAGTCTTAGCGTTTTGTTCTTTTCTGGTCGGTTTTGACCTAATAGTTACGATTCCATTGATTCCAACGATGGCAAAGGAAACGAATATGCCGATTGAATTAGGCGGCCTGTTAGTTGCAGTTTATGCTGTTTTTTATGCCCTTTCAGCTCCTGTTTTTGGAGCGCTATCGGATCGTCTGGGAAGAAAGAAAATGCTATTATTTGGCAGCGTCGTTTTTGCATTAGCTACTGCACTAACAGGAACTGCCAGCAGTTTTGTTATGCTCCTGACCTTTCGAGCTCTCTCGGGAATAGGTGCCGGAATGGTTGGGCCGGTCGTTTTCGCGCTTGTCGGTGATCGTTACGCGTATAAAGAGCGGGGCAGGGCGATCGGAATTGTGACCGGAGCGCTTATATCCGCCTCGATTGTCGGTGTCCCGCTCGGAGGGTATGTTGCTCAGTTGTTCAGCTGGCGATTGGCTTTCTGGCTTATCGGGTTCCTATCGATAGCTTCTTCCATCGCAGTTTGGAAGTTTATACCAAATATCGCTCAAGATATACAGAAAACAGACCATTCTTTATTGGTTGTAGTTAAGCAGTTTCGAACGGCCTTATCGAATCGTTCGGTGTTTTTAGCTCTGCTGGTCACGTTGTTATATTACGGGGGACTGCAGGGGATGTTTGTGAATATAGGCACCTTTTATAGCATTAAGTTCGACTTAACATCCGGAGATATTGGGTTAGTCCTAATGACTGCAGGATTCGGGAGTGTAATCGGCAGTGTTGTTGGCGGTAGGTTAGCAGATAAATACGGGAAAAAAGTGATGATATTGGGTTCCAGTCTCGTTGTTGCTGCTTCTGTGATGGTTATCTCCATGACGAACAGTCTTGTGCCCGCTATTCTTATCAATGTGTTGTGGGCTACGGTTTACGGATTTGGCCAATCTGCATTGACGGCTCTTATTTCAGAACTTAGCCCTTCTATAAGAGGTACCGTGATGTCACTCAACAGCTCTGCCATGCATATGGGTTCAGCTCTCTTTGCCGCAATTGCAGCTTCCTTACTCCATGGAGGCAGTTTTATCTGGATAGGAATTTTTTGTGCGGCAGCAAATGTAATTGTTTTTCTAGTAACAATGATTATTAGAGAGCGACAACCAAAAGAAGTAAGAAGAGCTAGAACTGCAAAAGATATATCCATGGAAAGAGCATAAATATCATATGAGAGCGATTCTTGGAAAGAGTCGTTTCTTTTTATTGGAAAAAATTTAAAGGGTCACGTTAGGTTTTAGCGAAAAGATTATGAGAGATGATTTGATACTGATTACTTGTAAAAGCGAGGGAGTCCTTTGAGCAAAGAAATTACAACTATTATAGAACAGGTATCAGAATTTGAAGGACGTTTTGTTCTTGGTATTGATGGGTTAAGCAGATCCGGAAAAACAACGCTTGTAAGAAACCTTGAATTGCAGTTAATGAAGGAAGAGATTCCTTGTTATATTTTCCATATCGATGACCATATTGAAGAACGGAAAAAACGATACGGAACAGGGAAAGAAGAATGGTATGAGTATTATGCTTTGCAATGGGATACGAAGTGGCTGGAAGAAAACTTTTTCAAGAAACTAAAAGATTCGCAACAGCTCGACCTCCCCTTTTATGATAATGAATCAGACTCACGGAGCAATCAAATCGTCACGCTTCCTGAAAATGGTGTGATCATAGTCGAAGGAGTTTTTCTGCAGAGAAAAGAGTGGAGAAGTTATTTTGATTATGTCGTTTATCTCGATTGTCCGAGAGAACGGCGGTTTTTTCGTGAAAGCGAACCGACCCAAAAATCCATCGAAAAGTTTTTAAAAAGATATTGGAAGGCGGAAGATTTTTATTTGGAATCAGAGGAACCGATTAAAAGAGCAAACCTTGTTTTAAGACAGGAGTAGTTTTTAAAAGGGGAGTTTAAAGGTGAAAAAGGTGTCAAGGAGTGAGTTTGAAAAAGCAAAAGAGTTTATACAATCAAAAGCTAGAGACCTAGAACAAGCCCGATTTGAGTTTCTATTGAAAAACGGAAGCAAAGAGAATGTGATGGAATTTTTAAAACCTTATCAGAATGAAGATGGCGGCTTTGGACATGGTATTGAGCCTGATTTCTGGTTACCGAAATCATCTCCTATGGCTACATGGGCAGCAGGACAAATATTGATCGAAGTAGGTGCGGACGCAAATGATCCAGTGGTAGAGTCGATGATTTCTTATTTAGTTGAAACCTATCATCTGGAAACAGGAATGTGGTGTTCTGTACTGCCTGAAAATAATGATCATCCACATGCACCATGGTGGCACTGGCGAAAAGGAGTACAAGATAACTGGATGTTTAATCCAGGGGCAGAACTGGCTGCGTTTCTAGTCCACTGGTCTTCTGAAGAAAGTCCGGCTGCTCATATAGGTTGGAGTTCCATTGAAAAAGCAGTTGCCTATTTGATGGAACAGACTGAAATGGACAGGCACGAAATCAACAACTTTCAGCAACTCGTGAACTTATTAAAACCATCTGAAGCTGTATTTAACAGTAAGCTCGCACATTCATTGGATGACGTTTCCGAAAAAGTAATGCTGTTAGCTGTAAAATGTGTGGAAAAGGATCCTTCAACCTGGGCTGCGGGATATAAAGCTCTACCACTCGATTTTATAGATGATCCTTCCCATCCACTTTGCGAAAAATTCGGACCATTAGTTGATGAAAATCTAAACTTCTATATTGATCAAATGACAGAGGAAGGGATCTGGGATATTTCATGGAACTGGGGGAGTTATCCAAAAGAGTTTGAAGTTGCAAGGAGATACTGGAAGGGGGTTCTTGCGGTAAACAGGTATAAGCAGTTGAAGGAGTTCGGCTGTTTGGAATAGTAGAATATTTTTTAAATAAGGAGAATTTTTAGTTATGGATCATAAATCACTTAAAATAAACAAACAAAGTTGGGATCAGGCAGCAGGCCGTTTTTTTGGCAGGAATCCTCTGCCGGAGTATGGACCGCTTGCACCCAGTGAAGATCAACTGAACTTATTCGGAGATGTTACAAATTTGAAAGTATTGGATATTGGCTGTGGCAGTGGCCATTCATTACAATATATGGACAAAAGAAATGCAGGGGAACTGTGGGGAGTTGATTTGTCTAAAACACAAGTCGATTCAGCTACAAAGTTATTACAGAAATCTGTTTCTCCAGTAAAAATATTCGAATCTCCAATGGAGGAAGATCCGGGTTTGCCAGTTAATTACTTTGATGTCGTTTTTTCTATTTATGCTCTGGGATGGACAACGGATCTTGATAAAACTGTAAGAAACGTGAACAAGTATCTTAAAAAAGACGGAATATTTATTTTTAGCTGGGAGCATCCAATATATAGTCGTGTAAAACAAATAGATGGCTCGTTAAGTTTTAATAAATCATACCATGAAGAAGGTCCTTACTATCATGAGGCATGGGATCAGCCAGCGATCATGCAGCAGTTCAGGCTCAGTACATATCTGAATACATTAGTCACTAATGGTTTTAAGATAGAAAGAGTTATAGAAGATGTTTGTTTATCAGACGAAGAACTCAAGAGGCACTCGAATAGATGGTACTCTTATGATAAAGCTAAAACTCTTCCTACTACATTGATTATTAAAAGCAAAAAGCTGTAATGTATACAAGATATAATTAGAACATTATTTTAACTACGGGGAGGATTTCCATTGAAGATTGAGTTTCTTGGGACAGGCGGGGCTATGACGATACCAAGGCCACTTTGTAAATGTAAGGTCTGTACAGAAGCAAGGGATAAAGGATTGCCATTCAGCAGGATGGGGCCGAGCATATTTGTTCATGGTCCAAATCTATTAATTGATACACCGGAAGATATTTACCAACAAATTAACCGCTCAACGATTGAAAGGGTCGATGGATTCGTATTTTCACACTGGCATCCGGATCATGTGATGGGTAGAAGAGTGATCGAGTCCATTAGTGCAGATTGGATTAACTACCCTCCCGAACATAAAACAGTTGATGTTTATGTTCCAGAACAGGTAGGTGTTGATTTTGAAACATTTCTTGGTAGTGCCGACCATTTAGATTTCTTTCGTTATCAGGGATTTGCGAATATACATCAACTGAAAGATGGAGAGAGTTTTGTTTTAAATGAGACAAAAATTTCCCCATTTCGTTTAGCTGAGGATTATGTTTATGCGTTTCTGCTTGAAAGCGAAAATAAAAAAGTTCTGGTCGCGATGGATGAATTAAATAATTGGAAACCGGACAGCTCTATGCCAGAGGTTGACCTCGCAATATTGCCGGCTGGAATTTTTGAGGTGCATCCACTAAGCGGGGAGAGACTGATTGCCGAGGATCATCCGGTTTTAAAAGTGGAGTCCACGTTTGATGAAACATTAGAAGTGGTGAAAGAACTTAATGCCAAGAAAGTGATGCTAACGCACATTGAAGAAGTAAACGGACTGGGCTTTAGCGAATTGGAGGAGCTCGAAAAGAAGCTAAAAGATTCAGGTGTAAACGTAGAGTTCGCTTATGATACCCAGATGATAAATGTTTAATAGATAGAGAAGAGGTTTCAAGAGTTGCCCTTGCAGCTCTTCTTTAATTAATAACGAAAGAGCCGCAAATATTGTTTGATGTGAAACCTATTTGTATGCGGCATCGTTATAAAGGAGAAGGGGCTTGGTACGATGAAAAAAAGTAAACGAACAAGAAAATATTCTCAGGAAGCGGGATGACTAATTTGCCAGTAAAAACATTTTTACTGCAGACGATTGTCAGCTTTGTGCTGACCTCTTTTGGGATCCTTTTGATAGGTTCACTCCCTTATTTATTTTTTAATATGAAAGGACAAATAGCCGTCCTGAAACTGATAGATGAAAAAAAGCTGAATAACACGGTAGGATTATACGACTCGCTAGTATTGAATTATAAAGAATACTTTCTCCATATCGCCCATACAGTGGAATCTATCTTTTCCGGTGGATTCATCGAATACTATGCAAGGGGAAGCGAGCATACACTGTTTCCTGAATTTTTTGGAATCTACCTGCACTCCATGCTCTATCTTACCGTTGCTTTAATCATCGGTCTTTTTACAGCAGTGATGCTAACTGTATTTACTATGTATCTCTCGCCGGGAAAAAGGAGAATACCAAAAGCAATAATATTTCTGGTTGAGTCTTTGCCGGATATCTTCATTATTCTTCTTATTCAATTACTTATTATCTGGATCTATAAAAAAACTGAAATTCTTCTTTTAAATATAACGAGCGGGTTTGATGAAGAAGCTATTGTACTTCCGATCATGGTCCTGGCTATCCTTCCAGCCGTCTATATACATAAACACTTATTGCTTTCTTTTGAGGAAGAAGAGAAACGTCCATACGTTGAACTAGCATTAGGAAAAGGGTTGAAAAGAACAACGATCCTGGTGAAGCATATCTTAAGAAATTCTATTATAACGTTGTTCAATCATTTTAAAAGCATTTTTTGGTTTGCCCTCGCCAACTTATTAATGCTGGAAATTATTTTTGATATGCCGGGGTTTATGACTTTTATCTATGAAAACGGTGTTGTGAACCCGGAACTTTTAACCTACGGATTATTCATGGTCTTCATTCCTTTTTTTATATTTTTCACAACAGGTAAATGGATATTAGATAGCTTGTTCGATATTGGAGGCGGATATTAATGGGTAATTGGCTTTTCTTTATTAAAAGGCCTCTTGTTCTGCTGGGAATAGCGTTTATCCTTACTCTTCTTCTTAGCAGTTTTGCATACAGCCCATCGCTAGAAGAAGAATCAGAGCCTCAGAAGGTACTCTATGATGAGAACCATAATGTGGTGGCGCTTGCACCTTTTCCGCCTTCTGCCAAGTTTCCAATAGGCAGTGACCTGGACGGAAACAGTTTTTTATTGAAGATTATAGAAGGAGCAAAGTATACGATTGGTCTCTCTATTGTTGTTGCATTTGGAAGAATGCTTTTATCCTTTGTTGGAGGGATCATGCTTTATTTGCTTCCCGGCCCTTTCCGTATCACGTTAACAGGTCTTGCTGACTCACTTCATTATGCTCCTTTAACTGTTTTTACTTACATCTTAATCGCACCTGTTGTTGTAGTTTTTAGCTGGAGCTATGATACATCCACTAAAATCATCTATCCGATGATCATCTTGATGCTTGTCAGTGTACCTGTATTATCCATTTATATAATGAATGAGCTTAATGCGATCACGAAAAAAGAGTTTATTGCAAGCTCCAGAATAATGGGAGGAGGTTTTTTCCACATTTATCGGAAACATGTCGTTCCTTTCATAAACCCGAAATTATGGCTTCTTTTTGTACAACAGGTTGGACAGGTGCTTATAATTTTTGCCCACCTGGGACTTCTGAAGGTATTTATTGGCGGAACGGATATAAGAGTCATCGAATACGATCAGAAAACAGGCGAACCGATAAAGGCAGCTTTTTCAATGTCAAACGAGTGGGCGGGGCTCATTGCCCAAAACTTTCAGTATGCTACTTCTTATCCCTGGATGGTCCTTGCTCCGGTATCGGCATTTGCCTTAACGATTTTATCGATTAACTGTATTGTTTACGAGTTGAAAAATCCCATTATTCTAAAGAAACAAAGAAAAAAACGACAGGCTGAAAAGGTGAGGGAAAGCCATTCAGTTACCCCGGAGAGCTTTCAGTTCAAAGGTTAACCTTAAAGTAATGGAAAGAAAGCATTCACTTAATAAAGAGAAGGATTTTATAAAGATTGTATTTAATGGCTGTATTTATTGATAGCTATTGTTAATTTGACATCAAGAATTTATAAGGTGTGTCTCACGGCGATTGAACAGCACTAGTTATGTGGGTTGTGATGCTTTCTTTGGCGGGGGTATAACTTAAGCACCTTTCTTAAGCTGCATAATCTTCAAAAAAGGAGTTTTCATCGTGCCAAAAACTTTACCAGGAAAGCTATCTGCGCTATTCTTGCTTGTCTTCATCATGCAAATCATTCTTTTTCTTGTTTCTGTTCTCAGCAACAATGGGTTCGGAGCTATCGTGACCTTTATTCAGTTAGCTCCTTTCACTGCTTTGTTGGGGATAATCTTTGGGATAATCGGGACTGCCAGGGAAAGTGGAAAAGGTAGATCGATTTCCATTGCAACGGTCTCTATCGGCAGTATCTTTGCAGGGATAGCTATTTTCTTTATGTTCATCTGGTCTTTTGGCGGGTGAAAGCCTTCAAAGTCATTGAAAACAAGTTATAATAAAGAAAGAGTTGCAAAGATTGGGAGGAGTTTAGACTGGTTAAGAATTTGCCGTTGCTGGCAGCGATGTTAGTAATAGGATGGAGCGTCACGGTTATTGCGGTAAACTCTCATTCACATCCCTGGATGGAGTTAGGTATGCTTGTAGTCGGTGTGATCTTAAATATCTGGAGCATGATCGGTATCATATTGCATTTTCGATTAAAAAAGCAAAATAAAATATAACAGGTCATCCTGTCCAGCCATTTCTGGGTAATGTTAGAATGATTGACAAATATTGAAAGTATGCTAATCTAATAAAAATCAAATCACTTAGTGATGAAGAGAAGAGTAGTAATGGAAGCCCGTTCACAGAGAGCTCCTGTTTTAGCTGAAAGGGAGCAACAGTCACCATTACGAAAAAAACCTCTGAGCTTCTTACGGAACTGTTCATTAGATACAGGGATAGTAAGACGGTTTCTTCCGTTACCAGGATAGGCTATGACAGTAGCTGAAGAGGCCGATATGGCGACATATTGGCAAACTGAGGTGGTACCGCGAAGTCACAACTCTCGTCCTCAAGATCTAAGGTCTTGGGGGTGAGAGTTTTTTTGTTTTTTTAATAAGGAGGGGAAAATAATGGATCCAATAATGTTAGATTTACCATCTCAGCTTGCAACAGAAAGACTATTTTTAAGGGCGCCGTTATTACAAGGTGACGGGCCGATTGTCAACGAGGCAATAAGGGAATCATACGATGAATTAAGAATGTGGCTGCCATTTGCGCAGACCATCCCGGCAGTCGAGGAAACTGAAATCAACTTGAGAAAAGCACATATTAAATTCTTAGAAAGAGAAAGTTTTCGATTTCTTATCTTTCATAAAGAAAGCAATCATTTCATTGGGACAGCAAGTATTCAGGGAATAGACTGGGATATTCCCAAAGGTGAAATCGGGTACTGGATAAACACAAAGTACAGTGGAAACGGATATATGACTGAAGCAGTCAGGGAATTGGCGGATCTCGGAATGAGTCATCTTCAGTTCAATAGAATGGAAATCAGGTGTGAATCCGAAAACGTTAAAAGCCGTTCTATCCCTGAAAAATTGGGGTTTTCCTTAGAAGGAATCCTTAGAAATGAAGACCTGTCAGCTGATGGAAAAAGGTTAACAGATACCTGCATTTATGCGATAACTGGATAAAAACGTCATGTAATCGTAAAAGCTCCCGACATAGTTGCTTTTGTATTTTTGTTATAATAAGTCAGCATTACAGGGAAACGTAATAGCAAGACGACAAAGAACAAAGGCGGTCTTAGTTTGAATACTGAGCTTTTTTCGGAAGCAAAAGAATTTATCCACCAGTGTTATAAGGAATTGGGGAAATCGTTTGATGAAACGACGAAAAGATTAGAGGAAATAGAAGAACAAATCCGAGAACAAAATCATTATGAGCATACATTTGAAGAATTGGAACACGGAGCAAAAATGGCCTGGCGCAACAGCAACCGTTGTATCGGCAGGTTGTATTGGAACAGTCTTACCGTTTTCGACAAACGTGAAATAGAATCGGATGAGGAAATCAGGGATGCATTATTTAACCATATCGATTATGCGACGAACGACGGGAAGATCAAAGCTGCGATCACTGTTTTTAAACCGGATGTGGAAGGCGAACAGCAATTGCGGATTCTGAATCACCAGCTGATCCGTTATGCAGGCTATGAAACAGAAAACGGAGTAATAGGAGACCCTCATTCTCTGGAATTTACGAAAAAATGCCAGCAGATGGGTTGGACGTCGGAAAAAACACCGTTCGATGTGTTACCGCTTGTTATCCAGAAAGGAAGTAACTCTCCCGTGCTTTTTGAACTTCCTGAAGATAAAGTATTGGAAGTTCCGATTCGCCACCCTGATTATGATTGGTTTGAGGAGCTAAACATCAAGTGGTATGCTGTACCGTTCATTTCCGATATGAGGTTAGAAATCGGAGGCATCCAATATTCTGCCGCTCCTTTTAACGGGTGGTATATGGGAACGGAGATCGGCGCAAGGAATTTAGCGGATGATAACAGGTATAACTTGTTGCCAGACATTGCATCCAAAATGAATCTGGATGTCACAAAAAATTACTCGCTCTGGAAAGACCGGGCACTGGTCGAGCTTAATTATGCGGTACTGGATTCTTATAAAAAAGCCGGAGTGACCATCGTCGACCATCACAGTGCAGCGCAACAGTTCAAGCATTTTGAAAAAAAGGAAGAGGCTGCAGACCGAAAAGTTACCGGGAACTGGACGTGGCTTATTCCACCGGTTTCCCCTGCGACTACCCACATCTTTCACAAGCCATACAAAAATGAGATCATAAAACCTAACTTCTTTTATCAGAAAGGCTAAGGACAGAAGTTCTTAGCTTTTTCTTTTGGATGCCTTCAATAGAAATTATAAGCTAATCGAAAAGTTTATAAGAGGTTCAGGAAGTTTTTTAAGAGGTTCGAGGCGGGTTATAAGAGGTTATGAGGAGCTTTTAAGAGGTTCAGAGAGGTTTATAGGAGGTTCGGAGAGATTTATAGGAGGTTCGGAGAGGTTTATAAGAGGTTCGTGGAGGTTTATAGGAGGTTCAGCGCATTTCTTCAGGGTTTCAGCGGGACTTTTCGGTAGTTCAACGCAATCTTTCGGAGTTTGGGCGAGTCTAGTGGAGATTCCAGGAAATCTTTCAATAACCACCCGGGAAAAATTTTAATTAAAGACATTTATTCTAGTTTCAAACTAGCTTATTCCAGCTTCACCACCTTTTATTCTAGCTTCAAAACAGCTTATTCGTAGTTCAAAGATACTTGTTCTGTTTTCAGAAGGATTTGTTCCTGCTTCACGCCAATTTATTCTATCTTCGGAACAATTTATTCCCGTTTCAGCACTTTAGCTCCAACTCTCCCCGTTTTCACACTCACAAAGTGACGACACTCACAGAATTTCCCCCGTATTCCCCGTAAACTAAATCAAGAAAGAGAAGCAAATAGTGTATGTTTCTCTTGTCAAAGTTAAATTTGTTACAATAAAGAGTACTTACAATCGGAAAGTATTTTAAACTAGATGAAATCAGTTGGACCAGACAGGAGTGAGCGGCTTGAAAACAGCAGTTGTTGTCGGTGGCGGGATCACAGGATTATCTGCCATTTATTATTTACAAAAAATGAAGGAAGAAAAGGGATTGGATTTAAAGCTGGTCCTTGTTGAACAAAATAAAGATCTTGGCGGAAAAATATCGACGGTAAAAAACGATGGGTTTACGATCGAAACGGGAGCGGATTCGATTGTCGCACGCAACGAAGGCGTCATGCCATTGATCGAGGAGCTTGGCCTTGAGGATGAGATGGTGTATAACACGACCGGGATATCCTACATCTATACGAACAATGAGCTGCATGCGATTCCGGCAGATACCATCTTTGGAATTCCGATGAGTGTAGAAGCGTTATTCAACAGTACACTCGTTTCTGAAAAAGGGAAAAAAGAAGCGCTGAAAGATCTCGAGACGAAGAACGAGCACTTTACGAAAGAAAGCTCGATCGGAGAGTTCCTGGAAGTTTTTCTTGGAAAAGAACTGGTTGAGAAGCAAATTGCTCCCGTACTCTCAGGCGTTTATTCAGGAAAGCTCGACAAGTTGACGATCGCTTCAACGCTTCCTTACCTGCTCGATTATAAAAATAAATACGGCAGCATCATCAAAGGGTTAGAGGAAAATAAAGAAAAGTTCAAGTCTTCGTCAAAGGGAAAGTTCGTATCCTTTGAAAACGGCCTTTCAACCCTGATCGATAAGCTCGAGGAAAAAGCGAACGACGCTCTTGTTTTAAAAGGTGCAAAAACTTCAAGCATCACAAAAAGTAACGATAAATATGAGCTTTCCTTTGAAAACCATGAAACACTGGAAGCGGATTATGTTGTGTTAGCGACACCACACAATGTTGCACAAAAGTTGCTGTCGGATGAAACGGTGGATGAGGACTTCAATAGATTTAAGAATTCATCGCTCATTAGCATCTACCTCGGCTTTGATATACCGGACGACGAGCTTCCGGCTGATGGCACAGGTTTTATCGTTTCGGAAAACACGGACGTGAAGTGTGATGCCTGCACATGGACCAGCAGAAAATGGTCACATACTTCAAAGAACAGCAATTTGCTCGTTCGGCTTTTTTATAAAAGTTCCAATTCTAATTATGAGTCGTTGAAGGAGTTAAATGAAGGGGAGCTAGCGCAGGTGGCTTTATCGGACATTGAAAAAAGCCTTAAGATCGAGGGGAAGCCGCGGTCAATTGAAGTAACGAATTGGAAAGACATGATGCCGAATTATAACCTCGGGCACAGCGAGGCGATCGAATCCTTGAATGAGAAGCTGGCAGCTGATTATCCTGATATTTATCTAGCCGGTGCTTCCTATTACGGAGTCGGAATCGGAGCATGTATTGTAAACGGGAAAGAAACTGCTGAGAAGATCGCAAACCAGTTGAAATAGCAGGAACTACGTGGCGTGCTGTTTGAAAGACAAATGGCACGCCACTTTTGTGTCTGAACTCTTCAGAATTATGTTACTATTTACATAGATTAAGAAAAGGTGGGGATCTCAATGAAACAGAATCAATCACCAACAAATCAAAACGTTTTTTATATAAGAGAAGGGCAGCCTGTCGATTAGTAAGAATACATAATTACATAATCGAATCTCGGCGCCCATTCAATTAGGAGGGTATTCATGTTAAGCAAGCAGGGATTTGATTTATGGGCAAATGAATATGATAAAACGGTTCAAGTAAGCGAAGAGAATAACGTATATCCATTTGCCGGATACAAAAAGATATTGAACACTATTTTCAATGAAGTAATGCAGAACGAAGAGTCACAGGTATTAGACATCGGATTTGGCACAGGTGTGTTAACTGGTAAGCTTTATGAAAATAACCACACGATCCATGGCATCGATTTTTCAGCAAAAATGATCGAGATCGCGAAATCTAAAATGCCGCAAGCACTTCTCTTAGAATGGGACATTTCCAAAGGGGTGCCTGAAGAGATAAAAGAAAACAAGTATGATGCGATCATCAGCACCTATGCGCTTCATCATTTGCCAGATGATGAAAAAGTTACCTTTATAAAGGAACTGCAGACCATACTTTCTGAGGAAGGTAAAATTTTTATTGGAGATATTGCCTTTCAATCCCGTAACAAGCTTGAAAAGTGCAGAAGGGACAATATTGATTACTGGGACGAAGAGGAATTCTATTTTGTCTTTGACGAATTGAAACAGGCACTCAGGAATGTTGGCTGTTGTGAGTTTCATCCCATATCCCATTGCGGCGGGGTAATTGTAATCTCTAAATAAAGATTTTTAAAAAGAAAGGATGATTTTATGAAGAAGAACCTGACTGGATTATAACGTGTAAACTTAACACCACTGGCAAGGCCTCCTCCTTTTTAAAAGGTGAGATAGGTAAAGGATGAATCACTTTTATGACAGGGGGAAAATAACGATGCGTACAGAACAGGAAATGATGGATGTTATACTCGGAACTGCTCAGAATGATGAGCGGATCCGGGCTGTGGTTATGAATGGGTCACGAGCCAATCCAAATGTAAAAAAAGACTTATTCCAGGATTATGATATTGTCTACATTGTAAAAGACATCGAAACGTTCACCTCGGACCATAGCTGGGTAGATCGGTTCGGGGAGCGGATCATGATGCAGATGCCGGAGGATAAAGTGCTGCCTCCAGCAGAAGAAGATGGTCGTTTTGTTTACCTGATGCAGTTTTTGGATGGCAACAGGATCGATCTTACCTTGGTTCCAGTTGAAAAAATGGGAGAACTGCTTCAACCGGATAGCCTGAGTGTGCTGCTCCTGGATAAGGATGGGCTCATCGGAGAGCTTCCTCCTTCCAGCGACAAAGACTACTTGATTAAAAAAACAACGGAGAAACAGTTTCAGGATGTTTGCAATGAATTCTGGTGGATCTGCATGAACATCAGCAAGGGGCTATGGCGGGAAGAACTCTCTTATGCGATGGTGATGTACGAACAGGTTAACAGGAATGTCCTGATCCGGATGCTGGAATGGAAGATCGGCATTGAAACAAACTTTGAAAAAAGTGCCGGCAAGTTCGGTAAGTATTTTAAAGATTTCCTTGAAGAAGAAGAATGGGATACTTTTGTTGCAACATACCCAGATGCTACTTATGAAGGGATCTGGCAATCTCTTTTTACCATGTGTGACCTGTTTAGGAAAACAGCTATTTATGTAGCAGATGAATTGAACTTTAAGTATCCGTATGCTGATGACAACAGGGTTACGGATTACCTAAAAAAAGTTAAAGCTCTTCCGAAAGAAGCCGAAACGATAACATAATTTAATCTTGTAAGCCTTGGCGGTGCTCTTATATGGGGCACCGTTTTTTTGCTGAATAAAACGGGCCTTTTGCATCAGGAAGAAAATCACTCGATAATCGAACGTTTGTTCTGTAAAATGGAAACAGACAGCAAGAATCACTTTGAAAAGGTAACGTTGGATACAGGGAAAATTAGAGAAGTTGAAAGGAGAATGAGCGTGGAGAATAATTATGTTCTTAGCTTTACTATCGAAAATAAAAAAAGGGAAGTTAGTAGAATCGGTGACCGATATTATTATCAGGGAGTGAAAGAAGGAATCGAGGTTAAAAAAGGCAAGAATAGATTTTTAAACGATGGTTCTATCTAACTTTTGGTATGAAAAAGAATATCGTATTTATTAGCCCCGATGAAAATCGTTAGGGGCTAATTTTTATGTCTTGTAAACAGGGAAAATTGAACACTTGATTTGTTTTTATTTGAAGATTTGGAAGATTTTATTAGGAGGAATTACCTGATTTTTTCATTTAAACGAGAAATTGTTTAGTAAAATAGAATTATCGTAACATTTCGCAGGAATTCAAGAAAATACAGGGAATTAACATCCAAGGGGGGATGAATAGATGGTTGTCAGGAAAAAGGCAGAAGAAATTGACATTCAAAGACTTGAGCGCGAAAATAAACAATTAAGCTCATTAAATTCCTTATATAAAGAAGAATTGTCGATTTCACACTCTCTACTTGAGAACGCTTACAACATCATCTTTAAAGTAAAAAAGCTAGAAGATGGCAGCTTTTTATACACTTCTGCACATGGGAAGCATGCTTCTGAAGTTGGCTTAAGAACGATAGAGCTAGTTGGAAGAACGGTTGATGAAGTATTCCCTCCAAACATCGCTGAAATCTTTAAAGAGCGATATGCAACTGCTTTTACAGGAAAGGTTGTCCAATATGAGACAGCTTTATATGATCGTATTTTCCTTACTACTCTGTCCCCGATTGTGCAGGATGGAAAAGTTGTTGAAGTAGTAGCTACTTCATTTGATATAACTGAAAAAAAAGAAATGGAACAAAAAATTATCGAGAGCGAGAAAAAGTACAGGGGATTGTTTAACCATGCCCTTGATGGAATTATTTTATTAGATGATAAAGGTGGATTTGTTGAAGTTAACGATTCTGCTGTTGAATTGTTCCAGGTCTCCAGGGAAGAACTGTTAAAAACATCGTTGGATAAGTTTATTCATCCTGAATACAAATCCGCAAATGAACAGAATCTGCGGGAATTATTGGAAAAAGGGGAAGGGACTGGCCAGGTTTTATTGAAAATATTGGATGGAGTTTCTATTGATGTTGAATATGCTGCTGTTGCCAATGTAACACCAGGTATTCATCTTTCTGTTTTAAGGGACATTAGCGAAAGAAAACAGTTCCAGGAAGAAAAACGAAAGAATTGTGTCTTAACTGTGGTTGGAGAGCTGGCCGCAAGCTTTGCCCACGAAATCCGCAATCCATTAACTTCTGTCAAAGGATTGTTGCAATTAACAATGAAGGATAGCGGACAGGAAGAACCATATACAGAGATAGTATTCGATGAATTGCGCCAGATTGAAGCGATTATTTCAGAATACCTCCTTCTGGCTCAGCCACAAGCAAACAAGTTCGTTTATAAAAATATTCAGGATATGATCGAGCATGCAATTTCTAATATGAAAGATGAGTTAGAAAAAAGGAATATTAGTGTTGAAAGCCAAATTGAAAAGGACCTTCCACTAATCTATTGCGTGGAAGAACACTTTCAAAAGCTCTTTGTGAACTTACTTGTTAATAATATGGAATTCATGGAAACAGGAGGACATATCCATTTTAATGTTATAAGAAGCTCTGCAAAGGAGATCTGCGTAACCATAGAGGATAATGGAAAGGGACTCCCTGATTACTTACTGGAGCGAGTGGGCGAGCCTTTTTACAATACAAAAGAAAAGGGAACTGGTATTGGATTAATGGTCTGTTTTCAAATCGTGAAGTCGCATAACGGCACAATTCAAATAAAACGTAACGAACAGCAGGGAACAACAGTGGAAATCAAATTACCGGTTGATTGAACATGAATTTAAGGAAATATTTAAGGGGAAATCCGATCCATGAGTAGAAACTGGTGGTTCCTTTTAAAAAAAGCATTTACTATATGAAGGCAATCCAGGAACAGTTTAATATGGAAGAGATAAACAATAACAAAATTCTTTTCTTTATATGATTAGAAGCTGCTCTTGTAGCTTCTTTCTTAATGAAAAAAGGACAGCAGGTTCCAACGACAAGTAGAATAATAGAAATGAACCGAATAATTTAGTTAAAGCACATTAACATTGCAGGAAATACTTCACGGGAAAGAAAATAAGTTTAACAGGTTTTTGCAAATGGAATTAAAAGAGTTTGTGAGGGGAATCGAATTGGACAATAACGCTTTTATCGCTATCTTTTCCGCTTTCATGGGAGGAATAGTGTGTTTGATCATTGGATTAAATCTAAGAGGCAAAAACAAAAAGAAAAAATAACTCTTGCCTTATGATGGAGTAACTTCAACTAAATTTATAGAAAAGGGGGTAGTCAATTGGAGCAAAGGACACAAACTATTTACTCACCGCCAAAGCATATCGTTTCAGCAGCAACTATTGTAGTCAATGAACAAAGGGAAATTCTATTAATCAAGGGACCCAGAAGAGGTTGGGAGATGCCGGGCGGACAAGTTGAAGAAGGAGAGTCTTTGAAAGAGGCGGCAATAAGGGAGACGAAAGAGGAAACAGGTATTGATATCGAGGATTTGCAATTTTGTGGAGTATTCCAAAATGTAAAAGGCTCAATATGCAATACACTTTTTTTAGCTAAGCCGGTTGGAGGCACGTTAACGACTTCTCCAGAGAGCCTCGAAGTAGGGTTCTATCCTATCGAGCAAGCTTTAGAAATGGTAACTTTTATGAATTTCAGAGAGAGAATCGAATATAGCCTGGATAAAAACACCCATCCATTTTATATAGAATTTTAAATATTTGGATGACATATCTATTAGGTGTGCAAAAAAAGGAGTTTCCTTCATAGGAACTCCTTACGTTAATCTTATTTGTTGAAAAGTTTCTTGATCGCAAATAATATATAGATCTGCATTATCGGGGATGTTATCATCCATTCTTCGTATAATGCTAAAGTCGGAACCATCTGCTATCAAGTTTGCCCCCTGTTTACTTAATGCTTCAAATGCATCCCGATATGTTTTCCATTCTGGAGCAGGGTTTATTTCCCATAAATTGTCACCATACTTGTTGCTTAATAGCTGCATAAATAGCTGACTGGAGCCGTTATGTAGCATCGTTTTAGCTATTAAATGAGGAAAAGCTTCATTTGATAACACAAATTCATCAACACGTGCGTGTTTGAACATATCAATATGATCTTGATGGACAATTTCTACAATCGTATAAATTGCCTTGTTTATCTCGGCTGCATATTTCTCTATGGCTGATGTTATTAACAATGTTTTTCCGTCTGCAAAAGTTTCATCCTCACTTTTAGGAGCGAATATGGAAACGGAGTTAGCCATGGATAAATTCGCTTGTTCAAAGGTAGAAGTACTGGTAGGATTTCCGCAAATATAATGGAAACGGTCATGTTCAAACGGTGATTCTTTTAATTGATCGACCAATACGATATCTGTATCTATATGCTCTGTTATTAGTATTTCTTCCACAGTTTTTTGGGCCTTGTATGACCAGCCGATAATAACAAAATGATTTTTTCCTTTGTAGCTCAACTTCCCTTCCATTTTTAACCTCCTATAAAAAGATATCGAATCAACGATTTTGCCAATAATGATGCCAATAAGACCGATCCCTGAAAGGTATAAAAACATAGCGAACAACATTCCGGGAACAGTGACGGGGGCATAATCACCAAAGCCAGTAGTGGTGACCGTGGTTAAAACCCACCAGAATGCAATAAAGGGATTCCTGAAATTTTCTGGTTCTAAAAAATAAATAATAAAGGCACAAACGATATAAAAAATAAAAGTATATATGACAAGTTTAAGAGTATTAACCTTAACTACTTTTTTTATAATTTCAAACATTTCCTAACCTCCACAAAGTATTAAAGCTCTACCGTCATTGTATAAAGTGGTTGGTTTTTATATAGTATAGTTATTCCATAAATGGGAGTAGTTCTAAACTTAAAGGTAGTGAAAACAAATGAACGTAAAAGACGATAGAAATACACAACGCATCACT
The DNA here is from genome assembly GCF_005747095.1 of Exobacillus caeni. Classification (GTDB taxonomy): domain Bacteria; phylum Bacillota; class Bacilli; order Bacillales; family Guptibacillaceae; genus Exobacillus; species Exobacillus caeni. Next base: position 43,722 of record NZ_SWLG01000007.1, on the reverse strand, counting down.
AGAAGGTTAACTTCGGTACAATTAATTGTCCTTTTCTATGTTTCAGCTGTAGTGATATCCACAATATTAGTAAGTTTACCATTCGCTCACAGACCAGGTGTTGAACTTTCCTTTGTTGATGCTGTTTTTACAGCTGTTAGTGCGGTAAGTGTTACTGGGCTAACGGTTGTTTCAACAATAGACACTTTCAATACAACAGGTTATTTTATTTCAATGTTCATTCTTCAATTTGGAGGAATCGGCATTATGACTCTTGGGACCTTTGTTTGGTTGCTGTTTGGAAAGAAAATCGGATTTAGAGAAAGACAGTTAATTATGACCGATCAAAACCGATCAACTTTTTCAGGACTGGTCCGATTAATGAAACAAATTCTAGGGCTTATTCTGTTAATAGAATTTATCGGTTTTCTTATTTTAGGAACGTACTTTATGAAATACTTCCCGACCTGGCAAGAAGCTTACATTCAGGGTGCTTTTGCTTCTGTAAGTGCGACAACAAATGCTGGCTTTGATATAACAGGCTCGTCCCTTGTACCATTTGCTCAGGATTACTTTGTTCAATTTATAAATATTACCCTTTTAATTCTTGGAGCAATCGGTTTTCCTGTATTGATCGAAGTAAAAGAATACTTAATACATAGAGGAAACTTTCCTTTTCGATTTTCACTTTATACTAAGTTAACAACCTTTACCTTTTTTGCTTTAGTCTTAATCGGAACACTTTTTATATTGGTGTTTGAACAAGGTAACTTTTTTCAAGGAAAGACGTGGCACGAATCGTTCTTTTATGCGCTTTTTCAATCGGTTACAACTAGAAATGGCGGGCTGGCAACAATGGATGTTAGCGAATTTAATAATGCAACTCTTCTTGGAATCAGTAGTTTGATGTTTATTGGAGCATCACCAAGTAGTGTGGGAGGAGGTATTCGTACAACGACATTTGCTATCGCACTTCTAAGCATTTATTCATTTGCAAAGGGAAAAAATACGATCAAAGTTTTCAACAGAGAGATTGATCAACAAGATGTAATACGTTCTTTCATTGTCATTGTTACTGCAGGAATAATTTGTTTCTTTGCTGTCATTCTTTTGATTAGATTTGAGCCATTTCATTTAATGGAAATCACTTTTGAAGTAGCATCAGCTTTTGGAACGACTGGCTTGTCAATGGGAATTACTTCTGAGCTAAGTACACCGGGAAAAATTATTATCATAGCCCTGATGTTTATTGGCCGAATTGGAATCTTTTCATTGTTATTCATTATTAGAGGAAAAGAAGTTAAAGATCGCTATCAATATCCTAAGGAGAGAGTGATCATTGGATGATAAATTTAAAAACACGGTTGAAAAGTGGACTTGTGGGTTTCGTAGTCGGATTGATTACTTCACGATTGGTTATTTTCTTATTTATTGACCATTTGAAAAGAACTATCTTTTATCACTATCCTTCTGTACTAATCACATTTGTAAGTGTTGTGTTTATGATTGTTTTTATGACTTTCTTTCCTAATTTGATAGAGTAAGGTACTAAATAGATCATACTTAACTTAATAAGGTTGCGTAATGTAGGCTATGCCCGGTTTGAGGATATAGGGTTTAGGATACAAGAATATAAAAACGGCGGCATATAGTGTACGCCGTTTTTATATTACTGCAAAAGCGAAATAAGAAAACGTTATGATAGAACAGAATGTATTCATCAGAAACTTGCCATACTCTTGCAATTTAAAAAAGAGGATTTTAAAGACTTTAAAGGAATTTCTAAATTTGATAAAAACATCGAGGAGACGAAGCTGATGGATACAGTTAAAGAAATCAATCTTAGCAAAAAAGAAATCTCTGAATTTATCTTAAAAAGCGTAGTCCTTTTGAAGAAGAACTATATTTTTCCGGAGGTGGCTGATAAGGTTTGTTCTCGTTTGGAACGCGGACTAACCGAGGGGAAATATGAGAAGCTTTCAAATCATGAGGAATTGAAAAAGAGTATTGAAGAAGACCTTCAATCTGTAAACGGGGATAAGCATCTTCATATTATGATTCAGGAAAACCATTCGGATAATGCTGAAGAAGTATCCGATGAAGAGATGGTAGCTGAATACAAAAGGGTTGCTGAAATCAATAATTACGGAATCCACCGAATCGAACGTCTGCCGGGAAATATCGGCTACATCGATCTTCGAGTGTTTTATGACATGGATACAGTTCCTGAAGCTTCTGAGTCAGCAATCAATGCGATGAACGCAATAACTCATACCGACGCCCTTATCATAGACTTAAGAAAAAATCTCGGTGGAACCGCGTATATGGTTTCACTGTTCGCAAGCTATCTTGTGAAAGAACCTACACATATAGAAAGCTTTTACAGAAAGGATGAAGATAAGACATCACAAGTTTGGACCCTGCCACATGTACCAGGGCAACTTTATCTGGACAAGCCTGTCTATATTCTTACAAGCAAGAGGACCTTCTCAGCAGGAGAACTGTTTGCTTATGCCATGAAAAACATGGGGCGAGCAGAGGTGTTCGGTGAAATCACAGGTGGCGGTGCCAATCCTGGATTTTATCATCAGGTTACAGAGCATATACGTCTCTTTATTCCTTCCGGTAGATCGATCAGTCCTGTAACAGGGGGGAACTGGGAAGGAACCGGGGTCATACCTGATCAAGAAATAACAGCTGAAGAAGCTTTAGATGCGGCATATGAAAAAGCATTAATGAAAAACAGAGAAAAATACGAAGAAAGAAAAGAGTATAGCTTCTTAGTAAAAGAAATTGATGATGTATTAGCAGAACTGCACGGCAAAAAGTAGTTATATCGAATAATTCCAGGATAAAACGCGATTTCCTCAAGAATAGGTCCGCGTTTTTTCTAATTGTCGTTAACGTCATAGCTCAGTTGAAAATTTTAAGACCAAACTTATTTTTAAGCGTCCAAATTCTTATGGAAGTAGATTCTCTATAATGTTTTCAAGGCTTAACCCCAATGGATTGAAGAGAATGGATATCGAAGAGCACCTGAAAAATGAACGCTGGAAATCTACTCTAAATGGACTGAAACGGAGAATAACGTGGAACTTTGTGATCCAGTTTTATAAGACTATATGTTTTAAAAGGCGTATCCTCAATGTAGGGTACGCTTTTTAAATACTTATTGCCTTTTATAGAATTGTAATTTACTATATTGTGAGAACAATTTCGTTAATTTATGGGGGATACCTTTATGATCAAACGCTTCTTTAGTTATTACCGCCCGCATCGGAAGCTGTTTTACATCGATTTTGTATGTGCGGTTTTAGTTGGGATTTTAGAGCTTGGATTTCCATTGGCCGTTTCCTGGTTTATCGACAGCCTTTTGCCTGAAGGTGACTGGAGTACCATTCTGGCTGTCAGCGCAGGTCTGCTTGCTCTTTATTTATTCAGTTCCGTTATGCAATTTGTCGTTAACTTTTGGGGCCATAAGCTCGGAATCAATATTGAGACAGATATGAGAAGGGAACTTTTCTATCATGTTCAACGTCAATCGTTCCGTTTCTTCGATAATACGAAAACCGGCCACATCATGAGTCGAATAACGAATGACTTGATGGATATCGGGGAGCTTGCCCACCACGGCCCCGAGGATCTGTTCATTGCCGTTATGACCTTTATCGGAGCCTTTTGGATCATGATAACGATCAACGCAAAGCTTGCATTGATTGCGATCATCATTGTTCCATTCCTTGTTTGGCTTATTTCTTACTCAAATATCAAAATGAATAAAGCGTGGACCCGGATGTATGGAAATATTGCAGATGTTAACGGACGGGTAGAAGATAGCGTATCAGGCGTTCGTGTTGTTCAATCCTTTACGAATGAAGAATATGAAAGGAAACGTTTTAATCAAAATAACTTGTTTTTCCGAGCTTCGAAACTGAAGGCTTATAAGGTAATGAGTGTGAATTTATCTGGAATATATATCACCACTCGTTTAATGACTTTGATCATTCTTGTTTACGGAGCATGGTTGAGTTTCTCAGGATTGTTGACTTACGGGGAATTAGTTGCTTTTATCCTTTATGTGAACGTCCTTTTTAAACCGATCGATAAAATTAGTGCATTACTTGAATTGTATCCGAAAGGGATGGCTGGATTTAAGAGATTTGCCGAACTGATGGACCAGGAACCGGATATTGAAAACATGCCAGATGCCATCGAAGTACCGGAGTTAAATGGAAATATCTCTTTTCATAATGTCACCTTTGGCTATGAAGAAAACAGGAGTATCCTGAACGGTTTGAGCTTTACTATCCAGTCCGGGCAAACCGTCGCTTTTGTTGGCCCATCAGGAGCAGGAAAAACAACGATATGCTCCTTGATCCCACGGTTTTATGATGTTGAGAAAGGCTTTATCACGATAGATGGAATCGATATTCGCAATATGACGAAGGAATCGCTTCGTTCCAACATCGGCATTGTTCAGCAGGATGTGTTCCTGTTTACCGGGACGTTAAGGGAAAATATAGCATATGGAAAGTTAGATGCGACGCAGGAAGAGATAGAGGAAGCGACAAGACGTGCACACCTTACAGATCTGATCGCAGCGTTGCCTGATGGGTATGACACTCAAATCGGTGAACGAGGGTTAAAACTATCAGGAGGGCAAAAACAGCGCCTGTCGATTGCCCGTATGTTCTTGAAAAACCCGCGTATCCTTATCCTGGATGAGGCCACATCTGCCCTGGATACAGAGACAGAAGCAATCATCCAGGAAGCGTTGACAGAGCTCGCCAAAGACCGGACAACGCTCGTCATCGCCCATCGATTGGCAACGATTCGAAATGCAGACAGAATTCTTGTTGTAGACCAAAACGGTATTGTGGAGGATGGTACTCATGCCGAACTGCTCTCTATTGAGGATGGGATTTTTACAAGGCTCCATGCACATCAGCATGCTTCCATTTATTAAGATAAGGCTCTGAATTACAAATGGTGAGGTGTAAACCGACATAAGTTTACACCTCACCATTTTTTTATAGAAGGAAAACAACTCGTTTTGTTGAAGTAAGAAGCGGGTTAACCAGAGATTTGAGGTGAATAGATGGGTATTTTTATCGTGGTCATTTTAATTATATTTCTGTTTGATTTTACCAGGTTAAGGAAACAAAATGCGGACATGATCGAACAGAATGAAAAGATTATTGCGTTATTAGAAGATATTAAGAATAAACAAGGGTGAAAATTGGTATTATTAAAAGATTGAGAGTTTTGTTTTATAAACTTCGCAGTTGAACTGAAACAGGGGAGAAAGTCTAAGATGAGTAAGAAAAAATTTTTTGTTATCGTTCTGTTCCTTGCATTGTCAGTTGTAATGATTTCGAACTACCAATTATTTAAGCACACAAAGCAACTGTGTGTAGAAAACAGCAAGATTCCGCATGGTGAGAAGGGCTTTTTAGCGATTAATTGGTCGGTGACGTGTGAATGATATTATCAAACTACCGAACACGATTATAATAAGTGGGATAACGTTGAGTGGTATAATGATTTCCAAATGAATAAAAGATACATATAAAGATTTTAAGAGCATGCATTTTTGCAGCTCTTTTTTGATTGTTAATTATTAAAATGAAACCGAATTTTCTTACATATCGTCTACTTATATAAAACGTGCTAAGTTTTTAAGGAGGGGACTGAATGGACTTTTTAGTTATCTTTGGCTTTCACTTTCTCATTATGGGAGCATTAGTGATGCTGGTCAGTGGAATAGTGCTTTTCTTATTTCAAAAGATTCACTTCGGCTTTATTGTATTAGTGAGTATGCTGGGAGGATATTTGTATGCTGCTATCTTTGAAGTTCCCGGGCTAGTGCCGTTTGCCATTGTTTTTAATAGCATATTTTCTCTGCTGGCAGTTTTTCTAGTCCAAATCACGTTATATGCCGGGAGAAAGGCAGACCGGATGGACGATAATCATGAATATATTTAGTCGCTGGATCGTGCCAGCAGCTTTTATCTTTATCGCGATACTATTGTTAAACAAAGGGATTGGCCTGTGGTCTCTTGGTACGAATGTAGATGGTGATGGGATCGGAGTGCACTTTTTTGTATTTGAAATAAACGATCGTGTTCCGGAGGCAAGGATTCCATATTATGCGAAAGGGTTCTTTGCAGCAAGCGCTATGATGATGCTTTTCGGAATAGGATTTCTCGGGAAAAATTTCTTAAATCTAAAGCTACATAATAACAACGACTAACCTTATTTATATTAATCAAAGAGGCTGTGATTCTAGCAGAGACCATGGTGGAAAGTTTATATCAAAAAATAACATAAATCAGGAAGGAAGGGGCTGACTCAAAAGCAAAGTGTCTGGCCCCTTTTTTAATTAAAGTTTTTATACTGATTGAAACCTTCGAAAGGCTCGGATGAGAACCACTATCGAAAGAATGCCGACGAGAACCCATGCAGTATTAACAATCATGTCATACTCCGACTGTTTTACCGTTATACCTATGAATGCCCAGATGAATACGAGAGGATATAAGAAATCTTTATTTGAAAATGCAAACCAGACAGCCAACAAACAACCGATAGCAAGCATGATCACTGTCCAGGCTTCAGCCGATATTCCCCACTGGCTCCAATTATTTTCAACTAGCACTACTCCAGTGTTTACGATTGTAGCCACTGAAATCCATCCAAGGTAAACTGAAAACGGCGCTCTTAGCCAGAAGGAAGATTGTTCAGCATCAGCTGTTTTTCTGTAAATAATAATTAATGTTAATAAAAGTGAAACCATCACAACAAGTGTTAGATTAATAAATTCATAGTGCCATAAAAGGATCCAGCCAATATTCAGAACACAGCTCAAGGCGAACCAGTAGCTTGCTTTTTTAAAAACGGGATGTTCGCGATGCTTCGGTATTAGCTGATAGATAACCCAGATACCTGTTAAAAGATAGATAAATCCCCAGATAGAGAATACATAACCGGCAGGAGTGTAAAGAACAGGGTACTGGGCAGAAACTTCGCCTGTTGTTTGGCCGTTTAGCGGGAGGGCATTTGCAAGGTAATTCATTAAGATTACTAAAAGAAAAGCGAAAAGGTTTACATACGATCGGACTGAATCATTGTTACGCATTGCTAATACCTCCTTTGAGGATAAAATTTCCCGTACTACAGGACGCAAAACAGTTTTTTGCCGTGGAATGTGCTAGTGATTAGTAATAATTAATTTAGGAGCCCAAATTGGAATCCTTTATAAACTTATCTTTTGTCTTCCATAATTACTCAAAGTGAAAATTGAAAGCCGATCTAATGGCATCGTGAAACCATATCATTGTAGCGTCGTCTTTGTTTGTAGGACGACTTTTAGCAGATTGAAGGGAATAATCGTATACATAGGAATATAATTCACTAATAGATGAACAGGGAGGGATGGTGCCAATTCTAAATATGGCCGTTTTAATCTTATTAATATTTGCATTGGCTCTTTTTACCCTTAATATCATTTTCTTTATCCAACTAAAAAGAGGAAGACTGACACTTTTAGTTGCTGGTATCATCATGATTCTCATTGCACCTGTGTTTGGCTTTTTAAGCGGGTATTTATTTTTTTACAGCCATAACGGAAATGGAACAGGAGAAGGAGCAGGATTTGCCGGAGCATTAATAGGATTGCTTACGCTGGTCAATGGAGGTGTTTTTTTAGTGATTGAACTGTTAAGGTCTTTAGCAAAACTGATTAAAGAACGGCCTGATATCAAAGGATGAAAGCAGGCCACCTACTAAATAGGGGGGACATATGTTATTTTTCATGTATTTAGCTTTCTGGGGATTTGTAATATATTTGTTAGTGACGGTTCTCCAGTTCATGAAGACCAAAACACATAATGATGAGAAACTTATACAGAAACTCGATGAATTAACTGAATTGATGAAAAAGCAGTCTAGAAGATAGTAGTTTGCCAGTGCCTAATTTTTAGTATTGTTACTGATTCATGGACACCGCACAAGCAGACAGACTACCTATACATAGAGTAGATAGTGTACAACTGTATCATGTTTCTGAATTAAAAAAGTTTGTGAGGTGATATAGATGCCTTTTTTCCCACCGAACAATCGACCAGGATCTTTCTCGCAATTTCCGCAGCGCCCTCCATTTGGACGTCCTCCCGGGAACTTACCACAGGGACCCAATCTCTGGAATCAATACGGATCACAACCAGAACAAAAACCAGGATTGACCGGTAACTTAAGCAAAATGATGTCACATGTTGGGACAATTTCTAATGGAATCAATATGATGAAGCAGGTAGGATCAATGCTGTCGTTATTCAAGTAAGAATGTGAGGGATATCCAGGAAATGTAGATATCCCTTTTTCATTTAAAACAACAAAAAATCATCCTCAAGATATCAAGAAGAATTAATAGATTGTGAAACCTGGTTGTTTCTTAATCGTCTATGGATGCAATAGGAATATCAACACGACAATTTGGAGAAAGTTCACTAAGTGCTTTTTGGGGAGGAGTGTTTAATTATCCAAATGCAAAGTTCGTACACTATTCTTTAGAGGATAAAAGTAATAACCTCCTTTATACATCGACTGCAAATATAAATGAAAAAGATGTTGTGTATCAAAAAATACCACAGGATGTTTCTAACAGCTTTCAATATCTTCATTATGAAATTTTAGATAGCGAAGGGAACGTGTTAGTTGAAAAGTGAGTATAATCAGAAAGTGATGAAAGGTACTTGGTAATTATAAGCAAAATTTATAAAAGCATATCCTTTTACCAACCCCGGGTTTGGTAAGAGGATATGCTTTTTCCCTTAATGAATGTCCCTTTTCTTAAACCTTCCACCACGAACCTCGTTGATATCAGCAACAGCCAAAAAGGCAGATGAATCCATTTCTTCAACGATTGACTTTAACTTTGCTTCCTCAAGTCTGGTCACAATACAAAAGATCACTTTCTTGTCATCCCCCGAATAGCCGCCCTCTCCTCTGAGGTAGGTAACACCGCGTCCTAAGCGGGCTAAGACAGCATCCCCGATTTCCTGTGCTTTATCACTGATTATCCAGGCGGATTTGGATTCATCGAAACCATCGATAACAATATCGATCGTTTTAAATGCAATTACATAAGCGAGAATCGAATACATTGCACGGTCCCATCCAAGGACAAATCCGCCCCATCCAAAAATGAAAATATTAAAGACCATAATGAATTCCCCGACAGAAAACGGAAACTTTTTGTTTAACAAGATAGCCAGAATTTCACTGCCATCCAACGCTCCACCATAGCGTATTACTAATCCTACTCCACTACCCAGCACAATTCCGCCAAACACAGTGGCTAACAACATATCGTCTGTAAATGCTGCTACGTGATGAAGAGAGCTGGTTGTAATGGATAATACAGTAATACCAAACAGGGTAGAAACCGCAAAAGTCTTTCCGATTTGCTTATAACCCAAATAGAAAAATGGAATGTTCAAGACAAAGATAAATATACCAAGCTTTGTTCCAGTCAGACTATATAAAATAATAGAAATACCAACGATTCCGCCGTCCATAATACTGTTTGGGACAAGGAACACTTCAATTCCCAATGCCATTAAAATCGCACCGATGAATATAAATAATGTTCGTTTTATGAACGTCTTCTTGCTAAGCTTCTGATGCCTTATTTCGTGTTGTATTTGCTGCTTTATCGATTCATCGTTCAAATTTTAAATCCTCCTGTTCCTCTATAATAGGGTGCTGAAGGAAATCAACTGATGTATAAATAAATTATATCATTGCCGGTGAGTGTATTAATAAAAACATGCCTATTTATTCTATTCAATCCATTTTTTGTTTATAAGCATTCCCTAAAATCTTTGGTAAGGAGTAAGAAGTTTTTAATAATAGATTTTTTGTTATTTACGAAAAGTGTAGATTAATTAAGTAAATGGTAGAAAAAAAGAGCAAAAACAAAATGACGTACGCTTACATTTAAGTTTGCATTTAATGGCAATCGTGCTACAATTCTTCTTGTTCAAAACGGTCCCGACTTTCATGAGAGTTGAAAGTCATTAAAATAAAAACATAGGAGAGGTGCAGATTTGAATTTAGCTTCAATTAAAAAAATATGGTTTGGGAACATTAAAAATGATGTTCTAGCTGGTTTGGTAGTAGGATTGGCATTGATTCCGGAAGCAATCGCTTTTTCAATCATCGCTGGTGTGGATCCGATGATTGGGTTGTATGCTTCCTTTAGTATGGCAGTTGTTATTTCATTCGTAGGTGGTAGGCCGGGCATGATTTCAGCTGCTACAGGGGCAATGGCCCTTCTAATGGTAACACTGGTTGCAGATCATGGCTTGCAATACTTATTTGCAGCTACGATTTTAACCGGTATCCTCCAAATTTTGTTTGGTGTGTTTAAGTTAGCAAGGTTTATGAAGTTCGTGCCACGGTCGGTTATGGTAGGTTTCGTAAATGCCCTGGGAATTCTGATTTTCACAGCCCAACTTCCGCATTTCGCAGGAGAATCCTGGGAAATGTATGCGATGGTCGCTGGAGCGCTGGCAATCATATATATTTTACCACGCTTCACAAAAGCAGTTCCTTCCCCGTTGATCGCAATTATTGTCATAACGATCGTCGCGGTATTTACGGGAAGTAATGTGAGGACAGTTGGGGATATGGGGGAACTTACTCAGACTCTACCCGTCTTTTTAATTCCAGATATTCCGTTGAATCTGGAAACCTTAAAGATTATTTTTCCTTATTCTCTAGCATTAGCAATGGTAGGTTTGCTAGAATCGCTATTAACTTCCCAAATTGTTGATGATATGACAAATACAGAGAGTAATAAGGATAGGGAATCAAGAGGACAGGGAATCGCTAACATCGTTACTGGATTCTTTGGTGGGATGGCTGGTTGTGCGATGATTGGACAATCAGTTATCAACGTAAAATCTGGTGGGAGAGGACGTCTTTCCACATTAGTAGCCGGTATCTTTTTGCTGCTCTTAATCATCGTGTTGAATAATGTACTTGTTATGATACCGATGGCAGCGCTCGTTGGGGTCATGATCATGGTATCGATCGGAACCTTCGATTGGTCTTCGTTAACAACACTTCATAAAATGCCTAAGTCAGACGCGTTAGTGATGGTTGTAACAGTAGTAACTGTTGTAGCGACACATGACCTTTCTAAAGGGGTATTCGCGGGAATCATTTTAAGTGCGGTCTTCTTTGCAGCAAAAATATCTAAAGTTCATGTTAAGAGTTATCTTGATGAAGTTCACGGTAAAAGAATCTACCAGGTTGATGGACAACTATTCTTTGCATCTGTAACAGACTTTGTTGCAAGTTTCGATTATACTGAAGACGTTAAAGCAGTTGAAATCGATTTAACTAGTGCCCATCTTTGGGACGATTCGGCAGTCGGAGCGCTGGATAAAGTTGTGATGAAGTTTAAAGACCGTGATATAGATGTAAAGCTTATCGGAGTGAACAAAGAGAGTTCTGTACTCATTAAGAATCTAGCGGTACACGACAAACAGACTAAAAAAGTAAGTGCCCATTAAGAAATGATGAGGCTGGAACAAAAATAATTAAGCTAAAGAAAAATCCGAACTAATTCGAATTCTTTTAAAGAATTTTGAATCATAGTTCGGATTTTCTTTTTTATAACGTTCTTTTTTAAAAGAGTGTTTTATTTGCACAAAAGCGATAAGTGCGACGTAGTGAACGGCCGACCGCGATTATTCTTTTCGCATTCCTGGTGATGCTAAAGATGTTCTTCTGTTAGCTTCGCTTTTTCTGACAAGATAACGAACCGCGGATAACACTTTTTAAATTCTTCAAGATTCCCGATGGTTCCAAGCTCCTTTTGTAACCCTTTGAGTTCACGAGTCTCTTCTTCAGTCAGTGAACCATACCTATCAGTCATAGAGACCACTCCTTTCACCGGGACTCTCTTAACTGCACATCCGGGTTTTTGTCTTTGAACCATCGTAATGCGAAGTTGTTTTCAAATAATATAACAGGCAGCTCATTTTGATCATAAACCAACAACAGATTAGAGGATCCTTTTGTTTTTGATTCGATGTCCTCACTAGAAGTCCATCTAGCATACTGGTGTGGGAGAGAATCAAACTGTATTTCTACGCCGTATTCATGCTTCATTCGGTATTCAAATATTTCAAACTGAAGCATCCCGACCACACCGAGCACCGTTTCATCCCACTTTGCCGTTCGATAAACCTGGACAGCCCCTTCTTCTGACAACTGTTTTATCCCTTTATGAAAGTGTTTTTGTTTTAACGCCTTTTTAGCGCGTACTTTAGCAAAATGTTCTGGAGAGAACTGCGGTAAGTCTCCATATGAAAACGTATCTTTTGAACCGCACAATGTATCCCCGATCTGGTAGGTTCCTGGATCATAGAGCCCTACGATGTCACCAGGATAGGCTATGTCGATATTTCCCCTTTCGGAAGCGAAAAACTGTTGTCCCTGTGATAACTTCATACTTTTATTTGTACGCTCAAGCCATGCTTCCATCCCTTTTTCAAATTTACCAGAGCAAACTCTCAAGAAAGCAATTCGGTCTCGATGAGCTGGATTCATATTTGCCTGTATTTTGAACACAAATCCTGAAAAAATCTCCTTATCAGGTTTTACTATTCCTTTAGAGCTTTCTCTAGAAGAGGGGGGCGGAGCTAATCGAATAAAATGATCGAGGAAAGAGGGGACACCAAAACTGGTGATAGCACTTCCAAAAAATACTGGTGTTTGTTTCCCTTGTTGGATGGCGTCTTTCTTATACGTATTTCCAGCTTCATTTAATAGTGAAATTTCTTCATGAAGTTGGCTGAACATTTCTTTTCCAATTACCTTTTCAATATTTAAATTGTTTATCTTTTCTAACTTTAACATTTGTTCTTTATCTTTTGTTTCGTAAAATTCAATTTGTTCTAACTGTCTGTCGTAGACTCCTTTAAAGTTTTGGCCCATTCCCAGCGGCCAATTCATCGGATACGATTCAATACCCAGTACTTCTTCGATTTCTTCCAGAAGTTCCAGCGGTTCTCTTCCGTTTCGGTCCATCTTGTTAACAAAGGTGAAAATGGGTATTCCCTGGTCGCTGCACACCTTAAAGAGCTTCTTCGTCTGTGCTTCTACTCCTTTAGCAGCATCTATGATCATAACGACGCTATCTACAGCCAGGAGAGTTCGGTAGGTATCTTCACTAAAGTCTTCATGCCCTGGAGTATCTAATATATTGATATAGTGATCCTGATAAGAAAACTGCATCACACTTGAAGTCACAGAAATTCCACGTTGTTTTTCGATCTCCATCCAATCCGATGTAGCAAACTTAGCCGATTTACGAGACTTTACTGTACCAGTGGACCGTATTGCTCCTCCTAAATATAACAGCTTTTCAGTAAGTGTTGTTTTACCCGCATCCGGATGGGAAATAATAGCAAATGTACGCCGCTTATTGATTTCGGTCTCTAATCTTTTATCTTTTTCCATATTGGTGTCCTTTCATTTAAATTCAAACAAAAGATAACATAAGTTTAATATGATGTAAAATAATACTGATAAATATTTTAAACTTTATTATAATCTATTATAATTAAATATAATCTGTTGAACGTTAAATCTTTTTACGTTAAAGTAATAAGGGAAAGCGGAAGCATACGAAAGGAGCGCTTCAAGTGGAACGCGAAATTCTTACTATTTCACAGGTGGCAGATTATCTTCAAATCAGTGAGATGACCACTTACAAATTAGTCCAGGAAGGGAAAATTCCCGGTTTTAAAGTTGGAAGACACTGGAGAGTGAAAAAGGCAGATTTAGCTGAATTTATAGAAAAGCAAAAGAATGGTGAAAGAATATAGTGTAAGCGATGGTTGAACGTGTTGAATAATGTTAGAGAACGTGTAATTCCTGATCTATTAGACCTGCGATCGGATTATACCTTGAACATTTTGCCAGGTATTACTTTTTAGCTCCGTATGCACCTGGTTTTGCATGTGGTTTAGAATACGGAACACAATTTTTCTAGTGGAATCTGTGAAGAATATTGTTGCGAAATTATAATGATATCGAATTGTCTCATTTGGCCAACTAGCTCCGAAGACAAAGGATCTCCTTGCTGTAACACTGGGAGGATGGTAGCGTTTTGAGGCATATTGAATCGTTTCTTCATCAAGTCCATTCTTATATTGCCTATTAAAACCAGGCGGTACCCTCATAATTATCAACTCCATTGGGAGAAACAAAAGCTGTGGTTTTCCCTTTCATTATTTCCAAGTTACAACAGTAGAGTTTGAAGAATAGAAAAGAATACGGAGGGAAGTTAATTGGGTCACAAAGTTCTTTTTGAAGTTACTTCAGATAAAGAAATTCGTTTTGCAGTAGTGTTTAATGGTCGTTTGTTTACATTTTTACTTAAGCAGATAGAACAAAATTGGGTATTCCTATCGTTTGATAAAGAACTGAAAGAAAATAAGGAGCTAGTCAAACGTATTTTCCGGATCCTGCTCCGGAAGAAAGACGTGAAAACAAAATTAGAGGACCTTCAGATTGAACCTGAAAAGATTCTATTTGAAGAGTATTATCCAGAATACGGCATTAAAAAGCAGTAAAATAAACCAGTAATTAAAAGAAAATTTCTAAATTAGATTCAAGGAAATGAAATTGTTATCCTTGCCATACTCCACCATACTTCAGAAAAAACCTTCCTGTTATTTTAAATAAACAGAATATTTGATTAAATTAGTCTTCCGTGTTATTATGTTTCCAATGAAAGCGATTACATAATAGAAAGAAGGACTCTTTTATGGTATTCTTTGAAACGAAACTCCGTAGAAAAGCCTTTGATAAACTTTCGATTCCAGAAGAGGTAAGTACTGAAAACAATTGGATATTTAACTATTCAATCGCCCTTTTAGGAATACTAGTGGTAATTGCAGAAAAAACCTTCCTGTTATAAATTTAATCCCCTGGCATATGGCCAGGGGATTTTTATCTGAAGTAAAGAATAAATGAAACTTTTGTCTTTTCTGATTCGTCATAGAAAAGGAATCGATGAATAATAAAGAACATCCTAAAAACTTGATCAATGATGAAGAAAGGTATTTTATATGAAAAATAATCGTAAATTTTTAGTAGGTATGTTAACAGCAGTATTCCTTATATTGGCTTCATGTGGAAACTCAACTGACGAGTCAAAGGTTACGCTGGACAACCAGCCGCCAGAT
Source organism: Exobacillus caeni (assembly GCF_005747095.1). Lineage (GTDB taxonomy): Bacteria > Bacillota > Bacilli > Bacillales > Guptibacillaceae > Exobacillus > Exobacillus caeni. The sequence continues at coordinate 28,474 of NZ_SWLG01000007.1, read as the reverse complement.
AATAACGCAAGGCAAAATACAAAAGATAACTCTCTTGATACCGATAATATTAACGGAAATGAAGCAGACTTACCAAACGATGATCTTGCAAAACAAGAAGACTTATCTAGCAACCATACAGAGAGTTTGAAGGAAGAATATCTCAAGAAATTAAATGATACTAAAAGAGAAATCGATAAGGTACGAAATAATAATGAAGATGAAACGACATACGCTTTAAAAAAAGTGGAAGGAGATAGATACGACGTTTGGGATGGGTTGTTAAATGAGGTTTATGGAGTCCTAATAAACCAACTTCCTGCTGAAGAGATGGACCAACTAAGAAAAGAACAACGTGAATGGATAGATTACCGAGATCATACTGCAAAAGAAGCCTCCCTAAAATACAAAGGCGGCACCATGGAACAATTAGAATATGTAACGGTGGAGAACGATCTCACAGAAGAAAGATGCTTTGAATTAGTTGAAAAATATATGAGATAATTTTATTTATTAATACATTCATAAACAGTCGGGGCAAGTTGATGAGGAAGATAGGAGTTGTTTCGCGGCAGCTCCTATTTTTATTGAGCTATAGGGCAGGATTAAAGAGGAGGATTGGGTTGAATAGATATGAAGTTCCAATAAGATGCACAGGTGTTGCAACTGTGCTGTTGAAGAAGATAGAAAATGAATACAAAGTTTTACTCTTAAAAAGAGCAACTGCAGTTCTAAAAGATGTGTGGTGTTATATTGGAGGAAGTATTGAAAAAGGTGAAAAGGCCTGGGAGTCTGCTTTAAGAGAAGTTAAAGAAGAAACTGGACTATCAAACATAACTTTATACGCATCAAATAAGTTTGATCAAATATATTCACCTATAGAAAACTATATTTATGTTGCCCCTGTATTTGTTGGGTTTGTTAAAGAGAATCAGATAGTGAAATTGAATTATGAACATAGCGAATATAGATGGTTATCATTCAGTGAGGCGTTAGAACAAGTTTCATTGCCTGGAAATGATGAAGTACTTATGTTTATCGAAAAACATTTTGCGCTTAGAAAACCTCCAGAGTACATGCGAATTAAAACCGAAGAATCTTGTTCAACTGAAAAAATTTATTAAACTCCCTTTTAATGATATAGGTTATCAAACCGGGAAAAATAGTATTCTGATGATGGGCCTGATGAAACGAAAGGTCAGTTTCTCCGCTAAGGAGGAAGTAAACTGTAGAATAGGTGTTATAAAAAAAGAAATGAGTGACGACCGATGAGCTCAAAGAGTAAATCTTACAGGATGTTCAAGGTACTATCGATGGCATTTGTATTCTTCATCCAAATTTACTGGTATAAAATCAGAAGAAAACCTGAGGCTGACTGGGAGAAGTTGTGGGAAAAAATAGGGAAGAGGTTTCGAAAAACGTTATTTGAATTAGAAGGATTGCTTATTAAGATCGGACAATTATTAAGCATTCGCGCGGATCTGCTTCCCGATGGATTTATTCGCCAAATACAAGATCTTACTGATAAAGTGCCTCCATCTGAATGGGAAGAGATTGAGAGAACGCTTGAAACAGAATGGGGTGGTCCCATTGATAACTACTTACTATCTATCGATAAAAAAGCAATAGCTTCTGCTTCTATAGGAGAAGTCTACAAGGGTGTTTTAAAAGATGGTAATTCGGTTGCCATTAAGGTTCAACGTCCTCAAATTCAATCTATCATACAAACTGATTTCCGTTCTTTACGGATTATTATTTGGTTTGTTCAGCATTTTGTTCCAGTACCAAAAGGCTTTATAAATTTCGAGGTTTTATATAAAGAATTAAAGGAAGTCATTGAACGGGAACTCGATTTTTCAAAGGAAAAAAGTACGCTCCTATTTTTTAAGGAACGTTTTAAAGAAGAAGAAGTTGTCAAAATTCCTGATGTTTATTTCGAGCTTTGTACACCCAGAGTGTTGGTGATGGAGTGGGTGAACGGGATAAAGCTGACAGACCGGGATTGCGTGAATGAATTAGATATCAGCCACCGTGAACTAGCGCAGCGCCTGATCGAAGTGTTTCTCCCTCAGTGGCTTGAACCCGGTATATTTCATGCGGATCCACATTCAGGAAACGTACTGGTATCTAAGGAAGGAAAAATCATCTTGTTAGATTTCGGAATGGCAGGGGAAATCACTAAGAAAGATGCTTCCTATTTTCAAGGGTTAATAGAAAGTTTATTATCAAAGAATTACACGAAAGCGGTAGAATACTTTACAAAACTCGGCTTTTTGCTACCTGAAGCAGACCCCGGTACGATGGAAAGGCTGCTGGCTGAATTAATGTCATTCCAACCTGCACGATTAAAAGAAATGGATTTAATTTCGCTTAAATTAGAAATGAACGATATGATTCAAGCTCTTCCGATTCAAGTCCCAACAAGGTTTGTATTTTTAGGGCGGTCTTTCATGACGACGGAAGGAATGATCCGGCTCCTGATCACTGAGGATGAGGATATTATCGAATTAGTAAAACCGGTTTTTGCGGATTGGTTAAAAAAACAGGGGAATAACAGATGGTCATTCATCTGGTATTGGTTACAGTCACAACCGATATTCAAAACGATTTATTCTTTTACAGAATTTCTTAAGTTCCCTCAAAAGTTGGAGCATATAAAAGAAACCGAGCAGCGAAGGCAGTTTCAATTCACGTTATATGAAAATCGTAAGAAACAGTTACATCAAATCGCGCTCCTTGGACTTTTTGGGATTGGAGCGGGGATTTATACATCGCATCAACTGATTTTGCAGTTATCTGCAGGAGTAGGGGTTGTCTCTGGTGTGGGGTACGTGATAACGAGTTATAAATTGAAAAAATGGATGAAATACATGCATGAAAAACGAAGAGGGTAACGTGTCACTAGACAGGTTTTCCTGGAACATAATTCATTAGAAGGGGGCTTTTGATGAGAGACCGTGAGTTAGTACCGTTTGATAACAAGGCTCTACATTCATTGTCTGAAGCGGATCCAGAAATGAAGAAGCTAATCAGCCTGATGGGAGACATTCCATTAGCAATTGGAAATAACCATTTTGAAAGCCTTGTAAAGTCTTGTATCGGCCAACAGTTATCCTTAAAAGCAGCCAGAACAATATATAACAGGTTTCAAGAACTTCTCGATGAAGTCACACCTGAAGCTGTCTTGACGCTATCGGATGATACCCTTAGAAGTGTTGGCATTTCGAAACAAAAGGCTTCTTATATAAAAGATTTAAGTTCAAAAGTTTTATCGGAAGAAGTGCTTCTGAACACCCTGGAAGATTTAGAGAACGAAGAGGTGATAAAAACTCTAACCAGTGTAAAAGGAATTGGACAATGGACAGCAGAAATGTTTTTAATCTTTTCACTGGGGAGAACCGATGTCATGTCTTTAGGCGATGTAGGATTGCAACGGGGATGCAGGTGGCTTTATCAAGTAGGAAAAGAAGAAGATGGCAAGGAAATGCTGAAAAGACTTTCAAGCAATTGGGATCCTCATTATACAGTTGCTTCTCTTTATTTATGGGAGGCAGTAAACAGGGGTTTTACCACTAACTACTCTTGTATTGACCAGGCCATTGATGATTTGAATTAATTTCGATAAATGCCTTTAGAATATCTTAATTGCTTAATTAAACTTAAAGAAGTAGCAAAATTAACTAAACATATAGTAGGCGTATCCCGGTTTTTCAGGATACGCCCTATATATTTTCTTAGTTTTTGCAATAACTTTTTAAGAAAACATCCCTAAATCGCATAGTTTTCAAACGATTTACAAAGGTATCGTTCTATAAAATCAGCTAATCCATCATGTTCGTGGTGACCTGTAACAAAATCAGCTGCTGCTTTCACCTCTTCGCTGGCATTTCCCATTGCTACACCGGTACCTACATTGCGTAGCATTTGGATATCGTTTGGTCCGTCTCCAATGGCTACAACTTCTTTTGGGCTGATTCGTAATGCGTTAATCAAGTTTCTTATCGCAGACCATTTGGAAACATTAGAAGCAACGATCTCAAACCCATCATTCCAATCGATGACTTCTCCTTCCTTTTTAAACAAAGCAGATAGTTCAGTATTTGGTGTTCCTGTTCGAACACTATATTTAAGAACATCTTGATAAGTTGCCTGTCTTAAATCTCCAATATAACGTGGCGGTATTTTTCCGGTTTTTGTCCAGTAATCGATTTCTTCATTTGCTTCCTTACAATAAAGTCCATCCACTGTATGGATAATAACATTACAAGGACTTTCAGCGGTTAGATGGTGGAATCGTTCTTCGTTCAAGCTGACTGTTTTCATTTGCATAACTTTTCCTGTTTCTGCATCATGAATAGCGGCTCCGTTCAAACAGATCATCGGAGTCCGTAGCCCGATTTCTTTATGATAAGGAGCGGTTACTTCATAGTGTCGGCCAGTAGCGAGAAAAACCTTTACTCCTTGATTAACAAGCATATTAATGGCTTCCATATTTCTTGTGGAGATATTGTTTGAGGCTTTTAAAAGTGTTCCATCCATATCAATAAACATTGCACGAACATTCATTTATACTGCCTCCCCATTCCTTGGTAAGACAATCATATCATCTGAATAAATGAAGTTTATTGCAATCCTTATGCAGGATGTAAAGTGTTAATTTCTTGAAACAAAAAAACCACTCGGAGTGGTTTTTTAATCGCGCATTGCGCCTGCTTCTCGGGATGTCATAGCGCCCTGGCCTTCGCTTACATCTTTTTGGATTTCTTGTTTTACTTCCTGGGCATTAGTTCCTGAATAACCCGGTTTCATCATAGCATCTGATTTTTGTTTCGCCTGTTGGTCCTTTTTCATACAAATCCTCCTCCATTTATTGTTTTAACATACTTAGTATTTGCAAAAGAACACGGTTTATTTACGGAGGATTCAAAAAATGCAACCTTATTGAGTATTCTGCGTCTTTATTGTTAGAGACAGAAAGAATATTGGAGGTTGTAAATGAAATATGTTGTTCGGTTTTTGAAAGTAGTTATAAGTATCGTTGTGATCGGAGGAATCGTTAGTTTATTTCAAGGGCAGATATCAGGTAGTTTAGTCTTGCTGATGCAAAATCTGAAAGAATTGGTGTTAAAAATTATTCATCCTTCTGATTTTACTTTTAATCCTGGTGGAAAAGCTGAGTACTCCGTTTTTCCTGCGATTTTAGAATATTACAGGTTTTCTTTCATGATCTTAGCACTAGGATTTTTCTTATCTTTTATGGTTGCATTAACTTTTACCTACATAACCTTCTATTTACCATTTAAAATGCGTACAGCGGTTTCCAGAATGGTTGGGATCTTTGAAGCGATTCCCGATATTTTCATCATTGTTGTGACACAGCTTTTGTTTGTTGCTATATTCAAAAAAACAGGAATCTTAGTATTCGATGTAGCAGGTGCATACGAGAGGCCATTTATTCTGCCGCTTGTGACGTACACGATACTACCTTCGATTATGCTTTATAGGATTATGCTTCTTATCTTTACCGATGAAATGCAAAAGCCGTATGTTGAGTTAGCCAAAGGAAAAGGGCTGGAAAAAGGATCGATCTTATTAGTTCATGTCTTTCGCAATTCCCTCGTAAGTGTTTCAAACCATTCAAAAGTCATTATCTCTTTTATGCTTTCGAACTTAGTGATGCTGGAAATCCTTTTTAATCTTTATGGTATCACATGGTTCATCATTGAAAATCCCCGGTTTGAAATTGCGGTGCTAGGAATCTTGATGCTCTTCCTACCGATTTTTTTAATAGAAACGTTAACAGGCGTCCTGGTAAAGCGGTTTACAGGGGAGGAAATCGTAGAATGATCAGAGGGCTGTTGGGAAACAAATCGTTTATGTTTAGTTTTGGAGTAATCGTGTTATTGCTTTTTTCCAGTATCGTATACTCTGTTGTTTTTGAAAATCATATTCCGAAAGCGGACCTTCGATTTGAAGAAGGAGCGGAACTTGTTTCCAAACCTCCTTATTCTCCTTTTGAATATCCACCACTTGGAACAGATAATATCTCAAACGATTTATTTTTTATTATTTTGGTGGGAGCAAAGTACACACTCGGGATTGCCCTGGCAGTTGCTGTTTTCCGTTTTATCATTTCGTCCGTGTTGGGCACCTTTCTACAAATGAATTTTCCTGGTATCGTTAAAAGGATACAGCCGTGGTTAGAGGGGTTTTATTATTTTCCCGTATCACTGTTGACATTTTTATTGCTTGAATGGGTTTTAAAAAGTGACGGGTATTTCGATGGAATAGACAGTGAGTTTACATATAGCCTTTTCGAGCGAGTCGGAATCGAGTTTATCATCTTAATTCTCGTAGCTGTTCCGATTACAAGCTCTACAATTGCAAAAGAAGTGAAGCGTATCCTGGAACAAGAATTTATCGATAGTGTCAAAATATTAGGGGGGAGTAAGTTTCATATTTTAAAAACACATGTCATGCCTTTTTTAAAACCTCAGCTGCTCCTAATTTTTGTTCGGGAAGTCATTCAAGTTCTGCTGTTGCTGGCTCACCTGGGGGTTTTAAAAATTTTCTTTGGTGGAGGCCTGGTAAAGGAGGATATGTTTAATAACTCCGTGTTTGTCTCTCTTTCAAATGAGTGGTCAGGGTTAATAGGAAATAACCTGCGATTCCTCTTTACAAACTATTACTGGATACCTCTTGTTCCAATACTTTTTTTCACAATAACGATTGTTTTATTAAAAATCATGTTGGAAGCACTAAAAACGGAATTACAACCTTCTACGCCAAACAAAGTGGGAGAAAAGGAAAATAAGTTACAAAACAGCCCTTCTTTAAAAGCTAAAAGAAGAATGCAGGTGGAGGTAAGAGAAGAAATGTTTCGGGAACTATAGCTTTTATTGTCGTTCCTAAGACAGAGAAAATGGCAACTTGACTAGCAGGCCTGACCACTGGATTGCTTAATAAAGCAAAATTAAAAGGACTCGAGATTGTTGGGTCCTTTATTTTTGTATTAGAAAGTATAACTTTTAAGCAAAGGAGAAGGCTCGACGTCGAGAACTAACGGATTGCCGATCGGCGAGTCATCTTTATGTCGAAAAATCGATATATCCGGAAAGTCGTAGATAAATTCTATTTTTCGCAGATAAAAGGGGGGAATTCGAAGATAAAATCAAAAAAACGAAGATAAAATCATTTTTTCGAAGATATCCTTAATAAGGAAGATGTCGAATGCTTTTTTGCTGTTCCGAAACAGGGTATAGTTACGTATAGTAGAAAATCTTTTCCACTTGGAGGAGAACGATGGGTAAATTTTTTGCAAAAGTATACGATCCTGTTATGAAACCACTCGAAAAAAGATATATCAACCGCTGGCGTGAAAGGCTGCTTTCTAATGCAAAAGGAAAAGTACTCGAGATAGGAGCAGGCACAGGGATTAACTTTCCGTTATATAACAAATGCGAGGAAGTGACTGCAATTGAACCGAATCCCCATATGGTTGAAAAAGCAAAGATAAGGCAAGCGCAGGCTAAAGTTCCGGTTGAAATCGTGCAAAGTCATGCTGAGCAGCTTCCTTTTCCGGAAAATCATTTTGATTCGGTTGTTGTCACTCTGGTGCTTTGCTCGGTAGAAGATCCGGTTCAAGTTTTGCAGGAGATAAAAAGAGTACTCAAGCCAACTGGCACATTACTGGTTCTTGAACATATCAAGATGGAACAGCCGGTTTATGCTGGCCTTCAAGACATGCTCACTCCTGTATGGAAACATCTTGCCGACGGGTGCCATCTTAATCGGAAAACAGATATCTTATTGAAAGAGAACGGCTTTGAGATACTCTCAAGAAAAGAATACATGTCCGGGTTCGTCGTTTCGGTTATGGCAAAAAATCCAGTATCCTAACTCCGAATCAGATATAAGTTTGTTGTGATATGTAGCTTCTTTGCGAAGAAAACGTCACCAAACACGAAAAGGTGCAATTTCGGTTCTTGAAATGCGGAGAAAAAATGAAGGAGCTATCACTAAAGATAGCTCCCAGGTTTCTTATTGTACTGTTCCGCCAGCTGAAGTGTAACGTGCATTGAACTCTTGCAAGAACTGGTTTGTAACAGCAGCATCATGGATGAATAGCATGTTTTCATCATTAACATCGTTGCCGTTGGTGCTCCAGTTCGTAGAGCCGACGATGACAGTAGGATCGCTTGATGTTCCGGCATCAATAATCATGGTCTTACTGTGCATTTTACGGGTTTCGTTGTCTTCATAAACAGGAGCTGGATTAGCCCAGCGGGTGTTTGGGTTATTCGTACTCTCTTGCGATGCAGTTCGTCCGGTCATTTCGATACTTGCTGACCACCACTGGTTCCAGAAGCTTGAATCGAAAACACCTTTTACATCAAATCCGGTCAACGTTCCTTCAAGATCGTTATAGGAACCTTCCCACTTATTTTTTAGCTCATCGACTAACGCCTGGTCGCTCCAGGCAAAAATGGTGAAGTATGTGCTGTAATCAGCTTCATTTTTTACAACATCAGCCATATGGCCGACCGCATTGTCACCTGCAGAAAAATATATTTCTACCTTTTTACCATTGATACTAACATTGTGGGCGGTATTATCAGTTTTACGTGTGCTTAAATTTGCATTCACTTTATCAGGAGTTAGTCCCTGGCTTCCCCACATTTCATTAAACTCTACTTCATAAATGCCGGCAAGCTCTGGCCAATTTATTTCTACAACATGCTGTTGGTTCCCATCAAGAATACCCTCGGCCATGTTTGCATCAGAGCCGTACAATCCTGTAACGGTAAAGTTCCAGCTGCCGGTAAACACCCAGCGGTCATCCACAACGGCAAATTTGTTGTGCATCTGATTTCCAGGAGAATAGTAAGTGTTTGAGCTTTTTTCTTCCCCTTCTACAAACAGGCGCCCTGTTTCCATCGTGCTTCCGATTTCCACTGTCACCTGTGGAATATCATCAGCGGTTGCAGGTAAACCATAACTTGTCCGAGCTGTGCTGTCTTCAACCGCCATCATAGGCGAATCGGAAAAGACATGGATATCATCGGAGGTACCGATAACTCCATCGTTTCCTCGTACCATTTTTTCTACATATAATCGCATCGTTTTATAACGTTCTGTATAATGGGGATCTGTTGCTTCTTTCGCATCAGCAATAACCCGAACGTCAACCCCGCTTGCAGCCTTTCCGATCAATGTCTCGATAACACGAGGCAGGTTAATCTCATATGTCGCAAGGTCAATACTTGTTGTTGCCTGATTCAAGCGTTCGATTAATTGGTATTCCAGATTAACATTGTAGTTTGCTGCATTTCCGGTGGTAGCAAATTGTGTATCAGCACATTTGTTAAAGAAGACATTTATTGCGCCTTCTACCTCAGAAACATTATTCAAATGTTCGCTTGTATCGTCACAAGAATTACCGGTAGGAGCAGGAGCGCTTGAACCAGAATTCAACCCTTTTGGAGTTCCATATCCATATGTATAAGCACTCGTAGAATCCATCCAGTTTGCAGGATCTGTGCCTGCAACAGCTGCATCGATACGTTCCATCGTTGCCTTTGTATCGTTATCGCCAGCATGCCATGCGTCGACCTGGTCTACTAAACTGCCGCTTGCATCCCTTAATTCTAGCGATTCCCCGCTGTTTGAGAGACCCCCTGAATATATGAGATCAGCAACTACACCTGGTACCGAGTTGTCATCTGTCCTTTCAAGTAAAAAGTAGCCTTCAGCAGGAATAGTACCAGAAAGCGATATAGAAGGGCTTCCATCGGCTGAAGATAATGTCCAGTCTGTTAAATCGATCTCCTGTCCGGTTGGATTGTAAAGTTCCATCCATTCATCATAAGAACTATTCGTCGTTCCCATCCATGCGATTTCATTGATAACGGCACTTCCTGAAGCCGCGGCTTCCACTTTTTGTTCCCCGGTCAATGATGGTGAATAAAAAGAAAACATTAGTGCGAAAATGATAGAAAGCTTAAACGTGACCTTCAAATCCTCAACTCCTTTTTATTTATTACAGAGTTAATTATAAGACAATATTCGACATAAGTTATGTAAGATTTTTAAATTAACTGTAAATAAATCGTTAACGCTAATTTTCAAGCTATGAAATGCAAAAAAGTTTCACAGAATATAAATGATTAAATATACAACCAATCGGGAATGAGTTATACAACTTATTCTGCCAAACGGAAAATACATATAAGAGAGAGGATCAGGGATGATAATACAATTTGATCAATTAACAAATGTACCAATGAAAAATATTTATGGTCCCAAGTCACAACATGTATCCCATTTATGTTTTCATTCAAAGCGAGCGAAAGAGTCATCTGTGTTCTTCAGCATGAAAGGAAAAGAGAAGGATGGCCATCATTATATAGAAGAAGCGATTGAAAGAGGAGCGGTAGCTGTTTTTGGTAGTAATCCCGACAACATTATTCCTTTTGCTGAAAAGTATCCAGCCTGTACGTTTTTGCTGGTAGATGATGTTCGAAGAGCGATGGCTTGTTTTTCCAAGTTTTACTACCAGAATTCCGATGAAAAGATTAGAACGATCGGTGTTACAGGTACGAACGGGAAAACAACGGTTGCAGCATATGTAAAATCGTTGTTAACACTACTCGGACTCCCGACAGGGTCGATCGGTACAACAGGAATCGAATCGTCCAGGAAGAAGCTGGTTTATAAAAAGAGTACGCCTACCACGCCGGAATCTCTTGACTTGCATCATATTTTTAATGATTTTTATAAATTAGAAGATGGTGCGGCGGTGATGGAGGTTTCTTCGATTGCGATCGATCAACAGCGTGTCGACGGGATAAGGTTCGATACAGCGATCCACACGAATATTTCTGAGGAGCATCTTGAATATCACGGTACGTTTGAACACTATTTGGAATGTAAGTTAAAGCTTTTTGATCAAGCGGAAACAGCGGTCATTAACCTTGATGACAGTGTGATGGGTGAAGAGCTTAACAGAACGTTTAAAGGCAGTAAGGTCACATACAGCCTTTCGCCTGATAGCCCTGCTGATATTAAAGCTGGGAATATTGAAACAACAGCATCTGGTACAGCGTTTGATTTATACGTCGGCGGCGCGGTCTTAAAGGTCACTGTTCCGGTATTTGGGGATTATAATGTTGCCAATATCCTCTCAGCGATCGGGACCGCTATGCTTCAAGGTTATAAAATCGAAGAAATTGTTAGTGCGCTTCCGGAGGTGAAGGGCCCGGAGGGAAGGTTTGAAATCATTGAGGGACCAGACAGACAAAGAGTCATTCTTGATTATGCCCACACCCCGGTGGCGTTAGCAAAGCTCGTCAAAGAAGTGAAGAAGCTGGAATATGATCGGTTGATTGTTATGATTGCGGGTATCGGAATCCGTGATTTTAATAAGATGCCGAAGATGGCAGAGACAATCGAGGGTAAGGCGGATGAAATCGTCGTTACGGTTGACCATCCCGGGTACAACGAACCGGTTGAAATTATTGACCAGGTGATGACAGGCTTTGATACACCTGAAGCGCCGAACATCCATACAACTTTGACGCGAAAAGAAGGAATTCTTCAATCCCTTAAGCTTGGAGGGCCAACGGATATCATCCTTTTGACCAGCGGCTGCATCAACGGGGCCCAGTTAGTAAAAGGGGAAGAAGTGCCGCATTCAGATAGGGAGATCATCGAGAATTTTTTTAGATTAACGTCATACAAGGATTCCAGCGGTCAGAGCTGTGTCAGCTGAGTGTTATTCGTGGTCAAGTGATCCGGGGCTTTTTTCCGAGTTGAACGATTGGATATAGTCCAAATTGTTTAAATTTTATAAATGGAATTGACACCTATATTCTTATGCTTTAAAGTGGTAAATAACTTAATACGTAATTTCCTTATCTAGAGTCAGGGGAGGAACTTGGTCCGTCGATCCTGCAGCAACCTGTTATTTTCTTATGAAAATAGTAAGGTGCTAATTCCAACAGACAATTGTCTGGAAGATGAGGGAGAGTAGAAACCTCTTCCTCCGGGAAGAGGTTTCTTTCTGTATGGGCAGTTTTTATATACATAAAACATACTATAGCGATGGATTTTCTATGAATATAAAAACTGTTTTAAAAAAGAAAAATAGGAGGAGAGAAAATGACAACTGTAGGTTACTGGTTTATAGGTTTTGCTCTTGTTTACACCTTTTACTTGATTTTCATCAGCCAGGTTGCCAAAAGAAGGGCAGCAGACGGCAATGGGTTTTTTATCGGTGGCAGAGGATTTAACACGCTTCTTGTAACGGTATGCATCACTGGGCTGTTTTCTGGTTCTTCGTACATCGCGATTTTGGAATTAAGCTATTTAACAGGTATCTCTGCAGTCTGGTACGGCGTTGCAGAAACGGTCCATGTCCTTATAATTGCGCTTGTTTTGATCGCTCCGTTTAGGAAGAGAGCACTGGTAACGATTTCTGGATTGCTTGGCGACCATTATGGAGAGAAGGTAAGGGGGGTGGCAGGAGCGATCACCGCCTTTACTTTCCCGATGTGGTCTGTTGCAACTGCCCTCGCATTTGCTTCAGCTTTATCAGTTTTTACGGGGATATCACTAATCTGGTCTGTGGTGGTAACATCGCTCCTATTGCTCATTTATTTACAATTCGGCGGGATGTGGTCTGTTGGATTAACACAGCTGAGTAACGTGGCCGTCTTTTTTATCATGCTGGTAATCGGAACATACGCATTCTTTATTAACCCTGGAATCGAGGGTATCCAGACGTTGTTTGCTGAGAAGCCTCAGTATGCATCATGGGATGGGGCAGGGATCCAAACGATATTGGCATGGTTCGGCACTTTTTTATTCAACGTGATTCTGGCGCAGGCTGCTTTTCAAATGGCACTTTCCTGTAAAACTCCAGAGGAAGGCCGGCGCGGACTGCTTTATGCTGCACTTCTTGGTGTCCCTTTAATAGCAGGAGCTACTTTGTTCGGCCTTTCTGCTGCACAGGTAGTGCCGAATGAATCTCGTGGATTAGTTGCTGTACCCCTTTACTTAATGGAGACGCTTCCGGCTCCGCTGGTCGGCTTGTTCTTTCTGGGGTTTTGGGCTGCTGCGTTAAGCTGGGGAGCGCCATGCCAGTTTTCCGGGGCTACCAGCCTTGGCAGGGATGTTGGAAAAGCGCTTAATCCAAAGGCGAAAGAACAACAGCTTGTCCGCTATACCAAATGGTCCCTGGTATTGTTGACAGGGTTGATGGTAGGATTTGCTTTGCTCCGGTCCGAACAATCTGCCTGGTGGAATGTACTCGCATGGGTTACCCGTAACTCTGCCACATTTGCACCTGTTGTAGCTGCATTGTTTTGGCCGGTTGTTACAAAAAGGGCAGCGCTGGTTTCATTGTTTACCGGATCAGCCTCAGGCTTATTATGGTACCACCTCGGGGGATGGGCTATTAATGATTTTTATCTAAAAATCCACCCGGTTTGGATCGGTATGATGATCAATATCATTACAATTACGCTTGTAAGCTTGCTTGATCGAACAAATGAATGGCAAGTGACATTCTCATTGAAAAGTCCTGGTTTCTACTCTTTCTTGTTCTCGGTCTCTTTATCGGTTTACGCTGCTTCTTCATTTGAGACTCTTCATAACAGGGGGCTTGCAGGACTCATCTTATCACTGATTGTTTCAGGGCTATTCGTAACATGCATTACTTTTATTAAAGAAAGAGAAAGCGCAAAGAGCCAGGTCTATCATGCTAAAAAAGGAGTGGTATCATGACAATAAAAGCAAATCCCGATCTCAGGAAAATTGAAGTAGATTCGTTATGGAAAAAGAATGTTCAAACAGAACACCTGGTAAGAGGCTTTCGTTTTTTGGTAGATGAACCAGTCAAGATAGGAGGGGATAACGAAGCGCCAACACCCCTTGATTATGTGGTGGGGGCTTTCAACGGCTGTATCTTAGTTGTGATCGATTCAGTCGGAAAAGAGCTGGGTTTTCAGTATAAGGACATTGAAATCTCAAGCGAAGCCTGGGTAGACAGAAGAGGGCTTAAGGGAACAGCTGACGTTTCTCCGTACTATCAAACTGTTAGAAACAAGATTGTATTTTATACAGAACATTCGAATGAGCTGTTGATTGAGGTGAAAAAAACAGTTCAAAAAAGGTGCCCTTTATATAACCTGCTTAAAGATGCTGGAGTCGAGGTAGAATTAGACTGGAGCATAACTGGAGGAAGTTAATATGGTTCTTTATCAAAACGTTTTCTATTACAACATGTTTAGCATTTAATAGATTAGGGTATAGGGTGGCAAGGAGGAGGAGTATCTATGATTAACAAACTGCTGATAAAGGCTTATTCATCTGACGAGGTTCGGTTTGCAGTGGTTTGGAACGGACGCTTGTATACCTTTCATTTAAAACAAAAAGAAGGTAATTGGCACTTTATTTCTTACGACAAAGACCTGTTGAACAATAAACATTTGATGGACGAGCTCTTTCTTCTTTTACAAGAAAACGACGAAGCACAGTCAAAGCTCTCATCCTATGATATTCCTCTTGAATTGATACGTACGGAAGAACAAGAGTACCTCCTGTAATCCTAAAGGGTTCCGTTTTGGGAACAAAATAAGAAATAGAAAAGAAATTGGCGCGCCAACTGACAGCAGTATTGGCGTGCTTTAATGTTTTACCAATTAATGACATATGTGACTATAACTGCCTCTTATTAAATTAAAGCCCCCGTTTGTTGAATAAGGATTTTGAGCTGTACTTTTAAGCTTGAATTGGTAAGTAAATCTGTACTTCTTCTTCTCCTCCCATAGGGTGATATGTCTCGACAATATAAGAATCGAGATCTCTTTCATAACTTGCTCTTCTGCCCAATTCAATAAATTCAAATGAAGTTCTCTCAAATTAGATATATTCCCTCTTGTAGTTATGTAACTTTTATTTGTTTCGATATATTCCATTCCTGTTGGTACTTCATTTAATTTCTCATTCACAATTAATCCTACATAATAATGACCTACCCTATGCTCCTCAGCCTTTTTAGGCTCAAATAATGCAATTTCGATTTCTGTCGGATTTAGGATTTCATTTGAGCGACTTAATAGTTGCTTTGCAAGCAAGGGTACTTCATTACCATAGTTAACAAACTCCCCACTACCTTTTAACCCAACAAGCTTAAATTCTTTTTTAACCATCATAATCGACATAATAACTTCTCCTATTCACATAAAATTCCAAAATATTGTAATTTTACTTATTCAACAAAAAACCCTTACTTCCTGCAATTAAGTAAGGATTTCATACTGAATTATGCAACGGTTATTCAACTAAACTGCCCTATAGTTCAATAAAACTTCACTCTATTTTATCATTGATTGGTAATACATTAGCAGTGAAGATGACGACCCAATTGACAAAGGGGTTGGCATTAATTTTGTACGAAAAAAATACGATGTCGATTTTAGTCCGATTCAAGGCAAATATTCGTTAAAATTCTTTTGTTTACAAGAAAAAATGACGTGTCATATTTCGCACGTCATTTAGTGTGTCAATTTATAGTTTTACACCCAAAACGGAACCCTTTGCTGTAATCCAGGAGTTTTTTATTTTGAGCTATTTTCAAACACACCGGCGCTCAAAGAGGTTAAACTTCAACTTATCCCAACGAACGAATATCTAAACAAGGTAACTTGCAGTTATAATAGATATCGGAACGTTTACTCTGCTTCCCGTGTGGAAAAGAAAGTAAACAAAAGACTTTTTGAGGTGTGGGTGAAAAGATGAACTATAAAGAAGAGTTATTCCGATGGTTTAAGACTATCAACCATAGGCAATTTTGGATTCCGTTCATTTTCATTGTAATGGGCATCGGGTTAGCAAGCCTTTCTATCATTCTATTTTCTGAACTTGCCGAGAACGTTCTGGCAAAAGAAACTTTTACATTCGATCAGGCTATCATCGACTTCGTTCATACGTTTGATTCCAATTTTGTCCAGCAGGCGATGCCTGTCATCACAGAAGCCGGTTCTGTCTGGTGGCTCACCATGCTTGTTATTTTGACGATCGCTTATCTTGTTATTAAAAAGAGAGCTGGCTGGACGATCTTTTTTTTCATCCTGACAGTTGGCGGTGGGGGATTGCTAACAAGGTTATTAAAGCACTTTTTTGCACGGTCCAGGCCCACAATTAACCCCCAGTACGATGCGGTGGGATTTAGTTTTCCGAGCGGACATGCCATGGGAAGCTTCCTTTTTTATGGATTCATCGGTTATTTGGTCGCAAGAGAGTGCAAGAGATTAGCAGTTAAGGTGTTCGCCATAGGCTTCCTGTCCCTGTTTATTCTCATGATCGGAATCAGCCGGATTTACCTTGGCGCTCATTATCCAAGCGATGTGCTTGCTGGGTATGCTGCAGGTACGATCTGGCTGGTGTTTTGCGTGCTGGCCCTTGAGATTGTTCTTGTTTATCAAAAATTCAACTACAATGCAGGCAAACTTGTCAGGAAGATTCTTTATTATGTTCGGTCCTAGTTAAGATTACTGTTGATTCGGTTAGACAGGATAAGTGGAGGGAGGGGATGGCCATATGTTCAAGAAAATAGCAGCAGTAATAGTCGTTTCTTTCTTCTGGATAAAAATAGATCTTGCTGTCGGTGCAAAATTAAATCGTCCTACACGAAGAAACCCCTTTCCGATTCGTAATGGCGATCTGGAACTTTTAGATCAGCCGGAAAAGTTTTTTTCAGGTCTGTTCAAGGATATTGAAAACGCCAGGGAATCGATCCATATGGCGTTCTTTATTTTTCATGATGACGAAGTTGGGAGAGAAGTGTTGTCCCGTGTTAAGCAAAAAGCGATGGAAGGAGTATCTGTTAGGCTACTGATGGATTATGTGGGAAGTTATTCGTTTCCGAGTGAAAAGGTAGCTTCTCTAAAACGATACGGTATTGAATTTGAGTTTGCGAACAAACCGTCGCTGCCATTTTTCTTCTATACTTTAAACAGAAGGAACCATCAGAAAATAGTGATTATCGATGGAGAGATCGGATATACCGGAGGCTTTAATGTCGGGAATATGTACTATAACAAAGATCCTGAACTTGGATTCTGGAAGGATTATCAGCTTCGAGTCACTGGACATGGTGTACAGGACTTGCAATGCCAATTTATAAAAGACTGGAAGAAGGCTGGCCAAACACTGGACCGTTCAGAAGGGCTTTTTCCACCGCTTCATCAAGGAAAGAACCGGTTCCGTTTAATAAGCAGTGATGGCGCTCACCTAAATGAATTGATCAAGGATTATATCCAATCGGCAGAAGAGCTTGTTGAGATTTTCACACCTTACTTCATCCCTACAGAAGGGCTTAAAGAAGCACTGATCCATGCATCCAAAAGGGGTGTGAAGGTTAATATCATGATTCCTCACCGACAGGACCATCCGCTTGTTAAAGAAGGAGCATTCTCTTATTTTGAAGCATTATTGGAAAATGGTTGCAATGTCCTTGCGTATAAGGGAGGGTTTTTTCACGGAAAGGTATTTATGGCTGACCGCAAAATGTGTTACGTCGGTACAGCCAATTTTGACCAGAGAAGTTTTAAGACAAATGAAGAGATTGTTTGTGTGAGTGAAGACAAAGATTTTTTGTCCACACTGATCGATTCCCTTTCCGAAGTGTTAGAATCTACTGAAAAAGTTACAATGGAAAAAGTTAAAAGAGGACCTGTCAGCCTGGTGAAACAGCAATTTTCCAGATTGGTTGCTCCTTTTTTATAACAGATATAGTCTGAACGGTACGCCTCATGTCTTTCTCTGTGTTTAAAAGTAAGTAATCATCATTATGATAAAGCTTACAATGGTGTATAATACCGAACCATAAAAGATGGCACCTACGTTCACTTTTTGTTCCGTATCCTCCTGGACCTTCCAGTTGCTTTCACTTGCTTCCAGTGTTGCCATCCTAGACAGCATTCCTCCGCTGCTGTTACTAAGGTATAAGATCACCGTTATCCCAAGCCCGATGAAGAAGCTCCATTCCATGTATGAAAAAGAAAAGAAAACACTGAGGCCCCAGGCGATTAAGCCAATGATAGCTGCAGACAAAACGGACAAACCTACAAATTTCTTCACGCCATTTCCCCCTTTATAAGAAATACGAAGTACTGCAGTTAAAGGTTTCGTTTTTACAGAAAATTACATAAATATTTTCCGGGATTCAGCACCAGAGGAACTGTTTTGAATTTCTTTGAGGTAACCAGATTCGGTATTTGTGACAAAAGGTTATTTTGAAATTTATAGGTCACTGTTGCCTTTATTTACAGAGAAAATACCTATTTTTGATCCGATTTTAAGCGAATAGCAAAACAAAATGACCCCATTTTTAGAAAAGCTGTATTTTTACGAATCAGCAAATCAAAAGCCCTATAACCCACATCAAGGATTTCCAGGCATTCATGGAGTGTCTGAGTTGCCTTGTTTTTCAAGCAGGTCCTTCGTTACCCCGGGAGTTTCGCACTGTCCACTCTGATCAACCTGTTCAAAAAAATTATTAAAAAGTTAATAGAAGTCTTTTATATAAACGACCCTTTATGGCAAAGAGCCTTGCCTGGTGTATGAAAGGCTATCTAAAAAGGTAAACAAAAACTATTATACTTATATTTTTAGAGTATTATATATATTTGTTTTTACCAAAATGTTGTAAAATGAAGGAGAGTAATAGAAATCTATTAAGTGGGAGGAAAAACAAATGAAATCAACTGGCATGATACGTAAGCTGGATGGTTTGGGCCGGATCGTCATACCGATGGAACTGCGGCGGACATTGAATATCTTTGAGAAGGACCCGTTAGAGATTTTTACCGAGGGAGAAAGGATTATTTTAAAAAAGTACAAGGCAGGCCAGCAATGCCAGCTAACGGGTGAAGTGTCTGATGACAACCTTGTTATAGGAAACGGCAAACTAGTCTTAAGCAGAAAAGCAGCCCTTGAAGTGCTAGAAGAAATTGAAAGTGCATTATCAAAACAATAATAGAATGTTATTTGGTATAAAAAGCTCCTCATGTATCCATCTTCAGGGAAAGAACTCCACTCGTCGACCATTCCTCATGAAAATATTTTCTTTCTTTGATTTAAAGTATTTACAACAATGAAACAAACTTAAAGAACAGATCATTTTTAAAATAGGGGGGATAAATTGACTTCAAAAATTTTAAAATGGGTTTCAGGGGGACTGGAAGCTCTTCTTGGAATACCTTTTATCGGGGGGAGCCTAGTTCTGGGATTCCTGTGGACTCCGCTATTAGCGATGCTTGTCCTGCACATCGTTACCCTGTTATTTTCGTTCAGGGAAGAAACGAATAAACATGGGAGTATCCTTGGGATTGTGACTTCCTGTCTTGCATGGATTCCATTCGTGGGAATGATTATGCACATCATAACCGCAGTGATCCTCATGGTGGATGCAGCAAAAAGGGATAAGTATAATCAGGCTTCTGTTTGAGAATAACCTCAAGTTAAAAACTTAAAAACGAGTGATAAAAAGGAGCCGGCCATTTTTAAGAAGGCTCTTTTTTAGTTGTATAGAACATCATACTAGAGGGATAACATAAACGTTTAAAAAGCGCTATATCTCTTCAAAAAGAAGGCAGTCTTTTAGCAGAAAAGGAACTGGTGAATGCTTTATAAGCAAGCGTGTCATTTTTACTGAATGTGACTAAAAGAGTTTTTGCACTGAACCGCCCGGGAATTGTCTTAATGTAACAGCGAAAGAGACATTCTGAAGGAGGTTTTATAGCATGAATAACAAACATGTAATTGGTGTATACGATTCTTCTGAAGAACTGATTAATGATTTTCCAAATGCAGAGAATATAGATAATAACTTATCAGTAATCGGTGAAGATAGAGAAGCGGTTTGGGAAGCTTCGGATGAGCTTGGAATCGCGATGGAACCAGTAGACGGAGGAAAAGAAGGCATCGTGGAATCGATTATGTCTGCGTTGAAAGGAGATAAAGAAACGCCTGTTACAGAATCGCTTGTCCAAATGGGACTGAGTGAAGAGCAGGCGAAAGAATATGCTCCTCAATTAGAAAACGGGAAGCTGCTTGTCGTTGGAGACAATGGTTATGAAACAGAGCCGAACAATAATAGTGAATATGGATATGCAGATTCCAGCCCTGGAAACCATGATTTTAACAGCAATAACGAATTTGAACCAGAAAACAACTTAAACAATGGTTATGATAACGATACGGAAAAAGAAATTCCGTTACGTGAAGAACAGCTTGATGTTTCAAAACACGAAGCAAGAGCGGGAGATATAGAAATCGAGAAACGAGTGGTTGAGGACGAAGAAACAGTAAATATTCCAGTTTCCCGTGAAGAAGTGTATGTGAAGAAGCGTCCTGTCGAAAATGACGAAGTTGACAGCGTGAATGCAAGCGCTCTGGATGAAGACGAAGAATACCACATCCCGGTAAGAGAGGAACAAGTAGAAGTTACCAAACGTCCGGTTGTGAAAGATGAAGTTGTCGTTGGCAAACGGGAAGTTGAAGACGAAGAACAGGTAAGAGAAAATGTTAAGCACGAAGAACTTCATGTAAAAGGTGAAGGCAACCTGGATGTGGATGATGACGATAACAACGTGTTTGATGATTCAGCTAGTGCTGAAAACCAGGACAGCTATGATGATGATAACAATACGTTCCGTGATCGAACAAACAGTGAAAGTCGAACCAGGTTTGATGGATAAGTGCATGGAGAAAAGGGTTTCCGGTATTCCGGGAGCCTTTTTTTTGCTCGAAAAAGGGTTTAGAAGCAGGCTCCCTTTAAAAGTGGAAACAGTAACTTTGATGATACAGTTGTTTTGAGGCAATTAGTATGGTAGCAATTCTTGGGGAAGAATAATGAAAAGGACTGTTTACTTATTTGTATAAAAGTGTTAATCTTTTAAAAATCACATAGCGATATGGAATGCGATGATGAGAAGAGTAGGTAAAAAGGATTCTTTACAGAGAGCTCCGGCAGCTGAAAAGGGGCGAGAAGACTATTATCGAAGCAAGCCTCTGAGCATTTATGCCGGATCTGACTGGTGATGGCATGACGGGTGCTCCCGTTATAGAGCCAGGGTATAAGCAAAGCTTATTTGCCGTACCTGCTGAGGTTAGTATGGTGACATATTAACGAACTGAGGTGGCACCGCGATTATAAATATCCCGTCCTCAAGACCAGGTCTTGGGGGTGGGATTTTTTTTATTGTCTATATTTTATTTTAAAGGAGGATGAAGGTCTTGAAAAAGATTTTCTATGCATGGAAGTACCCGGCCATTCTTTTATTAGGGATCGGTGTATCGAACATCGGGGCATGGATATACTTGATCGCCATAAATTTAACCATGCTTACTATGACGGGCTCCCCGCTTGCGGTAGCTGCACTTTATGTTATCAAACCTCTTGCGGCATTATTTACGAATACATGGACCGGCAGTATGATCGACCGCGTAAGTAAAAGGAACTTGCTGGTGGTCCTGGATGTCATTCGTGCTTTGTTGATCGCCATTTTACCTTCTCTTTCGTCTATTTGGGTGATCTATTCCGTTGTGTTTTTGATCAATATTGCGGGTTCTGTGTTTTATCCAGCTTCAAGAGCTTATATTACGAGGCTTATACCAACAGAGAAAAGGAAGAGATTTAATTCATTACGCAGTTTGATAGATTCCGGGGCCTTTTTGATCGGCCCGGCTGTTGCAGGTGTATTGTTCATGATCGGTACACCGGATTTTGCGATCTATGTTAACGCTGTTTCGTTATTTTTATCTGGTATGCTGATGACGGCTATGCCTGATTTTGAAAAGGATAGTTCTATTCAAAACGGGTCTGGACGGTTATCTTTTCAGCTAATAAAAAAGGATTGGACCATGGTCCTTGCATTCAGCAGAAAGCAGGTTTACATTATGCTAATCTATTTATTGTTCTCAAGCGTGATGGTCATGACAGCGGCGCTGGATTCTCTTGAGGCGGCATATTCAAAAGAAGTTCTCTCTTTAACAGACACGGAGTATGGCTTTTTAGTGAGTATAGCAGGGGCAGGAATTGTTGTAGGAGCGGCACTTAATGCTTTAGTGGTGAAAAAGCTGTCAACAGCATGCCTGATCGGAGCAGGCTCATTAATTGTATCGGTTGGATATATCGTTTACGCAGTCTCCGATAGCTTCACCGGGGCAGGAGTCGGCTTTTTTGTATTATCGTTTGCGCTCGCATTTGCAAACACAGGGTTCGAGACATTTTATCAAAACAACATCCCGGTGGAACTGATGGGGAGAGTTGGTAGTATATACGGTTTGGTGGAAGCGTTGCTTGTAATCATTGCAACGCTGCTAGTCGGCATTATGGCGCAAGTTATTTCCATCAACGTTGTTGTTATCGCGGGTTCCTTCTTCATGCTGTTTATTTCCGCTGTTTTATTAAAGGTGATTTTTCAGCCGGATAGAAAACCTTATTATGAATTTCGATAGATTTTTTTATCAGGAAAGTTGTTGTTAAGGGGGTAAAGTAGATGAAGGTTAACTTAACTACAGAGAGATTAGAGCTAAGGACTTTTAGCAAGGAAGATTCGATTACGATTCAAAAACTGGCAAACAACAGGGAAGTAGCGGATATCATCAATCTGCCACACCCTTATCACGTTAAACACGCCGAAGAATGGATCGATACACATACCGATCGAATTGCTAACGGCCAGGAATATCCGTTAGCTGTTGTGTTAAGGGAGACAAATGATATTGTGGGAACGATAACTCTAAGAGTTGATAAGAACAATAACAAAGGAGAACTTGGTTACTGGATCGGGCGTCAATTCTGGGGAGAAGGCTATGCAACGGAGGCAGCAAGGAGAATTGTCCAGTTTGGATTTGAAGAAGCTGGGATAAACAAAATTTGGGCAACAGCGATCGTGAGAAACGCAGGTTCCATAAAGGTTTTAGAAAGAGCCGGGTTACGGTTGGAAGGAATTTTAAAAGAGGATAGATTTCTTTTAGGAAGTTATGAAGACGTGAAGATATACGGTTTGTTGAAAGACCATTTTATAAGAAATTGATTGCGAGAAAAACTGGGAATGATTTAAAAGAAAAAGTGCAAGCACCCTCCGACACCTTATCTAGAAAAACTAGTTCCATTGTTTTTTAAGATATTGTGCTGAACGGAGGGAGCCACCCCTTTGTATTATAGTAGTTTTCTAATCGTAAAATTATCATCGAGCAGCACCCAGTTTTGCGGATAGGGGTAACCGAGTGTCCAGTAACTGATTCCGCCAAGACCATAGTCTTTTACCGTATCGAATTTTGCCTGGGCGCTCCTGGCATCTTCAAACCAGACTTCATGGGAGCGGCCCTGTGAATCGGTGTACCGGAAAAACGGCGATTGCGTCAGAGGATCATACTGAATGGCAGCGCCGTATTGGATTGCACGGCGTACGGCTTCTTGCTGGCTGAACGTCTCGGCCTCCTGTCCTTCAACATGGGGAAGCAGCCAATCGCGTCCATAGATCTGGAACCCCATTAAAATTTTGCGGCGCGGAATGACCGAAACGGCATAATCCAGCACTTTCCTGATCTGGTTGATCGGTGAAATCGCCTGTGGCGGCCCTTTTCGATATCCCCACTCATATGTCATGAGGACTACGAAGTCAACGATTCTGCCATGTGCGGGATAATCATGTGCTTCGTATAAAAGCCCCTGTTGTTCACCGCTTGTTTTAGGAGCAAGTGCTGTGGAAACGAAGTAACCTTCCGGGTGAAGGCGGTCAACGGCACGCTGTAAAAATTGATTATATGCTTCTCGATCCTCCGGGAAAACATTTTCGAAGTCAACGTTCAGTCCGCGATAGCCTTTGTAGCGGATTACCCCGAGAATATTTTCCAGTAAGCGATTTTGGATTTCGGTGCTTGAAAGGACTGTTTTAGCAACGCGGGAACCAGGGTCTCGATAGGTGAAATTGGTGATGCTTAACATCGGAACAACCCGTTCTGCAAGGGACGCCTGGACGATAGGTCCGTCATTGATAGGCGTCAGTCCGCCGTCTGCCTGGATGATGTAAGCAAAAGGAGCAGAATATGTTAAATGCTCCCCGACATCACGAACTTCTTCCGCCCCTTGCTCACCTTCGTTAATCACATAGGCATTCACATCGATAACAGGTTTGGCGAAAGGGATGGATAAAACGGTGCCGGGATAGATTAGATTCGGGTTCTGAATTTGGTTCGCCTGTATGATCGCCTGCACTGAAGTTCCATATATCTGTGCGATCTGCCATAACGTTTCCCCCTGTATGACTGTATGAGTCCTAACCGGGATGACTAAATTCATTCCGGGAAAAATACGTGAAGGATCTGTGATCTGGTTGGCACTGACGATAGATTGAACGGTTGTTCCGTACCTCCGGGCGATACTCCACAATGATTCCCCGGCACTTACTGTATGTGTTTTGTAAGCGGTTGGAATAACAAGCGCCAGACCAATTACTAACTGGTTTGGGTTTTCTAACCCGTTTACCGACACGATATCATTGATCCCAACACCGTATTGGCGGGAAATCGACCATAGCGTTTCTCCCTGCCGCACCACATGGATCTGCATCAAATCCCTCCCTAAGTTTCGTTTGTTTCCACTATATTCGAGCAAACCTGAGGTTAGTATTTTCAAGATAGAAACAAAGCGTTTTTAATGATGGAAAAGAAAGTGATACTATTGGATTAAAGATTGACTAGTTGGAGGTGCTGCTAGTGCGTTTAAAAGGGAAAAGAGTACTCAGCCTTGTACATCATGATTTTGAAGACCTTGAACTGTGGTACCCTGTCCATCGTTTAAGAGAAGAAGGAGCAGTGGTAGAGCTTGCCGGAGAAAAGGCAGGGGAAACGTATATCGGCAAATATGGTGTGCCGTCTGAATCTGATTATTCGTTTTCAGAAGTGAAACAAGAAGAATACGATGCGCTTTTAGTTCCGGGAGGCTGGGCACCCGATAAGCTTCGCCGTTTTCCGGAGGTCCTTGAACTTGTTCGGCATATGGAGGAGAACAAAAAGCCGATCGGACAGATCTGCCATGCAGGGTGGGTGTTGATTTCAGCAAAAGTGCTTGAGGGCAAAACGGTAACAAGCACACCCGGCATTAAAGACGATATGGAGAATGCCGGTGCCACCTGGGTCGATGAGCCGGTTATCGTGGACGGCCATCTTGTTTCAAGCCGCCGCCCACCTGATCTTCCTGACTATATGAGAGCTTTTATCGAGGTGCTGGAAGGGAAGAACGATTGATGGGCGATTCGATTAAGACGTATGTATTCGATGTCTACGGGACGCTTTTTGATGTACATTCCGTCAAAGAACTGTGCGAAGAGTTGTATCCTGAAAAAGGAGAGTCGATCAGTTTTACCTGGCGCGAAAAGCAGCTCGAGTATTCCTTTTTACGGCAGATAATGGGGAAATACACTACATTTTTAGAAATAACAAAAGACGCGTTACGATATGCGGTGAAGAAACAGGACCGGACGCTGACATCTGAAAATGAAGAGAAACTCATTGAAGCGTATCTCCACCTTACTCCGTATCCCGAAGTTCGGGATGTATTGGAGAGGTTAAAGGCAGGGAACAAACTGGCTGTGTTTTCCAACGGCTCTCACGATATGTTGGATCCGTTGATAGAGAGGGCAGGATTAGCAGAATTGTTCGACCACATCATCAGTATAGATGAAGCGAAACAGTACAAGCCTTCTCCTGCAGCTTATAACCTGGTGCTGGAGAATTTGAATGTCAGACGAGAAGAAGTATTGTTCATGTCGTCTAACGGCTGGGACATCTCCGGAGCAAAAAGCTTCGGCTTCCAAACCGCCTGGATCAACCGCGGCAACCAGCCAACAGAAGAACTCAACTTGAAGCCAGATCACATATTCACAAACCTTTCGGGGGTCTGACCCCATTATTTTTGTGGATAACTTCTTCACGATATCTGCTTTGTCTGTGATAAATGAGAAGACCCCGGAATTAAGCATGTGCTTAGTTCCGGGGTCTTTGTATGTTGATGTTATGGTTCTTAGATGCTGGCCATTATTCCGAGGTAACCGGTTAGGACAACGATAAAGCCGAATAGAATGCTGATGATCACCGGTGTTTTTTTCATGGAGGAAAAAATAGTGAGCCCGATGAAAACAACGGATAAAGCGAACAGAGTGTAGCTTAAGCTATTCAGCGCCGGATGTATGGTTATATCAGGAGAAAAGGCTCCTGAATATAACGATAGAAACAAAGGGGACGGTTCGGTCAATCCCCTCGTAAAACTATGGGGCGGCGTTCGCTGGCTCAGGAAGGCTGTTACTGTAAAGATAGCCAGGATAAAAATGCTTTCTGCCTTTAACCACTTCCCTGGATTGGTTCCCTGTGATAAATGCCTTTTGATTAAAAAGCCGTTTATGAAGGCAAAAACGACAAGTGGAACGAGCAGCAAGTGCTTGATCAGAAGTGCCTGTCCGTAGGTTAAAACCCAGGAGTTCGTATAATCAGGCACAATAAACTTCATCATTACCAGGCCGGAGGCCGTAATCAATGAAAGGCTTCCGATCGAAAACGGAGTGAACCATTTCAAAAAGGGCTTCCAGTTTTCATGGTTGTTTCGAAACCATCCCAGTATAAGAATCGGACCTGCCCACAAAGCAACAAAGAAAAAGTGAACGCTGTCTGAGAGGAAGCCGGGGAACTGGCTGAGAGAAGCAGCATGGCTTGCCCATCCGCCGGCAAAGATGATCAATATGGAAAAGAACAATGCCATCCGTGCAAAAAATTGCTGTCTCGTTACATCGTTCAGCAAAACCAACAAGTATAGTAACACGATGAAAAGCAGTGTCAAAGACAGCGATGTACCGACTTCAAACGAGCTTAACACGCTATAAACGGTTTCCCACAGTCCGATCCGCATGTCTTGATTTAACCAGACCACCACATTAACGAACGGTCCAAACGATAAAAGTCCTGCCAGAACTGTTACGATTAGTAATACTTTCTTTGGTACATAAATCGCTGGACGTAAGTGAGAGGGGACGCTGTAAAGCAAGAAGCTGCCGATCAAGATAGCAAAGCATACATATAGAAGCCCTTCGGTAATACTTATAGCATTCATCATTCTTTTTCCCTCCGTACCATCCAGCCAAAGCTAACAACGGCGATCAAAATAAGACCACCGATCAAAGTGATGAATGGAGTTGAAAACTCAGGTTCAAAGGTATTTGTTTGAGTCTGGCTTGGAGGAGCGCTTTCACTTTGATTCTCAGGTTCTTCAGTATTACCGTTCCCCGCACCATTATCCTGTTTTGTCCCGTTATTTTCATTTTTCTGTTCCTGCTTTTGTTCTTCTTGATTCTTTACAGTGAAAGAGTATTCACCTTCGATCGGATGCCCATCCTTGCCGATAATGTTCCATCTCACTGTATACTTGCCGTTTGATAGCGGTTCAGAAGTTTCTCCGTAAAGCATATTTTCTTCTGTTGTTCGATTGTTGATCTGGACCTCATTTCCGCTGTCGTTAAACAACTGAAAAGAGCTGTTCTGTTCAATTTTAGTATTAAAAAACAGCGTTAAATTCTGAACGCTCCTCTCCACTACCGCATCTGGCGCCGGGTCGGCAGATTCCAGACCTGAGTGTGCCTGTACAAGTTGGAAGGGAATCAATAACAATCCTATTAAAAGGAGAATGATCCGATTAATCATAGCAATGCCACCTTCATAAACTTTTTCCCATAAGATTATAACACTACCAGTCCATTTTCCGATTATACCATGCAGAATAAGAAACAGTGCAGCATTCTTATACAAATAGACCCCAACAAAGAAGGCGTGCATTGCACACCTTCCTTGTTGGGGTCTGACCCCGCTATTTTTGTGGATAACTTTTTGCGCTTATCATTGGTTTTGTGGTTTAATATCCAATCTCCTTTTGTTTGTTAATTTCATCAGTGTACTTATCTAAATAGGATTGGTATTCTTTCACGTATTGCTCGATACTTTCCTTCGAATCCAGGGTCATTCCCTGTTCCCCATACTTATAGATATCATCATATATTAGCCGGTTTCTTTCACTGATCTTCGGGTTCTTTTTTAACTCTGCACTTAAGTTTTTTATTTTTTGAAAGGCGTTATCTTCTGCCGCCGTTTGTTTTGTTTTCTGATCTTCTAGAATGGAACTTAGCTCTCGCATTTGTTCGTATACTTCCTTTTCCATCATCATACAAATCAGCTCCTTACAGATGGGTACCCGATTATACCCCTTGTAAAAACAACTGACGCATTATTAGTAAGGAAGACTGTATAAAATTATAAACCACCTTGAGGGGGTCTGACCCCCTCATTTTGTGCGACGGGCAGTCGCAAAGGGTGTTGCCGCAGGCAACACCCTTTCACTCTGTTTCTGGACAGAGACGACACCGAGGTGTAACGACTG
>NZ_SWLG01000006.1 GCF_005747095.1 Exobacillus caeni | reverse complement strand
GTTTTTTCTCTTAAAATAGAGATTCATTTATCTTTTGAATAGAAAAGGGGGCTGCCCAAACACCGCTTTATCGATGTTTTGGGTCAGCCCCTTAGTCTTAGTGAGTATGATTTTTAGCAAAGTAAAGGAACGACTCTCTTTCATTGTCGTCTTTAATAAATTCAGAAGAAAAACGATTAAGATCTGTTAAACCAGGTTCTTCCGTAAATTCACGAACCCACTCGTCGTTATCAATCGTCTCTTTATTAACTCCTTCACGACTGAAAAACTCCTCGAATGCTTTTACCTCAAAGTCATTTTCAGTAACCCATTCTATAAAGCAAAGGCCGTTCTCTGTGAGATCATATCGATTTCCTTCTAGCTCGCTGCTTTTCTTCACTCCTTCTTCTACATCCTTAAAACGTTCCTGTAGTAATTCTTTCGCAGACATATGGTCCCCTCCTTAATTCGATGTTATAGTTATTTAATTTCTCTTAACTTAAAGAGATAAACATTATTCTCCGTTTTTCTCTTTTCTGGCTCTTATCTCATACTTCGGAGTCGGGGGAGGAGAGTTAGGGCTAAGATTTGATTCCGGCTTTTTATCCTGGATTTCGATGGGCGTAAAACCTTTCGGGATCTCGGGCATCTTCGGGAGTTTTGTCAGAGGCAAATTTTCATAGGTAGCCCCTATGTTTAGCTTGCCTTTAAGTTCTTTAATGCCTAAGGCTCCAAAATTATTCGTATACTCCAGTTTCTCAATGATCAGCTTGTCGACGGAAACTTGTTCAACATTGATCGACTCCATCTGTTCTGTTTTTTCTTTATTCTTTTTTTCCTGTTCTTTTATTTCTTCAAGAAGTTTATCAAGCTTTTTATTGATTGATTGAATTTCACTGCTTTCCTTAATTAAAAAGTTGAAAAAGGATTTGAGAGCCATAGCAACACCCTATTCTAATTCACTTATGAATGGCAGTTTCCTTCTCAGCATATAGGTAAAAGAGTAACCTTATTTAATACTTATGATTGGGTTGTCCAGACATGAATAAAAAGGAGGAGAAAAAATGAAGTTTAAGTCTACTGAGATCAATATTTCGATTATGAAGGTGACCGCTATCGATAATATTTCTAACCTTTCCTTTTCTTCATCCCAGCGAGTGGGAGTTTTTTCTACCGTCAAGAAAAATCAGGGATTTGGGATACAAAGTGCTGACAGAGTCCTGGTTTTCAATCCCGGCTATATCGTAGATGATTCTGACATAGACGACCACACAACGATAAGATGATCTGTTTACTTTATCTTGATTCGATTCTTTTCCCTTTGGATTCTTGGATACGTGACTTCTAGAAGCCCTTCCTGAAATACTGCAGTAATATTTGTTTCTTCAGCCGGTTCCGGTAGTTCTATCGTTCGTTCGAACGGTCCGTAATAACGTTCTGTATGGATTGCCCTAATGTCCTGATTTTCAGACTTTACGTTTCCTTTTATGATTAAATGGCGTCCTGATACCGCTAGTTCAAGATCGCCTTTTTTAACTCCAGGAAGCTCAAAAATTAAAATAACCTCATAATTGCTCATAAAAATATCGACCCTGGGAAAAGGTGATGAAGAGGATTTTTGTAATGATTGAGGAGGCTTGTTAGTTTGACTCCCTTTCGTCATATCTGCAAATTGGTTCATCATGTTCTGTGGATTTTCGTTATCAAAGATACTTGACCAAAAATCGTTTCCTTGAAAACTTTTGGCTATCTCCATCCATTGCTTTAGACGTTCCGGATCCATGTTCTCACCTCCAGACAATAGTGCGTGAATTCATAATATGTCTCAGGAAACATATATTTCTAACCAAAGGAGGGGGTTAAAAATGAGTTCACCTTCTATAGTTATTAATATTTTCTTGTTTAAGATTAATTCCTTTGAAAATGCATCGGCTGTAAATGTTGGCCAAAACTTCCTGGCAGATTGGAACAATATTGATAAGAAGAATCAGGGCTATGGACAAAACTTTGGCGATGACAGCGGATTCTTTGGAACAAGGAGCATTGTAGACGACCGTGATGGAATAGATATGCCTGCAGAAATGGGCCCCTCAATTGTAAAACCTTAGTAAGATAGCAGCTTAAGGGGGATGGTTAAGTATGATTTTTGCACCAGTGGTTATTAATCTTCTTGGATTTAAAGTAAATATTGTTGAAAGAAATTCAATGGTGAATTTTTCACCGGTCCAACAGTTAGACGTATATCTCTCCACCAAAAGGAATCAGGGATTTGGGGAGGAAAATGGAGACTTAACCGCAGTTTATATTCCGATCAGTTATGTAGTAGATGCAGATGGCAGTGATTCGAATTCAATTAAAAACAGTGTAGTATAAGGAAAAGAGGCACCATTTAATAGGTGCCTCTCCTTTCTTTATCCGTTGTATCCGCCATCCACGATATTATCGCCAAGGTCTTTCGTGTGTTCAGAAACATATGCATGTGTATAACTGACAGTTCCAAGCTCCTGGCTCTCGTCCAGATGGGAAACCCACAGATTATTATCTACTACCCTTTTCACAAAAAATTCTGTTGCATCAGTTTCAAATTTATTCTGGTAAAGCTCCTGGTAGTCATTATAGATGGTAATGATATCACCATATTGGAATTCGCTTAAGTTGCTCATCGTTATTTCACCTCTTCTTATTGGTTTGTGTTCTTTTCCTTGCTTTCAAGCTCGATTACATTATCGTCAGGATCTCGCTTGTTTACAGTTCGAACAACCATTTCTTTTTCCAGTTGCTGATCAGCGAAAGTAGTCATTGTCACATTTACAGGTTCATTGTCCTGAAGGCTTTCATTAAAGAGTTCATAACGTGGAACGTTCTTTAACGTAACATCGAAATGGGTTTCTCCCTCGAGCTTGTTTTCCAGCACGGTACCATGCGCAAATTCGATGGGCTCTCCACTGTCTGCCATTTCCAATCGTTTAAGTTCATATTCTGCCATGTCAAAACTCTCCTTTCACTGCCTGTATAATTTAAATTAACGATATTCAAAAAGTTTAAACATCGTTTAGCCTGTTAACGCTTCGATTGTTTTTGCTAACAACAAGGTTCTTTCCACGAATGTAGCTAGCTCTGTATACTCGTCAGTTTCGCTATGAGAGTTCTCTCCTACCGGGCCCATTCCATCGATCGTAGGGATGCCTAAATTCGAAGTTATCGATGCATCAGAGGCACCGCCAGTATGAATGGCTTTTAGATCCAGTCCCATCTCTTTTCCGATTCTCTCGACAATATGAAATAACCTTTTGTTGTCTTCTGTTTCTTTCATTGGAAGCCTTTCAATGCCTCCAGTTAATTCTGTTGTTGTTCCATCTACGAAGCTCTTGTCTGCTATCTTCGTAATTTTTTCTTTAATAATATTAATTTGTTTGTGATTCTCAACCCTCACATCAATCTTTGCATGGGCATGGGCTGGAATTGTATTTGCAGAGGTCCCGCCGTCTATCTTCCCAACATTGACCGATATTCCTTCCTCGATTCCGTTTAGTTTCTGCAATTCATTAACTTTTTGCGAAAGTTCATAAATTGCATTGATTCCCTTCTTAGCTTCTGCACCAGCATGGGCGCTTTTTCCTTTTATATTCATGGTATAGGTCCCAACACCTTTTCTTGCTGTCACAAGACCGCCAAATGGTCTCCCGCACTCAAGCACAATAGCGTATTTCTTATTTTCAGCAGCCGTTTTTATGATTTTTGTTGATATTGGGGAACCTACTTCTTCATCGCTGTTAAGGATGATATGGACGTTCTTATACGCCTCCGTACTATTTTTCTTTAAAGCTTTTATAGCATATAAGAGCGAAACAAGGCTTGCTTTTTCATCATTTACTCCTGGACCATAGGCTTTATCTCCTGAAATTGTAAATGGCCGTTTCTCTGCTTCCCCCTCTTCAAAAACAGTGTCCATATGGGCGATGATGATAATATCGGGATATTTATTTTCTGGGCTTTTTATCTCCAGGCAATTTCCGTATTTCTCCTCAGAGTGGATGTCTACCTTTAATCCTGCCTCCTCAAAACGGTCTTTTAATATTAGTCCTAATTTATCGACACCTTTTTTGTAATAGGTACCGCTGTCAATATTGACAAGCTTTTCAAGAAGACTGATCATCTCTTCCTTTTTATAATTCAAGTAATTCTCCAAGAGTAGAAGCCTCCTTCCTCATTACACTGCTTTTTCCCGAAGAAAACGTTGATTAATCAAAAAAACTGCCAATCAAGGCAGTTAATGTGAACTTATTTCTTCAGCTTAAAATGTTTTTCCACAAGTGTCGCGCTCTCTTTTAATGAACGGCTTCCATCTATTGTTAGTACTTTATATCCCAGTGATTTCGCCTGCTCGGCTACTGTCCTGGCAAAAATAACATCTCGCTCCATCCAGTTACGAAAAGCCTCTTCAGGATTTTCACATTTATTTAGCGCCTCCTGTACCCATCTTCCCCGCTTCGGGTACGTTGCCCTCTGGAAGTCTTCGGTAGGAATTCTCCATACCGCCTGATACTTGTTGGTAGTGACCTTTTCAACTAACTCTGGCAACAGTGCATTACCCTCCACAATAATCGGTGCACTATCCGGCATTTTTAGTAAATCTTCTAGAATATAAGCAAACTGTTCCCTGAATGCCTCAAATTCTTCGTGAATCAAAGTCGATAAATCCCTGTTCCATTTTTCATTCCAGTTTAGCCTGTATCTTTGATGCATGGTAGGACATTCCTCTATCGGGTTTCTTTCCGTATGATCATCGAAAGCCAGATCAGTATGATAGAGCTTAAATCCATGCTTTTCAGCTAATAGGTTTGCTGTCGAACTCTTTCCGGCGCAAGCTGACCCTCCAATCCAGTATACATGCGATAAACGAGCATTTGTCTTTTTATCTATTTCATTCATAAAAACTTCCCCTTCTAACAAAACAAATAGGATATATACCCCATTCTTTTCCCTAAAGAGG
This sequence comes from Exobacillus caeni, assembly GCF_005747095.1. Lineage (GTDB taxonomy): Bacteria > Bacillota > Bacilli > Bacillales > Guptibacillaceae > Exobacillus > Exobacillus caeni. Next base: position 318,347 of record NZ_SWLG01000006.1, on the reverse strand, counting down.
TTTCAATTAATCCTCCATAAAAAGTGACTCAAGCGTATCAATAGAAGCTACCGTTTTTAAGTCTGTCTTTAACTAATATTTCGTAATTTAGTCATTTCTTATGCAGCCTGCATCTTATTCAACATCAAATTAACTAATACCACAGGAACTGATTACACCCAAAAGAATACGGGAAGAGAAATCCAACAGCAAATGTGTATAGAAAGGAGTACGATTATGAGTACAGACATTGTTTGCACAATTGGACCAGTCAGTAATAAAAAAGACGTTTTACTGCATCTTGCAGAGCATGGACTAACGATTGCAAGACTGAATTTCTCACATGGAACTCATCACACACATAAAGAAACAATTAAAATTATACGAGATATCAACAGTAACACTGAAAAGAACATAAAAATCCTCGGTGATTTACAGGGACCGAAAATCCGGCTTGGAGAAATAGAAGAAGGTCCTGTCACTGTTCAAAAAGAGCAATTCTTTACGTTAAAAGTGGACCAGTCAAAAGGGAGTAACAATGAAGCAAGCATTGATTACTCAGGCATTATCAATGATATAAACGAAGATGAAAGAATTTTAATAAACGACGGCAGTGTTGAGTTGAAAGTAAATAGGATTACAGATGACTCTATCGAAACTGTTGTGCTCCGTGGCGGGGAAATAAACAGCCACAAAGGTGTCAACTTTCCGGACACTGAGATAAGCCTGCCCGGTATGACGGAAAAGGACAAGAACGACCTCCAGTTTTTATTAGAGGAACGGGTTGATATGATCGCATGCTCCTTTATTAGGCGATCGAAACATTTGCAAGAGTATATCGATTTTGCTAAAAAGGAAAAAGAAGAACTACCTGAATTTATTGCGAAAGTCGAAACAAGAGAAGGTGTGAAAAACTTTTCTTCTATTCGAAATACTGCTGATGGAATCATGGTAGCAAGAGGAGATATGGGCGTTGAACTACCTTACAAATGGGTTCCGGTCATCCAAAAAGCAATGATCGATGAATGCAATAAACATGATACTTTTGTGATCACCGCAACCCAGATGCTTCAATCGATGACAGAAAGTGCAGTACCGACTAGAGCAGAAGTGACAGATGTCTTCCAGGCTGTCCTGGATGGCACAAACGGTGTTATGCTTTCAGCGGAGAGTGCAATAGGGAAATATCCTGTAGAAAGTGTCGACACATTGAAAGCTGTTTCAGAGTTCGCTGAGCGGGTTGCTGACGAAGAGCCTTACGACCTGAAGGATATGCTACATTTATTGGAAAACAATTTATATTAATTGAAAGAGGGCTTTGGTTATGCCCTCTTTTCGTTAATATTTTGATATTATTTTTTGATGTTACTTTAGATTGGCTTTTCTTTCTCTTACTCTGGTTTAAAAGGCAATAACCTTTGATAGAGATCGGAAATTTCCTTGTTATAACGTTTTGCTTTTTCCGCTGCATTTTTTTGAAAAAGTAAATTCCTTACGATTGCCGGGTCTTTTTTTGCCTGGATCGATTCAAGCGCCTGGTCTAATGGTAGAAACCCCGTTTCTTTTGTTTTCCTGGATATGTCATCCCCACCGAGATCGAACTCAAAATATTCTGCAAGCAATATAACGACAAAGTCTTCGTACTTATCGAGATAGTAGTCTGCTCCTTTTGCGTTGTTTTGGAATAGGCATGTCTTGATGCCGAGCTTCCGGGCGGGAATTATATCCAGCTCCCTGTCCCCTATTGCAAGATCAATATTATGCTTTTGGTGCAGGTATTCATATGACTTTGTATCAGGCTTTCTTGGAAACCCATCATCCCCTGCAACTATTTCAGTAAAGTATTTATCCCAATTATAATACTCTAAAATTTCGATCGCTTCTTCTCGTTCCTTATGGGTCATAATGACGTTTTTATCTGCAAGCTTTAGGATTTCCTCAACATATGGAAACGGAGGTTTCTCTTCTGGAGGAAGCGCAGCGCTCTTCTCCTTGAACAGCTTAATCTGCTCTTCCGAAATGTTAAAGTAAGAAAAGGCATGGTGAAAAGAAATTTTTAGCTGTTTTAATATATCTTCCTCAGTTGGAGTGTCCCCAAGAACTCCCCGCCATGTTTTAGTAAATGCTGGATATGTATCGAAAAGTGTTCCGTCAAAATCCCAGAGAATGTTCATTTAGAAGCCAGCCTTTCTAATTGGAGTTATAAATTTCCGTGTAATTTCCCCTTAAATAAAATAGAGAGCGAATAGCCACTCTCTATATAACATTAATATTCTTTTCTCTAACTCTATTTTACTAATCGGTTCATTTCAAGCAAGAAAATCATTTTTTACGCCAAACAACAAGCCTTTGAATTTACTGATTTGTCATATCGATGATTCGGAAAGCGTTCTGGTCACTATCTCTATAAATTGCATAACGGCCAGGAGGGATATCTACTGGTTCTTTAATAAATTGAAGTTTTTCTTTATTCTCCTTATAAAAATCATCTACACTATCAACCATGAATACGCCGCCTGGCCCAATGTCCATTTCATCATCTTCTAAAAGAATTTGCACCTCAGAACCCGGAATGTTCAATGCAACTGTATGTTCTCCCTCTCTCCATGCTTCAGACATTCCTAAAGTTTCGCGATAATAAGTAAGGGACTCTTTTAAATTGCCAACCGGATGAAATAAAAAAGCTAGTTTCATGTTTATAACCTCCTTAAATTTTCTGGACATAACCTAATTATGTTATAGCATAATCAGGTTATGCTGTCTATAAAAATATGGTATAATGTGGATATGAAAGAATGGATCCCTATACCAGGTAGTGTTCAAGAAAGGCTTATAAAAATAGCTTTAGCCGACTTTTGCAGTAAAGGTTATAAAAAGACTTCGGTTTCCCAAATCGCCAGTCAGGCAAATGTAACAACCGGGGCTATCTATCACCATTTTGGTTCCAAAGACAATTTATATCTATTAATAAGAAAGGAGATCGAACAGCGTATCGCAGATCGGATGGAAGGTGCAGCTTCCTTATTTGAAGACCCTTCTGATAGACTCCAGGCTGCTTTAGTTACCGCCTACAATTCATCATTCAAGCTTGACGCAGAGGTGTTGCTAAGTGAAGAAAACCCGGTCAGCACAAAGGAAGATCCCATCTATCGATATCTAGACGACTTAAGTAAGAATCTAGTGAATGGTCTTAGCCTGATCCTTATTTCAGCCTTTCGTTCCACGCTTAAAGGAGTTTGCAATGGAGAGTTATCAATGGATGAAGGGAAGAAATTAATTGAATGGCTATGCAGAAAATCCCCCCGCTGACTTGCAACAGCGGAGGGATTTTTCTAATCATCCAGAGTGTATTTTATAGATTGCTTTTCTTGAAAATCTTCCATTCCGAGCTCTATCAATTTTTCGATCAACTGTGAATAAGAAATTCCTGTCTCTTTCCATAGTAACGGAAACATGCTGTAAGGTGTGAAACCAGGCATGGTGTTCACTTCATTAATAAGAAGCTCTCCTTCCGTCGTCAAAAAGAAATCTGCACGGGCTAAACCTGTTCCGTCTAACGTTTTGAAAGCTGTAATAGCTAAGTTTTGAAGTTCTTTATAGGTAGCCTCATTTAAATTTGCAGGAATAATCAGCGCAGTATTTCCGTCAATGTATTTCGCATTATAGTCATAAAATTCATCTTTCGACACGATCTCTCCGGCGACACTGCACTTCGGAAAATGGTTTCCGAGTATGCCAATCTCGATTTCTCTTCCGTCAATTCCTTCTTCAACAATAACTTTCCGGTCAAATTGGAGAGCTTCATTAATAGCCTTTTCTAAATCCTCGCTATCAGTCGATTTGCTAATTCCAACGCTTGATCCAAGGTTCGCAGGCTTAACAAAACAAGGAAATCCCAGCTTTTGTTCAATCTGTTTAATCAATTGCTCCCGGCTGTTTTTCCAGTCTTTTCTTTTAAAATGAATATACGCTGGTTGCTTTAAACCTGCTTGGGCAAAGGCTGTTTTCATCATTACTTTATCCATTCCTACAGCGGAAGCAAGAACCCCATTGCCGACATAAGGAACATTTAACAATTCCAGTAATCCCTGTACTGTACCGTCTTCCCCGTTGGGACCATGCAAAAGTGGAAAGATAACATCAAAATCTGCCTCTCCATCTGCTTCGTTTCCAGAAATAGAAGGCAAAAAGCTAGGACCTGGAATCATACTATGAGTTTCGGGAAAACTATTTTTAATTTTTAGATCGCTTGTGTTTTCGATTTTACCTGTTATCTCTTTACCCTGCAGCCACTTCCCTTGATCTGTAATATAAATCGGTTTAATCGTAAACCTTTCGTGATCGACCGCATTCATGACAGACATAGCAGTTTGCAACGAAACATTATGCTCTGCTGATTTTCCGCCATACAATATACCCAGCTTAACTTTTTTACCCATCGGTATCCTCCTCACACCACTAAAAAGATTAAGATTTACTAAATAAAACCGTTACCCATTCGTTTGTGTGAATTCTTTCTTTAACCGGGTACCCGGCTTCAACAAAAAAGTCTGTTATCTTCTTTTCATTCCATTCTACGATACCTGAAACAAGAAATTCTGAACAATCAGTTTCAAATAAATGATTCACCTGGATAATTTTTATCGTTTCTTCTACACCGATATTAATAATAATAAAATCGGGATTGTGTTTACTCCTATACTCCCCGCTTAGTAAATCAGCTTGATTGACAGTGATGTTGGAAATTTGATTCAACAGAGCATTGTAGTTGATCTCTCTTTCTACGGGTTGTATATCAACGCTTTCCACCGATTGTGCGTTTCTAATTGCGGCAGCAACACTCAATATACCCGAACCTGCTCCTAAATCAACGGCATGCAGTCCAGAGAAATCTTTCTCCAGCATAATTTGCAAGCAATTCTGTGTTGTTTCGTGCAGGCCTGTGCCAAAAGCTCCTTGAGGATCCAGTACAATTTTATGTTCTACATAATTAGCTTCTGACTCAGGTGTGCAAATCACCCATCCGTTGGTCAGCATCACATCTTCAAATGGCTTCTGCCAGTTTTCATCTTTTATTTCCCTATATGTAATTTCACTCTGAGAGATGCCCACTGTTTTACTAATCAACAACATATAATGTTCAGGAGGCTTTTCGTCAGTATCCTCCACATACACTTCTAAGTTTACATTTGCATCACCCACTTCTTCATAACGATAACCGTTCTGATCCTTCTCAACTTCGATCGGCACATCATAATGGGTGAACACCAGCCCAACGCCATTCAACTTTTCTATCGTTTGTTCAACAATACGGTAAGGAACCTTCATTTGATATTGGATATACATTGTCTATTCCTTTCCTGCTACACTTTTCCCTGCTGTAATTTAGTCTACTAAAAATTTTCTTTGTTTTAAACTACCTCGTTTTTTTAGGCTGAAATGCAATCATTAAAACAGTGAGCACGCCGATTCCGCCAAAAATCGGATAGAGAATGGAAAGAAGCGTTCCAAAACCTATTCTGCTTATTAACAAGCAAACGATAAGTATAACTATAATAATATTTTTTTCGGAAAATCCGGTCAGATGTTGAATCTGTTTTGTTAATCCAAATGCATTGCCGATCACTGTTGTTAATATTTCTCCTAGAATAACAGATATATAAAGCAGATGTATCAAACTGCCGAATGTTTTGATCACTTCTCCCATCGGAATTTCAACGGATTCTAGATTAGGCATAGATGAAAGCGCGATAAAACCAGTGATAAGGATTAACAATAATCCTGCGCCACCTATTGCCCCACCAACTTTTATAGTCCTCTTATCTTCTATTTCCATTCCGATCGGTACAAGCACGGTTTGCGCCATCGTCAAGTTAAAACCAATGTAGGCAAATGCACTTAAAAACCAGCCAGGTTCTGTTAGCTCATACATAACAGGTACTGTTAGAAAGTCGACCGCTTTAGGAAGCAACAGTAGTCCGATCGATACACTGAAGCAAATCATGACCGGAACCACGATTATGTTCAATAGAAAAACGCCGTTGATACCTCTTGTTAATACAAAGTAGCATAGCAGAATTGCAACAGTGATTCCTATAAAAGAAGGAAACTCCATTTGTTCTGAGAATATTGCTCCGGTTCCAGCGATCATGATCGAAGTTACCCCGAATAAAATCACAACAAAGATACCGTTTACGAGAGCCCCTATCTTCTTCCCAAATAAATACTCGTTTAACTGGTGATGTGATTCAGCCTTAATCTCATTTGAAATTAGCATTATTTTTGTGCCTATCCATATAAAAAACATTCCGGTAATAAAAACACCTATAATCCCGGCCATGCCGTATATGGTGAAAAACTGGACGATTTCTTTTCCGGTAGCAAAGCCCGCCCCGACTACTGTACCAATAAAAGCAGCTGCTATTTTGAATGAATCCTTTAAAAGTGTTCTCATAAGCAACTCTCCCATACATGTCCCATTACTTCATCATATGGAAATCGCAGTGAGAAAAGAATGCGTAAAAACAAAACAGGAACCGATTCGGAAATGAATCAGTCCCTGTATTTTAGGGTTTTGTTATCTTTGCAGTTAAAACTGAACTTTCTCTTCAAGAAAGCTGTGCAGTTCACTAATCGGCATTCTCTTTTGTTCCATCGTATCTCTGTCACGAATTGTCACCTGTTGGTCTTCGACTGAATCAAAATCAAATGTGATGCAATAAGGCGTTCCGACCTCATCATGGCGGCGGTATCTTTTGCCGATAGAGCCAGAGTCATCAAAATCGATCATAAAATCCCTGGATAGTTCTTCAAAAATCTTATATGCTTCATCAGAAAGCTTTTTTGATAACGGGAAGATCGCAGCTTTATACGGTGCGATCGCCGGATGGAAATGCATAACGGTTCTGCTTGTTCCATCTTCAAGCTCCTGGTCTTCATATGCATCGATCAAATATGCAAGCGTCACGCGGTCTACTCCGAGGGCAGGCTCGATACAATAAGGTACATACTTCTCATTTGTTTGCTGATCATGATACGTAAAGTCTTCATTTGAATGTTCCATATGGCGCTTTAAGTCAAAATCGGTACGAGAAGCGATTCCCCATAATTCTCCCCACCCGAATGGGAATTTGTATTCGATATCTGTTGTAGCATTACTATAGTGCGATAGTTCTTCACTCTCATGTTCACGTAACCGAACGTTCTCTTCTTTCATTCCAAGGGATAACAACCAGTCATTACAGAAGTTCTTCCAGTAGTCATACCACTCCAGTTCTTCTCCAGGCTTGCAGAAAAATTCAAGCTCCATCTGTTCAAACTCACGGGTACGGAAAGTAAAGTTTCCAGGTGTAATTTCATTACGAAAACTTTTTCCGATTTGGCCAATGCCAAACGGAACTTTCTTACGCATTGAACGTTGAACGTTTTTAAAGTTTACAAAGATTCCCTGTGCTGTTTCAGGGCGGAGATAAATCTCGTTGCCGCTTCCTTCTGTAACACCCTGGTAAGTTTTGAACATTAATTCGAACTGACGAATGTCGGTAAAATCATGCGCACCGCAATTCGGGCATTTAATGTCATGCTCCTCGATCAGTTTTTCCATTTCGTCAAACGGAAGACCATCGACGATCTTTTCGATTCCTTTTTCAGCTAATGCGTCTTCGATAAGGTTATCGGCACGATGGCGTGTTTTACAGCTTTTACAGTCAATCATCGGATCACTGAAATTACCAAGGTGGCCTGATGCTTCCCAGGTCTTAGGATTCATCAAGATTGCAGCATCAAGCCCAACATTATACGGGGATTGCTGAATAAACTTTTCCCACCATGCACGCTTAATATTGTTTTTTAACTCGACACCTAGAGGACCGTAATCCCAGGTGTTTGCCAGGCCTCCGTAAATCTCAGATCCCGGGAATATAAACCCCCGATGTTTTGCGACAGCAGTAATTTGATCCATTGTAATTGCCATGTAAAGTTCTCTCCTTTTACTAAATTAATTCTTATCTATAAAACAAAAAAGCTCTCATCCCAAAGGCAAAAAGATTTGCCAGGGACGAGAGCTGGTTGCACCCGCGGTTCCACCCTAATTGATACAGTGTAGTTTGTATCCTCTTTCAGTTATAAAACTCAAGACTGCCGTTTCTCCGGGTTCTCCTTCGAGCTTCCACCGTCCTCGAATCGCTATTGGAAAGAATGTCCGAATACTATAGGTCTATCATCGTTTTCTATTAATTATTGTTCACTTTAAAAATTATATTACCCAATCCCCCTACATTAAGTCAAGGTATGAAGCAAAAATGGGCTGATTCTTTTTGTTTTCTTCAATATCCTGTCATTCCTTTCCTCTATTTTCAAAAATGGTTTTAACTTTTGGTAAGACGTCATGGCTTCCTTTATTTGCATTCTCTACCAAAAGTAGAACTAAAAAATCTTTTTGTTGAGCATCATAAGCAACAGCCAGGCCATTTTCTTTTCCATCTTCTGTATTTTTTTGCTTGAGTTCAGCTGTGCCTGTTTTCCCTGCAAGTTGCATACCTTCGACCCTTGCATCGTTAGCTGTACCGTTTGGATCTTCTACAACTTGAATTAAATCCTTGTTGATAATAGAGGCTGTTTCTGAAGAAATTATTCCTTTTTTCCAGACATTTTCACCGGAATCTTCCATCTTTAAAACAGGCTTCAATAAGTTACCGTTTGTAATAAATGGTGTATACGATACCGCAAGATGAACGGGATTCATCAGTACTTCACCCTGTCCATAACCGGTATCCGCTAACAATACTCCTTCAGGGGCAACCTGATCATTGGACAACTGTGAAGGGTTCAATGGATAGGAGAAAGGGATTTTCTCTCCTATTCCAAACTGTTTTGCTTCTTTTAAAAATGTATCCCCGCCAATTTTCAATGCTTCTTTCGCGAAATATATGTTATCCGAGTATACAAGTGCGTCTTTTAAATCCACAGGTTTTCCAGGATCAGTGACCCTTCTGACAGAATAATTACCCCAGCCTTCCTCTTTCCAGGTTTCCCCTTTCAGGGCCATTTTTTCATTCGGGTCTAACGTTCCGTTTTTTAGCCCGATAGCGGCAGTGATCGGCTTGAATGTAGAACCGGGTGCGTAGGTCTGTTTAAAACGGGTGACCATTGGTTTGTTTGGATTATTTTGCAATTCTTCATATTTGGAAGTGCTGATGCCCAGAACAAAATCATTGGGATCAAACCCTGGAGTACTCACCATTCCCAGCACCTCTCCGGTTTGGGGATTAATCGCGACTCCTGTTCCTGCATCATCTTTTAACTGTTCATACAAAGATTTTTGGACGGACGCATCGATTGTCAGACGAATATCTTTGCCAGCTCTCGGTTCTTTACTTGCAAGGACCGTGTTTTCTTCTTTGTCTTTATGTTTAATAAAAACAATCGCCCCTGGCTCTCCTTTCAATTCGTTTTCAAAGACCTGTTCTAGTCCTCGCTGGCCGATTTGGGATGATGCTGTATATCCTTTTCCTTTAAGTTCTTCTAACTGTTCAGCGGTGATGTTCTTTATATATCCTGTAAGATGTGCTGCTGCTATATTTAAAGGGTACTCCCTTGCAGGTACTTTACGTTGAACGATGCCATCAAGCGGCATCAGCTTTTCAATCATCTCAGAATTCTTACTATACGTTTTTAGCGGAACGAATGTTTCTTCGCCAACCCAGCTCTGCTCTAACTGTTTATCAATAAATGCTTTTTCTACTTCCATCACCGTTGCAATTTTTCCCTTCGCTTCTTCTTTGTTTTCGCCGAGCCTTCTTGGCTCGATTCCTATGGATATTGCTTCCCCATTGATTGCCAATCCTTTTCCGTCCCGGTCCAACAACTCACCTCTTCTTGGAAGCGTCGTTTTTACACGAACAAGGTCTCCATCACGCATTTTAGGGAAAATCATGGAAGGGTCCCAGCTTAAGTACCAGTTTTCATCCTCCTTCCCTTCTTTGATTAAAATTCCGGTATGAGTATATGTAATTTTACCAGCGATCGTATCCATACTTACGTCATATGGGAAAAACACCTGGCCGCTTTTGTTCGGGACAACATCTTCTTCCGGAGGTGTAAATTGGATATTAACATTGTTCGCTTCAATACCTTCGTAAATATTTTGATAACGTTCAACAAATTCTTCTTTCGAGATTTCGCCTTTTGACTCATTTGAAAGCAAATCATACATCTTGCCAAAATTTTTATCGTTCCAGCTTTTTACATAAGCCGCAAAGCGATCATCAGGCTGCGGTTCCTCTTCGGTGCAACCAGTGAGCAGTCCCATTAAGAATAGAGCAACTAGCAGTGTATATATCATGTGTTTCATTAAAATCCCTCCTATTAAACTTGTACAATCATGCGCTTTTATCATTCTATGAAACCATTATACTGTTTAGACGAACCAGGATGGAAAAATGATGCATCTTATTGAAGATAATGTCATAAAGAACCAGATCCACATATGATGCTGCAAGCACTTAAAACGGAGGGGGAATTCAAATTGGATAATCACATTCGAACAGGTGGTATAATAGGGTCTGCCTGGATGGGAAAACATGTTGTAATTATTCGCTGCAATCCACAGAATAACAGGTTTCTATCAATGCACTCGAGTTATGAAGCTCCACTTGAACCCGCAGTTCAAAACTGTGCCCAGACTTTATCAAACTTGTTAAGTATTGGTTATAAATTAAAACAAGCAGTTGCAATCTCGCATGATGATATTCAGTATATTCTGGTAAAAACATAAAGAAAACTCTTCGATCGGCTATTCTTTGTGGAAGATGGCCGTTAGATTCCCGCAAATATACTTACTTTTCGCCGGCATCGTATCTTCTCCTCTGCTAAAACCATAAAATAAAAAAAGGATAACCCAAAAGAGAATGTAAACCTTTTGAGTCATCCTTCAAACAACAGGAGAGGGAACCGTACAAGTAACATTTTATTAAGGGAAGAATAAAGGATGCTACTGTATGCCAAACCTATGGCCAATGAGTGGATTGCTTAACATTACTTCTCTCTCCAGATTGTTTACTACTACTTTATGCTGAAAAACGTTTCAAGGAAGGGACAAATTACCATAGGGATTAAAAATGGACGAGTAACCAGATAAAGAGGGTTTTCTATCAGACATGCAAAGAAGAGCCTAAGAGGAAACTGCTATCTTAGACTCTTCCATTATTTTACTTAAACTGTTTAAGAAACTCTTTAACCTCACCGGGATTTTTAGTATTGGCACTATGTAAATGCGCCAACTTCTCTCCATTCTTATATACTAATAAGCTTGGAATACCCCGGACCTCATTTAGTTCAGTAATCTCGGGAAGATCTTCGATGTTTAGTTCGAGCCACTTTTTATCTTGATGTTCTGCCATAATATCCCCGATAAAGTGGTCCAATCGTTTACAGTCCGGGCACCATGTCGCTTCATACTTTATGATTGTGACTTTGTTTTCATTAATTGTCTTTTCATACTGATCGTTAGTCTTTATTCTTTCCATCAGTGATCCCCTTCCCCAAAAAATCTATTTAGAAGTATACAACATAACTAAATTGCATGATACCAATATGCTCTCACAAATAGATTTTCAAAATTAGAAAGCAGGCTATCGTAAACAGCCTGCTCAATTACTTAAATCATTCTGGTCGGAATCTTTCTTGTCACCTTCCACCTTATCCCACTTGATCGGACGTGAAAGGTTAAGCTTCTTTTTTAAGTTTAATAAACAATTGAAATGCCCAACATACCACTTATCGAACCTTACCATGTGGATTGTTTCCCAGCTCTTCATTCTCTTTTCACAACCATCACAATGTATTTCCATCCTGCCACTTCCTGTTCAAGTGGTTTTACTTTATGTATATTCAGTAAACACATAAAGTGATAGAAGTTTCGTCTTATTTTCAATGAAAAAGCCCCCATTTTTGGGGGAGCTTTTCGTTCAGTCTTTTAAGTTTTCCGGATTTAAAGATTCTAATTCCTCAATAACAAACTTACCGTCTTTCCGGATTAACCTGTCGTCAAACCAGATTTCCCCGCCGCCATATTCAGGACGCTGAATCAGTACCATGTCCCAATGAACAGCTGATTGATTCCCATTGTATGCTTCATCATAGCATTGGCCCGGGGTAAAGTGGATGGAACCATCAATTTTCTCGTCAAAAAGAATATCCTTCATAGGTTCCTTGATATACGGATTCACTCCAATAGCAAATTCTCCAATATAACGTGCGCCCTCATCTGCATCGAAAATTTTGTTGATTCTTTCTGTATCGTTGGCAGTAGCTTCAACGATTTTGCCATCTTTGAAGGTTAGTTTTACATTTTCAAATACGAACCCGTTATACGGTGATGGAGTGTTATAAGTAATGACGCCATTTACCGAATTCTTTACTGGAGCTGTATAGACCTCTCCATCCGGAATGTTTACTTGTCCGGCACATTTAACCGCAGGAATATCTTTTACTGAAAAAGAAAGATCGGTCCCTTCAGATACTATCCTTACCCTGTCAGTCTCATTCAGAATGGTAACCAGGGCATCCATCGCATTGTTCATTTTTTCATAATCCATCGTACATACATCAAAGTAAAAGTTCTCGAATGCTTCTGTACTCATACTTGCTAGCTGTGCCATAGCCGGATTTGGATAACGCATAACAACCCACTTTGTGTTTTTTACCCGTATATTGCTGTGTACCCCGGTTTTATAGACCCGATTATAGAGGGTGAGTTTTTCATCAGGAACATCAGATAATTCATTGATATTCTCGCTTCCCCGAATGCCGATATACGCATCCATTTTCCTCATTTGTTCTGCATCCGTATCTGCCCAGGTCTGGATTTGTTGTTCTGTGGCATGAAGCAGCAGCTCTCTTAATACCTGGTTATCTCGAATATTAACATATGGGTTTCCGCCTGCTTTGTGTATTTCTTTCACGATCGCCCTTACAAGGGTATTATCAATATCAAAAGCTTCAACTAATACATTTTCTCCCTGTTGGACTCTCGTGGAATAGTGCACCAGAACTTTTGCAAAGCGTTCGAAACGTGGATCCATCATTGTAATTCCTTCTTTCTAAAGTAATCGTTCCCAACACATTATATAGCTTTTTGTTATGTATGAAAAGAATGGCATGGCGATAGTGCGACATGCCTCTTTCTATATATAGCTTTCAAAATGTTGTAGTTTACCGGGAATGAATAAAATGGGCCCTGATTATTTATGGAGCCATTCTTCCAAACGGGAATGTGCTTTCTTTGCATCATTGTATCCATGCTTGTATAAAGAAAGTAGCTTCTTAGGATTCCTTTCGATTCTTCCGACTTCCATTGGAGAGGTTGGCTGGATGACAAAGACAGAATCATTGTCCTTTTGTTCAATATAATCGATTGTTCGATTATACTGCTCTGGCCTATTCTCTAATGAATCGATTAAACCCTCATACTCACGGTATTTTCTTTTAAAAAGCCATTTTCCTTTGAATTTCTTTTTTCGATATCCGGGATTTCTTGTTAGTACCACAACATTCTTTTTATTTCCATCTGATTCGGATTTCTTAATCGGTATAGGATCAGCTATACCACCATCCAGCAAGTATCGATCATCATATTGAATAATCGGTGCCATTAAAGGAAGAGAACTTGAAGCCCTTAACAGAGTAAGGACGTTTTCTTTATGCTCATTTTTTTCAAAATAAACAGGTGAACCAGAAAGACAATCAGTCGTACCGATTACAAACTTTTCCTTCGTATTATGAAATGTTTCATAATCAAAAGGAACAAGCCGGTTTGGAATATCATCAAAAATAAGATCCATACCGAACAACTGCCCTTTTCGAAACAAATTTTTATAAGAGATATAATCTGGGTGCGATGAATAATCGATCGTCACTTTTTTATTTCTTCCTTTTTGTCTTGAGAGATATGAAGCTGCATTGCATGCACCGGCAGATACTCCGATTACATAAGGAAAGATAAAATCGTTTTCCAAAAAATACTCAAGGACACCAGCGGTATATACCCCTCGCATACCGCCTCCTTCTAACACTAATCCTATTTGATTAAACATGAATATAACTTCCTTTTCAATAGCCTTCTTTATCACATTGTAAATAAAGAAGTCATTTACTGGCAAATATAAAGGCTAGAGATTTAATCACAAGGCTCTTTTCTAAAAGATTATTGTTTTTGCACAAAAGCGATAAACTGCGACGAAATTGCACCATTGATTTTCGCTCCGGGCAGTCGCTTTCCGTAGCGGAAAGGTCGCAGAACCTCTCTAAGTGAAGCTTATTAAGCGACAAAGTATTCGAAAGAGCCAATCACAAAGAGATCCAAACGACCACTTTGTCTTTTATCACTCCAAATTTCTTCATGAGGTAAAGGAACAGCAAAAATTTCAACCGCTTTTCCTCCCTTTGCGTATGTCTTTTCAATAGTATAGGTGATGCTCTGTTGTCCTAATTTAAATGAATAAAACAGCTTTTATTGAAGAAAATAATGAATGAAGAGAGAAGGAAAAAAGTGATCAGTGGAAGACGGATTTTGATGGTCAGGGAGATGGTTGCATTGGACAGTCTTGTTGAGATAACAAGGTAGCAAGCAAACCTTTTGAAAGAGGTGTCTCCGAAAGACAAATAGCCGTTTCATCCCATATGGTAAGCTATAACAGTTAACCAGTCCGTTTCCTTCTCCTCTTCTTCAGGGCCTTATCCGAATGGGTAGGGTCCTTTTTCTTTAGAAAGCATCATAAAGACTATATGATTAATAATGAAACTTAAGGCGATAAGTGCTTTTATCTAACTCAAGAGATGCATCGAACGTTTTATTTTCTTTTTTGAATCCTTTTATAATATTCGTTTTTCCATCCTTTAAAAGCTTTTTCACGTTGGCCTGCGACACTGTTTTTCCCAGTACTTTTTTTGAAATAGTAAAATCGCACTTTGTGGAAGCGTAGTTTGAACATCCAAAGAAATTGCCTTTATCAATAATGTTACCGCTACATTTGATACATTTGCCAACCACAGTTCCTGTCGAACGGCGTTTCCCTCTCGATTTCCCTTTAAACTGTTCCGTATCAATGTCCTGGAAATTCCACCCATTGCTTTGATCGACAGCATCAACTATTATTTTAGCCGATAGTTTTTTTGCCTGCTCCATAAAAGCTTTTGAAGAAGCCTCACCCTCGCCTATTTCATGCAGCCTTTGTTCCCATTTTGCTGTCATTTCAGGTGAAGCCAAAATATTTTCTCCGATTGCTTCGATTAAAAGCTTGCCTTTATCAGTTGCATATACCTGGTTCTTTTTCACTTCAATGTACTTCCTGGTTTTTAAAGTTCCTATAATTCCTGCCCTTGTTGCTTCTGTTCCGAGGCCTTCTGTCGACTTTAGAATTTTTACAAGTTCCTGGTCATCAAGGTACTTTCCCGCCGTTTTCATAAGGGTAATAAGCTGGCCTTCCGTATAGCGCTTAGGAGGTTGGGTTTTGCTTTCTTTTACCTTTGTTTTTAATACATGTCCTTTTTCGCCATCTTCCACTGGTGGCAATATCTGATCTTCTTCCGTTTCCTTTTCTTTTATATTTCCGAAGATTACCTTCCTCCAACCTTCTTCGACCTCTGCTTTTCCTTTTGAAAAAAACGTCGCCCTACCGTCAACAAGGGTATGGACTGTAGTATAATCAAAGACAGCTTTATTATAATGAGCTGCGATCAATCGTCTAACAATAATGTCATATATTTTTTGCTCGTCGCCGGAGAGCCTGGACGGATCTGCCACCTGTTCCGTTGGAATAATGGCATAGTGGTCCGACACTTTCTTTTCATTTACAAATCGCTTATTGTTTTCGATCGAGCTTACTTGTAAAGGAAAGAATTTCTTGTATTCATCCAGCCTGCTTATTTTTTCTAGCGTTTCGGGAAAAAGTGACGCTTCTTCCTTCGTTACAAAGCTTGAATCACTCCTAGGATAGGAAATGATTCCTTTAACATAAAGTTTCTGAGCTGTATCCAGTGTTTTTTTGGGTGAAAACTTGTACATTTTGTTTGCGGTTGCCTGCAGTGAAGAGAGATTAAATAAGAAAGGAGGCAAAAATTCTTTTCTTTCCTTCTCAACTTCATTTACAGCAGCCTCTTTATTCTGGCAGAACTGAGATACTTTCTCCGCTGTTTCTAGATCCTTCAGCCTGGAATCGCCTTCTTTATGCCATTTTCCAGTATACATTTTGTCGTTTATCTTAAAGTCGGCAGTAACTTCCCAGAATGGTTCCGATATAAAATTAGCTATTTCGCTTTCTCTTTGAACAATAAGGGCAAGTGTTGGCGTTTGCACTCTTCCAATAGAAAAAACGTCTGAAATTCCTTTCTTTTGAAGAAGAAGCGTGTAGGCTCTAGAAGCGTTCATCCCGATCAACCAGTCAGCACATGCCCTGCTGAGTGCTTCGTAATAAATGTTTCTTGTTTCACTTTCATCCAATAAATTGTTGAAACCGTTTTTTACAGCTCTGGGAGTTAAAGAAGAGATCCAGAGGCGTTTCATTCTTTTTTGCGGTTTGATTTTCGAAAGGATAATCCGAATGATCGCTTCTCCTTCTCGTTCGGCATCTCCCGCTATAATGATTTCCGTAACATCCTGTCTTTGCACTAATTGTTTTATAATGTTGAACTGCTTCCATTTCCCTTTGCTGACTTGATGTTGGAACCGATCCGGAACGATCGGGAGGTGATCCAGCGACCACTTTTTCCACTTATCGTCATAGGACTCAGGAGGGACTAGTTCACATAAATGACCGACAGCCCAGGTTAGCAGTGCACCTTCAGGAAAAGTGTCGTTCGGTTTAATCTCAAGATATCCTTCTTTCTTTGAATGTGGATAAGGTGCCGCCAGTTTTCTTCCCTGGTCCGGCTTTTCAGCGATAATAACTTTCATATCTTTACTCCTTAATACTTCATAAATAGCTTGTTTAGTTATTTTACATTAAAAAACGCCAAATGGGCACCATTTGACATTCTAAGTAGAGAACTAATATTTTAAAAAAGGTTTTAAGGTTTCAAGCATTTTATTAAGCTTTTCAGCGTCCCTGGCATACATTTGCCGGACAGATGCCGAATCGGTTGCAAGAGCATACATTTCCAGGTCAGCCTGGCATTTTTTAATGGAAGCAAGCATCAATGGCTTTGTTATAGGACTTGGTGTTTTGATCTTGTCATCGAACAAATCGACAGTAAGCTGTCCGTCTGAATCTACCTGGGCAAGAAATACATTTTCATATGTAACGCCTATTTTTTCGAGCTCACTTTTTAACCACCCACGGTTTAATCCTGCATTCGCAAGCGGCTCATCTAAAATTTTGCCATCCATAATAACAGTTTGGGGTTCCTTAACCGGTTCTAATTGCAAATTCAAATCTTGCGGAGTCACTGGCTGGTTTTGTTTTTTCAACAGAACGCTAAGATCTCCTCCAGATTCTAGAACAGCAAACTCTACATCAGCCATTGAAAAAACATTCTTTTTCCTTAACTGTTCCAATAATTCATCAGTGGTATAGTTTTCCTTTTTTAAATTATCTTCCATTACTTTTCCATCTTTAATAAACACGGTTGCATCGCCTTCCACTAGACTTCTGAACTTTTGGCTTCGTAAAGATAAGACATTTAAAAGCATTAAAACTGCTGACCATACAAGAATGCTTGTAACTCCGTGAGAGATGGCCATGTTGATATCGATTGAAAGCGTTCCGGCGATGTCACCTATTGTTATACCAACGATATATTCAAAAAACGATAACTTTGATAACTGCTTTTTCCCTAATATCTTTGTAATAAAAAACAGGCCTGCAATAATGAAAAATGACCGTAAAAGTACCTCGATCCATTCTGGCATCGTTCCATTCTCCTTCGATTAAAATCCTTTGTACTGGGGTTCCTGTCTTTCGAGTTCACCTATCCGTCTTTCTAAATCCTTGATTATTTCATCTGAAAGAAGCATCGACTCATGAAAAGCGCGACTTGCCTCCTCGCTTTTTGACTGAAGAGCATAGGTCTGAAGATTGGCGCTGATACTTTTTAACGCAGCAAGGGTTTGTTTAACCTGTGAACCTACAGTCATATGAACACTCCTTATCCTTTTGGCTTGAATAATAACGCTCCTATAAATCCAAATACGATAGCGGCAGAAATCCCTGCGCTGGTTACTTCAAACATCCCGGTTATAACTCCAACTATTCCATGTTGTTCCGCCTCTCTCATAGCTCCATGGACCAGTGCATTTCCAAAGCTAGTGATCGGCACTGTCGCACCTGCTCCAGCGAAATCAATCAACGGTTCGTATAAGCCAAATCCATCGAGTAAAGCGCCTGTAACGACCATCGTACTTAACATATGGGCAGGTGTTAAATTGAAAACATCAAGCATCAACTGACCAGCCAGGCATATTAAGCCCCCCACAATAAACGCCCAAAAAAAGATGCTCATCTTAATATCCACCTCCATATTCGATTGAGACAGCATGTGCAATACAGGGAATGGTTTCGTTCTGCTGGAATGTAATAGGTGATAAAAGGGCTCCTGTTGCTACAACAAGGATTCTTTTTAATTCACCAGCTTTCATGCGGTTTAATAAATGTCCATACACAACAGTGGCAGATGACGCACAACCGCTTGCCCCCGATAAAACAGGCTGGTCATCCGTATACAGCATGAGGCCACAATCCTGGTAAATTTCCTCACTAAGTTCAATCCCATGCTTTTTCAGTAGTTCCTTTGATACATCATGACCAATCTTCCCCAGATCTCCTGTTACAATAAGATCATAATAAGACGGATCTATTTGTCGTTCTTTAAAGTGGGCTTCCAGTGTATCAACTGCTGCAGGGGCCATTGCTCCACCCATGTTAAAAGGATCGCTCATCCCCATATCGATCACTCTACCGATTGTTGCAGATGTTACTCTTGGCCCCATTCCTTCACCACATAAGAGGGCGGCACCAGAACCAGTTACAGTCCATTGGGCAGTTGGGGGTTTCTGTCCTCCATATTCCGTTGGATAACGGAATTGCTTTTCCACTGCCGCATTATGGCTCGCCGTTCCTGTCAGGAGATACTTCGCTCCATGGCCGTTAACGATAAAAGCACCTAAAGCAAGACCTTCCATTGAAGTAGAACAGGCACCGAATATACCGAGATACGGGAAAGATAATGTGCGGCTAGCAAAGCTTGAAGGGGTTATCTGGTTGATAAGGTCACCAGCAATAAGAAATTGGATGTTATCCTTTGGAACACCAGACTTTTCTATCGCTCTCTCGCATGCTTGCTCCAACAAAACCTGATGCGCTTTTTCATAAGAATCCTGTCCTAGCCAGAGATCTTCATGAAGCAAGTCAAAATCGTCTGCAATTTTTCCGTTCGCTTCAAATGGTCCTCCAACAGTGGCAGAAGAAATAATAACCGGTTTATTCTCGAATTCCCATGTCCGATGGCCACGTAGCATTAAAATCCACCCCACTGTATTAAAATAGATTTGATTAAAGCGATCACAAATGCAGAAAAAACACCGAAAAGGATGACGGAACCAGCTAATTTAAACATGTTTCCACCTACCCCAAGAACAAATCCTTCAGAACGGTGTTCGATGGCAGCTGAAATAACCGCGTTGCCAAATCCCGTTACTGGAACTGCACTTCCTGCACCCGCGAACTGAGCTATTCGGTCATAAACACCAAACCCGGTTAACAGCATCGATATAAAGATTAGCGTTGCAACAGTTGGATTCCCGGCTGTTTGCTCATTGAAATCAAAATAATAAATGTATGCTGTTTGGATAGTCTGCCCTATGAGACATATAAACCCGCCGATAAGAAATGCTTTTATAGAATTAGCAAGCACCGGCCGCTTTGTTTCTTTGTTCTTTTCCAGTTGTTGATACTGTTGTTGAACAGGAGTAAGTTTTTTCTTTTTGTTACTCGACATAATCGTTTCCTCTTTCCGATGTTTAAGTTTCTTCGTTCATTAATTTGATTAATCGCATCATTTCTTTATCGAGTTTTTTTGAACTCATCGTACCCATTTTTATTTTTGACTTAACTTCCCCTATTTGTTGGGTGATTTTTGAATCGGTTGTTACATTGATTTCTTTCTTTGGAAACTCTTTTTGAAGCTGTTGCTTAATTTCCTTTTCGTGTCTTTTAAGTTGGAATCGATCAAATTGTTTTACATTGAAAGTTAACAACATCTGTTTATTCGTATTGAATGCTACTGCTTCTGTTACCTCATCTCGTTTTTTAACAATTTTTTCTGCTCTTTTTGCTGGTGTCTGGTCATAAGTTGAAGCAGTGTTTATTTTTGCACCCTGTTTACTTTTGGTTTCAGTGTTTTCATCAGTTTGGTTACAAGCTGTAAATCCAAACAATAAAACTAACAATAAGGCTACTTTCATAAAGAGCTTCATATTTACCATCCTTTTCTAATTATGTATGAACTGGCCAGGGGTCGAAGATTATTCCCCTGGCCTCGAGTTTTTATTGTTTGTATTGTGGTTCTTCCTGCTCGATTTGTTGAAGGCGAGGGGTCACCTGGTCAATCAATGTTTGAGTTTGCTGTGCAGCAGTTTGGAAAAGCTGCTTTGCTTGCTGGTTTTCTGTTTGGAGAGCAAATGTTTCAAAACTAGCCTGGGCACTTTTTAATCCAGCCATTGTTTGTTTTACCTGACTTGCAACAGTCATATAAAAACCCCCTGTATTGTATTTAACTATTGGAACATTTATTAGAATTAGTTTTTATCGAAATATTATAGGTGACATTTTTATCCAGTTCGTGTTATTTTCATTTCTAGCCATTGAATTTAAACCAAAGAATTGAAAGCGTTTGATATAATGTGCTTAGAGGAAGAACAAAGGCGGGAAAAATGATGGAAAATAAAGCAGAGATCGAACAACAAGATCAACACCTCCCCGGGGGAAAAAATAAAAGAAAATTAAAAACGGAAAAGTTGGATTCTTTATTAGCCTCTCTTATCAGCTTTGGTAATCGAACATGGCGTGGTGCTGCTGTTGGGGCTGCTTCAATGTTTATATTGGTTATCGTCTCCATCGGGTTCGGTATCAATACTGGCCTTGGTAAATCTTTGGATACAGGTATTTATCTTGTTGTCGGAATACTGGGGCTTTTGATTGGCTGGGGTCTTCTATATATAGGAATAAAACTGTTAAAAAAAATGAAAACAGCCTTTTTAGCTGCTGCAGTAATCAGTGTCATTTTAACCATTTACACGCTTGATCAATTCAGGTCCTTAAATTCCATTCTAGTATTAAGTTATACATTGGTCGGAATAGGCATTGTTGCTGGAGGATCTTTAGGGTATGTAAAAAGTAAAGGATTAAGAAACGCATCGTCTTTCGTTTTTTTATTCATTTTCTTAACTGTTACTGCTTCATTTTTCTTTTGGCTTTTAACACCGGGATATAATCCATACCCTGTAAACGCAGGTAAAGAGATCGATCCTATACCTCTCCTTGCAGAAAACCCTTCTAAGACGGGTGCTTTTACTTTTAAAACCCTGACGTACGGAAGTGGAGATGACAAACAACGAGTAGAGTTTGGAGAAAAGGTCGACTTGAAGGTCGACCCGATCAACGCTTTTCGAATGATTGATGGCTGGGATAAAAAAAGAACGTGGTTCTGGGGATTTGATGAAACAAATATTCCTCTGAACGGGCGGGTATGGATTCCAGACGGTATAGGAAAATTTCCGCTTGTCTTAATGGTCCATGGAAACCATAAGATGGAAGAGTTTTCGGATACCGGGTATAACTACTTGGGAACACTGCTTGCAAGCAGAGGTTTTATCGCTGTTTCAGTTGATGAAAACTTCTTGAACTCCTCCTGGTCCGGTAGTCTTAATAATGAAATAAACGCTAGAGCCTGGCTGTTGTTAAAGCATATTCAACAGTTAGAAAAATTCAATCAAACATCCAGCTCTCCCTTATCCAATAAAATTGATATGGAAAATATTGCGTTGATGGGGCATTCAAGGGGCGGACAGGCAGTTGCACTCGCTGCTTTATTTAACAAATTGCCGAATTATCCAAACAATGGAAGCGTATCGTTTGATTTTAACTATAACATCAATTCGATTATTGCTATCGCTCCAACCGATTATCACAAGATAGCTGATAAAGATATCAAGCTTGAAAATATTAACTACCTTTTACTGCATGGTTCTTATGACAGTGACGTATCAGAATTTAGCGGTGACCGCCAATTCGAAGATATAACATTTACCGCAGACGGGGATTGGTTCAAAACATCCCTTTATATTCATGGAGCTAACCATGGACAGTTCAATACTGTCTGGGGTGATGATACATCATTTCCGTTTAACCTGTTGATCAATAAAGAACCGTTAATTAGCGGAGATGAACAAAGGCAAATAGCTAAGACGTATATATCCTCTTTTCTAGAATCTACCTTAAAAGGAAAACAGGAATATAAACCGATCTTTCAAGATTACCGGTATGCGCTTAATTGGATGCCGGAAAAAGTATATATAAATCGCTATTCAGACAATTCGATAAGATTGCTCAGTGATTATGAAGAGGATATAGACATCACAACAGGAACAATTGAGGGTGTTGAACAAACTGGCAAAAGCTTGAGCCAGTGGTATGAAAATGAGCTTGAATACAGACGTAACTTTGAAAGAAAAAACCACGGAGTATTTATCAAGTGGAATGAAACTTATTCCGATAATGGCCGTTATATTGTTTCCCTACCTGAAGCTAATTTAAGCGAAATTAATTTCACAGAAGATTCATCCGTCACTTTTTCCGTTGCTAACTTAGGGGTTGAAGAAAATGATACATTTAAAGGAGATTCGGTTGATTTTTCGATTAAGCTAACCTCAAAGAACGGTGCATCTGCCACATTGCCTTTGCATACATTTGGTAAGGTTCCACCGGTACTCCAGATCCAGCATACAAAAACAAAGTTTTATCAGGATAGCCGTTATGGTGAAAAGACAGAACCGGTATTACAATCCTTTGTTCTCCCACTTAAGAATTTTAAGTTAGAGAACTCTCGCTTTGATCCAAAACAACTGACTAAAGTGACTTTTCTTTTTAATAAAAGTAAAAAGGGAAAAATAATAATTGATGATATAGGCATACGTCCTTAAGAAAATCTTAACCGGTATAACAGAAAACAACTCCCAATCATCTCCCGTTTTCTACTTCACAGAAAAAGGTTCGGTGCAATGACCGAACCTTTTTCTCAAATTCGATTAGATCGAACAAGCTGCCACACCATTTTTTTCAAAGTAATTTTGGTGGTACTCTTCCGCACGGTAAAATTCAGATGCTCGCGATATCTCGGTTACTATAGGCTTTTTAAATGTACCTTCAACACCCTTCTTTTCTTTTGAAGCGTGCGCTGTTTTCTCTTGTTCTGCATCATGAAAGAAAATAGCCGACCTATATTGTGATCCTCTGTCCTCTCCCTGGCGGTTTAATGAAGTTGGATTATGGCTATTCCAAAAAACTTCCAATAGATCTTCATAGCTTATTCTTAATGGATTATATTTAATTTCTACTACCTCTGCATGGCCAGTTTCATTTGTGCAAACCTGCTCATATGTCGGATGTGCAAGTGTGCCTCCCATATAACCTACCTGTGTAGAAATAACTCCTTCTAATTCTTTAAACACGGCTTCTACTCCCCAAAAACATCCTGCTCCAAATGTTGCTTTCATCTATTTCTACGCCCTTTCTTTTTCGTTTCTTAACTGGTTATATTCTTTTTCTAAGTCGGAAAGAGGCAGCATATATAGCTGTTTGTCTCCCATTTTAAAAATACCCCTTGCCAGTAAATAATCTATCAAGCATTTTTTTCTCGTTTCAGCTCTTTGTACTGGTTTTGCCAAATAATCACCTCTTGATCACAAAGTGGATGGAAGAGGAAAATGTAAAAAAACCCTCTTCTTAACAGAAGAGGGTTAATCTTTTATGATTTCTCCTCTTCTTATTTTCCGACGTATCCGCCGCAGGAATTGGCACGGTGTTCCCAATGAGTGAGAATCCGCTGCCGAGGTTTCGTAGGGCCAGTCCCTCCACCTCTCTGAATAAGAAGAATTAAACGTATTTTCATTTTTTATTAGATTACCTTAGTAAAGACTAGATGTCAAGTCTTTATGTTTTTATTTTACAGAAATAACTATTTTTCCTTTTGCATGATGCGATTCACTAAGTTCATGTGCCTGCTGAAGTCCCGACTCACTAAACTTAAAGGTGTGCCCGACATTCGGTTTAACGGCTCGTTTTTCCATCAGATCCGCAATCTCTTGTAATTGCGATCCATTTGGTTCTAACCATAGAAAGCCTGCCTTTATCCCGTGTTCTTTTGCTTCTTCCTCATCTGGAGGTGCTACGATCGAAACAAGCCGTCCTCCTTTTTTCAGAACGTTATAGCTTTTCTGTTGTATTTCTCCTCCCAGAGAATCTAATACAATATCAAAGTCACTCAGTTCTTTTTCAAAATCCTGTTCTTTATAGTTAATCACTGTGTCTGCCCCAAGAGATCTTAAGAAATCAATATTTTTTTCACTTGCTGTAGTTGCGACTTCTGCCCCAAAATGCTTTGCAAATTGGATGCCGAATGTCCCAACACCCCCTGCGCCGGCATGGATTAGTACCCTGTCTCCTTTTTTTATATTTCCGAAGTCAACAAGACACTGCCAGGCTGTTAAACCCGCAAGTGGAACCGAAGCGGCTTCCTCAAAAGAAATATTAGAAGGGATTCCGGCTAATAAATCTTCGTCTACCGAAACATATTCCGCATAAGATCCGTTGGCAGTTGTTGCAGGCCTTGCGAAGACTCTGTCTCCTTCTTCAAAGTTTTCCACTTTATCTCCGACGTGTTTGATAACGCCTGCGACATCCCATCCAAGAATGATTGGAAAATCAAAAGGGAGCATTTCCTTCAAATTCCCTTCCCTTACTTTCCAATCGATGGGATTGATTGAGGTAGCATGTGTTTCAACAAGAACCTGGTTTTCTTTCACGTCAGGAATAGGAACTTCTTTTTCTTTTAGTTGGTCTTTTCCTCCATATTGTTCTATGACAATAGCTTTCATGAAATCTTCTCCTTTACTGTGCAAAAATGTGATGTTTAACCTGCATTCCACAAAACATCTTTCGTTAAACAATCAAAAGTTATTCTTATTTACTTTATAAATCTGCCTCGCAGCTTCTGCACCCTGTTTCTTCCCTTCCTTCAATCCTCTCCTATAAGCTTCTATCATCATTTCTTCCACAACTTTTTTGTCATCCCTGGGAAGACCATTAAGAAATTGCTGATATTTTTGAGCCAATTCGATATGGTTAAGGATCCAATTTTCTGCATTGTCAAAATCCATAAGTCGCCTCCTTTATGCCAGTCTGTTATTAGTATCAATTTTTTTGCTGTTCTTATGATTTGCTTTACCACTTCTACTAAAATTGTAAGCATTTATTAAAAAAGCTCTCCTTATGGAGAGCTTTTGCTACTATTCTGTTGCTTCGAGTTGGCGCAAGGCTTGCTTGAAGTTTTCCAGTGGCTGGGCACCGACCACTTTGTACTTTCCATTTATAATAAATGTTGGGGTACCTGAGACTCCTAGCCTTCTCCCTTCCTCATTAGCTTCTTTTAATGTCGGTAAATAAGTTTCCTTTTCAAGAGCATTTTCCATTTCTGTTCTGTTCAAACCGATCCTTTCAGCGATCTCCAATAATATATTAGTGTCTCCGATATCTTTACCTTCAGTGAAATACGATTTGAATACCTCTTCATGGAATTGATCAAACTTCCCTTGATCTCTTGCATACTCACTTGCTTCGAGCGCTTTTTGTGAATTGGAAAGAATCGATACGTTTGTAGATTCTATTCCGTACGGAGCACCTGCTCGATTGAACTGATTATACATCGCATTTATATCTGCATTGGGGAATTTTTCTTTTAGAGAAACTCCACTTTCAGGTGTTTCTGGATGTATTTCATAACTTACCCATTCATCTTCTATATCAAATTCCTTTTTCAACTCTTCGACAAGACCCTTGCCGACATAACAAAACGGTCATATATAATCTGAAAAAATTCTGAAGTTAAACTTCATTCCGTAATCGCTCCTTTTTATGTTGTTATTTAACGTTCTCTCTTTATTACACATCAAATGCAACTGTTTTTCTAATAGAATGCTTCAACGATTAATACAATCATTATTTTATAAAGGGAACGATCGCATAAAATACGGCTGCTATAGATGCTGCGATTAAAGCAGGTATTAATTTAAACCTTGCATAAGGAAGAACCTTTAAATTTAAAATATTCGCGATTGTATTCGTATTGTCGCTTAGAGGAGATGCAAATGCACCAAAAGTACCGCTCGCAAATACTGCTCCTATAACGATTGGTAAGGAGGTATCCGAAACCTGAGCCAACGAAACACCAAGGGGCATTAGAATTCCCCATGTTCCCCATGATGAACCGATAAAATAGGAGATCGCTGCTCCGAGCAAGAATAAAACAGGAGGTATAAACATTTTAGGAATCCAATTCACGTTATTCGTTACAAATTCTGAGAATCCAAGGTCTTCCGTTGCAGATGCAAGTGCCCATACCACTGCGAGCAGAAGTATGACCGGCATCATATCGTTTCCTCCGTCAACAAAGAATTCGATGGCTTTTCTCAGAGAATAGCGCTGAGATAGAAAGAGCGTGATGGAGATAAATAATGTAATGAGTAGCGCTATTACCATCGCGTCCAGTACATCTGCTTCAATGAAAGAGGAAAGGATTCCCTTTTCCCCTTTTTGGTAACCACTCCAAAAGGTTAAAAATAGGGTTAATAAAATGATTAACACCAATGGGATAACAAGGTTCAGTGGCTTTGAGGGCAAATCCTTTGAAACCGCAGGATGGCAGTCCACCCAATCTTCTTCCCCTTTTACCTCCATTTCTTTGTTGCCTGCATCTGTAGCCGGCTTTTTGGAATGATGAAAAAAGCTAAGATAAAAACCCAGAAGGATTATTGCAATGGAGAAGAAATTGTAGGGAATGCTTTGAATAAACAAACTGTAACCATCACCCATTATTTTTTGACTCTCAAGAGAAATTTCAATTACGCTGGCCATGTAACCGACAAAAGCAGTCGCAACAGGAATGAGAACGATGATGGGACTCGCAGTTGTTTCGATTACAAATCCTAGTTCCTGCGGGGTCATTTTAACCTTTTTTAACAATGCTCTCATAATAGGAGCAATTGTAACGATCCGAAAGCTGGGAGCTGCAAAAGTTCCTATTGTGGATATCCAGGTTAAAAGCAAGGCTCCTTTCTTGGATTTGATTCTATTCGATGCTTCCTCTACAAATCCTTTGATTCCGCCAGAAAACTTTATCATTCCAATCAAGCCAGCAAAGACATATAAAAAAAGAATGATTTTTATATTATTTTTATCTGTTAGCCCTTCAATCAAATAAGAAAGGAGTTGTTCAATCCCTGACAAAATGCCAGGAGAGGCCAGGTAGGAAGCAACGATCAATCCTGCAGTTAAACCTGGTAAGACCTGTTTCGTAAAAACAGCAATGATGATAACCGATACAAACGGCAATAACGAAACCCATCCCGATTCCATTCTCTTCACACTTTCGTTTTTTGCTTATTTTGCGCGTTTGGCTGTTGACTATCCCCTTCCTTGTTATCTCTTTCATTTTTCCGGATAATTTTCCAAATGTTAATCTAAATAAAACAAATGGAAGGAGGAATAATGAAAAGAAACAGATGGAAAGCAGGTGGAGAAATGGAAATAAATGATCCGAACACCCAGTATTCTGCAGGTGATATCGTTTACGTTATTTATCGCAATCCGCATACTCAGAATGTGGCTAATGTTCAGGAAGCTGCCGTAGTAAAAAATCCAGATTCTCCTGGAGAGCTTGCTCTTTTCTTATATGAAACCTATTATCCTTTATCGGATGAGCTCGCAATTTATCGGTCTGAGACAGAAGCTGAACAAGCTTTTGACTACTATTTCGGATTGACTGACTGAGGTGTTCAAATATGGTTAAACCATTTATTCCGCAACTAGTATACATGGAACCACGTGCACTGGAATATGCGCTTGGAAAACAGCTTAAGCAAAAATTTGAGGGTTTGGGAATTGAAATTCGGGAAACAACCTCTCATAATCAGGTAAGGAACCTTCCTGGAGAAAACCACTTTCAGCAATACCGCATAGCAAAATCCACTCTTGTTATAGGAGTTAGAAAGACGCTTAAGTTTGATACATCAAAACCTTCTGCTGAGTATGCTATTCCTCTCGCTACAGGATGTATGGGCCATTGTCATTACTGTTACTTGCAAACCACAATGGGAAACAAGCCTTACATTCGAACCTATGTAAATGTTGATGAAATTTTTGAGGCTTCAACTAAATATATGGAAGAGCGGGCCCCTGAAACGACAAGATTTGAAGCTTCCTGTACTTCAGACATCGTCGGAGTAGACCATCTTACTCATTCACTAAAGCGTGCCATTGAGTTTTTTGGAGAATCGAAATATGGCAAACTTCGCTTCGTAACCAAGTTTGCTCATGTAGATCATTTATTAGATGCAAGGCATAACGGGAAAACGCGATTTCGTTTTAGCATGAACGCTGATTACGTCATAAAATATCTTGAACCTGGCACCTCTCGATTAGACGAGCGGATTGAAGCAGCAGTAAAAGTTGCCAATGCTGGTTATCCACTTGGATTTATCGTTGCCCCAATTTATTTATACGACGGCTGGAAAGAAGGTTATAAAGAACTGTTTGAGAAACTGGAAGCTAAACTCCCGGCCTTTGCAAAAAAGGACCTCACCTTTGAACTGATTCAGCATCGTTTCACGAAGCCGGCAAAAAGAACAATCGAAAAAAACTACCCGATGACGAAACTTGAAATGGATGAAACAAAAAGGCAATACAAGTGGGGTAAATATGGTATAGGAAAGTATGTATACAAAAAAGAAGAACAAGAGGACATGAAAGAAACTTTAGGCGGATATATTGAAAAATACCTCCCCGAAGGAAAATTTGAATATTTCACCTAGAATATCGCATAAAAAAGACCTGCCAGCCCAGCCTGCGGGTCTTTAGCTTCCTGTATATGTAGTTATTCAAAAAACGATTAAACTCTTTCACTCGCTGGAGTCAGGAAATTTTATATAAATTCCTAGTATTTACAAGCTGTTCAATACTATCTGCTCCGATGCCAAACATAGCCGTCCGCAATTCAAACTCAATCCGATCCATCTGTACTTCTAAAAGTGTCACATCAGAATCTACAGCAGGTTTTAAAAGCGATCTGCCGAAACCGACCATATTAGCACCAAGTGCCAGGGCTTTAGCTGCCTCTACCCCATTTTTCATTCCGCCGCTCGCAATAATCTCGATTTGATTTCTATATTGTTTTACCTCTTCAAGACATTCGGCTGTAGGGTTACCCCAATCGGAAAAAGCGTCCGCTGCAAGATTTCTAATAGGTTCATTCGCACGGAATTTTTCCACCTGGATCCAGGATGTTCCTCCAGCACCTGCTATATCAATAAACTTTACTCCGGAATCCATTAACTTTTTTGCGGAGAGTCCGTTTATCCCCATCCCTACTTCTTTAACACCCACAGGAACAGGCAACTTAGCAGCAATTTCCTCTATTTTGGTTAGCAAATTACCGAAGTTTGTATCACCCTCGGGTTGAAACACCTCCTGCAGACTGTTTAAATGGAGAATCAAGGCATCTGCTTCAATCATTTCCACTGCTCTCATACATTCTTCTGTTCCGTATCCATAGTTAAATTGGACGGCCCCAAGATTTGCAAGGACCGGAATAGTCGGTGCGTATTTTCTAACCTCAAAAGTGTCGGCAAGAGATTCTTCTTCGATCGCCGCTCTCATCGATCCAACACCAATGGCCCAACCATGGGATTCAGCCAGCAAAGCGAGACGCTGGTTAATATTCCGTGCAACTTTTGTTCCACCTGTCATGGAACTTATTAAGAATGGAGCTTTTACTTGTTTAGATAGAAAGGAAGTTCCAAGATTAATTTCTTTAAAATCAATCTCTGGTAATGCATTATGTTTGAAACGATATTTTTCGAGTCCTGTTGTAATATTTTTTCCTTCAACATCCTCATTTAAACAAATGCGGATATGTTCCGTTTTTCTGCGCTCTGTTTTATCATCAACTGGCTTCATGGGGTCTCACTCCTTATAAGCCTTTTGTAATACCTGGATTGCTTTGCGATTTTTTTATTGTTACTGATCTATTTCTTAACTATACATGTTAAACCTGCAAAAAGTCTAAGAATTAAGAGTGAAAAATGTTCATGCATATAACTAAGCGAACTTCATAAGCAGGTCTTTCTTTTCTTCATCAGAAACTACCGATCTTTTATGGAATACCTGGTACTCATTCCTTCTAACAGAATCGAGAATTGCCCGATAAAAAACGGCGGCAGATTGAACAGGCAGTCTGGCGTCTTCAGGATAAAGGGATATAGTTTTAAATGCTTCTTCATAATAGCAGTCGGCAATCGTTGCAAGTTCCTCCCAAATAGCAATGAACTCTGCTGTTACCTTTTTTGCAAGAAGATTTTCTAATAGGTATTTGTGTTTTTTTAGTAACTCCTCTGGCAGGTAAATTCTTCCTCTTTCAAGGTCTTCACCAATATCTCTCAACACGTTTGTAATCTGCATAGCAATCCCCAGGGAAACAGCGCCCTCTCTTAATTCCCCCTTATTTTCAGGAGCAAGGATCGGCAATAACATTAAACCTACCGTACTTGCCACATGGTAGGAATAGTCTTCCAGCTCTGCTAAACTAGCATATTTTGTTTTGTACAAATCCATTTTTTGCCCGATTATCATATCTCGAAAAGGATTGATGTCCATTTTAAATTGCTCAAAAACATCTTCTAAAGCAACCCACATCAAGTTGTCGGCATTAATTCTATTAGTTAGGAAAGCCTCAAAATCTTCTTCAAATTCAGCTAGTTGTATTGCTGGTTCATTTCCCTCGTCAACGATATCATCGACTTCCCGGCAAAATGCATAGACAGCCCAGACCGCTCGTTTTTTACTTTCAGGTAAAAATGAAAAAGCCCTGTAAAACGTTTTTGAGTTTTTCTTTATAATATTTTCGCAATGTTCATAGGCCTTTAATATCATTTTGCTCCCACCCTTCGAATCGGTATGATTTCTAACAGAACTGTATAATCTCAATGATGTCATCGGTTCCAAAATATTAATTTCTTTCTCCTATATCCTTTATATGAGCAATTACACATAAGTTATACAATTATTATACAAAATTAGAACCTGCCTATCAAATCATAATGTGTTTTTATTCGGATTCTAAAGTTATATAAAAAACAACACTTTTTGTTGGTTAATCCTTCTATTTAAATTAAGTCTTTCGTTGTACTATTTCTCCAGAATTCCAGCCTTATTTCTTTTTTATCCAGTGATTCAACAGCAAAAGTGGGATAATGAACCAGACATAAAAATAACAGGGCAAAACGGTATGTTCCGCTGCCCTGTTATTTTTTCTTATAAAAGATGTGCTCAGCTTCTATAGTGTCTTTTATTGTTACCATGCCGTAAGAATACTCAGGCTGTCTCCTTTTATCAATGGGTGAACCAGGATTAAAAAGCAGCACTCCGTCATGTTCCTTCTTCAGCGGAATATGCGAGTGGCCAAATATAATCATATCTACAGATTCTCCCTCGAAAGCTTCTATCGCTCTCTTCTCTGTTGTTTTTTTCTTCCCATGGCCATGTATAATGCCAATTCTAAATGGACCAGCCTGTATAATTTGCTTCTCAGGAAATTCAGCCTTGATTTCTTCTCCATCAATATTTCCAACTACGCCTTTTACAGGTGCTAACTCACTTAAAGAATTATAGACATCGAGTGTTTTCCAATCACCCGCATGGATTATTAGGTCGACGCCCTTTAACCCTTGCATTAATGGCTCAGGCAAGCTTTTCGCCATTCCTGGCATATGTGTATCAGATATAACTCCAATTTTCATCGCGATGCATCACCCTTTTATTTCTTTAAGAATAAAGAAACTTCTTCTACTAACCTTTTTACCTTTTATTTTTTCCCCTTCTTCCATAAAGGATAATCCACATTAAGTGTTTTTATTTTAAATTCACATGCATAGACTGGCAAAAAAGGATGATTGATTTATGTACCATATAGTCAAGCCCGGTGAAACACTTTCATCTATAGCTATAGATTACAGGATATCTGTTCAAGCAATCCTGGATGCTAATCCGCTTCCGAATCCCAACGTTATTTTTCCCGGGCAACAGATAATTGTTCCCGGTTATCCAAACAAAGAAACCATACCATATTCGATTTTAATCTCCCTTTCTGAAAGGAGATTAACATTAAGAAAAAACAATCAGGTGGTAAAAGTTTTTCCTGTTGGTGTTGGAAAGATGCTTAGCAGGACGCCGACTGGTGAGTATATTATCATAAACAAAGCACCAAACCCCGGCGGACCTTACGGGACTATGTGGATGAGCATTTCTAAAAAAGGTTATGGGATCCATGGAACAAACGATCCTTCATCAATAGGGAAATATGTCTCGAAAGGGTGTATAAGAATGTATAACAGGGACGTTGAGGAATTGGCAAATATAGTTCCAATCGGTACTCCTGTTTATATAACTAAATAAAATTTAACCACGTTAAGAAAATAGAAAGAAAGAAGCCTGGCCGGCTCCTTTCAAAAGTTATTTCAAGAATTCCCAGATCGCCCTTCCGATTTCCGAAATAGCCACTTTTCCTTCTTTGTTTTCGTATAAATTAGCAAACATGACACAGGCATATACATGTTTTCCGTTTGATTTTATAATAGCTGCGTCATGCTCAACACCTGGCAGCTCTCCGGTTTTGTTCGCCATAAAAAATTCTTCTGTTGAATCTTGAGGAATAAAGGCCGGAAGCTTATCAAGAAATTGTTGTTCTGAAAGGATAGAAAGCATTTCCTTTCTGGTCCTTTTTGAATAATCCTGACCAGTATCAATTCCTTTTAAAAGTTTGACCACGTCTTTTGAAGATGTGAGATTGTCCTTTCCATTCTTTAACGCTTCAAAATCCATTAATTTTCGTTGCAACCTTGTACTCTGGCAATTATACGCTCTGCAAAGGTTATTTATCTTATCGGTGCTTAAACGGTCGATCAACTCGTTTGTAGCTGTATTGTCAGAGACAATGATCATGAGTGTTAAGAGGTCTCTGATCGTTAACGAAGCAATGGATGATAGGCGTGCAAGGATTCCTGCACCTCCAACCTTTTTTACAGTTGATACATCAACTATTTCATCAAGATCAATAATGTTAGCTTCACTCTGCCGAAATGCTTCTATCATTATCGGCAGCTTTATCAAGCTTGCTGCAGGCAGTTGGTTTTCTCCTTTTAAAGAGATTGTTCCCTCTAATGTTTCGATAACGATAGAATAATCACCAGGCAATTCCTTGATAATAGTTTTGATCTCGGACTCTAACTGGAACAGCTTCACTTCACTTGATTTACCAGTACCTTCTTGATTCACAGTGTTCTTCCTCATAGATTGTTCCTGCCAATTCAATGATCTCAACTGTCTTTCCAGTGTTTGGTGCATGAATCATTTTCCCGTCGCCATAATAGATGGCAACATGATGAACGGCCCCTTTTCCCTGTTCATAAGCAAAGAACAGAAGGTCCCCCCGTTTCAGATCTTCCTTTTCTATTACTTTTCCATCCTTCGCCTGGTCATGGGCATCACGTGGAATGGTATAACCGATTGAGCGGGTCATATTATAGGAGAACCCTGAACAATCATATCCAAACGACGACATTCCTCCCCATAAATAAGGCAGGCCAACGAATTTTTCTGCAGCCTTGATTACTTGTTCACCATCGCCTTTTGGTGTATTTTTCTCTCTTACCATCACATCTTCTTTTTTCAGCCATTGATAACCAGTGGGAGTTCCAACCTGTATCCATTCTTCCTCTTCCTCAATAAACGGCAAGCGAGTTTGGAAGCTTACTTCCAAGCCTTTTTTATCTTTGTCTTCAAACAGGTTCGTAACAGGTTTTACAACTTCCACTGTTTTATCATCGGAGAGTTTTGTATATTCTTCGATTTCTTTTAATTGAGTACTCGGCATCCAGCCGGGATACCCTCTTTCATCTTTGGAGGATGGCTGTGAAAGAGCAATTACTTTTGACCATCCATCTTCTTCATCGAGGAATAACACTTTTTCACCGTACAACAATTGTGACTGAACCATATTATCATTGCACAGTTGCAATCGAGGTTCGTAATGAAGCGAATCCAGCCACTCTTCCAGACGCACAGGGTTTTCCAGTGCAGGTTTATCTATTTCCCTTGGCGGGTTCTGGGGTTTTGTCCAGAGTGTTGCAACTTTCACGTTTACTGCCAGTGTTTTAGTCAACACGAACACCTCCTGATAGATTAATTTCGGTAATTCCAAGTCCAGGTGAATCCGGTAGTTTCATTTTATTTTGATTATAAATGACACCGCCCTGAACAAAGTCATTTGAAAGCATTAACGGTGCATCAAAATCGAAACGTGTAATGTTCTTTTTTGAAGCTGCAAAATGGGCAGCTGCAGTTATACCAAGTCTCGTTTCAATCATGCTGCCCACCATACATGCTACTCCACAGGTCTCTGCAATAGCATTGATTGTCTGGGCTCTATAAATCCCTCCAGCTTTCATCAGTTTAATATTAAGTAAGTCTGCGGCCCTCTTCTGCAGTACTTCAAATGCCTGTTTGGGAGAAAAGACACTTTCATCGGCCATGATAGGAGTATCCACTGAATCTGTTACCAGCTTCAATCCTTCAACATCATGGGAAACAACCGGCTGTTCGATCAATTCAATATCGAGGCCCATATCTTCCATTTTTCTGATTGAACGGACAGCTTCCTTCGCTTCCCAACCCTGGTTTGCATCAAGACGAATCATATAGTCATAACCGATTTGTTTTCGTATTTCTTTTATTCGCTCAATATCCGTATTAATATCATCCTTGCCGACTTTAACTTTTAATACGCTAAAGCCCCTTTTAATATATTCCATCGCATCTTCCCCCATTTCATAAGGGGAATTTACACTTACTGTAAAATCTGTTTCGATTTCACTTTGATAGCCGCCAAGAAACTGATAAAGAGGGAGGCCGGCATTTTGAGAGATAAGGTCATAAAGAGCCATATCCACCGCTGCCCTGGCGCTTGTGTTTCCTACCAGGGCATGATGTAAAATCTGAAAAACTTCTTCATAAGCAAGTAATGATTTGTTTAAAATTTTGGGTTTAATGGTTTGGTTTATTGCCGCTTCTATACTTGCCAGGCTCTCTCCTGTTATCACAACAGTTGGAGGCGCTTCTCCCCAGCCGACTAGTCCGTTATCAGTTGTAATCTTAACTATAATGGATTCTGCAACTGTTACTGTTCTAAGTGCGGTTTTAAAGGGTTTCGTCAAGGGTACTGCTGAACGCTCGGTTTGAATGCCATTAATCTTCATATTCTTCCACCTTTTACACTTTCATTATTTTTTACATCCTGCCTTTATGTCCAGTGTCTTATTATAAGTAGAAAGCACTGCTTGAGAACCGATTGGAATACTAATATGTGGCACGCAGTGTCCTATTGAAAAACCGCTCATTGTCGGTTTACCAGCAGGTACTATCAACTGTTCGAAAATTTGCTCTAACGTAAAAGATTCCTTTCTTTTACCAGGCACACAATTATTAAAATCACCCAACAATACGCCTGCGGCATCCTGAAACTTTCCAGCCATTCTCAACTGGTTCAGCATACGGTCGATTCGGTATGGTTCTTCTTCTATTTCTTCAATAAAGAGCAGTTTCCCTTTCGTATCGATTTCAAATGGAGTACCGAGAGTGCTAACCAGGAGAGAAAGGTTTCCTCCAACAACAGGTCCAGAAGCTTTTCCTTCTACATGCACTTGTAAGGGGCTAATTTGTTCTGTGTAGTGGATGTCAGTTGGCTCTATTACTTGTTTTAGGTAGTTTTCTGTCAACGGATCGATCGAACCTTCTCCAAGATCGGAACCGAGCATTGGACCGTGAAAGGTTATCAGCCCCGTTTTTTGAAAGATTGCGGTATGTAGAAACGTAATATCACTGTATCCCCAGAAAACTTTTGGATTTCTTCTAATTAACTCATAATCTATGAAGTCGGCAATTCTTGCAGTTCCATAGCCACCGCAAGCGCAATAAACAGCATCAATATTTTCATTTGCAAACATCATGTGCAAATCCTCTAACCTTTTGTTATCATCTCCGGCTAAATAAGCTGATTTTGTGTATATATGATTTCCTGTCACAACGTTAAAACCGAGTTGTTCAAAGTAGTTAATCGCTATTTTTGTTTTTTCTTTGTTTGGCGGACTTGCTGGAGCGATTACTCCGATTGTGTCTCCTGGCCTAATCGACTTTGGAAGAGTGGTCACCTAAATCAACCCCATTTCTTCAATGTTCTATGTATCGCCATCTTTTCAATAGAAAAAGGGGTGTTCATTATGAACCCCCTTTATTTCATCGCTTACTTAAGATCTGCCCATTTTAATTCTAAATATCCAACAGGGTGTCTTACGATGCCCTCTACATTGTCAGCTTCTAAATAAACCTGGTTATAGTAGTGGATTGGGAAGATCGGCATTTCTTCAAACAAGATCTCTTCTGCCTGGTGTAACATTTCAAAGCGTTTTTCTTCGTTGCTTTCTGCTTTTGCATCCTGGATCAGCTTATCGAACTCTGCATTGCTCCAGCCTGTACGGTTCATAGAGTGTCCTGTTTGGAAGTTTTCCATAAAGTTGATCGGATCTGCATAGTCGGCAAGGAAAGAACTTCTAGAAAATTGAAGTTTGCCTGCTTTTTGCTCATCAGAGAAAACATTCCATTCCATGTTAGCAAGTTCTACATCAACACCTAATGTTTCTTTAAACATTTGCTGCATTGTTTCAGCGATTTGTTTATGAGTGTCACTCGTGTTGTATGTCATTGTAACTTTAGGAAGTGTATCATAGCCTTCCTCTTTCATACCTTTTTCTAACAATTCTTTCGCTTTTGCTGCGTCAGGTGAAACTAGCTCTCCACCAACATCACGGAAGTCGCCGCCAGCCGGGTCTTTGAATCCAGGACCTACGAAAGCGTGTGCTGCTTTTTCTTTATTTTTTGTTACAAAATCAACGATCTTTTGCTGGTCGACAGACAATGCAAATGCTTTACGGATGTTTTCGTTCTGGAAAGGCTCCATATTTACATTGAAGCGATAGAAGTAAGTTCCAGATTGGTCTTCAACCTGTGCTTTACCTTCTTCAAACAATTGCTCACTTAGATCAGCAGGAACATCAGATTGATGAAGCTCGCCGGTTTTAAACATTTGATACTCGGTGTTTGTATCATCTATCATCGCCCAGTGAACGCCATCCAACTTAACGTTCTCAGCATCCCAGTAGTTTTCGTTTTTCTTGAATTCAAACTCGCTGCTATGCTCCCATTTTGTAAGTTTAAATGGTCCATTTCCAACAAAAGTGTCTGCTTCTGTCGCCCAGTCTTTATTTTCTTCCACCGTTGCTTTATGAACCGGGAAAAATGCCGGGTTAGAAATAACACTCAAGAAGTAATTTTGAGGTGCAACCAATGTAACTTCCAATGTTTTTTCATCTACTGCTTTAACTTTCATATCATCAGCAGAGCCAGTTCCTTCGTTAAATTCTTTTGCGCCTTCGATGAAGTTTGCAAGGAACGCAGCTGGAGAAGCAGTGTTAGGGTCTGCTAAACGCTTCAATGCATATTCGAAGTCTTCAGCTGTCACAGGATCTCCGTTTGACCATTTTGCATTTTCACGAATAGTAAACGTGTAAGTCTTGCCATCATCCGATACTTTCCAATCTTCTGCTGTTGCAGCCTGTGGTTGGTCATCTTTATCAAGACGGGTTAAACCTTCCATCAAGTTGTTCAAAGCATTCCATGAAACAGAGTCAAAACCAATTGGCGGATCAAATGAAGTAGGTTCATTCCCGTTGTTTAACAGGAGAATCTTTTCTCCACCCTTTTCTTCTTTCTTGTTGTCAGAATCTGCACTGCCACTGTTGTTTTCTGAGCTGGATTGAGATGTTGTACATCCTACAAGCGCGAAAACTAGCAATACTGACAACAATGCTGCTGTTAGTTTTCTCACAAATTTTCCCCCTTAATAAAAGTTTAATATATTTTAGGCATCCTCTTATTCTATTGAATAAGAAAAGCCGGTACCCCATTTGTCACTTTCGGAACTTCGGATCCAGTGCATCCTGGAGTCCGTCTCCGAGTACGTTAAAGGCGAACATCGTTAATGAAATGAAAAACGCAGGGAAAAATAATCTCCACCAGTCTCCTGATAAAATGACAGGCAGTCCATCATTTGCGAGTACGCCCCAGCTTGCTGCAGGAGATTGAACACCAAGTCCGAGGAAGCTCAAGAATGCTTCTGCAAAGATCGCAGTCGGAACTGTTAATGTCATTTGAACAATGATTGGCCCCATCGTATTTGGAAGCAAGTTTTTTCTAATTATGTTGAACGTACTAGCTCCCAGGGTTTTGGAGGCGAGGACATGCTCAGAGTTCTTTAACTGGAGAACCTGCCCCCTTACAATCCGGGCCATTCCAACCCATCCTGTCACCGTTAATGCAACAATGATGGTCAACAGACCAGGGCCCATTACAACCATAAGTAAAATAACCATTAACAAGTACGG
Source organism: Exobacillus caeni (assembly GCF_005747095.1). Taxonomy (GTDB): domain Bacteria; phylum Bacillota; class Bacilli; order Bacillales; family Guptibacillaceae; genus Exobacillus; species Exobacillus caeni. The sequence goes on along the minus strand of NZ_SWLG01000006.1, from coordinate 279,499 downwards.
CAATCCATATAAGATCTCGATAATCCGCATCATGATATTGTCCGTACGGCCGCCTTTGTACCCGGACAAACCTCCATATAAGACACCGATTAGGAAATCGATCATAGCAGCCATGATTCCAACGAAAAGCGATACTCTTGCTCCATACCATGTTCTAGTAAACATATCTCTTCCCAGGTTATCTGTTCCAAACCAGTATTCGCTTGATGGCGCAAGGTTTTGTTTTGTCAAGCTTTGCTGCTCCATACTGTAAGGTGTCAGCATCGGGCCGATGATTGCCATGATCAATAAAAAGATTAAAATAACAAGTCCGCTCATTGCTAATTTGTTCTTCTTCAATCTTAACCAGGCATCTTTCCAATAAGAAATACTTGGTCTTGAAATCATTTCAGCTTCAGAATTATTCTGTTCCACTGGCACAAACATTTCATCAGGTGTATAAGGCTCAGCTATTTTTGTATTTGTTTGGTTTGGCACTCCCATGCTAGTCCCCCCTCTTATGAAGCTTAATTCTCGGATCGAGTATTCCATAAGCAATATCGACGAGGAAAAGCATTAATATCAGAAAAGCACTGTAAAATACAGTCGTTCCCATAATAACCGGATAATCGCGATTATTGATGCCTTTTACAAAGTACTGACCCATACCAGGAATCGCAAAAATCTTTTCAATAACAAAACTTCCTGTAAGAACACCAGCAACTAATGTTCCTAAAATAGTAACAACCGGTAAGACGGCGTTCCTTAAAGCATGTTTCATAACAATGTTAAAAGTAGAAATACCTTTTGCTCTTGCTGTAAGGATATAATCTTGATTCAATACTTCCAGCATGCTAGAACGAGTTAAACGGGCAATGATTGCCATTGGCCCTGTAGCAAGGGCAACAGTTGGCAAGATCATATGTGCTGGAGATGCCCATGTTGCAACGGGAAGCAATTCCATGTTAACTGCGATTTGTTGAATCAGTAGCGTTGCCATAATAAAGTTCGGTACTGAAATACCGATTACCGCGATGGTCATTGCAAGATAATCAATCATATGATTATGCTTTAATGCAGCCAGGATCCCCAGAACAATTCCGGACATCACTGCGATGAGCAGCGAATAAAAGCCAAGTTCTGCTGAAATCGGAAAGCCCTGGCCGAGCATATCGTTAACTGATTGAGATGACTGTTTAATTGACGGACCGAAGTCGAGCTGAAGCAGAGATTTTAGATATATTCCGTATTGTACAACAACAGGTTTATCAAGATGATAATGTGCTTCCAGATTTCGCTGAACTGCTTCACTCGTGTTCCTTTCATTATTTAAAGGAGATCCTGGAATCAAATGCATTAGAAAAAATGTCAGCGTAACGATGATCCACAGGGTGATAAGTGCACCGACGAATCGGCTAACTATGTACTTTCCCACAATTGAAACCTACTTTCCTAACAAAATGTTGTTCGCATTGCTAACTCGGTCATTACCAGCATTGCCTGGTAGGCTTCCAAAATATTTTTCGCTTCAAATCGAACGGTTGTTGTTCCTTCTTCTAAAACGGTTCCAGGCATCAAACTTGCCCATTCAGCCTGTCCATAGTTTGCAAACTCGATTCTTAACACCGGATTTTCTGGTGGAACTAATGGACTTACATTGTCACTGTTTCCAAGAGCTATCTTCGTTTTTTTCCGAAGCAATTCACCTGTTTTCTCAGGTGTCAAACATAACCCTGACGAACGGGAAGTTGTTTCTTTAACGACGGCAGTTGTTACACCAGGAATAAGTTCTTCAGCTTCTTTTGCAGCCTGATCATCTCCTGCTACCATGAGAACCGGAACACCGTAATATCCAGCAACATAGGCATTAAAACCTAGTTCCCCTATTTCTACATCATTGATCCAAAAATTTCGCACACCAAAAATCATGGAATGAGACATGATCCCAAACTTTGAAGCACGAGCGTGATATCCTACAAACATAGCGCCTGTATACTGATTATTAAGCCCCTGGACCATTGAGAACGGTTTCACATCCCCTGAAATTAATTTCGCTTCTGGATGCAGTTTTTCGATTAATAGATTATTCATTTTAGAATGGCTGTCATTTACAATTATTTCATTGCAGCCGTTTTCAAAAGCAGTATGTATGACATGGTTTGTTTCCTGAGTCATAATTTCTTGTCCTCTTGAATAGTTCCTTTTTCCAGAATCTACAAAAGTTGAATCTACTAATCCACTAATCCCTTCCATATCAACTGATACATATAATTTCAAAAATATACCCCCTTTTGACACTACTAGCAACTTTCAGATAATTATAGCATTATTTCAGGAATGTTACAAAACAATACTTCGAAATGAGTATAAAATGACTAAAATTTTACTTCGAATATGACAAACAAATCCAATTCTGTAATATTGTATATATATTCAGTAGAGTTTGTAAATAAAAATAAAAGGCGCATATCACGCCTTTTATTTTTTAAGTATTTTTCTTTTGCTTCTTATTTTTTTTATGTTTTTTATTATTGTTCTGATCTGCTGCAAGTTCACTTCCAATCTCTGTATTATGTTTTTGGTTTTGTTTTGAATCGCTCATTCTATCACCTCCTTAAATTATTTTTTCCTTTTTATAAAAAATATATTTAAAATACGGTACGTGAAATTTATGTTTTGCCTTTTAAAGGAGCGCCATTCCAGGCGCACCTTATTCTTAACGATTGCTGTCTTTGTCTTTTGTTACGTCTACCGCAGCCATGTTGTTATACAAGTAAGAGATTGGCGATGATTTATCCGCTTCATCGACAGGATAAAACGCTTCGTTAGCTTCCAAGTTGGCTTTTTCTGTTTCCCGCTTGTTTTTCATGTTTTTATCCTTTGCCATTTTAAATGCCTCCTTTATGATGGTGAGTTATAGTTACATTTCCCTTTTTAGTGAACCTTTACAAACCCCCATTTATGCCAGATACAATTCGTCTAGCTGCTCATAGTATTTGTTTCGCTGTCGTTCAAGCGATTCTTTTTCTTCAATAAATGCCTGCAGTTTTCCAAGATCGTGCTCTTCAGCCATTTCCTTATCTAATAAGAACAGTTTCTCTTCCAACTGTTCCAGTTCCTCTTCGATAGGCTTTGTTGCATCCGCAGGAGATACAGCCTGCTCTTTCATATAATGGCTTTTGGAAATTTCTATTTCCTCTAGTTTCGTATTGACTGATGGTTCTTTATTGATTAGCTCCTTTAGTTTCGGGAACGCCCATGTGTAGTTTCCATCGAACCGGTGTAACCGTTTATCTGCGATCCAATAGGTAGTATGAAACAGTTTGTTTAAAAAATACCGATCATGGGAAACAGCAAGAATGGTACCATTAAAATCTTCAAGAGCTTCCTCCAACACTTCACGTGAATCGATGTCCAGATGGTTTGTAGGTTCGTCAAGGATGAGAAGGTTTACGTCCTGATGCATTAACTGTGCTAATCGTAATCTCATCTTTTCCCCGCCGCTCAACTGAGAAACTTTTCTAAATACTGCCGGGCCGTAAAAAAGGAATTTTGCCAGTATGTGTCTTGCATCTCCTTCAGTTACTGCTACTTGATCCCGAAAAGCTTCGAGCACGGTTTCATTCATATGACTTGCTTCCACATGCTGGGAAAGATATCCGATTTTTACGTTGCTTCCTATTCGCACATCTCCGGCATCAGGGCTCAGTGATTTCATGATCATTTTTAGCATCGTCGTTTTACCACTTCCATTCTCTCCAACAATCGCGATGCGCTCCATATATCGCACATGAAGATTTGCATTTTTAAATAATGTCTTTTTGCCGAAGGTTTTTGAGACATCCTCTAAAAGCAATACATCTTTTCCGCTCCGGTCGTTTTGTTCAAATTGCAGGGCGATCTTCTTTCTTTCCAGGACCGGCCTTTTTAGCTTTTCCATTCGTTCAAGCGCCCTTTCCATGTTCCGTGCTCTTTTATGAAGTGCGGCATTTGGCGGATTGGCCTGGTTAGCCCATTCTCTCAATCGCTTAATTGCCTCTTTCATCTTTTTTATTTTCTTTTGTTGTTCCTGATAAGCATTGAATTCCAGCAACAGTTTTTCCTCTTTTTCTTTTACAAAACCTGAATAGTTATTGTGGTAAACATTTAATTCTCCGTCTTCCAGGTCGAAAATTTTGGTCGTTACTTTATCCAAAAAGTAACGATCATGAGAGATGACGATCACCGCTCCAGCATATTGCGTTAAAAAATCTTCCAACCATTCGACTGCCAAAATATCAAGATGGTTCGTAGGTTCATCTAACAGCAAAACATCTGTTTTTTGCAACAATATAAGACCAAGACATACCTTTGTCTGTTCCCCCCCGCTCAGTTTATGGAACGGCTGATCTAAGAGGCTATTTATCTGTAATCCGTGTGCTACTTTTTGGATATTCGCTTCAACTTCATATCCGCCGATCATGGTGTATTGTTCTTGAAGCTCGCCATACTTTTCTGCTAATTTCTGGAGCAATGTCTTATCGCTTTCAGCTGAAAGCTTTGTTTCTATTTGTTTCATTTCCCTTTCCAGTTCCATTGCATCAGAAAACGCGCTTTCAAGAACGCTTCTGACATAGGTCTCTTTGGAATAAGTGGGTATCTGGGATAAATACCCAATCCTGGTCCCTTTTTTAAGATGGATTTCACCGGTGTCCGGATTCTCTATGCCGGCAATCAATTTGAAAATAGTTGTTTTTCCACTTCCGTTTCTCCCTACCAGGCCTACCCTGTCACCTTCATTTACTTCAAAAGAAAGATTTTCAAAGATAAGATTACCACCGAACATTTTACTTATATTATTTATTGAACTTACGATCATTGTTATTTTCTCCTTTCGAAATAGAAAAAGGCCATGGATAAGATACCTTACCCATGGCCAAAAAGATCCTCTACTTGATGGAATAGAAAAAGAGAGCATCAGGGCTCTCTTTCGTTCCATTATATATGGATTTATGGGGAAAGAGATTACTTACCATTCTGTAGTCATTATGCAATTGTTAAAAAAGGGCATACTTCTCCCGTCAACAACTGCATCATGAAAAATTGCACGGCAAATATGAAGGAATTCTATAAATTGCGTGCGCGCTACAGAATAAATCATCTCTTTTCCACCTCCTGCGTTCGTCATATCCCTTATATTATATCCAATATTTTTGTATCGTTGCAAGGTTTATTGCCGATTTTTTAGTAGTCTCTGTTTAATATATTAGTTTTTCATAACAATCAACCGCACTTTGCTCTACGTTAACCGTTTTCAAGTATCTGAAACCCAACTTTTCCCACATGCTGCGAGCATTTAAATTTTCTGTTAATATCCCTAATCTAACTTTCTCTAAACCTAAGGCCTTCATTTTTAATTCATAATGTTTAAATGCCCTTTTCCCAAAACCGTATCCCTGGTAGTCGCCGTGCAACAGCAAAAGACCCAGCCAGGGTGTTTTATCTTTTGGATTATGAATCATATAGTCGATGACCCCTATATAATTCTCGTTCACTTTAATAAGGCACGTTTCCCGATTATGATCCTGATGTAAATATTCTTTTCTAATCTCCTCCATCGTACGCTGTTCGTGCCCATTTTCCAATCGGTTGTATACAGGATTGGAATTAATGATCTCTTTTAGAAGACCTAATAATTGTTCGTTTACTTTTTCAAAAACGATCATGATTATTCCTCCGTTCCTCTACAGGCAACAAGTTTTCTATATTACATATTACTAAAAATCCCTTATATCTATGTAAAGGAAATAAAGTTTTTTATTTTGAGGATGAACTTTTCGCCATTTTTGTTTTTAACCTCCTCACCTGGATGCGGTTACCTCTTTTATTACAATGTAATATAAATGTAATTAAACTGAACAATCCGCATCATGAAGCAGTTCACAGAAAATAAAAAAATTATTGGAAATGACTACCTGACCAATCCTCCTTGTTTACCTGTTATCCTAATATCGGAAAAATAAAGAGGAGGATTTTACTATGAAAAAACTAGTCTTAACAACAATCAGTTTATGTACGGCATTGGTCTTTTTCGGATCAAATACCGAGGCTGCTTCTGATTACTATGTTCAGCCAGGTGATACTTTATGGGAAATCAGTAACAACTATCAAGTTCCAGTGCCTGCAATTAAGAAGGTTAACCATCTATGGAACAATTATTTGTATGCTGGTCAAAAGTTAACTATTCCATCTGCCATTTCTTCTTATGAAAAGGATTTGTTAGCTAGATTGGTAAACGCTGAAGCCAAAGGGGAGCCGTATGCAGGAAAGGTTGCGGTAGCGACTGTTGTTTTAAATCGCGTCGACAGCTCCGATTTCCCAAACAGTGTCCATAATGTAGTGTATCAAAAAGCATACGGGCATTATGCGTTTACACCTGTGCAAAACGGAGAAATCAACAAACCTGCAAGCTGGTCATCGAAAAAAGCTGTAGAAGAAGCGATTGCATTTCGCGGCCAGGGACAGGATTCCCTGTATTTCTATAACCCAAGAACCGCAACTAGTGATTGGATTACAACAAGAGAAGTGACGGTTACAATCGGAAAGCATCGATTTGCCAAATAATGAAAAAAAGCGCCTACAGCGGCGCTTTTTTTATTCATCTTTACTTAATGTGTTATAGACAGTGGCTGTGAATACTTTCATCCCTGTTTCTAGTACCGAATCGTCGAACTGGAATTTAGGATGATGCAGATCGTATGTTTTTTTGCCGTCTTCTCGAACTCCAAGCCTGAAGTATGTGCTCGGTACATTTGTTGAATAAGCACTAAAATCATCCGCTCCCATAGAGGGCTCTTTTATTTTAACCACATTGTCTTTTCCGAGAACTTCGCTTGCATTTTTCTCCACCCATTTTGTCCATTCTTCATCATTGTTGATTGCGGGATAACCTCTCTGGTAATCAATTGTCGCTTTTCCTCCGTATTCTTCCGCCAGCGTATGGACAAGCTTATTAATTCTTTTTTCTGCAGCATCCCTGGTTTCCTTATAAACAGCTCGTACTGTTCCATGGAGGTTCACTTCATCTGATATAATATTCGGTGCTTTCCCGCCATCAATCTGGCCAACGTTAATAACAAGCGGTTTTACAGGATTATTCCATCTTGCTACAAGAAACTGGAACGCCTTAATAATTTCCGCTCCAATTGCGATAGCGTCCACTGCCTGATGAGGCCTTCCACTGTGACCGGCCTCCCCTTTGACTTTAATCGAAAAATTGTCAGCAGATGAGGTGATGTTGTCATACTTGATGCCAATTTTGCCAAGGTCCACGTAAGGCCATAGGTGGAGTGCCATGATCCTGTCGATATGAGGATGTTCAAGAACTCCGGCTTCTATCATTTTTTTTGCAGCTCCTACTTCTTCAGCTGGCTGGAAGATACATCTCACACTGCCTTTCATATCTTTTTTTCTTTTGTTCAATAGATACACAGTGCCGAGCAATATAGCAGTGTGGGCGTCATGACCGCAAGCATGCATCACTCCCTCATGTTCCGATTCATATGGAAGATCTGTTTGTTCATTCACTGGAAGGGCATCAATATCTGCTCGTACACCGATATCTAAGCCATCTCCCTTTTCTCCCTTAATATCAACAATGACTCCGGTACCGATCATTCGCTCATAAGGTATATCCCACTTTTCAAGGTAGGATATTACAAATTCAGCAGTATCATCCTCTTTATAAGACAGTTCAGGATGCTGGTGAATATGCCGCCTTGCTTCAATAATCTCGTCTAGAAACTGTTCCGTAAGGTCTTTAAATTCCAAATCTGTTTTTGCCATTTTGTTCACTCCCTCGTCCATTCTTTACATACATTCCATTCCCTACTTAGAATTTGGTTTAAACGGTTTTTATTTATTTATTTTTAATACGGTGAATGAAATTTTTATAGCGTTGATTTCCATTCCTGGCAGTTCGCTTTCCGCAGCGATCAGCAGTAACTTACATCGCAGTTTATCGCTTTTGTGCAAAAACAGCTATCTTTTATATATCCGGTTTTTTGAAAAATGGGTGATAATGAACACAAAAAAAAGAAAGGCCGGGAAACAATTCCTCCTTTCTTCTGTATAGTATCTTCATTCTGTTATCGGTTTTCGCCCGGCAAAGCCTTCATCAGTACCGTGATAGTAATTGATTTCTTCTTCACCCTCTTTCCAGCACAACATAATTTCTTCTCCGTCTTTTTGGGCCGGGAAATCAAGAAGCCCCTGGTCAATCGCTTTGATCTCTACTCCTTTTGAGACGATATTCCTAATATATGTTTTAACTTCGATCTCCATAAATTCCATCTGTGTTTCTTTTTTGAACATAATATCGGCATCTGCTCTGGTTTTATGCCTGTATTGCAATGTTTTGTGATGCATTTGCAGTTGCTGGTATAACTCGTTAAATTCCTCTTTTATCTGTTTTATTCTTGCCAATTCTTTTGATACTTCCGGTAAAATTTCGTTCGCTTCCTCTAAAGTAAAATATTTCCTGGCCATGCGCTCACCTCCAATAATGCAATTTTCTTTATGGGGAATCAACAGAATTTTTAATCGATTCAGAATAAAAAACCTCTATTACCATCCTATAAAAATATCAGAAAATTTTCAAATCGCCCTATGCAACTTCTCCTTTAGCAAGCTGTTGCTAAACAGCCAATTGTATCATTTTCCGTCTTGCCGTTTATTTTAATGCATAAAAAAGACCCGCAAAGAATGCCGGGTCTGCTACTTCATTCTACTAATTCTTTCTGCTTGAAAAGATAGTAAGCAAGAATGAGTAAAACTATTATAATTCCGATCGAAACTGATAGCGCAAGAAAAAAGTGGTCCGCTCCTTCACCTGTAGAGACAATACTGCTCGCATGGACAGAAAGCCTTCCGGGGCTCCATGCTAATAACTTTGTTAACGTATGGGATAATGCTGATATAACAAGCAGGCTTCCGATAGATAGAAAGGCTACTATACCTGCATTTTTTAAGATCGTGCTAAAAAAGACCGTTAATGTTACTGCAAATGTTAACCAGAGTCCATAAACGAAGAAAGCCCCGATCGCATTGGTTGCTTCTACTTCACCAATTAATAAAAACGTATAATACCAGCTTCCTGCGTATCCAACCAGATAGGAAAGCCATGTTAATAAAAGCATGGCCGCCCATTTAGCTGATATAAAGGAAAACCTTGACACGGGCCTTGCAAGTATCATACTTGCTGTTCCGCTGGCTCGTTCTCCTGCAACTATTCCCATCGAAGCGAGAACGAGGACTAAAATTCCGATCTGGGAAAACTGTCCGAACGTCGCGGCGATGACATCAGGTGCAGGAGGTATTGGAATCGAAATTTCTGAGCCTTCGGGAAGCTCTCCAGCGGTTGCTAGAATATCAGGCAAATAGTAGGTTGTGATGGGCTGCATCAAGCCTAAAATAAGAAAAACACTCGGCATCCATAACCACTTATAATTACGCCAGCTTTCCATACATTCTTTTTTGAACAATATAAACCACTGGCCCATTATTCCGTCACCTTCTTAATAAACAAATCTTCTAACGAGGTATACCCCACTTTAAATGTCTTCACTTTTATATTAAAGGAAAGTATATCCTTCAAAATCTGATTTCTTGCTTCATCGACATCGTTTACTTCTATGCGAATTTCTGCTCTTGTTGAAGCAACGTTTGCAACGAATGCATAGGTTTCTAGCTGTCCAAGCCATTCTTCATTTTTTTCAGCTGTTTCGATCACGATAACCGGTTGCTGATGTTCTTCCTGAAGTTCTTGAAGCGTACCGGATAATACGATTTCCCCATTTCGGATAATATAAATATCGTCACTCACTTCTTCCGCATCATGTAAGATGTGGGTTGAAAATAAAATAGTTGTTTTTTCTTTCAGTTTGCGGATCATTTCAAGGACTTCATAACGACCGACAGGATCCAGTGCTGAAACCGGTTCATCTAATATTAACAGTTTCGGATCATGGATCATTGCCTGGGCCAGTCCGAGCCTTTGTTTCATGCCTCCCGAATACGTGCTTATCCTTCTTTTTGCAGCTTCTTCAATCCCCATCATTTTTAGAAGCTCTTCTGCCTTTTCTTTTGCTTCACCATCTGGTAAACCACTTAATTCCGCAGCATAAACAAGGTATTCCTTTCCAGTCATCCAACGGTAAAAAGCAGGATATTGCGGTAAATAACCAATTAAGTTTCGGTAATCTCTTTCTTCTGATCCTTCGAATTGAATCGTTCCGAATGTCGGCTTCAATAAACCTGCAAGCATTTTAATCGTTGTCGTTTTCCCTGCTCCGTTCGGCCCTAATAAAGCGATGCATTTTCCCTTATCGATCGAAAGAGAAACGTTGTTAACAGCGGTGTTATCCGCGAAATGTTTAGTAAGATCAGTAACTGTTACCAGACTCACTTAGCGCTTCCTCCCGATAACAAAGTATAGAATCGGTCCAAGAAAACCGATGAAAAGGATAACAAGGACCCATAGCCATTTAGGCCCGTTTGTATCGTCTGATTTAATAACATCAACAAGCGCAACTATCATTAAGATAAATTCCAATATGATGACAGGAGCAATTAACGCCCAATTCAAATCCACTAGCCTTCCCCCTCATTAGACATTTAGAAAATCATCTAAATTATAACTTTATAACTACAAATACGCAATCCTTTTTTTGTAAAGTTATGCTAAAATTCCCTGAAAATACTTGAATAAAAGCAAAAACCTATCAAACAGAAAAAATTTAACAAAAAAGAATCCTTTTCTTTTATTCGAAAAGGATTTCTAACAATGGTTTTGCTTTTCAAGAATAATATTATCTAATTCAATCAGGAATGGAACTAAGATGGGTACAGGAATTTTTTCCTCTATTGCTTTTATTTCCGCTATCTCTTCAGCTTCTTCGAGTGTTTCAGGTGGATGTTCAAGAGTTACCATCCACTCTTTCAGCAAATTTGTAAACATATAAAAATTTTCTTCAAAGTTCACTGTCACTTCTGTGTTTTGATCTAAATTAGTCTCCATTAGCCGCCAATCGCTAAGGACTTGTTCCAGTGCATCGCTCATCTTTTTATACAACCAATTACTCCTCCTTAACCTTTTCTTTTATTAAAAAATACGCCGCTTCTTAAGCGGCTTAATAAGGAACATGTTCAAAATCGGTTTCGTCAACGGGATCATCTTTCGTATCTTCAATAACTTGATTCAAGATGTTGCGAAGCTGAAGCAATGCATCAACACCTTTTACTTTCAGATATGGTACTGATTCACCTTTTTCAGGGGTCATAAAGAGTTCGAGAACTAAATCATTGTCAACTTCTTCAATCCGATAGACATACGGGCCAAAAGCTAAGACGTGTTTTACAGCAGCCATGCCGACCGCCCCCCTGCTTTATATTAAGAAGATATTATCTTCTCACTATTATTATAACCCATTTTAAACAGACCAACCCCTTTTTATTTGACAATTCTGAAAAAATTAAAGGTTTAATTTTGAACGAAATATGTTGCCCTTCAAATTCTTCGTTATATTGTATAGAATAGTTAAGTGAGGAAACTTAAGTTACATACAGGAGGTAAGAAAATTGCCAAAAGTTATTGTACCAGAAAAAGGAACATTTGAAGTTGAAGAGGGAAAAAAGTTAGTTTTAGCATTAGAAGACAATGGCGTGGATATCCTTCACCGCTGTGGTGGAAAAGCTAAATGTACAACATGCCGTGTAGAAGTCATCGATGGAGATTTTGGAGAGCTTACTGAAATTGAAAAGGAAGCCTTTAAACGAAAAGGTGTTGAAGAAAACTTACGTTTATCCTGTCAGGTTAGAGTGAACGGTGACTGTGAAGTACGCCCTATTAAAACAGAATCCGAAACAGGACTTGATGCAGGGCCGAGACCTGAAAAGTAACAATACCTAAACCACCAGTAAGATGGTGGTTTTTCTCTACTTTGTAGGAGGGTAACCGTTTTATAAAACTTTAGTTTAACAGGAGGTTAGAAATGCCACCTTTAAAAATTGGAATGGCCGGAATCGGACGGCTTGGTACTGCTCTTATGAAGCAGTTTGACCAAGTGAAAATAGGCACTTACGTATACCATCCCGATATTAAAAAAGCACAGAATTTTTCAAGACAATTCCAACATAGCAACAAACTGGAAGCTATTACTGATATAGAAAAACTTGACATATTTTTACTGGTATTGCCTGCTTCTAAAATCGAGGAGTTTTTCGATTCACTTCTGGAACAAAACCTCTTGTTATCCAACATTTTGTTCGTTAATCTGGCAACTTCCAAACAAACATCTGAATTGCGTCAGAAATATCCAGACCTTAAATTAATGGGTATGAAGTTTATGGGTCATGCACAGGATCTGTTGGAACATGGAAAAGGGCTTTTTATTACCCCAGAACGAAATAATGTTGGTGAAAAATGCTTAGGAGTTGTAAACCTATTCAATAAAATAGGTGACGTTTGTTATGATGATGAAGCTGTCGTAGAAAAAATTAACCGTCGGGCAACCTGGTATGCTATCAAAGCATCCAAGGAGTTAGAAAACAGTTTTACTGCAGAAGGGATTAAACCTATTTATATAACCAAAGCAATGGATTCGGTTTTACCTGAAGTAATCCGTTCCTATTCAAAAGGGAATCTCGGGCATTTTGGCAATCAAATAGCTTTGGAAATGGAAAATAATAGAAAAGACAAGTAAACCAAATTAGGGACAAAAGTATTTTTAACCAAAGGAAAATCCGAACTATTCAAATTCTGATGAAAGAATTTTGAACCATAGTTCGGATATTCCGCAAGTTTTCTTCCACTATCTCAAATGATAATGGGATGCCTAAGCCCGCTACAAATATACAATTCGCTAGAGCAGGAAAAGCTCAGTTCCTTTAGCAAAAGATAATGTTCGACATCGTTTTTAATTTTGAATATCTCTTCGTCTTGCCTAAAGACTTTCCGGTCAGCGAGTTTTATTTGATCTTTTCATACACTGCAAAATAATAATCGTAAGGATTTTTTTCATCCTTAATGCCTTTTTCTTTTGAAATAGTTTTCCAATTTGAAAAATCGACCGGCGGAAAGTAAGTATCCCCTTCAAAAACTTCTTCAATTTCAGTAATATAGAGCCTATCAGCAAAACGCAGCGTTTCGTCAAACAATCCTGCTCCGCCAATGATGAAAATCTCATCATCACGCACTGATTCCATCTTTTTAATTTCATCGACCGAATGAAGAATCGTACAGCCTGGTGCAACAAAATCCCTACTTCTCGTAACGACAAAATTTTCCCGTCCGGGCAGAGCTCGGCCTATCGATTCGTGGGTTTTTCTTCCCATAACAATAGGATGCCCCATTGTTAGTCTCTTAAAATATGCCAGATCGGCTGGAAGCCTCCAGGGCAAATCGTTATCTTTGCCGATCACTCTGTTCTTATCCATTGCGACTAAAAAGGAAATCATAGTTTGTAAAACCCCTTTCAGAAAATAAACCTGTAACTCCACATTCCGGAGCAAAAATAACAAAATTAAAGACTAAACTGCAACAGGCGCTTTAATTGCCGGATGAGGATCATATCCTTCAATCTTAATATCCTCCATCTCAAAGTCAAAAACAGATTTCACATCCGGATTGAGTTTAAGTTTTGGAAGTGGCCTTGTGTCACGGCTTAACTGCGTATTAACTTGATTCAGATGATTTGAATAAAGATGGGCATCACCCAATGTATGAACAAAGTCTCCAACTTCTAAACCACATTCATGAGCAATCAGATGTGTAAGAAGCGCATAGCTGGCAATATTGAAAGGAACTCCTAAAAATACATCACCTGAACGCTGATACAATTGACAGCTTAACTTTCCATCCGCCACGTAAAATTGAAAAAGTGTATGGCATGGTGGCAAAAGTGCCTCACCATGTGAGAATTGATTCGCATTCCAGCTTACTACTAGATGCCTGCGGCTGTCAGGATTTGTTTTGATTTGTTCAATGACATCTTTTAGCTGATCCGTTGATCCGTATGGTCCCTGGAAACTTCTCCACTGGGCACCATAAGCAGCTGCGCCAATCGACCCCCATTTTTCTGCAAATTCATCATCCTCTAAAATGCGACTGCAGAATCTATCTAATTCATTTTTATAAATCTTCCTAAACTCATCATCATGCTGAGCGCGATGGGCAAAACCAGCCATATCAGGCCCCTTATATTCTTCAGATTCTACATACTTTTTAAATGGCCATTCATCCCAAATATGATTATTATGTTGAAGTAAATATCTTATATTGGTATCCCCTTTAATGAACCATAAAAGTTCACTTGCAATTAAACGGAACGGAACCCGTTTTGTCGTTAATAAAGGAAATCCCTCCTTTAAATCAAATCGCATTTGATAACCAAAAACGGAAATTGTTCCTGTTCCTGTTCTGTCTTCTTTTTTGGTTCCGGTATGTAAGATATGTTTACATAAATCCTGGTATTGCTTCATTATTTTCTCCTTTCATCCGTACAATTATCTTTCATTTTACCATACTGTGTGCACCATTTACCTTGCAAATCATATGTTAATTATTGAAAAAAACGGTGTAAAGGAGAGCAAAGCCAATGGCATCTAAAAAAGACAAACTGCCAAAAATTTTTGAGGATCCAGTGGTAAAGCAGTGGCTGAATTCTTTTGATGATTTTTGGAAAGATCCCTTTCAAAATTTTTTCCCTGGTAGATCTTTTCGAGTAGATATTTACGAAACAAATGCTGATGTCATCGTAGAGGCTGAAATTCCGGGAGTGAAAAGAGAACAGATCGATGTAGAGGTATTGAACGAAGGAATTAGAATTTCTGTTGAAAACGATAACAGGATTGAAGAAATAAATGAGAACCATAAATATTACCGTAAAGAAAGATCGTATGAAAGAATGGAAAGAATTGTTCCTCTTCCTTATCATGTTTCTCCCAAAAATACGAAAGCCAGATATCAAAACGGTGTATTGGAAGTTCGCATTCCTAAATCCGATATCAAAGGTAACAAACAACGGTTCCTGGATATTGAATAGTATTTTCCCTGAGAATCAAAAAAACACATGCCAACTAATGATAGTAAACGGCATGTGTTTTTCAATTTTCAAAATAAGTCTCTTTTGGCATATTTTGTTGCTTAATAAGCTACAAATTATAGATGTACGGTGACGCAATTGCAGTATTCCTTTCCACTCCGGGCAGTTCGCTTTCCGCGGGCAACGCTTCAGCTGTTGCTTATCCTGCAGGAGTCGCCTGCCCTCTGCTCCAATCAATTGACGTATCTCAAAGAAGTGGAACGTCAAACCACAGTTCAAGGAAAGAAATACACGCAGACTCCTCGAAAATTAACTTCCCATTTTCTTCGTGCAAAGTACAAAAAAGCCTGGAATAAACCAGGCTTTATATTATTTCATAAATTTAATTTGTTACTTACTGATACTCCAGTCCACAAATGCTGTTCCTTCAAGGAACCTTTCCGTATCCATTGCTGCCATACAGCCAGAACCAGCTGCTGTAATAGCCTGGCGGTAAGTAAAGTCCTGCACATCTCCACAGGCAAAGACGCCTTCCACATTTGTTTCTGTCGTTCCAGCTTTCACATTAAGATAACCTTTTTCATCCATATCAAGATGGCCTTTTAAAAAGTCGGTATTAGGCTTATGTCCGATAGCAACAAAAATTCCATCCGTTTCAAACAGTTCCTCTTCGCCTGTTTCATTATTTTTAATTTTTATACCAGAGACTTTATTGTTTTCCGCAACTACTTCCACTGGAGAATAGTTCAGCTTCCACTTGATCTTATCGTTTTGCTGTGCACGCTCTTGCATAATTTTAGAAGCACGCATTTCATTGCGTCGATGAACAATCGTTACTTCAGAAGCAAATTTCGTTAAGAAGGTTGCTTCCTCCATCGCAGAATCTCCGCCACCGATCACGACTATTTTCTTGCCGCGGAAGAAAAAGCCATCACACGTAGCACAGGTACTAACGCCACGGCCCATGTTTTCACTTTCCCCAGGAATTCCAAGCATTTTAGCACTTGCACCTGTAGAAATTACAACAGCCTGTGATTCAATTTCCCCCAGATTATCAACCTTTAGTTTAAAAGGCCGGTTGGATAAATCAACGTCAGTGACCCAGCCTTTGTGAATTTTAGCTCCAAAACGCTCTGCTTGTTTTCTCATATTTTCCATTAATTCAGGACCCATGATTCCATCCGGGAAACCAGGGAAATTTTCCACATCTGTTGTCAGCGTCAATTGCCCACCTGGTTCTGGTCCTTCGATAACCAACGGTTCCATATTTGCACGGGCAAGATAAATGGCAGCTGTTAGTCCAGCAGGCCCTGTTCCTACAATAACTGTTTTATACATCTTATCCATCCTCCTTCATTCATTATATGTTTTTCCTAATTAAGCCGATTTAAACCATCTACTCTCTTCTTTGCCTTGAAAATAGATAACATTATTTTCCGGGAGTATCCTACTACAATCATTATAGTATATATAATACTCACCTTGAATTTTCCTGCTTAAATGTTTTTATCCATTTTATTTTTCTTTTTCGACAAAGCTTGTTAAAATAAGTAGATGTCCTTGTTTGTTACTGTTTAATGTGATGTTTTTTGTTATTAGAGGTGATAAGAAATGAATCCGATTATAGAATTTTGTATAAGCAATCTTGCAAATGGTTCTTATAAAGCAATGGAGATGTTAGAAGAAGATCCTGACTTTGATATTATTGAATATTCCTGTCTAAGCCATTGCACGCTTTGTGCAGAATCCATTTTCTGTTTAGTCAACGGAGAAAGAGTTACAGGTAACACACCTGAAGAACTCGTTGACAACGTTTATCAATTTCTTGAAGAAAATCCTATGTTCTAAAAAATACAACCTGTCGTAGGTTGTATTTTTATTTTCAAAGGCTTTGAAATCGAAAAGAAAACCAAAAGTCTTCCCCAATTTCTTTTTCTGAGCTAATAACATGTTGGAAGCCTTCTTCATCAACTGTTACCCAATAATCTTCACCTTCCAGAAACGCAGGATAGATATTTCCTTTTTTAAAAAGACATTTTGGCCTTACGTGTTCAATATATGTTTCATGTTCTTTATAAACGTCCCTTATGCATTTTACTAACTCCACTTTTCCAATCCCTTTCTTAACGATTTTGTACAACACAAAAATAAATAAAACACTGTTCAAGGATAGAGAACAGTGTTTAACTAACTTTATGCCATCCAGTTAGGCGGCGTATTTTTATCCCAATAAATTTTTCCTAAATCATGGTGGGATTCGAAGTTATCGGATGCTTTGTGGTAATGAAAGTTAAACCAGTATCCATCCTGGGGCGGATGGTCTCTTCTAACATGGAAACGAAAAATATCTCTTCCTGACCTGCCATCATAAAAATGGAGAATCTTTTCCCCTGTCCCTCCAGCAGGCTTTGTTGAGACAATTACATGCCTCAGCATTTCTTCATCCATCTCATCGGTTAAATTGTTCATAACCAACTCTATCTGAGGTAAAATAGTATCTAAATATTGGTCTCCTACCTGGTCTGCTATGTAAGTACCAAACTTCTGAATTCCCTGTACTTCAGCTTCCCGTACGGCAAAATCTACAAAAGTAGGCGCTAACTCGTTATAGTCAGTCAAAGCTGAAGCAATTTCACTCCAGGGAGTAAATATACTGGTATCTTTGTTTTGATCGGAATCTAAATCTGGTAAACTGATTTCATCGTCATTTAGAGACAGGCCTTCTGAGAGGTCTTGTCCTTCATTCGAGTTTATATAGTCTGCCTTAGATTTTTCAGTTTCAGAATATAGGTAGTTTGTTGGAATTACTGTTCCAAGTGTAACGATAGCGATAAATATTACAAATATTTTTCTGATCCAGAGTGGCATTAGCTTTCTCCCTTTCAGATTTTATACACTATATTTTCTCATGAAAGCTACAGAAATGCCAGTGCATCCAAAAATATTCATACATTTGTGAAAAATGAACTAAAAGGTTCTAAGAAAACAAAGTTAATACATATTTTAATGAGTTCTTTTTATTCGCCTAAAAATACAGGCTTGATCGTTTCTTCTAAAACCTCCCCATCTCGATTATAAACATGATAACCCATCGCAGTTGGTCGAGAACTTACCGTTTCATAGAGATCGTTTCCTTTAAAATGGAAAGCCACACCGTCATCAGCAGCAAGTCCACGGGTAACTTCCCTATTCAGAACAAGGTCATGGAAGGATGGCCTTCTGTTTTCTTCTCCATCATAGTGTGGACAATTGCTTCCTGGCAAAAAACCCAGACAGTCTAGCTTTGATAGGGATCCACTAAAAGAATCTGTTATACCTTGCTCGAACCAGCAGATCGACCCCGCACTTAGCCCGGCAAGTATAACTCCTGATTCCCATGCTTCTTTTAAAGCCACATCAAGCCCCCACGCTTTCCATAAAGTAAGCAGGTTAAAAGTATTACCTCCACCTACATAAATTACATCTTTTTCAAGGATGAATTCTTTTAAATCAGAGACATGTGGTTTAAACAACGATAAGTGAGACGGTGTGCAATCCAGCTTATTAAAGGATGCGTAAAATCGGTTGATGTAATTTTCAGAATCTCCGCTGGCAGTTGGTAGAAAACAAACTTTTGGGGTTGTCCTGTGAGTCTGCTCAAGTATGTATCGATCCAATAAGAGGTTTTCCGGTTCCATTGAGAATCCACCGCCACCCATGGCGATTATTTGCTGACTCATTTAAATTCTCCTTTTCCATTGAAATATCAGTTAAATGTTCTACGGATTCTGCTCCAATCCTTTTTTCATGAGAAACCATGATAAATAACGTTTCATAAAACAACATGATTCCTCAAAAAAAGATGGACAAAAGTCCATCTAAAAAATCAATATTGAGGATTTAACAACGTTCCTGTTTTGGTTATTTCTTTTCTGGGATGTTTATTTCCTATGCTTCGACCAGGCTTTCTGGAAAACTTTAGGACGTCCATTTTTTTATATTCCCTAATACCCGCAGCTTCCTTAAGCAACTGATCTTCAACATAGTGGCGTTTTCTTTTCATCGTAATCCCTCCCAGTAAATGTTGGACAACATATACCCTTTACTAGAAAATATAAACTGAATACTTTTTACTAATCCTCTAACGATTCTTTCTGTGGTTTTTGCTTAGTTAGAAACTAAATGTATTCATGAGTTGGCGTCCCTATGATTAAAAAAAATTAGCTAACTAATCGTTTATGTTCCCCCGGAGAGTGTTTATACTTTTTTCGGTTAAGTTCCGGTAGTATGATCCCTAGCAAAATAACAACTACTCCAACCCATTGAAGAAATGTTACCCTTTCTCTGAGTAAAAGACTTGAAGCAAAAATAGCCATTGGCAATTCTGCTGCCCCCAGGATTGCAGCCATTCCCCCACCGATTTTAGGGACTCCTGTGGTGAATAATACTGTCGGAACAACAACTCCTAACAAAGCTAAAAGACCGCCCCAAAGCATAGTATCCATATTGATCCCCATCATAAATGAAGGCGGATAGACTAGGAGAGTTATAACCATACCGCCGCTCGAAAGTAAACTCCCTCTTACCCATGGATTCAACTCTATTGAAATACTGCCGCTAAATAAAATGAACAGGGAGTAGCATAGTGCTGCCCCGAGTCCAAGTAAAATTCCAATCAGAGAAAATTCCTGTATGCCAGTTCCATGGATACCGCTTGCTAAATAGGTTCCTGCCATCAGCAGGATAAGGGCAAGAATTCTCCCTTTTGACGGCCTTTGTCTTTTCCAGAGTGATTCAATTAGTACTCCTATCCATGTAAATTGAAATAACAGAATAACCGCAAACGACGCATCTACAAACCGAAGAGAATTATAATAAAAAATCCCGGTCAATCCCGTAGTTGCACCTACGAACAAAAGTAAGCAAGCTTCTTTCAATGAGGAGCGTTTATTGGAAGTAAATACCGTAATCATCCACAGTAAAAGAACTCCTATTACCATCTGGCTCCCTACTACTTCATCTACCCTGAGTCCATCGTTATAAGCTAACTTTACTATAGTTGACAGTACCCCATAACAGCAAGCACCAAGAGAAACCATCATTATATAACGCATGATTCCCCAACTCCATTGCCATTGCCAAGCTTGATTTTGTAGCTAGAAGTGAAAAACTTTCCGCTATCGAAAGATTTTTCATAAAAAGATAAGTTGCCGATTCGGTCGATAAGGATCACGGTATTTGCCCTGGTGCCGTATCTTTCAGATTTAATAAAAACAGGGGATAAAATCCTTTCCCATTCCAGGCCTACCCCTGTATCAGGCAAATCCTCGTCGTTCGGCTTTTCTCCATCTAATAAAAGCTGAAGGAGCCCGTCAATAGTCACAGGATCCGCTGAAGCCAGATAATCAGACAGGGCGGATTTTATCTTTCTGACTTTGGGCCATGGCGTATCAAGCAGATGATTACTTAATCCGTAAATTCCCGGCTTCACTTTTTGCGATTGCATAGAACAGTTTGAAAAGTACCATAGATCATCCAAACTTCCTGCGATAATATTGTATCCATTATAGTTATCCGCAGATGCCTCTAAACAGGCTATGTATTCAGAAATCTTCTGGGTTCCAGTCAAAAAGCCAGAGACCAAATCACCTCTGGATGTAGATTTCTGTATTTCTCCAGGCTTACGATAATTCGTTAGAGCAGAAAACCGACCACTTGTGGTCACTCCCAGCCATGTTCCATTCTTTTCTAAATCCCTGCCGGCTAATACATATGGATAGTCCTTCCAAAAATGGGCTCTGGCAGTCGGCCGGTGGTATACTTCATCGCGATTCGATATTAAAATCAACGGATAGTCAGGATGTACTTGATAAGCAAACGAAAGCAGGCACATCGATAGCACACCTTTCACTGTAGTAGCAGTTTATCTTTCAGTTCCACTGGATATTATTTCAAAACCAACAGAAAAACGCAACAGAGAAGTCTGCTGCGTTTATTAGCTTTTTATTTTACTTCCGCTTTTTCATGCTTTTCCTTTTTCTCAAGGCAGGTTTCAGAACAGCAATGCTGAAGTTCCTTTTCACAGTTTTCACAAACGATATGAAGAAGGTCACATTCGACGTTGGCACAATTTATATACTGCTCAGCCGGAGTTCCACAGTGATAACACTTGCCAACTACTCTAGCATCTTCTGTATGATTAATATCTACTGCAAGGCGATCATCAAAAACGAAGCATTTTCCATCCCACAGCTTCCCTTTCACATCAGGATCTTTCCCATAGCTCACGATCCCGCCGTGCAGCTGTGAAACGTCTTCAAACCCTTGATCAAGCAAGTACCCCGAAAACTTCTCACATCTGATACCGCCAGTGCAATAGGTCAATACCTTCTTGTCCTTTTTGTCACCAAGGTTTGTCTCGATCCATTCCGGCAAGTCCCTGAATGCTTTGACATCCGGGCGGATCGCGTTCCGGAAATGGCCGATATCATATTCGTAATCGTTTCTTGCATCGATCACAATCGTATCTTCATCCTGAAGAGCTTGATAAAAATCTTCTGGCTCCAGATACTTGCCTGTTTTTTGATTTGGATTTATATCATTATCAAGCTTAAGCGTGACGATTTCACTTCGCGGGCGCACATGCATCTTTTTGAACGCATGACCTTCCGCTTCGTCTATTTTAAACCAGAGATCCTCGAACCTCGGATCTTCATGCATTTTTTCCATGTATTCATCAGTCTGTTCCACTGTTCCAGAGACAGTGCCGTTAATCCCTTCTTTTGCAACGAGGATTCTTCCTCTCAATCCAAGTTCTTTACAAAACTTAAGATGCTTTTTTGCAAAATATTCGGGGTCTTCAATCGGAACGTACTTATAGTAAAGCAGTACCCGATATTGTTTAGCTTTTGATCCCATATCAAACGCCAACCACCTTTTTTTATATTTTATTCAGTATAATAATTTACCCTATCCTTAAGGTGTTGTAAAGTTACTTGAAATAATCCTGCTTAAGAACATTTAATTCTTGCAGGGAACGTTTAGACCAATCACTGCTATCTGCTTCTAGCTTTGATATTTGCTTTCCGAGTGCGTCCCGTAAAGATTCGTTATAGTCGGGAACATTCCCATCATACGGTTTTAAAGCCGAAAAGGGTACAAGTGTTTTTTCATAGCAAGCAAGCGCTTTTCGCTGATGGAACATTGGCACGTCAACCTTTCGCGGATTATGAAGGTCTCCCTGTGCAGGATGCTTCAAAACAGCCAATACTTTTACAACTGCCTGTGTCGGCTTAACTTCTATCACTTCCCCTATATATTTGCCAGTTTTTTTATGGGCCACCACTAGTTCTCCAGTTTTATACTTTATTTCTTCCATATCATTGTCCTCCCCCGTTTAATACTTTTTCTTAGCATATCAAGAATAGCTCAAAAAAACACTTCCCAGGAATGAGAAGTGTCTTTAGCGGGCGAAAACATGTTTATCTATTTTTTTGATAGTTGGACGAGTTCGAATCCACTCTGATGTAGCAGTTTTGGGATTATAATAGAACAATGCGCCGTCAGTCGGATCCCACCCTTTAAGGGCAAGGTAGACAGCTTTATATGCTTCACCGGTAGGCTTCTTGTTGAACTGGCCATCAGCAACCGCTGTATAGGCTCTTGGTTGGTAGATAACATCTTTTAAATTATCTGGAAAACTCTGTGACTGTATACGATTTAATGTAACAGCTGCAACAGCAGCTTTTCCCTCAAAAGATTCTCCTCTTGCTTCTCCATGAACAAGTTTTGCAAGCATTTCGATTTCCTTAACTGAATATGTTGTGCCTATTATTTGCTGCCAGGATTGGTAAGCAGACAATTCAACTTTTTTTGGTTCTATAATTTGTGCGATTGCTACTTCCTCTTTTGTATCATAATCATTCAAATCATTTTCTTCTTTAAAATCAAGCTGATTAACAATTTTTTGCGTTTCTTTAATTTCTGCATCTACCTTGTTAACTTTTACGACCGGTCCGTTTGCTTCTGCAAGATTATGATTCTTATATATAAAAACAGAAACCATTACAATAAAACTTAAAAATAGTAAGAGAGCTTTTGACAATGCTTTTTTCATTTCGTTATTTCCCTCCTTAAGAGATAAGGCAGGCAGGCTACCCATAACCCTAAAGGACAAAAGAGGATAAAACAATAGGAGTGTAAAGGAAGGAACGCCATTATTTCCCACAACTGAAAAACAGCGGTCTATTTTCAACTTTCCATTCATACGTTTTTAATGATTTATATCGCAGGTCTAAACAGGGAGTGAATGTGTTGAATCAAACGGAATATATCAAAACTGCCATTTATGAACATCGCTTTTGGCTTCAGATACTTGGTGATCATTCAAGATTTATCCATTCAGCGCTCGCCCCTAACGAAAAAGCTAATGTAAAACAGGCGAAGCAATTCATCGTGTTGTTTGACCAATTATTAGAAGATTCAAGGAAGTCCGTTAACCATCAATCTCTCCTGGAACTAAGTAAGAAAGCTTATGATGCGGCCGGCCGGTTAAGGGAATATAAGCTTGCGATCATTCGAAATTTGTTAATCGGAAAACTTTCTATTCATCTTACCGCTGTTTTTTTGAATCATATGGTAAATGAACTGGACGAATACATTAGAATTCTCTCTTACTTAGTTCATGAAAAAGCACCTCCAAAGCAGCATGAAGTACATCATCATTTGCTCTGGCTGCTTGATGCAGCAGGCCATGCAGGCGCCATTTCAGATTCCATGAATCGAACCGAAACAAAACTTAAAACAAAAAGCCTTCATTTTACACAGCAGTTTGAACACTTTTACCTAAAAGCAGTAGAAATAGCCGGATTTCTAAGGGCGAATCTAAACGACTTTCCTGTTCTGGAACGCTTCAACGAAAGCGTGAACATCGAAATGAAAATCTTTAAGACTTTTTTAAGAGAACTAGAAGAAATGGGACTCAGCAAGCAACTGTTATCAACGCTTACTCCCCTGATGGCTGACCATATGGCACGTGAAGAATGCTATTATCTTAATAAGTTAGCGGACACTAGCACGGTTTCTCCTCCGGGCTGCGATCCTACAAAGCCCAGAGTTACCGGCTAGTTTTTTATTCATGCTATTCAGGGTATACTACAGGTAACTTTTGCTAAGGTAAGGTGTTTTTATTTTATGGAAAAAGCTGTTTTTCTTGACCGAGATGGTGTAATCAATGATCATGTTCGATATGTTAATACTCCTGAAGATTTAATATTATTTGAGGAAGCCGGGGATGCAATAAAAAGATTAAACGACCATGGTTTCAAAGTGTTCGTTGTCACAAATCAAGGCGGTGTCGGACTGGGGTTTATGAAAGAAGAAATGCTTCAGAATATCCACGATAAAATGATCACAGAACTAAAAAAAGACGGCGCGGTTATAGATGATATCGCCTATTGCCCTCATAAACCTAAAGCAGGGTGTGCCTGCCGAAAACCGGAGGGAAAAATGATCACAGACCTTGCGGGAAAATATAAAATAAATCTCAGTGAAAGTTATATGGTGGGAGACAGGGACACCGATATCCTGGCCGGCAAGAAGGCTGGAACCAAAACTGTTTTTATCGGAAAATATGAACCAGGAGCAAATCACTCAACAAAGTCAATCGGTTCAGCTGTAGATTGGATCTTAGACAATACCGACAAAAAATAATAATTCTGAAAGAAAGCCGTGTTTTAACGGCCTTTTTTGTAAGAATCCATACTTCAAGCTTGAGCCAGGTGGTGGTAACTCAAGAATTAATCTTTCCTATTCTTTCGAGGTATCGATAGTTCGGATGCATTTTAATCAATTCTGAAACCGTTATAAACCGATACCCCTTTTTCTCTAAGGCAGGGATGATCTGCTTAAGCGCTTCAACAGTCTGCCGCCTGTTACCACCATAGTCATGCATAAGAATGATATCGCCGTTTTTGACATTTTTGACAACTTTTCTAACGATTTTATTAACACCCGGTTGCTTCCAATCATAAGTATCCTGGTGCCAGGACCACATCACCACAGTATATCCTTCATTGTTTGCCGTGCTTATGATCGTGTTGTTATAGAATCCGCCCGGCGGCCTGAACAGAACTGGATAGTAACCAGTTAGATCGAATATGGCTTTCTTTGTCTTTCTTATCTCGTCTCTGATTTCAACTTCTGTCAGTCCTCTGAAATTTGGATGATCGTAAGTATGGTTGGCCAGTTCATGGCCAGCTTTTACTTGCCTTTTTACGATATCCGGCTGGTCAATCAGCCTCGAACCAACAACAAAGAAGGTCGCTTTTGCGTCATACTTCTTTAAAACATCAAGAATTTGAGGTGTGTATTTTTCACTCGGGCCATCATCAAATGTAATTGCCACTACTTTTTTCTCAGTCGGAACTTCCCAGATCGCTCTTCCCTGTTTTTCAAAAAAATATCTATCCTCCTTCACCGGATTAGCGTTGGTTTCTGAAATAAACAACATCATTGATAGAATTCCCGCAAAAAAAGCAAGGCACTTTTGTTTATAATCCAAAGGAAGACCCCCTTTCCATATTCCTTAGATAGTATTAGATTTTTATTTATTATTGGTTTATACGGCCATGTTTATTTGCTCAAAATAAATACCGGTCGATCGACCGGTGGCAGTTGTTATTTCAAAGCCATTCCTGCAAGCACATGGAGAGTTAAATCATCAACAGGCGGATTATGCAATCCTGCTCTTACATCACGATAGTAACGTTCAAATGGAAAATCTTTTGATAAACTCCTTCCGCCAACGATTTTCATGGAAAGGTCTACAGCTTTGATCGCTGCATTCACAGCTACATGCTTAGCTGCAAAGAGTTCTCCCGCCATCGCAATCCTTTTTTCTTTATCCTCGTCCCACTTTTTAGCGATTGAATAAAGTGTATGCCTTCCGGTGATAAGCTCAAGCTCTAGTTCACCTATTTTAGACTGAATATGCGGAACCTCGCTGATCGGATGAGGCAAACTATTTGGCTGATAAGATTTTGCAAATTCGATTGCTTCTTTCCTTGCTGCGAGTGCAATGCCCACATATACGGGGGGAATATGCAATAACCATGCAGGAGGTAGCCCTTCTTTTCGTTCCTTATCATACGTTTCCACGAGAGTGGCTTCTACGTTTTCCAGAATCAAATCATCGCTTCTCGTTCCACGCATGCCAAGTGTATCCCATTTTTTTTCTAATGCTATACCTTCCTGGTCTGCTTTCACTAAGAAATCCGCAATATCTTCCGTTCCCTCAATCGTTGCTTTAACGATAATATGATCAAGTGCATCCCCAAACGTTGTATAGGTCTTCTTTCCATTAAGAATCCATTTTCCATTAGGATTGGATGCTGTTGTTGCTGGTACTCCTCCTCTTGTTGGATCGCCTGTCTCAGGTTCAGTTTGCGCTCTGTTAAGGAAAGCATTTTGTTCTACAATCTGTAAGCACAATGATTTAAATGTCTCCTCATCCCAGGTTCTACGGTCTCTAATATCCATCAATACTCCCAGGTGCCATCCAAAGCCCAGCGCTGTTGCAGCATCTCCCTGTGCAAGCTGTTCTAAAACCAAAACAAGCTCATAAAGGGAAATTTCTTCTCCCCCATACTCCTCAGGAACAGCTAACCCAAGAAATCCGGCTGATTTAAGCATATCGATATTCGCAAAAGGCAACTGGGCGTCCTGGTCGATGCGTGCTGTATTTTCCTTAAACCGCTCAGCCAGTTCTTTCGCCCGCTTTACAAGCTTTTCTTGCCTTTCATTTTTTATGAAAGAATCCACTATCTTCCTCTCCTTTTTCTGTAACATTTCACCATAATAGAAAGCCCCCTAAAAATGGGAGCCCTTTAAAGATTGAGCAGTTTTTCCAATTGTTCCTGATTAAAACCAGTAACCACTTCTTCTCCGATCACGATGGTTGGCGTTGACATAGAATTATAATTTTTCACCATTTCATTAAGGGCGTTTTTATCTTCCTTCACATTATAAGAAGTAAAGTTTACATTGTGGTGGGTTAAAAATTCTTTAACGATCTGGCAAGGCGGGCAGCTTGGCTGTGTATAAACAATCACTTTTTTATCAGTCACTTTTATCACCTCTTAGTATTTAAACTCGCCTTTCTTTCATTTTCAAACATACCAGTACCACCATTATCTTTCAACAAATATAAACCAGCTATGTTTCTTCATGTTATAAAGGGGAATTTAATTACTATAACGAATATTACAATACAACGAAACCTTTTTAAAAGGACTTTCGTATAAAAGTATACAATTAAAACTTCCAGTGATTTATAGTTAAAAAAGGAGTGATTCTAATGGCTTCCAATACTTCTGAAGAAACTAACCAAATAAATAAGAAAACGAAAGCAATAGAACTTCTAAAGCATATCGATGACAACAATGATACAGAAAAAATTCTCCAGGCTCTATCGGGATTAGGAGAAGATGCGCAAAAAAAAGCAGGCGAGTCTCTCGAAGCTTTAAAAAGGCCTGTAAAAGAAATGCTGAATCAACCTAACAATGAGTTGCCAGATAATCTTCATAAACTGCGTGACCATGTATCTGAGCTCGAACCGGTTCATTTAAAGAAAAGTAAAATGTCTTCGCTTTTAAACCGCCTTATGGGCCGAAATGAAGTTGAAGTTTATGCAAAGAAATATAAGACTGTTGAAGCCCAAGTGGAACAAATTGTTGAAGCGTTGCTTACAGGAAGAGACAAGCTCCAGGAAGATAATGTGATGCTGGAGCAACTAAAGGAAGTTGCGAAAGAGAGAATTGACGGCCTTGAAGAACAAATCGACCTCGGACAAACGTTAATGGAAATGCTTGATGACAAAATGGCAGAAGATGAATGGAAAGAAAACCCTCTTCCATTACAAAAAGCACAGCAAAAAGTAGTAACACGCGTAAAGAATATGTCACAGGCGGTCATGGTTCTTCGACAATCGATGGCTTCGGTTGATATTATTACCGAAAACAACGACAAACTAGAAGAAGCGATCTTCAACGCAGTAACGATGACAAAAAACATTATTACGGTCTCTGCTTCGATCCAGCTTGCACTTGGCAACCAGAAAAAAGTTATCGATGCCGTTCAGAATGTCAACAAGGCAACAGAAACCATGCTGCTCAGAAATTCTGAAATGCTTAGGACGAATACGGAAGAAACTCTAAAAACGCTCGAAGAACCTGCGATTGCAATCGAATCTTTTAGAAAGGCATACGATGATGTGTTCGAAGCGATAAAGTTAACCGAACAATCGAATGATCGTATCGTTGAAACAGGCAAAAAGTTTGTCGAAGAGCTGGATCAGCTTAATAAAGAAATGCGGACAAAACTATCCGGATCTTCCCTATATAATGAAAAAATTGAAGAAAAAGCATCAGAATGAAGATAAGGAAGTGTTTTGATGGTGTTCTTAGAAGAAAATTATTATCCGCCCTGGATTGAAAAACTGCTCCCTTCAAGGTATAAAACTGTGGAAAAGGAACTGATGGATGACCAAAGTTCCCAACACCTTCTACAGGAAACGGAAGCCTTTTTGGATGAACTGATTAATAACGCCCGAAATAATGAGGTACCTGACAATCGTAAATGGAAGAAAAAACTGAAAGGATACACGGTTACCGTACGAGTATCCAAAAGATTCATTGCTGTCCAGGGCATCGATACGTCTAAAGCTTCTACCCATATAGGTTCGCATCTTAAAAAAAAGTTTTTTATCGAATGTTACCGAAAGTTCATCCATTCTAAAAACGGCACTGGTAAATGCAGAAAATCGATCATCATGTTTAATGATCGAGGACGTATCTTTAAACGGAATATTAAACGGTCACCATACTTTCAAGGTATCTTTTATAAAATAACCCTCCTTGATGATACATTGATTGATAACTTAACTGATAGGAAAAGTTCTATCCACAGTTTATCAACGGTAAATTCGAATGAACCTTTAAAAAAGGAACTGGATCGATTATACTTTCATCATTATCATAATCTCTCCCTTGAAGCTTCTATTCAGGGTAGGGTTGAAAGAATGATGTCGATCACAAAGCAACTGCTGCCCGATTTTGATCTGTTTGACCTTGAAGAAAAGCATGAGATAAGAAGAATTATCAGGGATGACCTTCCGTCTCTTCTTCATACCTATCTTTCCTTAAGCATTGAAAATCAGACAAGACAAAAGGAATCTGTTTTTGAAGCTTTATGCCAGATGGAGCTTACGCTGCATAACCATCTTGATACTTTGGAAGGAAAAAAGGTCCAGAGAATTCAACAGCTGTTAAAACTGAACAAGATAAGGTACGACAAAAAATAAAACTCAAACGGCCAACCTTCATGCAGGCCGTTTGAGTTTTTATCAATTAACTGCTTCTTCTTTTTCAAGCTGTGCTAAACGATTTTGTACTTCTTCCTCTGAAAGGTTATGTTCTTTTACATAACGGTTCCTCGGATGTACGCGGCATTCATGCGAACATGAACGAAGATATTTATGCTCATTTTCCTCAGAAGCAAGGATCTGCTCGTTGCATTCCGGATTGGCACAGTTTACATATCGCTCACACGGTTCGCCAGTAAAGTAATCTTTACCTACTACCACATGCTCCTTACGGTTGATCGGGACTGCAATACGCTCATCGAACACATAGCATTGGCCGTCCCAGAGCTCGCCCTTGGCTTCTTCGTCTTTTCCGTATTTCACAATACCGCCGTGTAGCTGGGCAACATCTTTAAATCCTTCTTTTACAAGGAACCCGGAGAACTTTTCACAGCGAATACCGCCTGTGCAATAAGTCATGATCGTTTTCTCCTTTTGGTCAGCAAGGTTTTCCCTAACCCAATCCGGAAGTTCTTTAAACGTTTTTATATCAGGTCTGATAGCTCCCCGGAAGTGTCCAAGATCATATTCATAGTCGTTTCTTGCGTCCAGGATGATCACATCTTCACGTTGCAGCCATTCTTTCCATTCTTCCGGCTCCAACCGCTTCCCAGTTATTTCATTCGGGTTAACGTCATCTTCCAGACGAAGTGTGACCACTTCATTACGCGGACGAACAAAGAGTTTCTTAAATGCATGTTCTTCCGCTTCATCTATTTTAAAATCAATGTCCGAGAAACGAGGATCGCTCGTTAATTCTTCGATATATTTTTCCGTTTGTTCCACTGTACCGGAGAGTGTTCCGTTGATTCCTTCTTCGGCCACAAGGATTCTTCCCTTTACGCCAAGCTCTTTACAAAAAGCAAGGTGCTTAGCTGCAAATTCCTCATAGTCCTCGATTTGTACATACTTGTAGAACAACAAGACTCTGTAAGGCATTTCTTTACTCATTTTGTTACCACCTATCTTCTTATATTTTGCAAGAATATAATGAAGTCACGTAACTGAGTCCATATTCAATTCTTACCCAATGAATTATTATAATATATTTTCCTCGAATTGCAACTTTAACACACTTGTTTTTCGAAACTGTGAAGGAGAAACTCTTTGCCCTACTGGCAGCTCTTTTTCATTGTGGTCATGATTAGAGCCTAAACCTTTCGATAAACTTTTCTTTTCAATAGGGAAAGAATGTGCAGCTCTTTGAATAGAATCTTACAAAAACGAATTGGAGCTGTAAGATATGGTAACTGTTAGGCCCCTGAATGTTGAGCTTGCTCTTTTCCTGGCGATCTGTTGTAAGAAGACATATGTACAATTTAAGAACGATGGCATATTTACGGTACCGGACGGCTTTAGATTAGTTACTCCCATTAAAGCACAGACAGGAAACACACCTGAGTGGTTCGGGTTTGTCATGGAGTCGGATAGCGAAGTTGTGCTTGCGTTCCGTGGCACCCAAACGGACCCTGATTGGATTGCTGATGCGGATGTTGGACAGGAAAGATTTCCTTTTACTAATGGAGCAGGTTTAACACATAGCGGTTTTACTTCTATTTATAAAACTTGCCGGGAACAAATTTTCCGAGCCTTTCGTTCCGTATCGCCTTTTAAGAAGCTATACATAACCGGGCACAGTCTGGGAGGTGCACTTTCTGTCTTAGCTATCCTTGATATTGTTTCGAACGCTCACTTTGATTTTCCTGTTATGATGAACTTCGGAGCGCCAAGAACGGGAAATCCAAGATTCACAACTGTTTATGACTGGCTGGTAGATCGCAGCTTTCGCGTGGTAAACACCCATGATATCGTACCTATGCTCCCCCCTAAAAAAATCCGCTCTCTAACATCGGATAAAACCTGGTATTACAGCCATTTAAAAGGAGACCACCGCATCTCAATACAGACTGGCAGCATAAGAGGAAACCATTCCATCAACACGTATATTAAGGCATTAAAACATTTAAAAGAAACTCGCCGATTGTAAGCACGCAGGTAGAAACAAGGCTATTGAGCGACTTTCTGCGGAGTTACTCTTTTTTATAAAGCAAATAGTTGACGTCATTAATACATCATCTCTTATAGAAATTTTTTCAGCTTAGGAAAGACTTTTAGAGCCGTATTATAAAAAACATCTTCATGATACTCTTGAGGAATTAGTCCTTTAACAAATTCAATATACGGTTTTACGGGGACGAGTGGCCAATCGGTACCGAACAAAAACTTTTTGTAGTTGTCCGTAAAAGCAAGCGCATGGCGAAGGTGATCAAAAAAACGCTCTGAGTTGTCGTACCGGGAGATGTCACTCCTCGTACCGACGATAAGTCCTGATAAATCTGCATAAACGTTAGGGTTCTTATATAGAACTTCGGCCCCATCCAGCACCCATGGATCACCTAAATGAGCCATCATAAAAGTGATATTTCGATTAAAGACAGCAACCTCATCAACGGTGAGTGGATGTGAATATTTTAACAATCCTCGCTCGGAATACGTATCTCCTGTATGGAAGACAACCGGAAGCTGATGCTTTTCAGCCATTTCGTATACAGGTTTATATACATCATCATAAGCATAAAAAGGATAATAACCCAGATAAATCTTAATTCCTACCGATTCCGGCTTACTCAATGTTACATCCAGTTTTTTAAGGTTATCCTTTTCAAGTTTATAAGGATTGATGCCGGGACAGCACAAAATTTTTGATGGAACTGTACTTTCCAGATCAAGTCCCATCGGAGTTTCCCCTTCCCGGTCAGGAAATCCTTCGTTAACTTCGGTTACCCCCATTCCGATTCCGAGGACAACGTTCGATTGCTCATATTCAGATAGGATCCCAGACGAACTATATTCTACATGTGATAGGCTTTCAGCTGTTTCTTTAAAACTGTTTATATTTGAAAAATGCAAGTGCGCATCAATGATTTTCATCCTTTTAACTCCAACCTTTCGTTCTGTTAAGTGAATTCCCAAACGGATTTGCCATTGCTATACGAAAATCTGGGTATCAACAAATTGAAAGGCCGGCTATGAAAGCCAGCCTTTCAAAAGCTGAACCCGTGACGCTAGAACCTGATTGATGCAAGGTCTTTTAATGTGTCTATCGGAAATGCTTTCTCATTGAACACAAAGAAAACTGGCGGCAAAGAGACAATATCTCTCGGAGCAAGATTGATTTTTCTACCCACACTTATTTGAATAACTTGCTTGTTTACATAGGTTCCAAGAGCCGCATCGTCCTGGTCTGTAACAATTTGAAGAATGTCCGGTTTTGTATCTGAACCGATGGTAAAACCTTTTGTAGCATCAAGTTCGACTTCTCCTTTCCCTCCGTGCACTTTCAAGGATCTGCCAGCTTCGTTGACCGTTTCCAACCAGCTATTGGACATCCTCTGGTCAGGTTTGAAGAAGCCATCCATATACCAATCTTTAAAAAGGAAGATTTCCGGAGACCGTTGTTCTACGACCACATAATGGCATACCACCGGTGAGCCAGGAAGAAGGAGGTAATATTGATGAAAAGTAAGGCCCCTGTATTTTTCATTCTTTTTTAACACCGTTGTCAGCTTTATACCTTCCCATTGATTGTTCAACTGATCGCTCTTTACCTATCCCGTCTTTTTTACTATGATATTAATTATAGCGAACAGCCCGATGGTTGTAAACGGAATTTTCAAATTATTTTACTAACTTTTCCAGAATAGGCAGTACATCGAGCAGGCCATCTATTTCACCATCGTTCTCATAACAATCTTCCCAGTCTCCGCTTTTTTTCCAGATTGCTTTCATCCCTGCCTGTTTTGCACCCTCTACATCATTGAACGGGTGGTCTCCTATATATAAGCACTCGGAGATATCACAATCGAGCAACTCAGCTGCCCTGCGGAATATTTGGGGATCCGGCTTTTTAACCCCTTCGGTTTCAGATATTAAAATAATTTCAAAAATTGTTTCGATACCGAGCGATTTGATTGAAGGTAGTTGTGTTGCTTCCCTGCCGTTAGTTATAATTCCCAGTTTATACTTATCTCCAAGCCGATGAAGCAATTCTTTCATGCCTGGATAAGGAACGCTGTACTCGCTGTAACGATCCAGGTAGTCATCAAGCAGCTCTTGTACTTCGAGTGAAGTGACATTAAATTCTTTTAGCAATTGTTCGTATACTGTATCCTTCCATACATACCCGTTGGCGTCCAGTTGTTCAAAACGCTGGCAAAACGTTTGTTTATCCACTTTATGAAAGGCCGGATACCGATCAAACTGAGCGGCTATGAAACGTCTAATCGTTGACATACGATCCAACAATGTTCCATCAAGGTCAAACAATACAGCCCTGACGTTCACCGTTCTATCCCCATAAGATTATGTTTTCTTTTTTGAATAGTTAGTAATTCATTGCAGAGAACAATCATTTCTTCCCCATGGGCTGTTGCATTACTAGTTTCTACTTCTG
Source organism: Exobacillus caeni (assembly GCF_005747095.1). Taxonomy (GTDB): domain Bacteria; phylum Bacillota; class Bacilli; order Bacillales; family Guptibacillaceae; genus Exobacillus; species Exobacillus caeni. Next base: position 245,589 of record NZ_SWLG01000006.1, on the reverse strand, counting down.
TAAGAAGTTCTGTATTCTTTCCCCGATAATACAGCGCCTTTTCTATCTGTGGCTTAAATGGCCACTCACTATGTGATAAGGCGTACAACCCTGCTTTTCTTTTTGTAGTGATAGTCTCCTCTTCAAGAGAATAGTAGATCCGACACAGGGTAAGAACAGCCTCTGCAAATGTTTTCGAGTCAACCCTGACAGGTATTTTTTTGAATGCGTTCTTCCAATATACGTTTAGATTAAAATCAAATGTGGACAGGACATCTTCCCACCTCGTCGGTATAGATACTCGCTCACCAGCAATTACCTTAGCGGTAGTCTTCATTATGTACCATGTCACATGATTAATATCCCAATAACCAGACCTTACAAATTTCCCATCATGAGTATACGGATAAGGCATCATTTCATCGTTGGTTTTTCCGATATTCTGTTCAGTAATATACATTCCATCCAGTTTCTTCGCTATTTTGTACTCGTGTGACAGATGATCGTGGCTTTCTTTTAGTAAATCCACATCAGAATTTGAAATGCAGTTGGATAGGATGGTAACAAAATCAATATCGCTTGTATCTGATTCATATTGGCCAAGCGCTATGGAACCATACAAATATGTTGCTTTATACTTCATCCCCAACGTATCTTTCATAAGATCACAATATTCATCTAATAGTTTTTCTGTTTCTTCTGGCAACTGCTTCATTATTTATCACCCCGGTTTAAACAATTCCACTTATATGTATATTTTCCTTTTTTACTACCCAAACTGGTACAACGGCATGAAGCCATTATTTTAAGATGTTGAAAAAAGTTTGCTAGTGAGGGGATTTAATGGAATCGACAGTATGGTTAACAAAAAGCAATGCAGCTGACTTTATTGGAAAAGCAGTTTTGTTTACTACCGCTTCAAAAGGGGACTATGCAGGTATACTTATCAAGGTAAATACAGAAACAAGAATTCTAAAGTGTACGGTTAAAATCACAAGAGTATTAAAATATCCTAACCTCATCGCTTATAATAATTCCATTCAGGATATCTTTCCACATGAAAATCAGGAGGAAATTGAGCTATGGGGTACCAAACTGAAGCCAGTTGATGCAACACTTGAAGATTACGATTACTCTCTAAAGCAGGCATTAAAAGAGGAAATTGAGCGATTGGTTGTGCTGATTGAAAAAAATGATAGCTTTTTAACGAATAATCACGCTATCCTTGATGAGCTTTCGATTCGATATTCGGGATTAGATAATGAAGTACAGTTTAAAAATAAACCTATCCGTCAATCGATATAATGGAAGACACGTCTACCATTACTACGATTCAAAAAAAAAGCCCTGCAGCGAGGGCTTTCTCTTAATTCGGCAGGCCAGAAAGAGGCATTTCTGCAGCATTTAGTGCTTCTTCAGGTATGTTGATCTCTTTAATTTCGTTGTAGTCAGAATAATCCATGCTCATCTCAACTGCTATGTTACCTGTTTTACCCTCTGCAGTAAGCAACATTTCCATTACCATTTTCATTTCTTTTGGAAAGTAAGACTCCTTATCAACCACAAAATCGTACGAAAGGTTTTGAACATTCATTTTTGATAAGATTTCTTCTGGCATTTCTGCTCCGGTTCCCATCTCAGCAATCGTTTCCTTTATGAGTTGTTTGAACTTATCTCCAGAAGCTGTAAGATGCAATAAATATTCTCCATCTTTTTCTTCTAAAGAGAAATCATCAACGTAGTTCTTTAATTCTTCCAATTGATTTGCAGGGTTGGACTGTTTTTTATCCATGCCACCGAATTGTGCCATCATTTTTTCAGGCAACTTTATCCACTTACTTGTCTGGGGCTCTTTCATATAAAATCCTTCATCATTAAAGTATGTAATCATTTCCTCGGTCTTTCCCATTATGTCCATCTTCATTTTCTGCATTCCGGCCATTGGATCAACGATGACCTTTCCTTCCAGCTGGGTATCCAGGATCATTTTCTCCCCGTCCGGTGCTTCCATCGTTTGTTCAATGCTACCTGACATCGCAAAGCTATTCAGTTCTTTGGAGGCTTCTTCAGCATTTTTAAAAACCTCTGCTGCATCGATCCCCTGTTCCACATTCACTGTTCCGCATGCTGCCAGTATACCTGCAAGTAATAAAGCCATAATCGTGAGACGTATCTTTTTCAAATGGTTCCCCCCTCAATTTTTTCCACTCTAATATGTAATACGAGGATAACTTACAAAAAGTTTCATATTTGGATAAATATTGGGGAAGCCAGAAGGGAATCTCCTTCCCTTCTTTTTTATCAACCTGTCAATCTTTTGATTTCGCCCCGAGCTTATTACCCAACAATAGGAGAGACTGGTTTATTCGCCAGATATAATACATATGGTGGAGAAGATCATTTTGTTCAGGAAACAAGCGTTCGACATGTTCACGTTCGCTCCTGAGATGATAGAGCCTCTTAGCAGGTGCCTGTATATGGATTAACTCCTTTAACGTAGAAATATTATGATTTATTTTTTCCTCAATTGCAGGAAAAAGCTCTTCTATTTCCTTTTGATTGGTAAAGTGCTTTTTATAAGAGGATGCGACTAAATGTTTCGCATAATAGTTAATTGCAGTAAAAAGGGTGATCCAGCTGGACAATTCAGCGTTTCTTTTAGCACCGGGCTGCCGAAGCATAGGTTCTGATTGGTCCTTAATGGCCTGGATTTTTTCATCGAGTTGAAAAGCACTATCAGCCAGTTTTTTGATACTAGTCGCTTCATTATTAAAACTCTTCAAATATTGACTTACATAACTTTCTAACTCGTCCAAATAATCTATAAAGGTCTCCGAGATCTTATCCTTTGTTCTTGTCGGAAATAAAAAGGCTGCTACCAATAGGGAGATTGCTGCTCCTGCAAAAGTATCGATTACTCGTGCTCCCAGGAGAGAAAAACTTATTCCTCCTAGCAACAAATCATACATAAATGCGATGAGCATCGTGATAAAAACACTCATTATCGTATAAGAGACAGCCAGTAGGTAGAACGCGAAAAAAAGAAGTAAAAACAGTAAAAGAATTTCTATCTCAGAATAACCTGAAATCATTTTTGCCAGTCCAAAGCCTAAGATCGCCCCGATCACAGTTCCGATAGATCGCTGCAAACCCTTTAAATAAATACGGCCAACAGATTCTGTGCCGATCAGTATAATAAACGAAGTAAGGATTACCCAGTATGGCTGCACAGGAGAAATGATAAATCCGACAATAAGTGCGAGTATACCGCCTGCAAGTGCTTGAAAAGCTTTCTTGGTCGATGGCTTGAGACCATCCTCCTCGTTGTCTTTTTCTTCCTCTTCTCCTTCTTGAGCCGTTTTTTTATCTTCTTCTTTTATTTTAGGAGGCTCAGCGTTAAGAGCCTGCTGGATTTGCAAACCTCCTGTTGTGACATGCGTCGCGATCGACTCGATTCTTCTTAGTAAGTAAAGGTAGCCACCAGACAGCATCGTTTGTTCTGCAAAAAGGGTTTTGATCAATTTGCGTAGTTCAAGCGTCGCCTTCTGTGCACCAATTAAATACTCCGGCTGATACTGATTGTTTAACACCTCCGCTTTTCGAAGTGATGTGATTACTTTGATTATCAGCTCCCTTATCGATTCCTTTTCAAATGCTTTATCTTTTTTCAAGCGCTGTAACGACTCCGCTAACGTTTCTACCAGCATCGCGGTATCAAAAACATATAGTTTTAACTGGGAGCTTGTTAGACCTGGCCATAGTTCCTTTACGTCATGCACATTTAAGTCAGATGACACATGGTTAGCGTACTGCCTGAGTTTATCCACGTTATAGTTTAGTTTGTTTAACCTTGACTCTTTTGTTTCGGGGTCTTGAATGATCTCTATGAGAATCTGAAAGGTAAGGTTAGCCTGAATATGAAAGGACCGCATGCTTCTGCGAAGCAACTGCGCGGAATCTTTGAAAAGAACAAAGTTAATTAAGTATGCAAAAGCTACTCCTATTGCGATGCCCATATAAAAGTAAGGAAATTGCCCTGCTTTCAGTTTTAGAAAAGCAGAGAAATATACTGTCATGAACCCGATCATTCCAAGTGAAAAATAACGGCTTCCAAATTTAGTGAAATAAAAAGCGCTGAATAATATAGTTACCATCAACGCACCTACCAGGAAGCTGTTGCTGGCAAGCAAGGATCCGAAGGTAATTCCTAAAGCAGCGGAAACCCCAAGTAAAAGCGTCGTGACTTTCTTCTCTTCTTTTGTATCATCGACTACAACCATTATTCCCATCATACCCGTAATTCCCGCCACAATCGCCGGTTTTAAAGGCGATATTCCTGCCACCTTTAAAAACAATATAACTGCAGTAACGGATGATAGTAAACTAATAACAGCCTTTCCAGCCTGGTTTAGCCTCTTTCGGCCAGGGTCCGAAGCCAGCAATCTCCCCAGCCAGTGAAACTTTAAATGTAAAGGCGACAATTGACATCATCCTTTTAAATATCATTTTTATTTTTTGCTCGAAAGTTTAATTGTCTCTATGCATCTATTTTCCCCTTATCTCTTTAAAACAATCGTTTAAAGTAAACAGAAAAAAAGGTATTTCCTAATGGCCAGGAAGTACCTTTTTAACTAGCTTCAAAGAGAACGGACGTTTAAAAACAAAGTCTATTACTCTTGTCCCTATAAGCTGGGCTATGAATGCCAAAATAATAATTTTCCAATCAATCACAAATCCTGTAATGATAAAGATAGAACTATTCACAATGAGCATAGCCTGTCCAGGAGAAAACCTGGAATATGTTGCAATTACATGAGCAATAATCGCCATGCCGCCTGAAGAAGCTTTGTTCTTGAATAATATTCCAACTCCGGTTCCGAATAACAATGAGCCTAAAACCAGATCAAGTAAAAGTTGACCAGCAAATAAATGATGGAACGATTCCAATAGAATAACCACAAAAGAGGTAACCGTAACAGAATATATTGTTCGAATTGCGGTTGATAATCCCAATAACGAAAGCGAGACTATCAAAAGCGGAATGTTTAAAAGCCAGAGTGACCAACCATGTGAAATGGATATCCAATACTCTACTAAAATCGCTATCCCTGCAGCTCCTCCAGAAGGAATCGCATGCGGAAAGAGAAACAGGGCCATCCCCGTTCCCTGGATGGCTGCTCCAATCATCAAAACCAGGTATGTTTTTAATAGATTACTTAAATGTGCATTTCGCTCAAGCGTATTTCTAGCTGAATTAGAAATAATCAAAGTGTATAACACCCCAAATAGTTACTCTTCTGCAACAGATATTTTTGATGATACAGAGATGGTCACGTTTCCCTGAAGGGCTTTTGAAATCATGCATGCCTGTTCGGCATCTCTTGCCAGTTCTTTCGCTTTTGTTACGTCAGCATCTGTTGCCTCACTTTTCAAGTGAATGTGAGGAAAATGGAGGATTTTATCGAAATGAAGTCCGCCTTCCTCACTAACAGTGCCTGTTGAATTAATTTTCAGATCTTTGACAGGAAGTTTGTTTCTTTCAAGCATCAGGCCAAGGGTAATGATATAGCATGTTGCTGCTGAGCCAACAAGCATTTCATCAGGATTAGTGCCTACGCCTGAACCGTTCATAGAAGAAGGAATGGAAACTTCAGCTTCTAAATTGCCGGCCTTTATTTTACCGCTTCCTTTTCTCGCGCCGCTCCAGCTTCCGGTTAAATGGAACTCATGTTGCATTTGACCACTCCTATCCAGGAAAGATTACTTACAAAAGGATTGTAGCATATTTAAACAATGGAAGTAATGTGTTATACAATGAAAAGGGGGCTGGCTTGAGCCAGCTCCCTTGATTTCACTTTTATAGGAAAGCATAACTTTTTTGCAAAAAGGAATGTTCGGCATGGTGAAAAGTTGAAAATATAGATCAGCGGAACTCTCCCTCCGCCTTATCTTAATGTCTTGCCCATCAGCTTGCTATTTTTAGCAATACTTATTATAGGCAGAAGTTAAATTGTTTACGATATCTTCGACTTCATGGCCTTCGATCTGGTCTCTTGGAATGAAATGGAGTACTTGCCCCTGTTTGATTAATGCCATTGAGGGAGATGAAGGCTCATAGCCTTCAAAGTACTCGCGCATTTTTGCAGTTGCGTCTTTATCCTGTCCAGCAAAAACGGTTACGAGATGGTCAGGGTTCTTTTCATTATCAAGCGATTCGACCGCCGCAGGCCTGGCAAGCCCTGCGGCGCAGCCGCAAACTGAGTTCACGACTACAAGTGATGTTCCTTCAGTTCCTGTTACAAAGTCTGCCACTTCTTCAGGAGTCGTCAGTTCAGTAAATCCTGCAGAGGTGAGTTCTTCCCTCATTGGCTGTGCTACTTGTCTCATGTATTCTTCGTATGGATTCATTATTATTGTTCCTCCTTTAACCGCAATATTTAATCAGGTGTTTTTTCTAGCCTGGGTCATTTGATGCCAGACTGATCCTTTTGCTTCTTCTCCACCTTCTATTCTTTCAAGCGCCATTTTAACCTGCATTTTCACTTCGAATTCAGGGTCGTCCTGGGCTTCTTTTAAAGCTGGAACTGCACTTTCATCCCCAACTTCGTAAAGGAACATAGCAGCTCTCCAGCGTACAAGCTTATTTTTATCTTTTAACGCTTTTATCATGGCAGGAATCGCCTGTTTGAACCCTAAATCGGAAAGGCAGTCTCCTGCAGTTCTTCTCACGGTAATCGTCTTGTCAGTTAACGCTTTATACAGGTATGGCAGAACGATCGGATCTTCAATCATACCAAAGTATACGGTAGCAAGCCTCCGGATGGAAGGCTTTTCATCGTCCAGCGCCTTTGCCAGAACCGGTATGTCTTCTTCGGAAGGGTCCATCCGGTCCAATGCTGCATAGCGATTTTTCCAATCAGGGTCATCAAGCATCTCTTCCGTGACTTTTTTGCGTTCTTTTTTAGCTTCTTTTTCAGAAGGTCCTTCACCATTTAAAGCTTCATTAACAAGGTTAGAGAGCCTTTCCTGGTCATATGCAGCAGAAACTTCTTCCACGACATTTTCTCCGACTTCCTCCATTGTTCCATAACGTGGAGACTGTTCAATCCACTGCCTTTCCATTACAAGATTGGAAGAAGCAGGAGAAGACTCCATAGCAGCATTCATAAAACGATCAGGTAAACCAAAACGCAGCTCTTCCTCTCCATCATGAAGCTTAACTTGCATCGGAATGCCCCTGAACATCTGAATCTTAACATTTATTTCTCCAAAAGCTTCTTCCTCATTGTTACTCTTTTCTTGTTGAGGCACTTCTTCTGCAGGGACTTCGCCAAACGCTTCTCGAGCCTTTGGTAATATTTCCTCCCAATCTACTTTTGGATTTCGTTCAAGCGCAATAAAATCCATTACATGATAAAGGCTTTTCACTCCAACAATTTCCAAAAGCTGTTTTATAATATCAGGCGCAGTATCTTTATCATCCTTCGTATAGTTTCGATTTTGCCCAGCCGGTAATTCTTCGCTTACATTGATTTTCATCGTGTTAGGACTGGGAGTTGGCTCTATTGAAATGATGTTCATCTTTTCCCTTCCCCCTTCGAATGCGAATCGATTTTGGACTATATTCCTACTGATTTTATCATAAAGGAGCACGTCCATCCAATCGAGGGAACCTAACCCTGTGCTATTGCATCTTCTTCTTCACATCGATTGGTTCAAATGCCTGTTCGTATTGATTAAAATACGACATTACTTCCGCTACATAAGCCTCGCTGTGGTTATAAGCATACACCGCTTTTTTCAATTCGCCCTTAGAAGCGCCGTTTGCTGATAGATATTTAGCTGCAGTGTGTACAGCATCCTCCATGTTATAAGGGTCTGCTTTTCCGTCTCCTGAAGCATCCACACCATATCCTCCGTATTTTTCGATAAGCGTTGGATCTGTGATGTCAATGTTGTCGTCTTTATTCAGTTCTCCAAGATTTGAACCTGTATAGCCCCAGCCGAGCCATGTTAACGGCATGAACTGAAAATGTCCCACTGCCCCTTTAGGACTAACAAGTGAATCCATCGTTGAAAACTTTGTTTCAACACGATGTACCGCAGCAAGAAGCTTCCAGGGAACATCATAAGATTCAGCCGCTTCTTTATAAATCGGAATATATTCCTTCGGTATCGCCTTCTCTTTTAGATTGTTACTCTTCATTTCATCAGGTTTGTTCTCTACGATCCCTGCAGTCACCACAAGTGAGACAAAAAGAATAATCAACCCAAGAATCGTAATATCTTTCCTCACCATACATGCCTCATTTCCAGGATGTTATCTAAAAGTTATCCACAGATTTATTGGGGTCAGACCCCCCAAACTCTTCCTCGGGAAGATGGATCCATTTTTTTAGGTAGCCGTTTTCATACAGTGCTTTGATCAGGATGAGGAGGATCGGTGAGAGTATGACTCCAGCTACGCCAAATAATGAGAGTGAGATGATCATGAATGCGAGAATTGTAAACGCTGAAACTCCAAGAGAATCTCCAGTTATTTTCGGTTCCATGACCTGTCTGATCAACACGACGATCCCAAGCAATACTAAGAGCCATATCGCAAGAGTGCTTTTTCCGACGATAAACAGGTAAATGCTCCACGGAATGAACACAGCGGACACTCCGAGAAGGGGAAGCAGATCAAAAAACGCAGATAGAAGGGCAATTGTAAAAGCATTTTCCACCTGTAAAATCCACAATCCGATTAAAATGATGACAAACGTAATCGTGATCAATTTTAATTGGGCTTTCAAATATACCCCGATCCCTGTCAAAACGTTTTCCTTTAAAAAGAAATAAGCATTCTTGAACGTTTTCGGTGTTTTTTCTTCTGCTATGCGTTTCCACATCTCGATCTCGATGCTCAGGAAATAAGCAAGAATAATACCAACAATAAAATTTATGAGTAGTGTTGGAATGCTGGTTACGAATTCGAACAACCCGTTTAGAAAAGCGCTGGCAATGTGGGATGCTCTTGAAATAATCAACGACGTATATTCCTGTGCTTTGTTTACTACATCAGGCGGAAGTGCGTTGATCTGATTTTGTGCCCAATGTACCTGGGCCATCAATTGATCCTGGAACTTATCAAAATAAAACGGTACCATATTGATCAAATGCTGTATTTGAGCTGTGAAAATAACGCCTGCAAGAAATACGATCGACGTGATGACCAGTATAAACAAAAGGGTTGAAACGGTAGTAGCCAGTGTCTTCTTCATACCCTTCCGATTCAAATACCTTGCAAGCGGTTCAATGATCAAGAAGATAACATAGCCAACAAAAATTGGAGCGGCGATACGAAACAAAAAACTGAACACATACATAATTAGAAAAACAGTCAACACAATTAATGCGATATCAAATGCTGTCCTTGCATATCTCCGGTAAAAACTTAACATTTATCCACCTCGTCTGCAGCTTCATTCGTTACACCTTTTTAATTCTACGTAAAAAAACATCCCTTTTAACATACTACCCTGCTTATAGCAGTTCTTGTTTCATTCATATAAAAAGGAAGAGAATACCTCCCTTCCGTTTCACAGTTATTTCAATAAAGCTCGAAGTTTCGTTTTTCTTACTTCCTGCTCTTCATAAGTAGCAAGATCATATTTTTTTAACAGGTGAAACACTTCATTCAATTCTTCCTGAGAGGGAGCCCGCTCAACATATTCTCTAATTTCATCCGGGAAATTTTCAGGTAAATATTCAGATTGGGCTTTCAGTTTATTCAATACATCCTCTATTGAGTGATCAATGTTACACTTACCCATCATATCCAACTCCTCTTTTATTCATTCTCGATCGCACGTTTTGCAAGCATCTGGATCGTTATGTCATCCATCGGCGGATTATGCAGCCCTGCTCGCACATCCCGGTAATAACGTTCAAAAGGATATTCTTTTGAAAGGCTCCGTCCCCCGGCAATTCGCATCGAAAGATCAACGACACGATATGCAGCATTGGTTACGACGAGCTTGACTGCGGCTAGTTCAGGCCCCATATGTTCCTGTTGGTGTGGTTGTTGGTCCCATCGTTCCGCTATGGAATACATCAAATGCCTTGCTTTAAGCAATTCTATCTCCATCTCCCCTATTTTTTGCTGAATATGCGGAACTTCTGCGATCGGTGTGTCAAGGCTGTTCGGTTGATAATTTTTAGCGAACCGTACTGCTTCGTTTCTTGCAGCTATCGCAATACCGCTATAACAAGCAGGTATGTGCAAGAGCCACCCTTTAGCACTCTTTTTGCCGCCTGCATTCTTCAATTCAACTAATCTTTCTTTCGGCACCCGGACATCTTTCAATAACAAATCATCACTGCTTGTTCCCCTCATCCCGATGGTGTTCCAGGTCGGATCGATATGTACTCCCGGGTCTTCTTTTTTTATTAGAAAAGAACCTACAGAATCTGTTTCTTCCATAAACGCAGTCACAATAAAGTAATCGAGTGCAGGTGCCATGGTGGTGAACGTCTTTCTTCCATTCAAGATATAGCTTCTTCCGTCTTTTACCGCGGACGTTTCCGGAACCCCTCCTCTAGTGGGACTACCGGTTGCAGGCTCTGTAGACGCCCGGTTCAGCACTTTTTTGTTCTTCGAAATTTCTCCAGCTATATTTTTAAATACACTCTCATCCCAGAGGCGCTCATCCCTTAATTCCATCACGATGCCAAGGTGCCAGCCGATAGCCAGCGCTGTTGAACCATCTCCTTCAGCGAGTTTTTCTTGCAACAAGAGGAATTCATACAGAGATATCCCTTCTCCGCCGTATTCATTAGGAAGGGTCAGGCTTACATACCCGCTTTCTTTTAAATCCTGAAGGTTTTCAAAAGAAAAAGCGGCGTTCCGGTCAGCTTCCTTCGCTCTTTCCTTTATCTTTTTCGACAGGTTTTCAGCAAGGCTAAACAACTGTTGCTGCCGTTCATTTTTTATAAAGCTCTGATACAAATCATTCAATGAATATTCACTCCTCGCTCTTCATCTGTCATTCTATTTTAACGTAACGAAGGAGCATTCGCTAAATACAATGCTTTCTTATGCTAGAGGATCAATTCCCTGATCGGTTCCTCCCGTGGCTTTCCGAAATAATATCCCTGTGCAAGAGGAATCCCAGCTTCACGCAAGTAATCCACTTCTCCTTTCCTTTCTATTCCTTCTGCAAGCAGCGTAATATTATGTTGGATTGCGATCGAACAGATGTCTTCAATTTTCGCTTGCTTTTCCCGATCGATATCACAAAAGCTTATCAGTCCCCTATCGATCTTCGCAAAGTCGGGATTTAGTCTGGCTAAAATCTCATTGGTAGAATAGCCTGCACCAACATCATCAAGTGCAACCTTGATCCCCTTTTCTTGATAAGCTTGAAAAATCCGTTGAAGGTGTCCGACATCTAAAATCTTTTCGGTCTCCACTACTTCAAAAACAATGTCATTCGGATCCACATCATACTGTTTAACCGCTTCAAACGTACTCTTGAGGCAATGTGCAGGATCATATATCGAAGAAGGCAGAAAGTTAATAAAACGTTTTACACCTTTCGGTAAATACTCTGAACTAACCTTGATGGAGGATATTCTCGCTCTGCTGTCCAGCATCGCCTGGAGGCCGGATTTTTGGGCCATTTCAAACAGTTCATACGGTTTGAAGGGATAAGCTTCATTGGCGGGTCGTAGCAAGAACTCATAACCATAAATTGTTTCTCCATCCAGCGCTATGATGGGCTGCATATGATTGGTGACCAGGGAATCGTTAATAATCTTTAAATAGTTCGGGTGACTGACTCTTTCAAACAACTCATTAACAAGTATCATTCTGTTGATACGGGTAGTGCCAATTTCAGCCGGGTCTATACTAGTAAGAACGGTTTGCTGAGAAATGAGATTCATGTTGCTAACAATTTCTTTTAATAGCAAAAACAATTCCTTCTTCGTTTCATAGGTGAACTGGATAACCCCCTCGTTTTCCGATTCATTTTCTCTTGTATTGCTTACAATTTCTTTTATTGCAAAATGGATCTCAGGAACCTTTGAAACTAAAGACAAGATTCCAGGTTCATAAATTTCTACCGCCGCCAGGCAATTGCTGCAACCATTCATTTTCCTCACTCACTTTATGTTTAATTGAAATACGGTCTCTTACTTATGTCGGTCTATTTTACTGGATTGTTTACAATATGCTAGTTAGGAGTCTATTTTTCTGAAAGGGTCATATCTGGCAACTGTTTGATTGTTCTTACCTTATAAGCTACAGAAAATAAAATAGTAGCGATTGGCAAAATCCACAGGAAAACAGCATATGGCAAATAGGATAAGACAGGAACACCGATGATGGAACTGCACATTATTGCGAGTAAGCTCCATGGTATCATAGCCGGAAAGACCATCGTTGAATCCGACATTACTCTCGCAAGCTCTTGATCCGATGCTGTTTCTTTCCAGTGACGCAGGAACGAGCGGGCTGTAAGGATGATCGGAAGCGTCTGGTTGCATGTAATCACTGAGATACCAAGTGTTGTGCCGATGGTTTTCACTGTGTTTCTGGCAAGTGTTCTGGTCGATCCAAGCCATTTGTCTAACAAAGGCTGAATAAGTTTCATTTCTTCGATGATGCCGTTATATATTCCTGCCAGCGCAATAAAAGCCATAAGCATCAACATGCTTTGTAAGCCGCCATGAACAGTTTCGGTTCCAAACCAGAGTGCGTGAACCCATGTACCAACAGCTATATGCTTATAAAAAGCAAGAACAGACGCTCCGATAATACTGCAGATAAACGCAAAGCGAATTTTAACGCCAAGAATAACCATCGCCAATAAAATCACCGGCGGCAGCAAAGGCAAATACGAACCGGAAAAATTGGAAGCTCCAGAAACATCGTTCCCTTCTTTAAAGATAAGAGCGAAATCAAGATAGCTAAAGAATACAACGCTTCCGATTATTCCAACTATAGAGGTCGGCAGCATCGCCTTAAATTGCATGTTCAGCTTTATTTCAAGGGAACTGGCCAACAACTGATGGGAACTGGATAGCGGCGACGTTCTATCGCCTACAAAAGCACCGGAAACGATAGCTCCCGCAACTACATCGACCGGAAGCCCGAGCACTTTTGCAGTAGCCATCAACGGAATGCCGATCGAGCTTAATGTACCTACAGAAGTTCCGAGAATCATTGAAAAGACAAGTGAGATAATAAAACTCGTCACAAGAAAATGGTTAGCACTTATAAAAGAAAGCGAAAGATCTACCATCGCCGGAATTGTCCCGCTCAACATCCATGCCGGCAAAAGCATACCGATTAAAATAAAAATCCAAATCACTTCTTTTGTTTTTAAAATACCGGCTATTCCCATCCTCCTTAACTGATTTACAGTTGCATTTCTCTTTCTGGCTAGAGCAATCAAATAAAACAATCCGGGCAAAAATCCAATAGCCAGCGGAAAGCCGGACATCACGGAGGAAACCACTCCGGCTAATGTTAGCAACATTAGCGTTACAAATTCTCTGACAGAAAGCTCTTTCTTTTTCTTTCTCATTATAATCACCTGTTGTGAATGACTTCTTTATCTATCCTAACAAATTCCATTGGAAACTTGTTATTTTTTTCTTTCGCTTTTTTAAGCTACAATGATAATAACCTATATAAAAGTGCGGTGATGTTCATGGGTCCTATTTCAATCCATTCCTTTGTCGAAAGAAAACAGGTAGTTGACAGACTTACCAAACGGGTAGATGAAATAAAAAAAGAAATCGTATTATACAAAGACTATCTTAAGATTGGCGAAAAAGAAGTAAAGATCACTGAAGTTTTTGACATGTCTTACCGGCCTGTTGGCCCTGAGGACGGATTTTTATACCTTCACACAATAAGAGGCGTCAAAACGCTGTGTGTTAAATCAAATCCAGCCGAATTAATCGACGCCTTCTATAGCATAACGAGATAATCATTAATAAAAAGGCACTCCACCTTATTGATGGAGTGCCTCAACCTATTTAAAGGCTGCTCGTTTGATAGTTATCCACAGTTTTATGTGGGGTCAGACCCTCGTATAACTGTTTATATTTTTCAGATGATGATTTCCAGCTGAAATCCAGTTCCATCGCCCGCTTAACCAGATTATTCCAGGTAATTGGGTATTGGTGGAACAGTGCAGTAGCCCGTTCGATCGCTTCCAGCATTTCGTGTGCATTATAGTTTGCAAAACTAAAGCCATGACCTTCTTCGGTATACTGGTTGTAAGGCAAAACGGTATCTTTCAATCCTCCTGTTTCCCGGACTATCGGCAAACTTCCGTAGCGAAGGGCAAGCAGCTGGCTGATTCCGCATGGTTCAAATTGGGAAGGCATCAAGAACATGTCTGAAGCTGCATACATTTTTCGGGCAAGGTTATCGTCAAAATAAATATGAGCAGAAAGCTTTCCTGGATAACGCTGCTCCGCTTCCCGGAATGCCCGTTCATATTTTTCTTCTCCGGTGCCAAGAACTACGAGCTGAACATCAAGACGCATGATTTGATCCAGCACATGCAGAATCAAATCGATTCCTTTTTGTTCGACCAGCCTTGTGATAATGGCAATCATCGGTGTTTCAGCACTTTCTCCTAGCCCTAGTTCCTGCTGAAGGCTCAACTTGTTCTCGAATTTTAGATTTGTTCTGCTATCAAAATTGACGGCCAGCGTTTCATCCGTATCAGGATTGTACAACTCATAATCGATCCCATTAACAATGCCGACCAGTTCGTTGCTTCTTTTTCGAAGCAAACCATGCAAGCTTTCTCCAAAGTACGGCGTCTGTATTTCATGTGCATACGTAGGACTTACCGTTGTCACAAGGTCTGAATAGACGAGTCCCGCCTTCATAAAATTAACTTTCCCGTAAAACTCTACTCCGTCGACTGTAAAATACAGTTCGCTTAAATCGAGCAAGTCATGAAGGACTACCTTCGGATATACGCCCTGGTAGCGTAAGTTATGAATAGTAAAAACAGTTTTCATATCTTTATAAAAAGGATGGTTATAGAAGTGTGCTTTTTTTAATAAACTTACCATCCCCGTTTGCCAATCATGGCAATGGAGAATGTCTGGCCTTTCATCTAAATACGGAAGAGCCTCTAATACAGCCCGGCAAAAATAGGAAAACCTTTCTCCGTCATCAAAATAACCGTAGCTTCCACTTCTCTTAAAATAATATTCGTTATCTATAAAATAATAAACGATTCCGTTCCAGACCAATCTCTCGATGCCAGCATATTGATTTCGCCAACCTACAGGGACAGTAATGGCTTCTATCAACTCCATTTCCTCTTTAAAATGCTCGGCTATATCCTGGTATTTGGGTAAGATAACCTGTACATTCACCCCCTGTTCCTGCAGTGCTTTTGGAAGTGCACCGATCACATCGCCAAGCCCGCCTGTTTTAATAAATGGATATCCTTCTGAAGCAACATGCAGTATGTTCATGATCTCCTCCTGACTATAATACCGTTGATTTGGCAATAACTGTTGGAACGTTATCTCCGGCGATCTCTTTGCCTGGAGAAACCTTCACATCTTTATCAAGGATGACGTTTTCTAGATATGCTCCTTCTCCGATTTCACTTTTTTGCATCACAATACTGTTTTTCACTACTGCATCTTTATGAACTTTAACCCCACGGAACAAGATGCTATTTTCCACTGTCCCTTCGATCACACAGCCGTTTGCAATGAGAGAATTTTGCACATCTGATAATTCCATGTATTTTGCAGGCGGTTCATGTTTGACCTTTGTATAGATTAATCCTCGGTTGAAGAACAGCTCTTGCGAAACGTTCGGGTCCAGCAGAGCCATACTGTGGCGGTAAAAACTCTCAAGTGACTGGATAAACGGAAAATACCCTTTAAAATGATAACCGGCAATTTTAAAGCGGTCGATTTTATCTTTAACAGCATCGACAAGTGTTAAATTATCTCCCTGTTCATCACACTTCTGGATCATGTCTAAAAGCAGTTCTTTTTTTATAAAGAACGTATCAAGGTATACACGGTCACCGGGTTTAGGGGAAACATCCCGGTTGATAGAGGATATCCACCCCTGTTCGTTTTCTTCTAGTGTATCAAATTTTTCGGTGTCTACCTTCTCATCGTTAAACTCTTTGAAAATAACCGTTATATCCGCTTCCATCTCTTCATGAAAATTGAAAACATGAGTGAAATCTATATTCCACACCAGGTTTCCATTCGATACAAGGACATAATCTGCCCGGCTTCGGTTAAAAAAGGCCATATTTTGTTTAAAATGCTGGATATCGCCTTCTAAATCCATGGCATAGTCTGGGGGAGGAAGAATAAATAAGCCCCCCTGCTGGCGATCAAGATCCCATTCTTTCCCTGAACCAAGATGGTCAAGCAATGACCTGTATTTCTTTCTTGTGAAAACCGCAACGTTATGTACTCCAGCATTGATCATATTGGAAAGGGTGAAATCAATCAATCGGTATCTGCCAGCAAATGGAACTGACGCCATGCTGCGATGATTTGTTAGCTCCTGTAACTGTTCCCGTTCATTCCCCAGATTAATTACACCGATTACTTTTGCCATTGTATCCCCTCCGAAAATTACTCTGTATATTTTTCAAAACACAAACACTTTAATAAGTGCCTTACATATATGCTTGAAGCGTTATTTCCTGACCGGTGACCCTCTACCATTTATAAGATTCCTCAGCAAAACTTTACGGATGGAAACACATGTTAACAAATGGGTTCTATGATTTCGCTGTAACGATTTCGTTTTCTCCGACCAGCGTTATTTCCTCTGACGGGTCTTCGCTTCCTATTACCGCGCCGTCTTTTATTACTGAACCGCTTGCTATAATAGAACGGTTGATCGTTACATTTGCACCAATCTTCACATCCGGCATAATAATGGAATCCTTTATAAGGGAACCGATGCCGACATGGACTCCATAAAATAATACTGAGTGGAATATATCACCGTGCACCACACAGCCCTCGTTAACAAGCGAACGCTTTACTGTTGCCTGCGGAGCAATAAACTGAGCAGGTTTGTTCGGATTAACAGAATAGATTTTCCAGGATGGGTCATACAAATCAAGCTCCGGCTTATCTTCCAGCAAATCCATATTTGCTTCCCACAGACTCTGGATTGTTCCGACATCCTTCCAGTAGCCTTCAAAGGAGTAAGCATATAAACTACGGTTATCATGCAGCATAGCAGGAATAATATCCTTTCCAAAATCATTGGAAGAGATCGGGTTTCGATCATCGTCGATCAGGTACTCTTTTAAAACTTTCCAATTAAAAATATAAATTCCCATGGATGCCAGGTTCGTTTTTGGGTGGGCTGGCTTCTCATCAAACTCGATTATCCGATTATCCTGTTCCGTATTCATAATCCCAAACCTGCTTGCTTCTTCCCAGGGCACTTGCAATACTCCGATTGTAGCTTCAGCATCGTTATCCTCGTGAAAACGGATCAAATTTGAGTAATCCATCTTATAAATGTGGTCACCGGAAATGACAAGAACATATTCAGGGTCATATTGTTCGATATAATACATATTCTGGTAAATCGCATTCGCCGTTCCTTTATACCATTCACCGCCTTCTTGCCCCAGGTATGGCGGCAAAACCGATACTCCTCCATTTTTACGATCCAGTTCCCAGGAGCTTCCAATGCCGATATAAGAATTCAGGATGTATGGCTGGTATTGTGTCAGCACACCAACAGTATCGATCCCCGAATTGCTGCAATTGCTTAATGTGAAATCTATGATCCTGTATTTTCCCCCAAATGGAACAGCGGGTTTTGCGAGCTTTTTCGTTAACAAGCCGAGCCTTGTCCCCTGTCCTCCTGCTAAAAGCATTGCAACACACTTTTTCTTATGCATACTTTGCTCTCCTTTCGACTGTGCTTTTTGTTTTTTTGCTAATTACGGATACTGCAAGCGGTGGAATTTTGATCATCAAACTGTAAGGCATGTTATGATACTCCCTCGGCATGGCATGGAGATCTCCTTCATTTAGTTGACCCGAGCCTCCGAAATCTTTTCTGTCGCTGTTGAAAAGTTCGATATACTTCCCATAAGAAGGTACCCCGATTCGGTAATCATAATAAACCTCAGTAGAAAAATTGCAAACGATGATTTCATAATCGCCTTTTCGCTTCCCTTTTCTCATAAAGGTGATCACACTCTGGTTGTGATTATGAGGATCTATCCATTCAAATCCTGCAGGGTCATGGTCCAGTCTCCAGAGACTTCTGGTATCTTTATAAAAAGTGTTTAATGCTTGAACGTACTTATGCATGGTTTTATGCATTTCAAAATCAAGCAAGAGCCAGTCTAGTTCTGTTAGATCTTTCCATTCATCAAACTGGCCGAACTCCCCTCCCATAAATAACAACTTCTTACCGGGATGGCTCATAAAATATCCGTAGAGCAATCTGAGGTTCGCAAACTTCTGCCAGTAATCTCCCGGCATTTTATTCAATAGTGACTTTTTACCATGCACGACTTCATCATGGGAAAAAGGAAGAATATAGTTTTCTGAAAAAGCGTAAAAAAACGAAAAAGTTAAAAGGTTGTGATGATGTTTGCGATTTTCTGTCGGCAGTTCCATATAGCGGAGCATGTCATTCATCCAGCCCATATTCCATTTAAAATTGAAACCGAGCCCGCCGTCATGAACAGGAGCACTAACAAGCGGATAATCGGTCGATTCTTCAGCGATCATCAAAGCATCTGGAAACGTTTCAAAAATAGCTTTGTTCATTTTTTTGATAAACAAAACAGCATCCTTATTTTCATATTCGGAATGGCCGGTATGCGAATGGTTATCATGATGATGGAAAATCATCTGCGAAACGGCATCGACCCTTAAGCCGTCGATGTGAAAGACATCAAACCAGAACATGGCGTTAGAGATTAAAAAGCTCACTACTTCCGGCTTGCTGTAATCAAAATTATAAGTTCCCCAGTTTATCCTTTCTGCTTTAAAAGGGTCGGTAGGTTCAAATACAGGAGTACCGTCAAATTTACCAAGGCCATGGGCATCCTTGCAGAAATGGGCAGGAACCCAGTCCATGATGACACCTATCCCTTTCTGGTGGCATCGGTCAATAAAATGCATAAGATCCCCGGGTGTGCCGAATCTGCTGGTCACGGAAAAGTATCCGGTTATCTGGTAACCCCACGAGCGATCGAATGGATGTTCCATCAACGGCATAAGTTCTATATGGGTATATCCCATCTCTATCACATAGTCGATCAACTCATCTGCGAGTTCGCGGTATGTATAAAGCTTCCCGTCTTCTCTGGTTTTCCAGGTTCCCAGATGTACTTCGTAAATCAGCATCGGTTCTGCATACACGTTGCTTCGCTTCTTCTTATTCCTCCATTTTTGATCCGCCCATTCGTAGTTCCACAAATTATAAACGATCGAAGCTGTCTTTGGCCTTACCTCAGAGTAAAAAGCGTAGGGATCAGACTTTAGGATCGTTTGTCCATGAAGGGTAGTTATTTCATATTTATATAACTCTCCTTCTTTTACATTTGGGATGAACAACGTCCAGATATCTGAGTTATCTATTTTGTTCATCAGATGGCCAGACGCGTCCCAATTGTTGAAATTACCAGCTACTGCAACTTGTTTGGCTTGCGGAGCCCAAACTGAAAAACGGACCCCTGTCTCTTTCCCGACCGATTCCAGATGGGCACCAAGCATTCGGTAGCTTTGAAACAGGCTTCCTTCATGAAACAAATAAATATCATGGTCTGTTGGAACGGTTACATGCATAACAGCCTCTCACACTCCTGTATTACAAATTCACTCCTTGTTGCATAAGGTTTCGACGACCCTTTCTGTTATTCCTCTCATTGAGGAAATTGTCGAACGATTGCTTGATTTTTCTACATGATTCTTGTATTTCTGCGATATTTTGACACATTAAGAAGAATGAAAAATTTTAGGATTCGAAAGAGAACTAAAAAAATGACCCTGTAAGACAGGGTCATTTTCCGATTGTTTATTCTTTTATGAAACGCTTTGCTTTAATTCGGAAACTCTTTCGTGTAACAAGTAAGTCATCGACACGGCCCATGCGAGGGGTGTATTACCATTCGGTGTATCCGTTCCACCTATATAAAGCTCTGGGATTTTTCCGTCTTCCGGGATTATCCTTTTTGTCTTTTCCCAGTACTCTAACATTTTCTCTTTATTCCCAAGCTGTCCGTAACAAAGACCTAACCACGGAAAACCAAAACACCATTCTGCTTCGCTGCCTTCGTTGTAATACTGATCATTTTCATAACGGATCACCCCATACTCCCGCTCAAGTTTGGTTGTTACATCAGATAATATGGCGAATGCCATGTTTCTGGATACAACCTGGTATGGAAAAATCAAAGAAAGAAGCGCTAGATCAGTACTTTTTGTAGCACTCTCTGCAGGCAGCATAAACCTGAGTGCCTCTTCCCCTTTTTGAATAAGGTTTTCAGGAACATTCACCAGCATTTTTATTGACTTTAATCCAGCAACACAGGCGCCGATGCTAGATGCATGCATCTCTCTATTTTCTTCCCACATGCCGTTATCTTTATCCTGCCAATATTGGACGCATTGCAAATAATAAACCAGCTTCTGAACAATTTCGCGGTCCTTCTCATTCCTTATCATCCGCTTGCCAACCCTTATTCCTTCTCCGATCCCCCACAAAAAGAGGCCAATCGCATCATGCTGGGCATGTCCCCATTCAACCGGTATTTCAGTCAGTTCAGTCGAATAGCGGGCATGGATATGTTCGAAGGTATACAACGGTTTCTTTTTCGTGTGTATATCGATCTTCCACTCGTATTTTTTCATCAGATCAAAAAGCGCATGATAAGCCTTTTCATACCGGGAGCATGTAGATGTTAAGAAAGGTAAAACAGTATAACAGACATCTCTAATCCATACATAGCTGTAGTCTTCTGATGTACTAGCAGTATAAGTTCCGTTGGAAAGCCTCATTTCCTCCAGCACGTTTAACAGTTTCTTATCCAGCATCCTCATCACCTTTTTTTACTACCAGTTATACCCGCTTTTACATAAGTTTACACAAAAAAACTGACCCATTGGAGGATCAGTTTAAAAAGACAATATTATACTTCTCAATGTCTTCAAGATCAACTGGATTCGCTTCATAGACATGATCAATATATTTTAAAAGCGAATCCCTCTCACAGGCAACGATCCTGTAATTATTCTCACCTATAAAAGCTGAAATGAACTTTTCAATCCGTTTGGATAAAATATCGTCATCTGTTTGCGCCATCAGTACGCTTAATTCCATACATGAGCAATGATGCGTATAGTAAAGTGCTTTATCATAATCCGTTATATTCACTTAACCAACCCTCTTTCAAAGGAGGTTGATTATAGTATTTGACAAACAGACCGAAATACCCATGTAAAAGCTTAACAATAAAGCAGTAAAAGCATCTTATTTTATTTCGGTCCAGGCTTTACAGTTAAATACGTCCAGCCGCCTTCCTGGTATACTTTATTTTCTTTTAGGAGCTTGCCCATCGCCCGTTTAAACGCTGCCTTGCTGATATGAAACTCGTTCTTTATCTTATCGGGTTCCGATTTGTCTGAGAAAGGAATGGCCCCTCCTCTTTCAGTCAGGTAATGAAGCAGCATTTCGGAATCCTGGTTATAGGCTTCTTTCAAAATAGGCTTGAGTGACAGGTTAACTCGTCCGTCTTCCCGGACAAAAGTAACGCGGCCTGTCACCCGCTCTCCAAGCCGAACAGCCGTTTTCATTTCATCGTTATGTATAAATCCGAGCAATTGATCATCAGTAAGCACGAAAGCGCCCTGATCAATAATTCGATATACCGTCCCCTTCACTTCTTGATTGATCGAATCATTTGCG
Organism: Exobacillus caeni; assembly: GCF_005747095.1. Classification (GTDB taxonomy): domain Bacteria; phylum Bacillota; class Bacilli; order Bacillales; family Guptibacillaceae; genus Exobacillus; species Exobacillus caeni. The sequence continues at coordinate 223,655 of NZ_SWLG01000006.1, read as the reverse complement.
GCGGGTTCAGCAAGTGAAGCCATTTCTTCTTCAGATACTAAATCAGCAAACAACCGATATTTCTTGTCCAATTTTAAACCACAAAATAATTGGTCGCCTTCTTCTGGCCAGCGTTTTTTTATAGCAGGCAGATCATCCTTAGAAAGCAAAACATCCTTTTGGATCCCGATATTGACAAAGACTCCCAGACGAGGTTTAACCTCAACTACATTGACGCGTGCAAACGTATCAAGCGTAAGAAAAGGCATGGACATGGTAGCCGCTAATCTTCCTTGATGGTCGTGATACAAGAAAACAGTCACATCGTCTCCTTCATTTACTTCTCCTTCTGCTTCCCGTTTATGTAAAAGAATATCTTCTGTTCCTGCTTTTAAAAAATATCCAAAAGACGTTTCTCTTTCAACATTAAGTTCATATACATTGCCAGCAGTATATTGTTGTTCCACTATCATAACTCCCTTACTTTATAACTCATTACATTATATCATGACAAGTCTTTTCTATATCTATACAATCTGCAGCCAATAAAAGTGTTACCACAAACTTCCTTATTCAAGCAATTCAAATTCAACATAAATGTCCGCATGTAACCTATACTAATACCATCTCTGTGAAGAAAGGAGATTATCGGCATGTCCACATATCGTAAAATGGAAGAAGTTTTAAAACATGCTCATGAGCTGGCAGAGTTCGCAAATGAACAACTGGCCAAAGCAAACCGGCAAGAAGCACAGCTGTCCGAAGTGGATTATACTAACACCCAACAACTTCTTGAAGAAATGAACCTTGAACTGGAAAAAATGATTAAATTTGCAAATCACGAACAACGTTACAATCTCCATAAAGCGCAACAAATGATCCAGGATTCACAAAATGAATTTGTATTGGGAGTTAGAATGTAAAGAGGCTGTTTAATCAGCCTCTTTTTTCATCACAAGAACGGTTACTTTCATCCTGTTTTATCGAAAAGTTATTTTATGAAGGTTTTACCACTCCAAATTCCTTTGCAAAGCGCTCGCTTTCTTTCCTTCTATTTTGTCTTGTTTCAGCTCTTGTTGGAGCGGTGTTATGCAGGAAGAGCTCTTCTCTTGTTTCTGGTATAACTTCAGGTACAATCGTTGGTTTCCCCTCTTTATCCAATGCAACAAATGTAAGAAAAGACGTTGCACAAATTACTTTTGTCCCTTCGAGCAGATTTTCGGCAAAAATTTTAACAAATACTTCCATTGATGTTTTGTGCGTCCATGTCACTATAGACTCAAGGTTAACCGTATACCCTTCTTTTATTGGATGGAGAAAGTCAACAGAATCTGTTGAGGCTGTTACGGTATAGGTTCTTGCATGCTTTGTTGCGGATATAGCCGCAATGTCATCTATATAGGACATAAGTTTTCCTCCAAACAAGGTACGGTGCGTATTTGTGTCGGATGGAAGCACAAAACTTGATTTTACAGCGCGTGAATCTCTCATTAATTTTGCAGGTAACTTTTTCTTTTCTTCCATACTATCCCTTCAACTTTCTAAGCGTTTTTGTTAGGTTCTATTGTCATATAAAAAAAAAGAAGAGTCAATTTTTTAAATTGGCTCCTCTAAAATAAACAGATATTAAAATAAACCGATTGCCTTTCCGTCTTCTGTAACATCCATGTTTAATGCTGCCGGTTTTTTAGGAAGGCCAGGCATCGTCATAACAGTACCAGTCAGCGCAACGATAAACCCGGCTCCGATCGATGGCCGAAACTCCCGGATCGATATGATAAACCCTTCAGGTCGACCTAGCTTGGAAGGATCGTCCGATAAAGAGTATTGTGTTTTAGCCATACATATCGGCAGGTTGTTCCATCCTGCTTTATCAAACTCTGATATCTGCCGTTTTGCTTTTGGAGATAGCTCAATTCCGCTTGCTCCATAAACTTTTCGCGCGATCGTTTCAATTTTTTCAATTATTGGGAGGGAAACATCATAAATTGGCTCAAATGTGTTGGTACCATTTTCAACTAACTCAACGACTTTATTAGCAAGTTCCTCACCGCCAGCGCCTCCTTTAGCCCAGACTTCCGAAAGCGCCACTTCAATATTTCTTTCTGCACACCAATCGAGAATGAATTGAATTTCTTGTTCCGAATCTGAATTAAACCGGTTGATACCGACAACAAAAGGAACGCCAAAAGTACGAATCGTCTCTACATGCTTTTCAAGGTTCGCCATTCCTCTTTCAAGCGCTCCCACATTTTCCTCTGTCAATTGATTTTTCGCTACACCTCCGTGCATTTTTAAAGCTCTTGCCGTCGCAACGATAACTGTCGCAGCAGGTTCGATATCACCTGCACGGGTTTTAATATCAAAAAACTTCTCTGCACCAAGATCGGCCCCAAATCCAGCTTCTGTTACTACATAATCTCCGAGTTTGCTGGCCATCCTGGTAGCCATCACACTGTTACAGCCATGGGCAATGTTCGCAAAAGGTCCCCCATGTATTAATGCTGGAGTATTTTCCAGTGTTTGCACAAGGTTAGGCTTAATCGCGTCTTTTAGTAATAAAGCAAGCGCACCCTGGACTCCGAGATCAGCTACCGTTACAGGTTCTTTACTATAATTATATGCAACCACCATTTTTGACAGGCGGTGTTTCAAATCGTTTATGTCTTTCGATAAACAAAGAATCGCCATGATTTCAGATGCTACCGTTATATCGAACCCGTCTTCACGGGGTACTCCCTGAACAGGTCCCCCAAGACCGACAACAACGTTTCTTAAAGCACGGTCATTCAAGTCTAGAACCCGTTTCCACACTACTCGGCGCGTGTCGATTTGCAGCTCATTTCCCTGGTGGATATGATTATCCAGCAAGGCAGATAGCGCATTATGGGCAGAAGTAATGGCATGAAGGTCGCCAGTAAAATGGAGATTTATGTCTTCCATCGGAATAACCTGGCTATATCCGCCTCCGGCCGCTCCTCCTTTAATCCCCATGCTCGGGCCAAGTGACGGTTCTCTTAAAGCAATAATCGTTTTCTTTCCTATTCTGTTTAATGCCTGTCCAAGTCCAACTGATACGGTTGACTTTCCTTCTCCAGCAGGAGTTGGACTGATCGCAGTAACAAGTACAACTTTTCCAGATGGCTTTGAATCAAGGCGCTTTAACACATCAAGTGAAAGTTTAGCTTTATAGTGGCCATGCGGCTCCCATTCATCAACATGTAAATCCAGTTGTTCAGCAATCTCTGAAATCGGTTTCATCTTTGCTTCTTGAGCAATTTCGATATCTGATTTATTCATAAATAGCCCCCTGTACTTATTTTTATCGTCTCCCATATTAATATTACCTAATAATAGAAAAACAGTTAAGTGTAAAATTACTTTTTTATTTTTTGGAATCCTGTTTCTTGACTTCTAGTTTTGTTTCATGTATATTAACACTAACCTTTTTACTTCATTACATATTCAGGATTAAAAATCTGGTCGCGCCTTCTGAAAGAAGTGTAGAAATGTTTTTTGATCCTACACATTTTGTGAAGCTCGACTTTTTTTATTTTCCGGATTGTTTTGGATTTAAGGTTTAATCAATCAAGATGCACATAAAGTGCAAAGTTTTAGGAGGAACAAACATGCAAAACGGTAAAGTAAAATGGTTTAACGCAGAAAAAGGTTTTGGATTTATCGAAGTTGAAGGCGGAGAAGATGTATTTGTACACTACTCTGCAATTGAAGGCGAAGGCTTCAAAACTCTAGAAGAAGGCCAGGAAGTTTCTTTTGAAATCGTTGAAGGAAACCGTGGACCTCAAGCTGCAAACGTAACTAAACTATAAGGTAATATAAATAACAGCTCTAAAAGGCCTGATGCTAAGCATCAGGCCTTTTTATATCTTTCATTTGCAAAATAAATGGATAAGAAGCTTAAGAAAGGGCAAACTATTAGGGGTCTATTTTCATTGGTTTGGGGTGATTTTAGTGGATCGTTCTTTTGATTATCTTTCTCGAATAGAGAATTCTATTTTAGCGGCCGAAATGGCGCTACATGGAACAAATGAAGCAGTCCTGGCTGTTGAGGCAATAACAAAAGCCCGCCAGGATTTCAATAAGGCTCTTTACTTTCAGTCTGGAATAGACGAAAAATTCCTTTCTTCTTTTAACCATGAATAAACAGCCGTTCTCAATCAGCGGCTGTTTATTCATCTCCCGGATATGCTTCCTCCTCATTCAACGCCAGTTCGCTTTTAATTGTAACATCATGTAACGCCTGCTCAGCGAGTCGGTGTGCTTCTTTATTTTCTTCCCTGCCGATTAAATGATATTCTGCTTTTATATTATGATAGGAGAGCTTGTCCTCGATTCTGTCAATCCATCTGTTAAATGCTTCTTCATAAACCGCCCACTCTCCATTTAACTGGTTTATGACAACCTGGGAATCCCCTGCGAAAGAAATTCGTTTGTTTTTAACGTTTAGTGTTTCAAGCTCGCGAATAGCCAGCCAGAGTGCGGCATATTCTGCTTCATTGTTGTTGTCGATTTGTCCTATCTTTTCGTTCATTCTAATTCTCTTTTCGGTTTCACCCATTTTATAATAGATCACGACCCCAAGACCCGCTTGCAATGTATGTTTCTCAAAACCGCCGTCAAAATAAACAAAAAATTCATCCGGCTCTTCAGCTTTCTTCTTGTTCATTTTTTCGAGGTTCTTTTTTGTCCATCGGTAGCCATCCCTGTCTATAAACCATAGTTCTTTTACCCGGCCTGTTTTTTCTATATCTTTCGCAAGCAATATGGCTTGTTTTATCAGCATATAATCTGATGTAAAAGTAACAGAGGGCCCCTTTGGCATATGGTAGTTCCATTCAATAAAAACTTCCATTTTTCTTCCCGCCTTTTATTCTACGTAAGATTTTTCCCCAGTTTTTTTAACTGTTCGCCAACTGTACATTCCCTAATGCAAAATTTTTGCGCAGCACATTTTCCATAATCCTGGCGCAAAAACTTTTTGACCAAACATCCTTCACAGTATGTATCTAAAATAAACCCTACTTCTGCAATGGTTTCTTTTTTGTTCATCACTCATCACTCCTACTTGCTATACATAACATGTTCTTCATTCCCTTATTTACTCCTGCTAAACGGTCCTATACAATCAGCATACTCAAAAAGCTCTGTGTCTATTAATAATATGATGCAGAAAACATCTATGGTAAAATACATAATGGTATTTCGACAGTAAGGAGGGTTACTTTTGGTTGAAGTATATATTGATGGCGCCAGCGCAGGGGATCCCGGGCCTTCCGGCGGCGGAATCTTTATCAAGATGGGAAACGGTGAAGTACAACGCTATTCAGTACCGCTCGGTGTAATGTCGAATCATGAAGCTGAATATGCAACATTGATAAAAGCACTTGAAATATGCCTCGATAACCATTTTGAGATTGTTTCTGTTCGGACTGATTCACAGCTAGTTTGTGATGGGATTGAAAAGCGCTATGTTAAGAAAAACGCCTATCGAGAGCTGCACGAAAAAGCGCTTGAATTAAGCGATCAGCTTCCACTGTTTTTTATTAAGTGGATACCAGGAAAAGCGAACAAAACTGCAGATGAACTAGCCAGAAAGGCGATTAAAAGGAATCCGCCTTCTTAGTTCCTTTGATTGCTAGAAAGGAGAAAGGGAATGTTCAATGAAATCTTATGGATCGCCTTTGCATTAATTAATTTCTTGTTGTTAATTTTGGCTTACAGGCTGTTTGGAAAACAAGGCCTATTTATGTGGATCGCTTTTGCCACGATAATCGCAAACTTACAAGTCATAAAAACAATAGAGCTATTTGGCTTTATCGTTACCCTTGGCAACATTATCTATGGAACAGCCTTTTTAGCAACAGACATCATAAATGAAAAATATGGAAAAGAGGAAGCGAAAAAAGCGGTGTGGATGGGATTTTTTTCCTTGCTTGCAATGACCATCATAATGCAGGCCGCTTTACAATTCACTCCGCACGACGAAGATATTTCCCAGGATGCGCTTTCCCTTATCTTCGGGTTCCTCCCAAGACTAGCACTCGGAAGTTTGCTGGCATATATTGTAAGCCAGTATATCGATGTTTTTATTTACAGCTTTTTAAAGCGGATATTCCCGAGTGATTCCCAGCTGTGGCTACGTAATAACGGAAGTACCATGATCAGCCAATTTGTAGATACCATGATTTTTACTTCGATCGCGTTTTTAGGAGTCTATCCATGGGAAGTCTGGATTGAGATTTTTCTCACTACTTACTTAATAAAGTGGATCGTCGCATTGATGGATACACCGTTTATGTATTGGGCCAAGGCAATGCATCAGTCTTCTAACAATTGAAGATAAAAAAGATAACATAATTCATGAGGCTGAGACAAAAGGTCCATTAGCCAAAGGAAAATCCGAACGATGATTCAACATTCTTTTACCAGAATTTGAATCGGTTCGGATTTTTCTTTTAGACTGTTTCCAAATCCTTATTGTTCATTATATATCGACTTCTCATAACCTTTAAAACAACAATGGGTACCTAAACCAGCTACGAAAATACACTACGCTTTCACAGGACTCGCGCTGAACCTCCTCCACTCGCAAAGAACGCCTGTCTGGTTCCGCCACACAGAGACTAGTAGATTTCCTTTACCCCCTTGCGATAAGGCAACATCGACCCTTGTTTTCTTTTTTCATACGGCTCAGTCCAATCCATACGTCCCCGGGCGTTCGCCTCCGCCTTCCACATCCCCGGGTATGGGGTTTTATGCCAGCTACAAAGGAAGAAGAATCGCTGGAAAAGTAACATTATATACGTGTTTATCCTGAATCATTTTTTTTAGACCTGAGCGTCTTACTTATGTCAGAGCCTGATCAGGTTTCTTTTTCGCCATCAACCGACTTTGATGGTGATCTCTAGCCTGTCCATTTCTTTGATGAACACCTGCCTATTTAAAGCCAGGGAAATCTGTTTAAAATCCAGCTCGTTTACTTCTTGGATATCCCTCTCTATCTCAACCAGTTTTTTGCTCAAATAGGCGAATTCCTTACCCTCTGCTAACTTATTTTTATATCTTTTAAACTTTTGGTCTAATTCATCTAGGCCGTCATAAAGGTTGTTGATAGAGTGATAGTCCTGTATTAACGGAAGTGCCGCTTTTTCCCCAACACCGGGAACTCCAGGAATGTTATCGCTTTTATCTCCTAATAGCGCCTTCACATCAATCCATTGAAAAGGCTCGATTTGAAATTCTTCACGAAAATGGTCCACCGTATATAGGATGTCTCCCTGTTTCTTTTTTGCGATTACCTGTGAAACATTCTCATCCAGTAATTGAAATAGGTCTCTATCATTGCTATATATAATGCATGGCTTGTTTTTTTCCTCACTCCACCTTTTTGACAGAGCCCCGATCACATCATCTGCTTCATAACCTTCCACTGTCATTTGGGGAATCCCTGTTAATTGGAAAATCTCTGTCGCCGTCTGGTATTGTTGGATAAGCGGTAGAGGCAGTTCGCCTCTTGTCCCTTTATAATCATCATATATTTCTTTTCGTTTCGTTTCATTGCGTTTAACATCCCAAACAACAGCAAAATGGGTCGCCCTGAATGCTTTCATCAAATTCAAAAGCTTTTGGACCTTGACCCTCAGTGCGTTATTATAAATGCCTTCGGCTGTTCTACTTATTTTATCCTCTGTTTTACCATACGCGGTAGCAAAGTAACATCTGCTTAATAAATTAAAGCCGTCTATGAGTACAAGGCTTTCATCATCGTATTTCTGTAACATAATAGTATACCTCTTTTCAAGTCCTTCTTAAATAATCCTAACACAAAATGCTTTCGGCGAGAAATTAATAGCTGGATAAGCCGTTTAGAAAAGACGGAGGCGTTGTTGGCTGATTATTCTTAAACTATTCTACGAGATGATGGTTTATCCTTTGCTAAAAAGTTATGCTTACCGATATGATAAAACAGTAAAAGTCCCCTTCATTCAGAAAGGGACTTCTCATTATCGCTTTTTATTGCTTTTTAACTTTTCCGCCTCGTATTCCGCATAAGATGCAAACTCAGTATCGTAGGCAGCGTTTTTTTTGCTCGTTTTTCTTTTTTCTTCTTTAGCTTTTTTATGATCCATTCCCGACACACTCCTTTAGATTTTGATCAAGTTTCATCTAGAGTATGCCTGACAGCGGACTTTTTATACGGCAACTTATAAATGCTGCTTATATTGCTTCATGAACTTATTGTACTCTTTTGTAACTTCCATAAATTTATTTTTATTTCTCTCCAACAACGCCTCATCGACCATTTGCTCGTAACGTTTCTTTTGGAATAAGAATAATGCTTCATCAAGAACTAATTGGGCGGTCAACTCAAGGGTAAACGCTTCTCTTTTCTTCTTTTTCAACATTGCGCGTTCCTTCATATTATCTTTGTAAGAATTGTTATTGTTTTTCATGTTGCTCTCCCCCCTTTAAAGCTCTTTTTCCTATTATACTGAGGATGCAACAATATTACAATAACTTTTCAGAATATTCCGATTAGATATTTTTTTAATTGTTTTTTAATATTCTTCTTTGATAACTAAAACTCATAGACGCGCCTTTACAGAGAACGATAAGGAAGTCTCCATTTATATCGGGTGGAAACCATCCTGATTATGACTACTGATGCAAATAATGCATATAAAGGAAATGGTTTCTGCGGATAGCCTATCCCGATAGCGAAGCCTGCTCCCATCGCCCATACAGCGTATATATCTTTTCTTAACACCAATGGTTTTCTTCTCGCAAGAATATCACGAATAATTCCTCCGCCTGTACCTGTCATGGCAGCAGCAACCATAGCTGCAATTACTGGATGCCCCATTTGTTGGGCAAACATCGCACCCTGTATTGCAAAAGCGGATAAACCGATTGCATCAAACAGGTTGCCAAAACGCATCCAATAAAGATTAATCCACTTAGCAGGCAAGATAAAAACAAAGCACATCGTCACTACCGCAATTGTTAATAGAATATCCTGCTCCCACACTGTCGAAACAGGGATTCCTATTAATAGGTTACGGATTATTCCTCCTCCAAATGCAGTTGCAAGCCCCAGTACTAGCACACCAAGGAAATCGAACTCCTCTTCCATCGCAACAAGCGCACCACTGGCGGCAAAAGCAATCGTACCGACAATATTTAAAACATCCCAGGTCAATCGCAGTCTTCCTTTCCATATTAAAACTTCATTCATAATAACGAATAAAGTTTAAAGGACTTATCACTTTTTTTCAATCATATATTAATCCTCTCGGGAAAACTCCTGTTATGTTTATCATTTTTATGTGAAAAGAATCTTTTTCAAGAGGACCAAGCGATTTTTATCCTGAAATATTAAACAGTTATCCTGGAACACAATGCTGAGAATACAGCATAAAACAAGTCCCATCCATTTTACAAACAAGTATAACTACCCTGTACAAGGTATAAGGAACGTAAACCAGGATTATCCCATAAAAAAACCGGCCGTGTTGGCCGGATCTTTATTAGAGTGGATATTTATCAAAGTTAAAATAATTTTTCTTTAAAAAGCGCGGTTGGTCCATCAACTGTTTATAGGTGATACTATCATCCAGCTTCCTGGTGTCGATCAGCAGGAGTTGTTCTTCTATATCTTCTACCGTTTCATCTGTCTGATATTCCATTCCGCAATTCTGGCACTCAATTGATGGTATTTCTTTTATTTCGATCGCTCGGTTTCCATCTGGGAGCTCCCAATAGCCTGTTTTTGGCGCTTCGATCGCTCCTTCTTCTTCACACCATTTGCAAATCATATTTCAACCCCCATTTTATGATTCAGCTACAGGTTTTTCCTGCTTTGCTTCTGATATTTCATTGTTATTGTTATATTTCTTTTGTTCTGCCTGGAATTTCTTTTCTTTTAACGTATCCCGTTTATCCCTTTTATCTTTTAATGAGGAGTGTTCCGGGTTTTCTGAGTACGATTTTCTTCTATCCAATCTTTTCAAGTCTTTAGGCACAAGGTTGAATTTTTCGTCCTTCATGATCGCCGCCACGCCGATAGCAGGTTTTTCTTCGAGCTGGTATATGTTATTAAAGTATTCATCCGCTGTCCCGGGAACATAGCTTTGTGGTTCAGGGTATGAAGTGATGACACCTTCATAGTTTCTTAAGATCACTTTGTCAGCACTCTGGGAAATCATATAGTTTGGCTGAAGTGAAATCTTCCCTCCGCCTCCCGGAGCATCGACAACAAAGGTTGGAACCGCATATCCTGAAGTGTGTCCTCGCAAACTTTCCATTATTTCCAGCCCTTTAGCTACAGGTGCTCGGAAATGGCCGATTCCTTCTGAAAGGTCGCACTGGTAAATGTAATATGGACGCACACGGATTTTAACAAGATCATGCATGAGCTTCTTCATAATGTGAGCGCTATCATTTATCCCTGCAAGGATTACAGATTGGTTACCAAGAGGTACTCCGGCATTCGCCAGCATTTCACAAGCCTTTTTAGCTTCTTCTGTAATTTCTATCGACGTATTAAAGTGAGTGTTTAGCCAGACCGGGTGATATTTCTTTAATATACTACACAAATTTTCAGTGATTCTTTGCGGGAACACAACAGGAGCCCTTGTGCCGATACGAATGATCTCTACATGCGGAATCGCTCTTAAGTTTTTCAAGACGTATTCGAGAATCCGGTCATTAATTAATAATCCGTCTCCGCCAGATAACAGAACATCCCGGACTTCAGGTGTATTCTGAATATATTCGATCGCGTCATCGAGCTGTTTTTTCGGAACCCCCATGCCGATTTGCCCGGAAAACCTTCTTCTCGTACAATAGCGGCAATACATCGAGCACTGGTTTGTTACCAGGAATAAAACCCTGTCAGGATATCGGTGTGTTAATCCTGCTACCGGGGAGTCTTCATCTTCATGCAAAGGATCTTCAAGGTCGTATTTTGTTTTATTAATTTCTTTTGAGATAGGAACAGACTGCATCCGGATCGGACACCTTGGGTCGTCTGGATTCATTAGTGAAGCGTAATAAGGCGTAATATTTAATGGGATTGTCTTTGTTGAAATTTTCACTCCTTCTTCTTCTTCTGGAGTTAGGTTCACTACTTTTTTTAAATCATCCAGAGTTCTGATGGTGTTTGTCAGCTGCCAGAGCCAATCGTTCCATTGTTCATCCGTAACATCTTTCCATAATTCAATATCCTTCCAATGGCGAGAAGGTTTGTATAAATTATTCAGCATTATAAATCCTCCTTGGTGGTCGTGTTACTTATATATATGCAAAAATCGTGCCAATTCTCTTACAATTCTTAAATACGTTGATATTAGAGCGTTTAACCATTTCCAGGAAAGAATAAGAAGGTTTCAAACGAAAAAAACCGCCGAAAAATCGGCAGTTTATCGAGAGTTATTACTTTTTTTTACCAACTTATACTGAAGTGTTTGACGAGGAATTCCGAGAAGCTTTGCCGCCTGTTGAATATTCCCGTTCGTTTCTTCTAATGCAGCTTCGATCAGGTTTTTTTCCGTACTTTCCATCGTTTCCCTTAATGGCCTGATGATTTTCTTATTTGAAATGCTTTCGAGGTCAGATACAGGAAGATGTATATTTGCAGTAGTCAACAGGCCAGCATCCGATAGGTTCATCGCTGATTCAATAACATGCTCCAACTCTCTTACGTTTCCCGGCCAACTGTATGCCATAAACTGTTTAAACACATTCTCATCTACACCTATAACATCTTTGCCAAACCGATTGTTAAATTTATTGATAAAATGCTTCACAAGCGGTTCGATATCTTCTGTTCTCCCCCGTAACGGTGGTATATGAAAATAAACAACTTTCAATCGATAGTATAAGTCTGCTCTCAGTTTATTTTCTGCGATACTGCGATCAGGCGGCTCATTCAATGCTCCGATCACCCGAACGTTGACCTTCTTTGTTTGTAAGGCACCGATCCGTCGGATAATTCCATCTTGCAGCACGCGAAGTAATTTGGCCTGGATTTCCAGCGGCATTGAGTTGATCTCATCCAGGAACAAAGTTCCACCGTCGGCAAGTTCGAATAACCCTTCACGGTCTACAGAACCAGTAAAACTCCCTTTCACAGTGCCAAATAAGATACTCTCCAAAATGGAAGGGGGCAGTGCCGCACAGTTTTGGGCAACAAACGGCTGATTTGCTCTGATGGAAGCATTATGAATTGCCTGGACGACCAATTCTTTCCCGGTTCCTGTTTCACCGTAAACAAGGACAGGAGAGCTTGTGTTAGCAACTTTTGAGATCGTATCCTTCACCTGTTGGATCTCCCTGTTTTTTGTAATGATATCGTTCAATGTGAAGAAGGCCCCGCTTGTATTTCCGTTTTCCTTTTTCATCTTCTTATTCACTCTAGCCTGTAAGTCGATCAGCTTTTCAGACAATTGTTTCACTTTGGTCAAATCTTTTGCAATTTCAACAGCTCCCGCTACCTTGCCCTGGACAAGAATAGGAAGTGTTGTGTTTACCGTTTCTATATATTTCCCCTTGATATTCATATAAGTCTGGTGCTTGTTATAAATAGGCTGTTTTGTTCGCAGCACATTTGAGAGCGTGCTTGTTTCCTTTGATAAAGACGGAAAAACATCAAGAAAATGCCTTCCCAATACTTCCTCTACCTTCAATCCATCGTGCTGCGCGGCGATGTGATTGTAATAGATCGTCATTCCTTTTGCATCTACAGCATGGATCGCTTCATCGATGCTGCTTAATATGGCCTCAAGCATTTGCTTTGTATCAGGAAACGGCATGGCCAATTGTGATCCCTTCCTTCTTATGCCAATATTTCGTCACAAACCGCCGAAAAACCAGCAGCAGTTTAAAGCTTTTTATTCCAAAGATTCATGTCTTCCCACTTGTCATAAATTTTCACATTATTAGCCATCCTGCCGCCATAACGATACCCAAGGTTGTACAGGACGTTATTCATTCCGTACGATAAAGCCCTTGCAATTGAATAAGCAGTATAAATTTGTATCCCTTTTAGCTCTTCTTCTAACCTTTTAATTATGACTCTCATCAACCCAGCCTTTCGATGCTCCTTTAAAGTGGCGCAATCTGTAATTTCGGCGTTGTAATAAACAGGGTTTATTTCTGCAGATGCAGCACTCACTAACTTATCATCGAAGATACATACATAAAAGAGCGTATCATCTTTCATCGCTCTTCTAATGTATTCAGGATCATTTAAAGGAGTCGGATATATTTTAAAAACAGATCGGTACATCGAGGCGAGCGCTTCAGCATCCGATTCTAATCCTTTTCTGATTTGATATCCTTCAGGCAGTAAACTATCTCCTTCGTTTCTTTCTTTTCCGATGATGTCATGAAAGATATCATCCTCTTTCACCCAGTAATCGCTTGCTCTTCTCCAGTCTTTTTTATATTTTGTCATCATATAAGCATCGCTGCCAGAAAAGTAATTTGCCAGTTTCCCTTCGTTTTGATAGCCTTTTGAAATGAAAAAATCACAATCTTCCGCTCTGGCTTTGATAATAATCTTTGAAAAGGAAGGGTCATTTGATATTTCTTCCAGCCTATCAATTACTGAACCAATGTTTCCTCTATAATCATCTAGCCTTACTCTTTCATTAAATGGATCGATCGCTATGTTCGTCCAATGATCTTTGCCGTCTTTCTCTGTTGTAACTGCCTGGTTTTTCCTCGTATCCATGTCTACACCCTCCTGAAACGGTTATATTTTCAGCCCTCTATAACTTACTATTCTTCTAACTGCCAAAATTTCCTTTTGAAACAATCGATCCTGCATGAAAAAGCGGCCCCTATTATAGAGACCGCAGTTATATTTACTTTAGTACCTGCTCAAAAGCGCGTTCCATTCGGTTCAACCCTTCTTGAAACAGGGATGGATGTACTTGTCAAGCTGATTTTTAAGAGCTTCGACCACTTTCGGGGGCAGTGGCCCACATTTTGCGTTCCGATCGCGCCTACAAAATCAATGTATTCAACACCATCGAGATCTTTCATGATGGCGCCTTTTGCTTCGTCCACAAATGACAGGACCGTATTAAATGGACCTCTGGGAACGTTCTTTCCCTTGTGCTCTAACAATTCCTCAGCTTTTGATTGCAAGTTTTTCATAGTTCTCCTCCTTCACACCAGTCTAATATCGTTAACGCAAGGATTTGTGCTGCCTCAAAAACTTTATCGATTTCAATGTATTCATTCGAGTAGTGTGCCATTCCGGTTACCCCAGGACCGAACACAATCGACGGGGTATCGCCAGCCTGTGTCAGTAAGCCACCGTCTGTTCCCCATGGAGATGCTTCAACAACAGGCTTTTCGCCTGTAACAGATTCAAAATTTTGTTGAAGCATGTGCATCAATTCGTGGTCAGGGTCAATGTTTCCAGGATGCCATCTTGCGCCGAACCATTCAAGGCTGACAGGATGTTTTTGGAGCCATTCATCTTGCAGGTTTTCAAGCTTTTGTTGAAGTTCCATCTGTGCCTCTTCCATTTTTTCTTCTGGTGAAACTCCCATTCTTCCTTCGATTGTCACAGTATCACATACAGAAGAAGGCCAATCTCCGCCAGAAATCTTCCCCACATTGATCGGCACGGGGATCGGGATAGAGGAATATAGGGGATCATCAATTTTTTCATTTCGATCTTTTTCAAGCTCTTGAATAGCCTGCAAAACAATCATGCTTTTTTCGATTGCGCTTACGCCTTCATATCTCGTTCCACCATGGGCAGACTGGCCGTTAACAGTTACCCGGAACCACATTGAACCTTGCTGCTTAGGGAATATCTTCATGTTTGTCGGCTCGGGGATGATCGCCGCATCAGCAGTATATCCACGAAGCACTGCAGCCAGCGTACCAGCTCCCCCGCTCTCTTCCTCAATGACGCTATGAAAAAGGACATCGCCTTTTAATTCAATGCCCAGGTCTTTTAAGCACTGGATCGCGAGCAACAGGGAAGTGTTTCCCCCCTTCATGTCCGTGACCCCTCTTCCATATACTTTCCCGTCCTGAACAAGGCCGCTGAAAGGGTCTTCCTTCCAATCGTTCGGATTACCCGGTGGAACTACATCGATATGCCCATTTAAAACGATTGATCTGCCGCCTCCTTTTCCTTTCCAGATTCCTACTACATTTGGACTTTCGCTAAAATCTGTTCTGGGCGAACAAAAGTAAGGATGATTTACCAGGTCTTCTCCGGGAATCCATTTGTCTACTTCCATTCCGATTTTCTTAAGTTTTTCAGCGACAAATTCCTGCGCTCCTTTTTCTTTCCCCTGGACACTTCCGTACTGGACGAGTTTTTGAAGGAAAGCAACCCCTTCCTCTTTGTTCTCCTCCATCCATTTTTGTATCGATTGTTTCACCATCATCACTCCTTGCATCTTACTTATTGACAAGAACGCGGTCTGATACTTTTAAAGTGGCCCCCGTGTTCTTGATTACATCTTCTACTTTATATGGATGCATGACTTCTATCAGTTCCAGACCATCTTGTTTTACTTCTATTACTGCCATTTCCGTAATGATAAGGTGAGCACCTTCCTTTACGGTCAAAGGAAGGGAACACTCTTTTACAATCTTTGGCGAGCCGCCTTTTGTGGTATGGCTCATCAGAACGATCACTTTTTTTGCCTTTTGGGCAAGATCAATCGCCCCACCCATGCCAGGCACTCTTTTTCCGGGTACGATCCAATTGGCGATGTCACCTTTCTCACTTACCTCTAGCGCTCCTAGAATTGTAATATCCAGATACCCTCTTCGAATCATTCCAAATGCTGTCGCACTATCGAAAAAGGAAGCTCCCGGAACGATGGAGCAAGGATATCCACCGGCATTTGATAAATTGCCATCTTCTTTTCCCTGTTCTGGTGATGGTCCCATTCCGAGAATGCCGTTCTCCGTATGGAACATGACGCCTGAAGAGTCATGAATAAAATCAGCCACCAGGGTAGGTATCCCGATGCCCAGGTTCACCATCATCCCGGAGGAGATTTCTTTTGCCGCTCTTTTTGCAATTAGTTGTCTTTCCTCTTTTCCCATACCCATTTCCAATCCACCCCCTCGCTCTGGACGATATGGTCTACATAGACACCCGGTGTTACGATTTCTTCTGGATCCAGTTCCCCTATTCCAACGATCTCTTCTGCTTCAACAATTGTGATATCACCGGCCATCGCAACGAGCGGATTCGTATTCCTTGCTGTCTGGTCATAAACAAGGTTTCCATATGGATCTGCCTTTTTGGCATACACAATAGACACGTCTGCCGTCAAAGCCGGTTCGATCATAAACTCGCTTCCGTTAACAGTTGTTTTCTCTTTCCCTTCTTCTACTATTGTTCCTAACCCCACATCGACCAGGATACCGCCAAGTCCCATGCCGCCGGCCCTGATTTTCTCAGCAAGCGTGCCCTGCGGGTAGAAAACAACTTCCAGTTCTTTTTCATGCATTTGTTTTCCGGCTTCCGGGTTTGAACCGATATGGGAAGCGAGCAGCTTCTTGATCCTTTTTTCGGTCACAAGCTTCCCGGGGCCGATCCATGGAAAGCCCGCATCATTGCAAATCAACGTTATGTTAGCTGCCCCTTGTTCAAGGATGCTGTTAATAATAGAAGGAGGAGAACCTACCCCACCGAACCCCCCGCACATTAAGGTCATTCCATCAGAAAAATATTTTTTTACATCTTTTAAACTAGTAACCTTTGAAACTTTTTTATCTACTGTCATTGTTCCACCACCTCTAACTAATCGATCGAGTTTGAAGAAATCCTTCGTTTGATAGTTCATGTGATAATTCGGCGATGGCTTCTTCCAGGATGGTTAACAGCTCCTGGAGTTCTTCTGTTTTCACTGTTAACGGAGGGGCTACAATAATTGCATCGCCGCTGTGGCCGTTTATACCTCCTGCAGCAGTATAAACGATTAATCCTTTTTCATAGCATTTTTGGATCAATCGGTTGGTCACTTCAAGATTTAACGGAAAAGGCTCCTTTGTATGCTGGTCTGCGACAAGTTCTAATCCGCATAACATTCCCAATCCTCTTGCTTCTCCCACTAATGGATAGGTCTGCTCAAGGTATTTTAAGCCTTTCATCAAAATAGATCCCTGAAGTTTAGCGTTCTGGACCACATGGTTATTCTCGATATAGTCCATTACGGCAAGACATGTTGCTGCAGACTGGGGATTTGCACTAAAGGTATGGCCGCTTAAGATGACTCTGGAACCGCTTTCAATCGTTTGGATAATCCGATCAGAAACAATGGTTGCAGCCATAGGAGCATATCCAGCACTCATTCCTTTCCCAAGCGCTACAATATCGGGTTGGACATTCCAGTGCTCCATCGCAAACATTTTTCCGGTTCTTCCTATGCCGGTCATTACCTCATCTGCAATCATCAATATATCGTACTTATCACAGACCTTTTTCATCTTTTCAAAGTAACCATCCGGCGGTACGACCGCTCCCCCGGCAGCACCGATGACTGGTTCGAACACGAAGGCAGCAATGGTTTCCGGCCCTAAACGCTGGATAGCTGTTTCAAATTCCCTTGCATAGTCGTCCGCACAATTCGGACAATTTTGCGTAAATGCACACCGATAACAATATGGAGGTGACAGTTCCGGATACTGCTCCAAAAGGGAAGAAAATCTGCTTCGCCTGATCGAATGACCCGACATAGAAAGTGCACCCATTGTGATTCCATGATAACTCATCCACCTTGAGATGACCCTTTTTTTGGATGGCCTTCCCTTTTCCTGCCAGTATTGGATTGCTACTTTCAATGCTGTCTCTGTGGCCTCAGAACCGCTATTTACAAAGAATATCCAATCAAGGTCTCCAGGGGCATGCTCAGCAAGTCTTTCAGCCAGCTTTTCTGCAGGTTCACTAGTAAACTGGGAGCGGTACACAAAGGAGACTTTTTTTGCCTGTTCATACATAGCCTCAGCGATCTCATCGACACCGTGTCCAATGTTTGCAGTTATCGCTCCAGATGCTCCATCAATATAACGGTTACCTTCTTTATCGTAGAGATAGACTCCTTTTCCCCAGCTTATTTCGGGATATTCCATTCCGAGTAATGGTTTAATCAGATGAGTTTTTCTCTTGTCCAATTTACTCACCTCTTTCTCATAAGATGTTTTACCTTCATCTTATGGGAATAGTATGTAAGGAACCATTCAACAAAATCTACAAAAATTTTTAGAAATATTGTACTATTTGGATAAAAGAGATTTCCGGAGGGAGAGGTTACGTGGGTATAACCGTAAAAGAAGCGATGCAGCTTCCAGAATTAAAGGACACTCGATTAATCGCGGGAAAAGAAGGAATACATAATGAAATTCGCTGGATCACAATCGTAGAAATAATGGAGGATGCCACCAGGCTGCATGAAGGAGAATTCTTGATCACCACAGCATTCGGCTTAAAAGATGACCAAAATCATATCGACCATTTTATAGAAAAACTGGCAAATCAAAAACTTTCCGGCGTAGCGATACATACAGGCTTTTACCTGGATGTAGTACCGCAGCGGATTATCGAAGCAGCTAACGAAAAACATCTTCCGCTCATTGAGATTCCCAGGATGCTAAACTTCTCTACCATCACAAGAGGCATTCTGGAACAAATCGTCAACAGACAAATGAAGCTTCTTTCTTATTCCCAGCAGATCCAGGAAGCGTTAACAGAATTAGTCTTGAAGAATGAAGGGATGCCATCCATAACGGTTACCCTCGCAAAGCTCCTTGGAGGAAATGTGGAAGTTCGGGATGTAAAGGATGAATTGATTGATTCCTACCAAACAAAATCCAAGACCGAACATGAATTCCTCAATCCGATCATTGCTGGGGAACAAAAGTATGGGACCATTATCGTACGAAAAGATTCAGATTTTACACCACTGGATTACCTGGCGATTAAACAGGCAGCGACGGTTTATTCGCTAGAATTTTTAAAACTAAGGATCGTTGAAGAAACAAGGACATATGTCCATGCAGACTTCCTGGATGATTTGCTCAGCAACAATTATGAAAGCGAAGAAGTGATATTAAACAGGGGAAAAGAACTCGGCTATAACCTTTCCTCTTATAATCGGGTCACAGTCCTCTTAGCAGATGACCTCGACTATCTGGAGAAGATATTAAGAGAACTATTGGGTAACAACGTAACATCAATCATCAAACGAAAGCTAGACCATATTATAATGCTTACAGTTAATGAAAACGAGAAAGATAAAAAGATAGAAGAAATAATCAAAACGCTTTCTGAAAATGAAAAGGTTAAAGGGCTACACATCGGATGCGGGGATGAGGTGAAAGGAATTTCATCTTTGACAAACAGCCTTCAGGAAGCCCATCATTCGCTGCTCTTTGCAATATACAGAGGGATACGCTCTCTCTTATATAAGGATCTTGGGGCATATAAGTTATTTATCCAGTTGAAAGAGAAAGGCGAAAACCTGGAGTCCTATTACTTACCGCTGTTAGAACCGCTTATTGAGTATGACCGGACACATAAATCACAGCTGCTAAAGACATTTGAAGCATTCGTTGAAAACAACCTTATCGTAAACCGTACTGCTGAAAAGCTGTTCATCCACCGCCATACCCTTAATTATCGCTTAAAGCAAATCATCAATAAGACAGGAGTGAACATTCACCACCACGAGGAACGGATTCATTTGCAATTCGCATTGATGGCATATCAGACCGACCAAATACTTAGCACTTAAATAATTCCTTCTTAAAACAACGGCTGACTCGTTAGTATCTGACTCCCACCATTTAGCAAATTCTAGATACAAGTTTTTCTAGATCACGTGTTGGGTGTCTCAGACTTTACTTTTGAGTCAGCCTCTTATTTGATTTTTATATATATAAGATTTACTGGTTTTCGATTCTATGAGTAACAATCCTGGAGTTATTATCGGCTATAAGATACTGGCTTCTACCCAGGTATAACGGAATATGCAACTTATCCCAGTCAGGTAGACCGTTACCCTGGAAACGATCCATATCCTTATGAAACATGCTGATCTTCCCTACAATCCAATCGTGATCGCCATAACGGTTAAAATCCATCACCTTACACTCGTAAGCGACATAAGCATCTTTTAAAACAGGCGCCCCGACGGTTTCTGCTTCCAACGTCTTCAGGTTCAACTCCTGGAACTTATCCACAGCACTTCCACTCTCCGTTCCTGAAAACTGGATCACCTCTGCCATCTCTGCCGGCAAAAAATTAATGACAAACTCTCCTGATCCCTTCACCAATCGATGTGTAAACCTCTCTTCTGCAATGGCAACACCATAAATGGCCGGCTCATAAGAAATATAAGAATGCCACCCTGCAGCCATTACATTTCTCTCACTTCCTAACTTTGCTGTAACGATAGCAACCATTCCAGGATAACTGTGCATAACTATCTTCTCTGTTTTTTTTAACATTTACGTCCCTCCAGCTCTGTATTACTGCCAGATCCCATTTTATCACAATGTTCCTAATATTTATTATCCACAGATAATTGTGGGTTACTTATCCCCACCACGATACCCCCTACATTAAATAGACATACCATTATGGGGTATACGAAAACGCCTGTGGATAAGTTTGATAAACGCATTAATGACAAGGTTTTAGCAACTGTCCTCAGTATTAGAATAATAAGTTTTCAACAACCTTCAACACACGAACTTGTACAACAGTTGTACAATGCGCAAAACCCGCCACCGGTTGTTCAAATCTGTTATACTAACCAAACAAAACTGTTGTATTAAAATTCCCTTCTCTGTTATAGTGGCTATTTTATATAAAAATAAGACAGTCCTTCTTATTCAATGGGCTGTCTTAAGTATTCTTATTCTCATCGCTTAGTTAGTGGATATTAAGGAACAGGCGATACAGGATCAATTCACCATATGCTCTCTATACCGAGAACTCCACTACCCTCCCCTCTTTTAAAAACAAACAAGCACCGGCTTTTTTGCCAGTGCTTTTCCATTCTATTCTGGTATTGAATTATCAGCATTCATATATCCAACCCAGGTTCCTGCACCTCATTCCCCGCTGCCACACAGAGAACCTTTCCCCTAATAACATTTGCTTCAGATGCTGGCCCCTGGTATTTCCCTGCTGAAGCTGCTCCGTTTCCAACTGCATCACCAGAACAAAGTGTGCCAAGGGAAATATCGTTATAAGGCAATGTCCTCTGGTCAATAAAATCCTTGAAGTCTACTATTCTTCCTTCCAGAACTTCATGAAACATATTTCTGTATCGATTATGGCGACAGTTACGCCTTTCCCGTCAACCTGCTTCGTTCCCTTAATACAGACTGAGCATTTGCTGAGGGAACGGCTACATCTAATAAAGCTTGCACTTCCCGATTTAAGTAGATTTTTTTTATGCTTGCAATTAGATAGGATTCGTTCCAAACCTAATGGCGTCATTTCAGCACTACATGAAGAAATAAGATCGAAATTTTTTCTTACACTATTTTTTAATTTTTTTTCAGAAGGTATTCTACAACTTTAGTTCTTGCACATAACTTCCCTCTTCAAATTCAATGATTACCGAAAATATGTTTGTTCACTATCAGCTAAAAATGGATAACGGTTTATCCCTTTACTTTCCGGCAATAACATTCCAAAAAAACACTGCACTCCCCTCCCCTACTCCACCCACTTTTTGTGATAAAATGACAGTAAACTATTTTTCATCCACCTACTTAAGATGCAGGAAAGGACGTTGCACATGGAATCACTACTTAATAATCAGGTAAAATCAATCGAGATCTCTGGCATACGCCAGTTCTTTAACATGGTTGCCAACTACAAGGATGTAATTTCCTTAACGATTGGCCAACCGGATTTTCAAACTCCAGAGCATGTAAAAGAAGCTGCTATTGACGCAGTTAACCATAATCATACTATGTATACTCATAATGCCGGCCTTTTGGAACTAAGAAAAGCTGTCAGCAGTTTTGTATCAACGAAATACGGGCTGTCGTTCAATCCCGAATCAGAAGTGATCACTACCGTCGGTGCTAGCCAGGCGATCGACATCACGATGAGAACGATTCTTTCTGAAGGCGATGAAGTGATTCTTCCCGGGCCAGTCTACCCTGGATATGAACCGATTATCAAAATGTGTGGAGCAAAAGCAGTCCATGTTGATACAACGCGAAATGGTTTTCGCATGACAAAAGACTTGATCGAGCCGCATATAACGGCGAACACAAAATGCATTATCATCCCCTACCCTTCTAATCCGACAGGCTGCAGATTGAGTGAAGAAGAGTTGGCGGAAATCGCTGAGTTCCTTCTAGATAAAAATATATTCGTAGTATCCGATGAAATCTATTCTGAATTAGCATTTGATGGCAACCATAAGTCGATAGCCGCTTTTCCAGGGATGAAGGAAAAAACAATCGTCATCAACGGATTATCAAAATCCCATTCGATGACTGGATGGCGGATCGGTTTTGCCTTCGCGCCCGAATACATCGCTAAACATATGTTGAAGGTCCATCAATATAATGTTTCCTGCGCTTCATCAATCTCTCAGTACGCTGCACTAGAAGCACTGACAAATGGAAAAAACGATGCTCTTGAAATGCGCAAAGAATATGAAAAACGAATGGAGTATGTTTTTGGAAGGTTAGTTAGGATGGGGTTCGAAGTGGAAAAGCCAGAAGGAGCATTCTACATCTTTCCGTCTATAAAACAGTTCAATATGTCCTCATTTGATTTTGCAATGAAGCTAGTTGAAGAGGCTGGCGTCGCAGTCGTTCCTGGAAGTGCGTTTTCTGGGCTGGGGGAAGGTTATGTGAGGATATCTTATGCTTACCGGATGGATGTACTGGAAGATGGGATGAACAGGATAGAAGAATTAATTTATAAAATGGTTTAAAAAATGGGGTCCTATATTAGATAGGACTCATTTTAATTTTCATCATTCTCTTTTTCTTTACATTCCTTGATCAATTCTTTCATTGCTTCTACCTTTCCTTTTCTTTGTGCATAACGCTTATACAATTTGTTATTATTCTTCATATTTGGATTCCTTTTAGGTCCTACTTTAGGGTGCCATAAGTGAAAAATATAATTTTCCTCAATTCTCTTATACGGTCCACATAAAGTATTCATTGCATCACTAAATGCGTTATCTTCTCTTCCCCACCCTTTAAATCTTTCGTCAAACCCTTCCACAGTGTAGAATTTTTCACGTGGTAGAACTATGACTCCACTTACAGGTTTATAGTTCATACTATTATGGCGTTTTCTATATTCTATATTCATAGGTAATGGCCACTGTGGAGATTCTGTTAGAAGTTTCTCAGTACTTAGCTTTGAAATGTCTAACCATTGACTAAATGGTATGACCCAGGGATGAGTTTTTAATAATTCTAGAGATTGTATTAATATTCGAGGGTTGTAGATAACATCAGCATCTGCAATAACAAATATATCTCTTGTCGCTTTTTTTGCGGCATTGTTTATAGCTTCCGAACGGTTAAAAGGTTGACTATCAGAATAGCCTATTATTAATTCTACTTCCGGCATTTCGATTTCATAAAAGGATTTTACCCATTGAAACGATTTATCTCTAATACCGTAGTCAGGCTTATAGGGGATTAAAACAGATACCCCTTTTAACATGTTTATTCCTCCCAAATAACATCACAATATTTTTTAATTTTAAATAAGCATAGAGCCACCCTCCGACCAGGAAAAGGGTGTCCTCTTAGTCAATAGCTTAATTAGACATCGATTCTTTTTTAATTCAATCGCAACTTGTCTACTTTATCCCCTATGTTGTTTTCCATGTCACCATTCTATTATACTTCTCGTATTCATCCTTGAAGGGGTGACTAGCATTCCAGGGTTTATTTTTCCCTGTATAATGAATGATAGCTGGTTCTATAGAAAGCCTTAGATTATGCCGATAATTCCATTTTGGATTCAGTTTTTTCCATTTATCATACAATATTGCATTCATCGGATCCTGGCTCGGGAAACTAATTTTATCTGAATTATTTTTCATATAATCGATGATTTGATTAGTTATATTTTGTTCTCTCCACTTTTTTAAATTTATTAATAACACACCACTATTAAAATAACCAAAACGTTTAGGAATGGATAATTTCTTTTTTTTATATCTGCTAATTCTAGGTAATTCTTTAACACCAGCTACAAAAAAGCCCTCCAAATCTTCTTTCCATAATAACGTGATATCTTCTTTTACAATAATGTCACAATCAAGATAGAGCACCTTAACTATGTTTGTATCTAATAGTTCAGGAATCGATAACCGGTAATACGTCTCTTTACTGATATAATCTCTTTCTTTATAGTTACTATATTTGCCTTTATCAATCTTTATAAAAGTGGGATCGATATCATAATCTTTCAAAATCCCCCTAATGTTAAACTCATTGTGAGTAGATAGATTACTAGTTATAATATAGATATTTATCTTTAAATCTGATTTCTTATTCTCCAATAAAGACTTCAGCATAACCCCTAAAGGTTTAGCATATTTATCATCAGTTGCTGTTACCAGTTGGATAGGATCCAAGTTCTGTGGTCTCCTTTCATTTTGTTCAAAGTAAGCAATAAAAGAACGAACTAATAAAAAAACAGAAATCATTGCCTATTTATTAAAGATAGCCTAGCTTCTTCATGTTTTGACTACACTTATTTTGAATCATCGTTATATCTTTTTTGTAATAAATTTCCTTTATTAGAGCCACCTATTTTGTTCCCCAATACCAGGTTTACATCGTTCTCATTAATTTTTCCTAAATTTTAGATTTTTCTACTATACCCTCATCTGGTGTCATTCTTGGTATCCAATGGTTGGGATCTCCCCCACTTCCAAAATACTTGCTCCTTTCCTTGTGACTGTCGATGGAAAACGTTTTCACTTTATTGTGAATAGTACAGAATTCACATTCACCTCTTATATACTAATGTATTTGCTTTAAATGGATCGATTAGTTTGTCGCACCCCTTTTTACTTAAGATTGTTCATCTTAAGAATAAGTTCTATATATTCTTCCTCTTTTCCAATGTCAAAGTGTGCTCCTGTTAATATACTGCCATAGAATGTTTGGTCTAGTAATAATTGTTTAATAGCGTCTGTTAGTTGAAGTTCACCACCACTGCCAGGTCTTAGTTTTTCTAAACAAGTAAAGATTTCTGGTTTTAAAATATAGCGCCCGTTGACCGCTAAATTAGATGGTGGATTCGTTTTCGGTTTTTCTACAATGTCTGAGACCTTATAAAGACTATCAGAGATAAACTCTTCTTTTATAACACCATAGTTTTTCAAGTGCTCATTCTTCACTTTTTGTAATGCCAGTACGTTTGAATGATGTCTATTATATACATCTATTAGTTGGGATAAAGCAGGTTTTTTTGAATCAAAAAAAAGATCATCAGGTAAAAGAATAGCAAAAGGCTCATCACCGATAAATCTTTTTCCTAATTTAATTGCATCACCAAGCCCTTTGGCATAGGGTTGACGAATAAATTGAATGTGAACATCTGGGCTGGCTGTTTTTTCTATGAGATGCCCTTTGTTCACTTGAGTTAAAAATGCTTCTAATTCAAGAGAACGGTCAAAATAATCAATTATCATATTTTTATTGCGGGATACAATAATTAAAATCTCCTCTATACCTGATTCTACTGCTTCCTCTACAATATAATGTATGGCGGGTTTTCCCATAATCGGAAACATTTCTTTCGGAATAACTTTCGTAATCGGGAGGTTGCGTGTTCCGTATCCTGCCGCTGGAATTATTGCTTTTTTTATTGTACTCACCTTCACCCTCCTCTTTTTTTCTCTATTTCCTTGCTAGTACTTTATTCACCCATGAAAGAGAAAGGAACTTGTCCAAAGGAAAAAAGGCGCTTGTCCAACATAGATCAAATTCCTGCTGTAAAGGCATCGGACCATTAAGTTATCCAACGAAATAGAGTTAAAAAGGTTACATAATTGAAGAAAATTATAAAATTAGGACTTCACCTATTTTTCATAGATTTTTCTGTTATATTGTGACGAAGTTCCCCTGCCCATTAATACGATATATAAGCTTTTACTTTTCACATCGTTTTTGCTGTTGGAAGGAGATTTCAGATGAATATTTGTGTAATAGGAGCAGGTTATGTCGGATTAACGACAGCAGCCGTTTTATCAGACCTTGGTCATCATGTAACCTGTGTAGATATAAATCATAATAGAATTGATATGTTAAAAAACGGTGTCGTGCCTATCTTTGAACCTGGTTTAAAAGAAATGATTATTAAAAATACGAGTAACAACCACTTAACTTTTTCAACTGATGTAAAAGTAAGCATTGCTGAAAATCCCTTTATATTTATTACGGTTGGCACCCCCTCATCAGGAGATGGAATTCCTAATCTTTCCTTTGTACATTCCGTTATTGATGATATAGCCACTTCCATAACTTCCTATAAAATAATCATTGTAAAAAGTACAGTGCCACCTGGTACCAATGAAGAAATTGTTAACATGCTCATCGAAAAAGGGGTTGATCCAACATTATTTGATATCGTCTCTAACCCCGAATTTCTTCGAGAGGGTTCAGCCGTTAAAGATATGCTTGAACCAGACAAAATCGTTATTGGTGTAAAAAAACCTGAGCTTATTCAATTAATACAAAAAATATATAAAGAGATAAACGCACCTTATATCGTGACAAACCTGACAGGGGCAGAAATGATTAAATATGCGGCCAATGCCTTTTTGGCTACTAAAATTTCTTTTATTAATGAAATAGCAAGAGTTTGTGATGCCTATAACGTTAATGTAAAAGACGTAGCTTTTGGGATTGGCTTGGATCCTCGGATTGGTCCATTGTTTCTACAGGCAGGAATGGGATACGGTGGATCTTGTTTTCCTAAAGATTTACAAGGTCTGACGTATGCGGCTAAAAAAAAGAACCTGAATCCGGAACTCATATCCTCTGTACAAAAAGTGAATGAAACGCAAATTGATGTATACGTTAACAAACTCAAAACAGCAGTTCCATCCCTGGAAGGCAAAAAAATTACGGTTTGGGGACTTTCATTCAAGCCGGGTACCGATGATATACGACACTCGGCCTCCATTCGATTGATAGAAAGGTTACTTGAGGAAGGAGTAAGCATTAACACTTATGACCCTGTCGTTCAACTAAAAAAACCAGAAATTAAATGTTATCAAAATATCTATGAATCGGTAAAACAATCATATATTCTTATCATTGCTACAGAATGGGCTGAATTTAATCAGGTTAATTGGAAAAAGGTCAAGAATGAAATGGAAGGAAATATCCTTCTCGATGGCCGTAACATTATTGACCCTAAAACAGTACAACAGGCGGGATTTCATTATTTAGGGGTGGGTCAGCATTGAAAATTTTAGTTACAGGTGCAGCTGGTTTTATCGGTTCTCATCTATGTGAACATTTATTATTAGATAAAAATCATAAAGTGATTGGAGTTGATGGTTTTTTAGGATTTACAAACCATTCTATAAAACAACGTAATCTAACCAATCTCATTAGCCACCCGCGTTTTCAATTGGTAAAAGAAGATTTACTCTTTATCAATTGGAGTCATTATTTAAACGACGTTGATGTTATTTTT
Organism: Exobacillus caeni; assembly: GCF_005747095.1. Taxonomy (GTDB): domain Bacteria; phylum Bacillota; class Bacilli; order Bacillales; family Guptibacillaceae; genus Exobacillus; species Exobacillus caeni. The sequence continues at coordinate 195,946 of NZ_SWLG01000006.1, read as the reverse complement.
CATTTAGCTGGCATTCCTGGAGTAAGATCGAGCTGGGGTGAAAACTTTAAGCTCTATGTTGATTATAATATCAATGCGACTCAACGGTTGTTAGAAGCATGTCGTACACTACCTATCAAAAAATTCATTTATGCTTCTACTTCCTCTGTCTACGGGGATAAAACAGGTAAGCTATCAGAAAATTCAAGCTGTTCGCCTCTATCCCCCTATGGTGTATCAAAATTAACAGGAGAGTACTTGTGTAAAGTCTACCAAGAAAATGATGGAATCCCGATCGTCATACTTAGATATTTTACCGTTTACGGCACACGGCAAAGACCTGATATGGCCATCCATCGTTTTATTAAAAGTATACTGTTAAACAAACCTATTGAAGTATACGGGGATGGGAAACAAACTCGAGACTTTACATTTATCTCCGATTGTGTACAAGGAACTGCTGCAGCTCTATATACGAAAAATTTCATTATTGGAGAAACAATCAACATTGGCGGGAAAGAACGAGCTTCGGTTTTGGAAACAATTTCGTTACTTGAAGAGCTTTTCCGAAAAAAAGCTGACATACAAATAACAGGAACTACACGCGGGGAACCAAAACATACGTGGGCTGATATCACCAAAGCTGAAAAACTCCTTAACTATCAACCAATCATCCCTCTTAAAATAGGATTACAAAAAGAAATAGATGATTTAAGAAAGCTTTATAGGTAAATGTTCCTTTTTTTGCACGGAAAAACTTCCTTGTTATAAAAGGTAAGCCATCCAAGTACTGATTGAGGATTGTTCTACTTTTAGATTTTTCTAGAACAAGTTAAGTTGAACCTATAAATTCTTAATGTAAAATTGTTCTTTTAGATAAGAATGAAACGAAATGGATATCCATTTCGTTTCATTCTTATCTATTCTGCGTGTTCCAATCGAATCCTATGCCGGGGTCATCCCAGGGAATCCGTTTTTCATCAGGATCAGCGGGATTATAAGACTTTGTAGTAAAATAAATGATCGTAGCAGGTCTAGTGCCTAACACCCTGTATCCGTGTGCTACTCCTTTTGGTATAAGTAACAAAATAGGGTTGTCTTCTCCCATGTAATAAACATCTGTCGCTCCTGCCGTTTCTGACTCTTCTCTTATATCATGCAGAACAACTTGAGCATTCCCTGATGGAAAGAACCATACATCATCCTGTTCTTCATGGTAGTGGAACGCTTTAATCACCTCAGGATAACTCATCGACATCGATGCTTGCCCGAATCTTTCAAGAATATCCTCATCATCTCTTAAAAGTTCTGCAAAAAATCCACGATCATCACAGTGTTTCACTAATTTCTTCACTTTCACCCCATTGATCATCGAGTGAGCTCCTTCCGGATATAATCTCTCAAAGCTTCCTGCCATGGCCGTAGTGAATTGATATTTTCCTGTCTCATTGCTAAATTGTCGAGAATGGAAAAGGACGGTCTTGGAGCAATTGCCCCGTATTCCCTGGTAGTGGTAGGAATTATTATTCCGGAATCCAAACCTGCTTCCTCGAGAATCGCTTTTGCAAAAATGTACCAGGAACATGCTCCCGAATTTGTTATATGATATAGTCCGGATTTTTTATGCATTAAACTTTCAGTAACTTCTGCAAGATCATTTATATAGGTGGGAGAACCTATTTGGTCGTTAACCACTTTAATTTTTTCATTTTTTTCCGCAAGATTTATCATAGTGTTTACAAAGTTTTTCCCTCCATGCCCGTAAAGCCAGGAGGTTCTGATTATCGTGTTTTCTCCAGAATTTAATACTAGCTCTTCCCCGAGCCACTTACTTAGCCCGTACATAGACTGGGGATTAGTCATATCTTTTTCTTCATAAGGTACTTTTGCCGTTCCATCAAAAACATAATCAGTGCTATAGTGAAACACTTTTGCCCCTATGCTGTTTGCCGCTTTCGCAACATAAAATGAACCAAGTGAATTGACCTCTAATGCTTTTTTTCGATTGATCTCACACTGGTCGACATTAGTATAAGCGGCAGCATTAAATACGATATCCGGGGTTATTTCCTCCATTATATTCTTTACTTCCTGGTAATTCGTTATATCCAATTCCTTTTTCGCTTTGCCAACAACAGAATATTGAAGACTTAACTTTCTGAATAACTCTTTTCCAAGTTGGCCGTTCACCCCCGTCACTAAAATTTTCACCTTTTTGTTTCCTCCTTGGAATACCAGGCGATCGTTTTTTCAATTCCTTGCTCAAAGGAAAAGGAAGGTTTCCAGCCAAGTTCCCTCGAAATTTTTGAGGAATCTATCGCATATCTGCGATCATGCCCTTTCCGGTCTTCAATATAATTAATCAGCTTTTCGCTTCTACCTAATTTTTTTAATAACAAGTCTACAATTTCACGGTTCGTTTTCTCTTCATTTCCGCCAATATTATAGATTTCTCCCCTGTTGCCTTTCTCAAGCACAAGGTGTATCGCCCTGCAATGGTCTTTAACATATAACCAGTCCCTAATGTTCAGACCGTCACCGTATAAGGGGATGCTTTTATTCGCAAAGGCATTAGTTATGATCTTTGGAATGAATTTTTCAATATGCTGCCGGGGGCCATAGTTATTGCTGCATCGAGTAATGATAAGGGGTAATTGGTGTGTTTTATAGTAGGATCTGACGAGCAGGTCAGCGCTTGCTTTGCTTGCAGAATAAGGATTATTAGGAGCGATCGAAGTATTTTCAGTGAAAGGCGTTTCTTCAGGCCTTAGTGATCCATATACTTCGTCTGTTGAAATCTGGATCATCTTTGACGCCTTACCAGACAAAATCATTTGTAGCAGATGAAAGGTTCCGGTTATATTTGTATCAATAAAGGGGGATGCATTTCTAATACTTCTGTCCACATGGGTTTCTGCGGCAAAATTTATGATAGCATCATAGTGTTGGTCACATACCTTTTCTATATCTGATTGTTTGCTTATATCAAAAGTTAACATTCGGTACCGGCTCGATTTATCAAAATCTGCAACGTTACTTTTGTTCCCTGCATATGTTAAAGAATCTACGTTCGTAATATAATAATCTGTATTATTCAACAAATATGAAATGAAATTAGAGCCAATAAATCCTGCTCCGCCTGTTATAAGAAGGTGCTTAGTCATCTTTCTCCCCCTCTACTCGGTTGCCATAAATAAATTTAGTTGCTTGATAGAGTGACTCGTGTGTTCCAGCATCTATCCACCATCCCTTTAAAATATCATATTGCAGCTGTGAGTTCTTAATATATAAATTATTTACATCCGTGATTTCTAATTCATTTCTTTTAGAAGGCTGGATTTTTTCAATATTCTCAAATACCTCATCGTCATACATATAAATACCGGTAACACAATAAGATGATAAGGGATTGTTCGGCTTTTCTGTAATAGACGTTATCGTTTTGTTATCCTTATCAAGACAAGGTACACCATAACGAGTTGGATTTTTAACTTCTTTTAATAATACTCTTGCTCCGGATATTTGCTTCTTGAAATTTGAAATATAAGGAACTAGAGAATCTTCAAAAATATTATCACCGAGTAACACAATGAATTTATTCTTTTTTATAAAGCTTCTAGCCCCCATTAAAGCGTCAGCTATCCCCGCTCCTTCTTTTTTCTGAACAGCGTAATGGATCTTTACATTAAGCCCTTCACCAAGTCCAAGTAGATTAATGAATGGAGGGAGGTCGTTCTTATTTGTGATAATCAGTAACTCTTTAATCCCGGCCTCTCTTAGCTTTAAAATGGACCAGACGATCATTGGATTCGGCCCAACTGGCAATAGGTGTTTATTTATATATTCGGTTAATGGTTTTAGACGTGATCCTGTTCCACCCGCTAAAATAACTCCCATCATGTTAAAAGCACCGCCTTCTTAGGAACTTTACTCAAACTATTATAAAAATATGTTCCCGCTTTAATTATGTGAAGAAGGGTTCGTAACTTTTAAAAGGAGGGAACCGATGTTTAAAGATCTTAAGGAGAACAACTTCCCTATTATTTCCATTATTATTCTGACAAGGAATGGCCTTGGCTTTACAAAAGAATGCGTCACAAGCATTATGGCAAACACAAACATTAATTATGAACTCATAATAATCGACAATGGTTCTTCGGATGGAACAAAGGAGTATCTTAGTGAACTAGCATTTCCTGTTCGTACTGTTTTCAATGATCAAAACAAAGGATTTTCAGGTGGCTGTAATCAGGGATTGTCTATCGCCAGTGGAGACTATTTTGTCCTCTTAAACAATGATACGATTGTGACAGAGGACTGGCTGACCCGCCTCGTTTGGTGGTTAGACAACGACAAAGAGATTGGTATTGTAGGCCCCCGTTCAAACAGCACCCGGTATAAACAGCTTGTTTCTCCAGTTCCGTATCACTCTGTCGACGAGATGCCGATGTTCGCTAAAAAATGGACCTCAGCAAATTTTAAAAAAGGATTCCAGGTTAACAATCTGAGCGGTCTTTGCATGGCATTCAAAAGAGAACTAGTTATGAAAATCGGAGGGCTAGATGAGAGGTTTTTTCCAGGGAACTTCGAGGATACCGACTATTGCATCAGAACACTTATTGCTGGCCAAAAACTCTGGGTTGCGAATGACGTATATATTCATCACTATGGAAATACAACCTTTAAAGTCAACAAAGAGCATTACAAATATGTTTTCATAGAAAACAAGAAAAGGTTTTGCAGTAAATGGGGGCTTAAACCCGCATATGATATTAACGAATTAGTAAAAAGAGAACAACCATTTACCCCTTCGAAGCATTATATTCCAATTACTCTTTGAGCTTAGTAACCCGAGAATGCCATTTTACGTATAATGGTAGATCTTAAAGGAGGAATCTGTTTTGGCTGATGATAAATCCGTTTCTATAATTTTTCCAGTAAAAAATGAAGGGATAAATATAAAAAATACGTTAAACTCTTTATTCTCTGTGAAAACAACTGTAAATCTAGAAGTAATTGTCGTGAACGATGGCTCGGACGATGGCTGTTGTAAGTTTCTCCAAACATATACCCATTCCCAAAAGGTGAGGTTAATCGAAACCACTGGAATAGGTGCTGCAAAAGCCCGAAATCTAGGTGCCGAACAAGCCTCTCATGACTATCTTGTTTTTAGTGATGCACATCTAACATTTGAAGATTTCTGGATTGAAAGGTTGCTAGCTCCCATCCTTACTTCTGAAGCAGACGCTGTTACTCCCGCGATAGCATCTTCCAGAAGGTCTACCTTTGTCGGATATGGACAAACATTGCTTTCTAATTTAAAAACAAAATGGAATAAAAAAAAAGAACATGTCTTTGAAACTGCTGTACTTCCCGGGGGATGTTTTATCATTTCAAAAGCCGTCTTTGAAAACATCGGAGGATTTGAAAGCGGTTTTAGGACGTGGGGTTTTGAAGATGTAGAATTATCAATAAAATTATGGCTTTTCGGTTATAGATGCTGTGTACAACCCGCTGTTACAGTTGTCCATCTATTCCGAGCCACGCAGCCGTATCATGTCCCTTCTGCAGACTACTACTATAACCTTCTTCGAACCGCCTATTCCCATTTTAATGAAAAAAGGATCGCAAAGTGTAAAATGCTGATTAAAAATCCAGATACGGTCGAACGTTTAGTGTTAAGTGAAGGAGTACTTGAGCAAAGAAACGTTTACTTTTTGAAAAGAAAACATGATGATAACTGGTATTTTACAAAGTTTCAAATTGATTTTTGAGAATAAAAGCTTGTCTTAATTTTAGCTAGAGAGCCTTTTTATTCCCTTTAAAAAAGAAAAAGGCTCATCCGGATTACTTATAGCCATACAAATCCATTACTTCTTTACATCGTTTCTTAATAGCATGGAGTTGTTGTTCCCTAACTCGGGAAGGTGTACTATATATTTTCTTAGAAAGTACTTTTTCGATTTCCTGGGGTGATAGTTTTGCCAATTTCGAAATCAGATTTATCGTTAGCGGATCCCGGTTAACAATGTCCTCATATTTTAGTAAATACGAATGAGGGTCTGATTGGTTAAAATCATAATAAAACCTTGAATTCCGATTCCACTTTTCAATAAATTGGTCAAACGAATGCGCCTTTCTGCCCCATCTTGTCCCGTTCAGGCTGCTCCAAACATCGATTGGATTCCTTACTAAGAATACAATGACAGTTTCAGGATAACATCTTCTGAATAACTTGATCTCATTTTCGCCATATCGAACTTCCTTAAATCCAATCATATCAAATTTTTCTTTTTTCTCTTGATATAATGTTTCAAAGTAAAGTCTTATTGATTCCTCGATTGATCTTTGCAGAAAGGCTTTTTCAGGCATCAAACAGGCTATCCAGACATCAGGATTTTCTTCCCCTTCGAAATAAATTTCCCTTGTTTTTTTATGATTTTCTGAGAATAAGATTGTTTTTTTATAAATAGCATAAAAATCGGCCATTATCCCGTTATGTTCTCCCCAGATTAATGTCTCTTTTCTTGCGTTAAATATCCGCTGCAGCAAAGTGGAACCAGATCGCTGCATCGAAGCAGATAAAATTAGATCCATATTGTCACCTCCGCTATAAAATGCTAAGACCATATGTTCTTTTTATATATTGTTTAGCTTCTGCCATTTTTTGTGGCTGCCTTAAATTCGAACTTCTCACCGGAAGCGCCCGGTGGATGGCAACTGCATCTGTCACCACTACAGTTTGTTCTTTCCCTACGATGCCTTTTTGTCTTAGTTCTAATAAAAAGGCAGCATCTTCGTGTACATATAAAGGTGGTATTTTAATGGGCGGCTGCAGTGCCTGTCTGCATAAGACCAAATAACCTAAAGGTCCCCAATCAGCGAGGTGGTGCTTATCTTCCCATGTTTTGTTCGGTATACGGCGGAGCTTACCCTCCTGGGCAGTAAAATTGGCTCCCGCTGCCTGAATGGAATTATCGGGATGTTTTAATACTCCTGTAAAAACGGAATGATCGGGGAATTGTTGAAACGCTTCCTTCATCGTTTCAAACCAATTTGGAGTAATTTGCATATCATCATCTAGAGAAAGAACATACGTATTATTCATTTTTGCTTTCTCAAAAAGGTGGTACCTTGACCCTCCACATCCAACTTTAGTGGTGCTAATTTCTTTCTGGTCGTTCAACAAGACAAGATGGATTTTTGATCTTTTTTGCGAGGTTAACAATTTTGATAAGCTCGGAAGCAAAGGGGGGCCAGCATCATTATAGATATATAGCGTGAATGAATCGTGAATATGTTTAATAAGATGTGTAACAGTATGGAGTAAAGATTCTTTTCTGCTTTCTGTTGTAGCAATGATAATACCCAGTTCTGTTTTCACCCTGTCTTATCTCCTTTCGTTAAACCAAGAACAAAAGTAATTCTCAATTTGAGATTTAAATTCATCTGAATGGAAGTATTCAGTTGAGTAACATGCTTTATAACAGGTCAAATAGAGCCTCCTGGCAGTATCGTTTATTTCTTTATCGGTTAACAGACTCTCCATGCTCGAATTTTGATGTTGAAGGTTCGGTTCAATAATTCCTTGGATTTGCTTTTTTAATGTACTTTCTTTTTGAGATATTGGAATGTCAAAATCAGATGAGAGCTGTTTGATTGTTCGAAAACCATTTGCAAGAAACTGGTCATAATCCACAATATATCTTCGTTCGTCCTTTGTTTCTTTTAATGCCATTAATGTCAAAAAGATCCACCTCTCAAGAGCCCACTTACCGCTTGTATGTTTGTATGCTTTTTGAAAGGAGTTCACTACATCTTTCGGGTTGCGAACGACAATTAAATAGTAAGGTTCCACGTCCAGCTCTTTTAGAACTTCCTTCCATAGTCCGATACACTGACATGTTCGTGGATCTTTCCATCCCCATAATGGAGAATCTCCGAACTCTTTTTCCAGGTAGCATTTTAGATCCTGTTTGACAGCGGCGATTTCTGCTTTATTCCACCAACCTCGCGGATATGGGGTGTTTTGATTACCCAGTGCCATGATGATTTTTTTGTGAATGTCGACGATGTTTTGGTTCTCCCAGAAGCCTTTTGGATTTGTTTCATCTGGAACAATGAATTCTTTTCCAAGATTCACTCCTAACAATCTTATCGAGTTGGCAATCATCGAAGTGCCGCACCTTCCAGACCCTAGTATAGCGATTGTTTTTCGTTTTTCAGTCATAAAATGTTCACTCCATTACATCATCTTCACTAATTCCTCCAACCCTCTTGAAAGCGTATATTGGGGAAACCAGGATAATTGGGCGATGGCTTTTTTATTTGATAAACAACTATGCTCAATATCTCCAGGCCTTGGCTCTTTGTATAAGATAGGCGTTTCTTCTCCTCTATGTTTCATTAACTCGTTCTTCAGATCGTTTATGGTCGTGGAAATGTTTGAACTGATGTTAAAGATTTGATTGTCTCCGTTATCGACCGCCAACACGTTTGCTTGAGCAACATCTTTAACATTTATAAAATCTCTTGTTTGTGTTCCGTCACCATAGATGGTTAGCCCTTTTTGGGAAGCAATGTTGTTGAGAAACAATGTTACTACCCCTGCTTCTCCATGTAAATTTTGTCTTTCTCCATATACATTTGAATAGCGCAGGATGGAATAGTTGAGTCCATAGTGCCTGTGAAATAACTGAATATATTCTTCAGACGTACGTTTCGACAAACCATAAAAAGAAATAGGACGTAAAGCATGATTTTCTTCTATTGGTAAAGACTGGGGTATTCCATATACAGCAGCCGATGATGCAAAAATTACTTTTCTTACGTGATAACGCCGGCAGCACTTTAATATATTGATCGTAGCCAACACGTTTTCTTCACAGTCGAGCATAGGGTTCTCTACTGATTTTTTTACGGATACTTGTGCAGCCTGGTGAATCACAATATCTGGCTTTTCAGCTTTAAAGATGCTCTCAAGGGATGGCTGTTTGATATCCGTATTATAAAAAGGAACTTCTGTTGATATATTCTGTTTTCTTCCGGTGCTTAAATTATCTAATACAACCACACGATAACCCTTTCCTTTTAGTGTATCCACGACGTGGGATCCAATAAAACCAGCGCCGCCTGTAACAAGAATCTTCAAGATAAATACCTCCATTAAAACAAGAATCGCTGTCCATCCTCTATTAATGTATGAAAACATCTTTTGTTTGTAAGGGCGGATATGCAAGAATAACTATCTGTTTATATTGCACTTTTTAAAGGGGGTATACAGTTGGAGCGGCTTTCCATACTCATTCCGTACAAATCAGATAAAGGTCCAAGAGAGAAAGTTTTTAAATGGGTATGCAAGTTTTATGAAAGAAATCTTTCCCAAGCAGATATTTATATTGGAGAGAGCAGCACAAAAATCTTTTCAAGAGCTCAGTCTATTAATCATGCCGCACAAGCTGCAAGTGGGAATGTATTTGTTATTACAGACGGGGACATCGTTTGCCGTCCAGAGACAATAATGGAAGCTGTAAAACAACTTCACCACTCTCCAATGGTGATTCCATACTCTAATATATTAGACCTTACAAAAGAATCCACATATCAAACGATAAACGGGTCTGCAGAATGGCCTGGCATAAGCAAGCCCAGATTCAAGGTGAGATTCAAAGGTAAAGCTTACACACTTGGTGGAATAAACATTGTGAAAAGAGACTGCTTTGAAGCGGTAAAAGGCTTTGATGAGCGTTTTATCGGGTGGGGCGGAGAAGATGATGCGTTTGCTTTTTCTATAAAAGCTGTCTGCGGAAAATACCAACGATTGAACAATGTCGTTTATCATATGTGGCATCCTCGAGAAAATTACCAACATACTGATAATTTTGATCTTAATAAGCAATTAGCAATGCGTTATTTACATGCAGCCAATAGTAAGGAGAGAATGATAGAAATAATAAACGAAAGAGATTAATTTTTTTTACATGCTCCTCTATTTTTAGAGGAGTGTTTTTTATACATTCTTTTCTCTCGATTCCCGTAACAGAGCTTCTTTATGTAAATAATGGGTTGTTTGGACGAGCCTCTTTTTGCTTATTCAGGGTACCAATAAAAAACCACTTCCATAGTATATAAATGAAAATTACAATTTGAAAGGATAGATGTTTTTTATGAAGAAGAAAGTAAAGTCCATTCGCGGTAAACAAACACCAAACCTAATCGGCCCTGAATGTATTGAAGCTACTAAAGTATATGACTGGGTTGTCCTAACAAACCGGGACAAAAATAAAATTCAAATCCCTGAGGAATGTTTTACGGCTATAGAAGATTGCCGCCATATGGGAGAAGAAGTAACAGCTACGTGTGAATGGGTAGATTCTGGAGCAGCTACAACACGTTGCGATATTATTAGAGAAGTTCCAGCCAATATCGGTGTAGAAAGTGCGAAGCTTGTTACACTTTCCTTCCATGTACACATCCGTGTCCAATTCTTCTGTGACGGTATGCAGATTTGTGACTTTGAAGTACCAGTACACTTCATGGATGATGTGATCCTTTGCCACCCTGAAGGAACTACTATCGACTGTAACATCTTTGATGTTGTTTGTTCCGTTATAACAAGCCCAATGCTTGGTGACATGGTAATTATCGATGTATCAGTATGTAAGGATGTACAGGTTACTGCACCTGTAAAACTTGAAGTGGAAGCTAAATTCTGCGGTCCACGCCAAGCGATTCCGGTTGAAGAAGTTACTCCTACTTGCCCTAGATTCCCACTGTTCCCAGAGCAGTGTCCTGAGTTCTTCCCGCCTGATAACTGTTTATGCCAGGGAAGCGCAAGCCTGCCAACTGCTGGTGATGACGGAACTAGAACAATTCTAGTAAGAGATAACACAGGATTGAGTGCTGTAACAGGAAGATTGACGCTTAACACGACAATCTGTGACCAGTGTACATTGTCACAGAGCGAATTAAGTGTTCAATTCTTTGATTTCCCTCAAGAAGAACCAACTGGTGAAGCTGCTGTAGATCAAAGCTTTACATTTGTAGCCACTGAGTTTAACCAGCCAACATGCGAAGACGATACTCTAACTATAACAGGGTTCGGAAGATTTAAACTTGCCGGCCAGTTGGAACAGAATGCTACCTTCGATCTTACACTCGATGATACAACCAACACAGTAACACTTACAATAAGAGAACTAGGCAGCGGATTCGCAGGAGGAATACTTGCAATCCTGGATGGAATAAGCGTCCCTAATACAAATGTTGAAGAATGCGAGCGTTTTGAAGGGTAAATAATAAACAACCCGGCAATCTGGCCGGGTTGTTTTTTTTATTAATGTTTTAGAAAGTCGTTTTTGATTCTATAAATGCTGCCGCACCTGCCACAGCAAGGATAAGTAAAATCGGAAAAGTCAGTGGGCAAAAAAGATAAAGCAAAACCAATGCTGTTGAACTCCATATCCCAACACACCAGTAGCAACTTAACAGTAAACCTATCCAATAACGTAAACCAGACCCTTTGATTTCAATATTTTGGATCATTTGTCCGGAAGCATCTTCATTATACGAAATACTAACAAAGGGACTACGGATAAATGAAGTTATTTCATCAAAAACAATAAGATGGGTTAATCTGTAGGAAGCAAGAATGATAATGATTAGGTCTAGCCAATTAATATCAAACATTCTTGTTCATCCTTTCATTTGCCGAAGTATCTTTTCATTAACCCTGCAAAGAAACCGAAATACTGTTATTTGCTTCGAATTCAACTCCCTGCTCTTTAAAAAACACAAACCCTTCCACTATAAAATTATCAACCTGTTCAGCCTCCAGTAAACTCATCTGGATATTAGAGAGGGTTTCTGTTTGTCCTGGTTCAATTTGGACCTTATGGATGGAAGTAATCCAGGCTTCCCCCTTTTCTTTTAATTGATCAAGCCAGTTATCATATATAAATTTCCACCCTATTGTTCCAGCGTTTGTTTGTACTCCTAATGTACTCGCACGTTTAGGAGGCAAAATTTGCCCTGTTACATTAATACTATCTGCTGGTGAAGAACGTAAACAAATCACAGGGGAAGTTAGCATTCGGTTACCAGTATTTTGTATATGCAAATCACATAGGAGTTTTATCTTTCCAGGTATTTTTCTATTTAGAATCAATTGATAATCGAAGAATACCTCTGCCTGAACTGTCGCTTTTTCGGGAGATGATAGTTGTTTTCTATAAGCATGACTGTTTTCTTTTATGGGCACAGTTTTTTTTGCATCTATTTGAAGAAAATTTATAAGAGGCATAAAAGATAACAACGGTAATTTAGTAGTTTCTCTTAATTGATCCAGAATTCCCATCGTTAACATAACAGAAAACTTCTCCAAAAGCGGTTCCATATCTGATTTGCCCTCAGGAAGTTTTAAAATCATTGCAAAATCCGAATATTGGTGGTCATTATTTTCTATAACTTTCACTGTCAATTTCTCTTTAGTACATTCATTTTGTAAAAAACGAGTCATTTGTGGGCCCTTTTCAGAGTGGATCAATTGCATTTCTGGTTCATATATATGTTCGGTCACACCGATATCAAGTTGTAAACGAAGGTCTACAAAACCTCTTTTGTCTGATTGAGCATCACTGATAAGCTCCACTCCATTAGTCTTTAGGAACCGTTTCACTAGCTTTACCACATTCTGCTCCATTTCATTCTGAGCGAGTGGAATGACCGACACACGTTTGGCCGACAGTCCAGGTTGAATATCCAAAGTTTTGTCTCTCATCTTATAATCTACTTTAAATCCTGCTTCTTGCATGACATATTGCAAGGACGGAAGAGATTCATATCGTATTTTCCCTTGTTCTAAACCTTTGAACAATACATTAATATCCATTGTTTCCTCCTTCTCTAGGTAAGTATAAAATATAGTCTTTAATGGATACCCATTTCTTTTGCGTAAGGTTGCCGAGTCGTTTTTATATTCATATAAATATATATGTCAACTTTAAGGAGAGATGAATAAAATGACCTTTGAAAACTTTCGCAAACAAGTACTAAAAAAAGCAAAAGAATCTAAATCGAATGCGAGTAACAAACCGGCACCAAAAACCAACCTTGTCCGTCCCAGCAAGCCTTCCGCTTCCAAACCTAAAAGAAAAGGAGGATGTTGCGGAAAAAGATCATAAAAGAAATTCCGGGCGGTTTAAAATACTTCATTCGATCTGGCAAGACATGCTTGAACATTGTAAGAAAGAGCACCCATATGAAGCCTGCGGATTGTTGTCTGGAAAAGACGGAACTGTATGCACGATTTGGAGGATGGAAAACATTCACCGAAGCCGAGTTTCGTTTGAAATGGATATTGATGAGATCCGCAGAGTATTCGAGTTAATAGAAAAGAAAGGCGAGGAGCTCTTAGGGATCTATCACTCGCATCCAACAGGACGCCCTTATCCTTCTAAGGATGATATTCAAAATAACAATTATCCCGAAATCGATTATTTGATCGTTTCCTTAGCAAAACCAAAACCAGTCGTGAAAAGCTTTAGAATGAAACGGCACAAGGTTACAAAAAGAAGGATTAAGATTATAAGTTGAAAAATAGCTCGCAATTCTTAACGATTTGCGAGCTATTTTTCATTTCTCTCGTCCATCCAGCGTTCAACTAGTTTGCTATGTTTATAATCATTCCCATCTAAAAGCATATCCAATGCATGGCCAAAATCTATCGCTACCTTCCCTGTTAATTTTGCTACTTCTGGTGCGAGAACCGTTGCTGGGATTCCTGCTGAAATCAAAACTACATCCCATTCTTCCTCCATATGATGCATTTTACTTTTTACGTTATCGATTTCGTGAAACCCTTCTAAATTCATTGCCTTGATAATCTCGATTCCATTTTCCTGAAAAACAGGGACTGCTTCTAAAGAACGGCGCCCGACTAATACAACCTTTTTCCCTTCGAGCCAGGACCACAAATTTTCACGGCGTACTAAGTCATGCATGACCCATGCAGAACATACTTTCTCAGGTGAAAATGATAACCCCATCAACACTTGCTTTGTCCTTTCAGCCCAAAAAGGTAATTTTTTCTGAGAGATTAATCCAGCCAGGCTTGTTGCTTTTAACGCTCCGTTCAGTCTTGCGCGCACTTCTTCTTTTGAAAGGGTAACACCTGCATACTGTTCATATCTCTGGAAGTTTTCAACAAGAATAGGAGAAGTTTCATAGCTCAAATACGTGATTTCGCCGATCCCAAACCTTGCCAGGGATATACCCTTTTTTTGTTCTATCGCTTTATCAATCAATTTTAGAACTTCCGGGGTTTCCAAGAACCGATTTTCATACTCGGTATCCCAGGGTAGCATCGTATTCCTCCTTCTAAATGTAGTTCAATAAAAAGAAAAGCAGACTATTAAAAAGAACAGTCTGCATCTATACAAAAAATGTAGTATTATCTAGTTGTTTTTGCACAAAAGCGGAAAACTGCGACGCAATTGCAGCATTGATTTCCGCTCCGGGCAGTTCGCTTTCCGTAGCGACCAGTCGCTTTCTAAGTCGCAGTTCATTTCTATTGTGAAGCTTGTAAGGCACAAAATATGCGAAAAGAGCTTTTATTTATTATCCTTCTAATTTTCCTAAGTGATAAATTTCTTGTCTCAACATTTCTATTTTTTCTTCCAATTGTTCAATAACAGAATAGCTTTGCGTAAGGTTTGATCCATGTTCATTGATTTCATTAACAAGCTCTTCGATTATTTGTTGAACTTCCGGATTAGAATCATGCTGGTTATTGTTCATCTGCACATCGAAAAGCTCTTTCAGATTTGCGTTTTCCCGTGCTAGTTCTTCTAGTTTGTTTTGCAGGTCTTGCTGGATAGAGCTTCCTTTTTCATATTCTTTTTCAAGCTTTTGATATTCATCTAAAAGGTCATTCAGGTTGGTATTCAGTTCTGTGTGAATTTCTTCAGATCGTCTAGCTCTATCCTGGTGCTTCTTTATTTCGGCCTGTAGATATGCATGCTCGGAAGCCAACTGTTCTTCCTTTGTTTTGGATTCTTTTAATTTTGAATCTAGAGCCAGGATTTGTTCGCTTAATTTGTTGGATTTTATTTCTAAAGCTTTTTTATCAGCGTCTAGCTCTGTCAATTTTTTTTGTTGTTCAGTATAGGTTGCTGTTGATTTATGATAGTCCTTTTCCAACAGCTCATAACGATTCTCCATTTCCAAAAATTTAATTTTATATTTAGATATTAATTCCTCCAGCTGTCCTTTTTCTTCTTTAAGTTTTACGTTTTGTTTTTCTAGATCATTACTTTTATTCGCCATAACTTCAATTTCTGATATAGCTTTTTGGCGTTCTGTTTCAAAGTTTTTCTGTTGTTCGGTCAGTATCTGAATCCGCTTTTGTAATCCCCTTTTTTCAGACCCCATCTCTTTCAAAGTGTTTGCCAGGTTCTCTGCTACTAACTTCAAGAGAGCCATCTGTTCATGTTGTTGCTTTAATGTTTCATTCTCTATGCTTAGTCTTTTTATTTTTTCACGCAATTCTTCCATGTCGAGCAGATCATTTTTTAATAACCTGGTCTCATTGATTTTTTCGGTTAGTTCCTCCTCTAAAAGCTTCATTTTCTTTTCAGACTGTTCTAACTTTCTGTTTAAGTCAGCTGATGACTTCTCTTCTTTTTTTCTTGATTCCTTGAGCTCTGATTTATACTGATTGAGAAGTGTTTCCAGTTCATTGTTTTCTTCCGTCAACTCGACGATTTCTTCCTGTAATACTTTTTCTGAGATCTTAATCTTATGAAGTTCATTATCCAACTGATCTCTCTTGCCTTGAGATTCGTTTATCTGGTTTTTCAAATCAAATATAAACGCTTCTAAATCGTGTATCTCTTTTTTATAGGACTCGTTGCTTTTCGTAAGTACTTCTCTTGCTTCGGCATCTTGTTGAAGCATACCTTTTATTTTTATTAACTCAGACTGTATTTCGACTTTCTTTTCTTCTAACTTCTTTTTCTCAGAGCCTACAATCGTTATGTCTTTTTCAAATGATTTATTTGCAGAAAGCAACGATTTATTTTGTTCGTTCAAATCATCTATTTTACTTTGTGCTTCTAACAGCTTGATATTATATGATCGAATTTGATCGTTGAGTGCTTTTAGATCTTCTTTTATCTTATTATTTTCGGTTAGCATTCTCTTGTTATTGGATTCCATTCCGGTTATGGTATGTTCAAGTTCTTGTATCTTTTGTTTATAGGATTCATTATTTTCAGCGAGCATTTCTCCTTCTTTCACTTGCTGTTGAAGTTTATTTTCTATCTTACTTAAATCAGACTTTAATTTCGCCTTTTCTCCTTCTAACTCTTTTTTCTCCTCTCTTACAGTATTCAGACCATTTTCCAATGATTTTTTTTCTAAAAGCAATAATTCGTTTTGTTCGTTTAAGGAAGCGATTTTATTTTTTGCTCCGTCCAATTTGCTCTCTGTATCGTTTACTTTTGCAATAAGCGATTTTTGTTCATCAATTAATTTTGACACTTTTTTTTCTAACTCTGACTTGTTTATTTTGATTGCTGTTAATGACTCTTCAAGGGAAACTGTTTTCGCTTTTTCTTTGTTATATAAAAGGTGATAACTTTCAATTTCATTATTTTTCAGTTGAAGTTCTTCTTCTTTTTTTTGACTTCTTCGTTTTAGTTCTTTGCATTCAGTTATCAAATTAAATCTTGCCAATGTTGTTTGCATAATCGTCACTTCAGACTTTGCTAATTTACTTTCTAACTCTTCACAATATAGGTTCAGTTCTTGTTTTTTTTGTTTATATTTTTCATTTTCTTTATTTACGGTTTCTAATTCCTCCAGTAAAAGATTATTATCTGTTTTGAGCTCATCAAACTTTTTATAATGATCGTTCCGGTAAAATTCTTTCACTTTAATCTTATATTTATGAAGTTCGGCCTTGAGATGTATGATCATTTGTTGAAGTTGTAGTTTGGTGAATTTTTCAGTATCTTTCTTGACCTCCTTTTTTAATTTCTCCATCATTAACGCCCCCTTAATGGTATAAATGCCTAAGAAAAAAGTTGGTATATTATTTATATGTAAATTCGACTGTTTTGCTACTTTAACTTGAACATCATAAAGAAAAAATTAATAAAAAACGTATCACCTTAACTTCTTTTTAAACATATACCTAAATATGACTATCATAGAAGGTGATAGATGTGGCGGAAGTAAAAAAGGATTCCTTCAACAAGCTAAGACCGCCTGATCGGTCTGATCTACAGCTTTATGAACGAAAATTGGATGAATATCAAGAAATAATAACAAAGCTAAAGGAAAAATATTCCGAATACCGGCAAAATGACTCGACTATCAGAAAGAAAATAAATGAAAAGCTACTGGGAAATTTGCAAAAGCCCGAGCCTTCCTTTAAGGTCACCACCAAACATTCAATGAAAAACGGAAATCAAGGGCGAAATACTTCTCTTTCACCAACAATGGAAGCAAGTTACAAAAAGCAAAAAAATGAAACAGCTAATAACTCAATGGTTCAAAATGAAAGTCACGACCGACCTAACTCATCCATTTACATGCAGAAAATTATTGGGCAAAAAAATTCCCTCATCCGAAATTATCAAAAAACTGTAAAGGAAAACAAAAAGTTTATACGTCATTATCAAAGAAATGAGGTAAATCTCAACAACGAATTAAAACGGAAAGATAAAATTATCAATGAACTGAAGCAACGGGAAAACATGCTTCAAAAAACGTTGCAGCAAAGAAATCAGATCATCCAATCCTTTTCTAAAGAGGAAGAAAAAAGCCAGGAGAAATTAAGTGCTTTTAAAGAAATACTTGAAAGCCATCAACAAAAAGAGAAGGCCTATCAGGCAGCTTTACAAGAGAAAAATCAACTGGAAGAATATTATTTGAAATTAAAAAAGTTGACGGCTGACTTTACACTAAAGGAAGATCAACAAAGAAAACAACAGAAGAAAAAAGAAGTACAATATCTTGGTCTCGTATCGGTTAATGAAGAAATAAAGAAGAAGACAAACGGTTTAATAGAACAGATGTATACAATGCATGATACGGAACTGGCAAGCTTACAAAAAAAACAGGAATACGTTAACAAAATAGTCCAGGATAATAAAGTACAGCTTCATTTTTTTAAAGAAGTGAGAAAGATAACAACTGCTAAATTATTACGTTTGCATAATCATTTAACATTGCTTAAAAAGAAGGAAAAGGAATACGGTGCTAATTCCAATTGGTCCCCAAAACATCCCTTAAGGAAGTGGTTAAACATGTTCTGGCCATGGTCCAACGATGACAAAGAAGTGTTTTCTAACGAAATAGACCAATTAAAAGAAACCATTGAATTAATCCAGAATGACTTGTCAGAATTTAAAGCTATGCAAGATGCATTAAATGAAGCAATAAAGTCCCTTCAACATAAAGATCAACAATATACAGAATTTCTTGGTGAAGTAAAAGGATCATTAAATACAATGAATGAAAACTATACTTTTTATAAACAACAGGAACAAGAGCTAAAAAGGCTGCAAACTTCTCACAACGAATTAGTGAGGACGATAAATGAAGACGGGGCAAATGAAAAAGAATGGGTAGAAATGATACAACAATTAAAGGATGCTGTTAGTTCCCTTGAAATGAAAGACAAGGAAAATAAAGTGATGATCGATGAGTTGAAACAAACGAAATCTCTTTCTCAAGAAAAAAGTCCCGATACACAAAAGGCTGATAACGAACCGGGTCCTGATATATTAACTGCTCCCCATTCCCCAATAGATAAACCTATTACTGAACAAAAAAAAGAAAATGTATATCTTGAAAAAATTGAAAAGTTAAATCAAATAGTGAGAGATTTTAAAAGCAAGAATACAAGGGCTGGCCAACTAGACCAGAAAACAAAATCGGAAATTATGAAAATAGTAAATATTAACACTGATTCCACAAAACCTTCACCAGGAGAAAAAGTCAACCCACGACCACCAGTCGACTACAATAAAGTAAAGCAATACTATAGCTATTTAAATAATGTTAACACTATTCCATTGAATCCTTTTAAAAATCATAAACCAAAATGATTGGCACACAACGATAAGCGCCCCTTTATCCAAAAAGGGCGCTTTTTATGGGTAAGTGTAGGAAGTATTAGCAGTTCTTTGACATATACTAATATTGAAAACACAGTGGGAGGTGATTTTAAAGTTACGTTCCCCAAACTAAATAGCTAAATGGTAAAAAGAATAAATATTTAATTTTAAATTGTAATTTTCAAAAATAAGAAATATCAGCTTAGAACTGCCGGCTGACAAGCTGATTTAATGGATATAGACATTTTTTCTGATCAGTAATGATATCTTTTAAGAGCTCTTATTTATAATTATTAATATCGTATTGCCCTATCAATGGTTTGTAAGAATATCCTTTTAAATTGTAATTAGTTCGGATAGGCCTGTGAATTTTATATTCACAGGTTTTTATCGATTTATAAGATCTAGAAGTTAGATTTTGATATCACCAGATGAAACAATCGAAACGGATACAAGTTCGATTTCAACTGGCTCATCGAAGTGTATATCCTGTTTCCAATGCTTCTTTTTCTCTGAAAAAGAGTATGCTTCCAGGGTATCTTTTGTTTTTCTTACCCTGTTATCCCAATCAATTATTGTACAGGCTCTCTCCCATTCTACTGGATAAGAAATTACTTTCGTCTGCGCCGGATGATTAATACCAGCGTTGGTAAGGTATGAAATTTTTGCTTCTAACGTACCTTTGCAAATTGCGGTGTTTTTAACTGTATTAATAAAACCTCTAAAATCCTTGACTTCCCAGCATATGTGGGTAATATCTTCAATAGCCTCCGCAATTTCAATTCGCTGTGTAAAGGACACATTTGTTTCTATTTTCCCCACCAGTACATCTGATTTAGCCTTTTCTGTCTGAGAGATCTCTCTCAATCTTTTCTGATACAAATTCGAAAAAAAGTCTGCATCCACCAAAAGCTCAATAGTTGTGGTTTTTTTATGATTCTGAATTACATATTCCCTGTTAACGGTGTTTAACTTTTTCGATAAACTGTTTCTACTATTGAATATGTCCTTTTTATGTCCTGAATCTATGTGTAATTTACTAAAAATCACTTTTGGTTTCCGTTTGTTCAAATACTCCTTCCTTTCCATTTCTCTGAACTCCTTTCTTACCCCATCTTTATAACATTATATATAAAGGCCCTCTATAAGGTTCTACATAAATAAAAGATGACTCGAAAAGGTCAATCTCCCTCCTTTTAGCACATAATCTAGAAAAACGTTAGAACAAGTTCTTCTAGAAAAGGTGTTGGAGGGATCTGACACTTTGCTCCTGAGCCATCTTCTTTACCTCTTATACTATAATTCCTTTAGCAATCTTTAAAGTGAGACCATAAAGGATGATTAGTTTTTACCTTCTTAGGCGGCCTTGGTTTTGGATGAGGATGCGGATGAGGATGAGGATGCGGTTGCGGACACATCTTCCCAAGGTCTACCTGTTGATTTTGCAAAACCTTTATCACAAGGTCAACATCCATCTTTTCTATGAACTTTGTAAAGGTCCCCTCTTCAAATGGCCCTTCCATTTTACAGTCTTTGTGGGATTCGATGATGCCCATTTTTCTGTTTAAAGCTTCATCATACTCCACAACTCTGGAGCAAACTAGCTCACAGAATGGCAATTCGTTAAAAAACTCAAAGGATTCCTGATCAAACTGGGTTAAATCTCCTGATAACAACTTATCTTTTGATGAAAATCCAGGAAGATGGTCTATTTCTGTTTCTCTTTGATACGTAAAGACATTATTTTGTTTACCATGATGAAAAACAGGTTTGTTCTTAAAATTTGTTATTGTAAAAGTATCATCAAAAGGTACATCTAACGTAAAAGACTTTATGCTGGATAAAATTGCCTCATCGCTACCTTTAATCGGTGTCGCAAATTGGATATTCTTTCGAACAAACCCTTTAATCCACAGTTTATTGCTCGGTAATAATAAAAGGCATTGGGTGACCTTGACTTTATTTGTTACGGCTTTGATTTCAAGAGCCGGCTCCGGAAGGGTAATGTTTGCTGATACATCAAATGAAAATGAATCTTCCAGAAGAACAACCGGAATCTTAACTAACTTTCCCTTTGAATAATTGCCCATCACAAAATTCCTTTCTATAACATATTTCTTACTGTTACTATATGAAGTTTTTAAAGAAAGGTAATAGACTACCCCTTTATTTCCTAATTTCAAAACAGCCTAATTTCACACCTATTTGTTTTTACACTGTTCACTTCGGTAACAGGAACTCAAAACTTTGTCTTTACATATAGATAAAGTAGTTTCGTGCCCAGACACTATGCAACTGTTTAAGGAGGTTTAAGAAATGAACAAAAGAAGAGGTATAACAAGCAAAACAGATCCGATTCAACTACAGCAGAAAATCATCTATTTTAAAGCCGAACTTGCCAAATACAAAGAGAAAGTGAAGGATTATCAAGAGAACTTTCATTATAATCAACTGGAAAATTTAAAAAGTGAAAATATATCGCTCATCGAAAAACAAGAGGAACTGGAAGAAAAACTTGCCGAGGAAAAAGAAACGAATAATAACTATAAACAAAAAGCAAGTGAACTCCAAACGTTAACTTCCCGCCAGGAAAAAGAACTTGGTAAATTAAAAAGCTTGGTAACCGAAATACAAAA
The DNA here is from genome assembly GCF_005747095.1 of Exobacillus caeni. GTDB lineage: Bacteria > Bacillota > Bacilli > Bacillales > Guptibacillaceae > Exobacillus > Exobacillus caeni. Next base: position 174,207 of record NZ_SWLG01000006.1, on the reverse strand, counting down.
GGCCAACCAATCATATATGAAGGAATTAGAAAACGAAAAAACTGTTCAAAAACAACTGAATCAAAAATTCAGGAGAATATCAGAAGAAAATAACCATTTCAATGAACAATTCAAAAAGCAAGAACAAGATATAATAGCATTAAATGAAGAAATAGATGGTTATAAGGAAAAATTGCTTTCCGTAGAGAAACTTCAAAAACAAGTTCACTCTTTGAAGAAAGAAAACCAGGAACTAAAACAAACTTACAAAGGGTTAATAACAGATATCGGCTCCCTTAAAACGATTGATTCAGAAAGTGAAACTCCATTGCTGATTCAATTACAGGAAAAAATTAAACAATTGGCCTCCCAAACAAGCGAATATGAAGAGAAATTGCAAGACCGCTTTGCCACTATGGAAGTGCTAGAAGGAAACACATACAAATTGAAACAGGAAATGGCAGAACTTAAAACTCGGTTTGAGGATAGTAAGGATCACTAGTCGGTAACACTGTTATCTAGTCGAGTGATGCAAACCGCTTCTGCAGAATACTTTGCAGCGGATGTAGCCGATATATAATGAAACGATCCAAAAGAAAAATCCGAACTGATTATAGTTCGGATTTTTTTCGGCTAAAGACTTTTGTCTCAGCCTCTTTTTTTAATTTGTCTCTACTTCATTTTCAGGATAAGAAATCCAATCGCTCCAACTTCCCGGATATAGTTTTACATGATCGAACCCTGCTAAATGAAAAGCGAATAAGTTTGCACAGGCAGTAACTCCTGAACCACAATAAACAACTGCATTTTGGTCATCCTCCAAAAAAGAAAGCTGTTTTTGCAATTCATCTCTGGTTTTCCATGATTGTGACCCTTTTATGTTATCTTTCCAAAAATAATTTATGGCACCAGGGATATGGCCTGCTTTCGGATCGATTGGCTCTTCTTCACCTTTATACCTTTCGGGTGCCCGTGAATCAATCAGCAATCCGCTTCCTCCAGCCATTTTTTTTATTTCTTCCATTGGAATTATCGCTTCCCTGTTGATAACTGGTTCAAACAATAATTTTTCAGGAGAGGGAATCTCATTTGTGACCGGAAAACCCTGCTTCTGCCATCCAGAAAAGCCGCCATCAAGAATTGCAGTCCTCTTATGTCCAAGAAAGCGGAGCATCCACCACAACCTCGCTGCCATTGCGCCCCCCTGGTCATCGTAAGCAACAACCAGCTTGCTTTTATTTATACCCTTGTTTCCAAGGAGTTGTGCGAACTGTTCCAGATCAGGAAGCGGATGCCTTCCCCCATGCTCCTTTACCATTCCAGAAAGATCTTTTTCCAGATCTAAATAAACAGCGTTAGGAATATGTTCCTTCGTATATTCTTCTATTCCTTCTTCCTTATTTGCCAGGTTAAATCGACAGTCCGCGATAACGAGATCAGGATCATTTACATGATTTGAAAGCCAACTAGCAGAAACAAGAATATCGGTCATGTTTTCATCCCCTTTTTATTAATTTATTAAGATGATTCAGGCATGATCTTTTTAAGGCTGTTTGCAAGGTCCTCAAGGGTTTCTGGGTCGATACTAACGGAAAGAGCAGCTTTTTTCCCTTCCACATGGTTGTTAACTTCATCGATCACCTTTTGTTCAAGTTCCTCTACTACAATTTGATACGCTTTCCAATAAGCAGTCTGAAGATCGCTCTTTTTTTGCTCAAGATAATGATTTACAGGAGATTTCAACTCCTCCTCAAGCTTCTCTTTTAGCAATTCCTTCCCATTTTGCTCAAAGAATTGCTTTGGACTTTTAAAGGATGAAAACACGATACCCTTTAACTTATCAAAATGCTCCACTACTAACTCTTCTTCAAAGTCCGGCATATCAAACGAATGTTTCTCAATCGCAGAAAGCTGCAGACCAGGTAGCTCAGCAGTAGCGGTTTTCTTGAATTTCGTATACGTTTCGTCAACGATTTTCCAAACATATTTTTCTGTCCGAAGTGCAGTTGCTCTCATTTCCTGTGCCAGGTCAAAACCAATAAACCCGATGAGTTCTTTCAAACAATCGATTAATGATTCTTTAACATTGCCCTTTGATTTTGATAATGCTGCAGGATTAAAAGATTCTTTAAAAACATCAGAAAATCGGAGAAAGATACGCTGGTCGATATAATAAACGAGCTCTTTAGTTTCTTGATTGAACGCTCGCTCATTCGACTCATGATCAAAGGTCCTCACATATTCAATACTGTCCTCTTTTCGTTTCTGCAACTCATTCAATTGCTTCTCGCGAATATTCTTATCCTGCCTTGAAGCACTTACCCAATCGTTGATTACCGATATCGCCCGGTCGATATCAGCATATCCAGCAGCTACTGCAAGCCCGGTTAAATCGTGACTGATAAAATGAGTGAAATCATTTTCGAATTCCTGTATTCCTGACTCTTTAATACCCGCTGAACTGCTTATTTCCTCCTTGCTTTTAAGCTTTAACAATTTGGAGAGGCGGTCCCGGTTTTCCTTTGATAGATTACCTTTTTCCAGTCCTTTTGATAACGCAGCAATATGGCTGGACACGGGATATACTCTTGGTTTTCTTATCCCATAAGAAATAAGGTTATCTTCGACATGTGTGACCACATGCTGGAGCTCGCTTTCATTTTTGGCGAGATCTGCCGCATTGACGACAAAAAACATTTTATCTAGCTCAAAAACATCTTTTACCCGTCCAAGCTCAATCAAAAATTCTCTATCAGCTTTCGAAAAAGCGTGATTATAATAAGTCACATATAAAATTGCATCTGATTCCTTGATATAACGGAAGGCTACCCCTGTATGCCTTGCATTAATCGAATCTGCACCTGGTGTATCTACAAACGTTATCCCCTGATCGGTCAAAGGACATGAGTAGTAAAGCTCAATCAGATTAACGAAGCAAGCCTTCTCTTCTTTCGCGACTAGCTCGCCGAACGCTTCCATTCCAACCTTTTGAACTTCATCAAGATTTTGTAGTTCGTGGGCAGCGCCTTTGTTAACAGCTTTTAAAAACGTATAATGCGGCTTTGCTCTAGCTGTGACATCTTTCTTTATAAGCACCTTATTTTTTATCAGTGATACTGCTTCTTCAAGCGTTTCGGCTTCCATATCAAAGTAAGAAAGTGAATACTGGATATCTTCTAGCATCTGCTCCGTTGTTTTATATTGTACTTTTACCGTTCCATGAGGATATTCAGCAGTTACCGGGCAAATTTTATTAATCGCAGCAGTTGTGGGATTAGGGGAAACAGGCAACACGCTTTCACCCAGCAACGCATTAGCAAAAGATGACTTCCCTGCACTGAAAGCACCGAAAAGGGCAACAGTAAACTCCCTGCTTTCGATTCTTTCAGCCCTTTGCTTCAGCTCCCTTGCGATAGCCGAAAGCTCTGGCACAATTTCTACTTTTCTGGCAGCCTCGTTTAGATCTTCTGCTGCTTGCACTAAATATTCCTTTGTATCAAGAGCTTGAGGGCGTTCAATCTCCACATCCTCGGCATCTTTCTTTTCGTTTTTGTCCGCTTCATTGTTACCCGATACTTTTTCGCCGCTCTTTATAATAGTACTCTGTTTCAAATTGCCTTCTTTCTCGGTTTGCCATTTTTGAAAAGCCTCTTTCGAATGCTTATTATAATGGCCTTCCAAAATTTCGATACATTTAATGAACCATTCTTCCTCTTTTCTTATTAGTGCCCGCTCAGTCTGCTGCTTCTTCAGTTCTGCACTTAGTTCATTTCTTTCACGCTTAATTTCTTTCTTTTGTTCTTCCAGGCTTTCGGAAAGAATGTCGGCCAATCTATCCATTTCTTGGAGCCCTTTTTGCCTGAAGATTCTTCTAACACTGGAAGAAACACCTTCTGTGTAATTTAAAACAGCTTGCCCTGTAAGACCTGCACCGGTCTCAAGCTCAGAATCGATTAATTCCTCAGGGATAGGAATGGAGATATTATAGAGTTCTTTGAATAATCTTTCATCACCTATTTCCCACTCCTTGCTCTTTTGAACGAGAAGTTCCTTCAAATGCCATTCTAGCTGTGATGATGCCTGCTTAGATAGCATGTCGTAAAACGTGTCAAAACGATTCTTTTTTTCTTCTTTCGTTTTTTTATCTTTGAACAGAAAACCAACCTTAAAATCTGGCTGGGATGCTTCCATAAACTGCTTAGCAGCTTCTCTTACCTCAAATGGCATCAAAATTGCGCTCTTCGTTAACTTCCCGAGATCAGCTTCAAACGATTCTTTAAACTCCTCCACTTTCTGATCAAGTGCTTCTATTTGATTATTTAATTGATCATACCGATTTTGAAGTTCTCCCTCGTTACTTTTAGGAGCCTCCCCATGAAGCTTTTCCTGAAGTGATGTTTCCTTTATATTTTCAGCTATCAGATAACTTGCCTCTAACGCATTTTGGATTACTTCGACATGTCTATTCGCCAACAGTCCTGTAATGTACACACGAAGATCGTTAAATTCGTTGGCCTCTAGCGACAAATCAATCAAGGAAGTGAAAAATATTTCTTCTAAATCGATGTTCCAATCTGCAAAAGCATCCTTTACACCCTGCTTGAAATCCCTAAAGGATATTTCTAGTTCATTATGTTTATCGATCTGGTTAACGATTAAAATAACTTTCTTGTTTTGATCTTCGAGTTCTTTTACAAACTCAAAGTTAAGCTCCGATTGCACATGGTTATAATCCACCATATAAAATACAATATCCGCCAGATGCATCGATGCTTCTGTAGCAAGTCTGTGTGCATCATCCGTAGAGTCGATCCCGGGTGTATCGACTATCACAAAATCTTCCGGCAAAAAGGTTGACGGATGGCTTATCTCCACATATTTAACATCATTTCCGTTCAAACAATAATTTTTTATTTCTTCTATATCATAAGGGTGTTCGAACTCATATACCTCATCATTTTTAAATAAAATTTTCGCATAAGGATCACCTGACTTTATTTGGACCATGTTTGCACTAGCAGGAATCGGACTAGAAGGTAATAGGTCTTCTTCAAACAGGGCATTTATCATAGAGGATTTACCTGCAGAAAAATGGCCACTGAACACTGCCATATATTCACCAGTGTAGACCTTTTCCATCAATTGTTCTAATTTATCTTCTTGTTCCGAATAACCTCTTGAATCGATTTCTTCTTTTAAATGGCTCAACCTTTGTATCATATTTTCCTGATCGACTGAGATATCTGTTTTACTCCAAAAAGGGTTTACTGTAACAGATTCCTTTCTTACTAATGGATTCATGACGAACTCGCTACCTTTCAAAAAAACTGTTAATTATAGAATACCGCTTTCAGGTTAATATTCAAATAATCTTTTCTTATTATAAGCAGAATGTTTGTAAAACGTTTTAAAGATACATAACAGTGTCTTCTTTAACCCGGGGTTTTTACTATATAAAAAAGCTTAAAGCATCATCGTGCTTACAGCAAGCAAAAAAGAAGCTGCAAAAATACAGCTTCCAATCACTTACTTATTGCGGTTTTTCCCTTTTGGATTTACCCGACGGTTGTCATTAAAGTTTCTTTTCTTTCTGTCCCTATCACTTCTTCGGTCATTGTGTCTATTGCCGCGTCCGCCGCCGCCTTTTCCACGTTGATTCTTCGATTTTTTGGCCCGAAGTGGAGCTACCTCAGTTAACTTTATAGGTGTAGTGTCGGGCTCTTTAGTAAGCAACTTTAATGCAGCTGCAACAAGGCTTACAGAATCCATGTCTTCTAGCAAGTGTTCAGCAGATGCTTTATAAGTAGACAGGTTCGTTTCCTCCACAGTTCTCAAAAGGCTGCTGACTGCTGCTTGCTGCTGGCCTTCAAGTGCTTCGGAAAACGAAGGAACCGCCATTTTCTTCATTTTCTTTTTCGTTATCTTTTCGATCACTTTCATATGATCGATTTCTCTTGGTGTTACAAATGTTATCGCAAGTCCTGTTTGACCGGCACGGCCTGTCCTTCCGATACGGTGTACGTAACTTTCTGGGTCTTGAGGTATATCGAAGTTGTAAACGTGAGTAACACCTGTGATATCAAGGCCTCTTGCAGCTACATCCGTAGCTACCATAACATCGATCGTACTTTCTTTGAATTGGCGGATGACCTGATCACGTTTGCGCTGTGCGAGGTCACCGTGAATTCCTCCAGCAAGGTAACCGCGCTTCGCTAGTGCTTCTGTCAATTCATCGACACGCTTTTTCGTTCTTCCGAATACGATTGCGAGTTCCGGTGATTGGATATCAAGCAGTCGGCATAAAAGATCGAATTTTTTCGACTCCTGAATCTCATAATAGTGTTGTTCCACCGTCGGAACAGTTACTTCTTTTGTCTTTGTTTTCACAACTTCTGGGTTTCGCATAAAACGTTCCGCCAGAGACTGAATCTTTGGAGGCATCGTGGCAGAAAATAATAGCGTCTGCCTTTCATCCGGTACCTGACTAAGGATTTCTTCGATGTCCTCGATAAAGCCCATGTTTAACATTTCATCCGCTTCATCTAAAACAGCGACATTGATGTTTTGCAAACGGATTGTCTTCCGTCTCATATGATCCATTAATCTTCCCGGCGTTGCAACGATTAGTTGTGGTTTCTTCTTCAACGCCTTGATCTGGTGTGTGATGCTTTGTCCTCCATAGATAGGAAGTGCGCGAATCCCTTTTACATTTCCGATTCTGTTCAATTCTTCAGCAACCTGAACCGCTAGTTCACGTGTTGGAGCAAGGATAATTCCTTGTAATCCTCCATTCACATCAGCTTGCTGAATAATCGGTATACCGAATGCAGCCGTTTTACCTGTACCTGTCTGCGCCTGTCCGATTACATCCCTTCCTTCAAGGGCAAAGGATATCGTTCCTTCCTGAATAGGTGTAGTTTCCTCAAAGCCCATATTACTGACGGCTTTTAGTATCTCTTCTTGTAATCCTAATTCTTCAAACTTTTTCAATCGCTCATAACTCCTTTTTTATATTCTTTGTTTGAGCTTTTCCCGAATATTCCACTTTTAATCGTTCAAAAAAAGCACTTCCAGAACAGAAATGCTAGAATTAACCGCTAGGGTGATTCGCATTAGCCGTTCTAAAGGTACCACGAAATGGCTACTAATTCAACTTTAACGGGAATTCTTTTCATTTTGAAAGAAATATGCTCAAAAAATCTCATCATCGTATTCGCCAATGATGCATAACTGTTTTTTTGAATTCCATCAAAATCAAAGCCATATCTTTTGTATAATGACATAACTGATCTCGTTTTGCCCAAAACTGCTAACAGAATTTATCTTGCTTGTTTTTTCTACAGCACTACTGGGTCCATCATCTTCTTTCCTTTTCCCTGTCCCTGTATTCTCTTCCTACCCCAAATACATGATGGTTTTACTTCTGCTCCGTTCTTAACGGATTTCCTTACCGATCCATCGTTGGGAATAGACACTGTCATGACCCGGACTATATTAGTATGCGGTGATTTACAAAAGATTATGAAAGAGGATAGAACATAAATAAGACGCTAAAGTCTAAATGAATGGTACTTGCAAACCGCTTCGGCAGAATACCTTGCTTTCCACGGGATAAGCGTCCTCTCGGAAAACTGCAGCCTTGGAGGCTCGGGATTATTGGAGTATCTAAAAAATCCGAACTAATCCAAATTCTGAGGTAAGAATTTGAATTCTTAGTTCGGATTTTTTTTGGTTAAAATAGTTTTGTACCAGACTCAATTAATTGCGGTGGTTATATCTATAAATAAAGAATAAAATTAATCGCCAGTCTTGATTTCTTCATTTTTATTTATCACTTTAGAAATTCGATTTTTAAAAGCTTCTTGAAGCTTTCGAGTCACTTCCCCTGTTTTTCCATCGTTTAACACTGTGTTATTTATTTGCGTCACTGGAGCTACTTCAATAGTTGTGCTTGTGATGAACACTTCATCAGCTGACAGAAGCTCATCAATAGTAAATTCCTCTTCTCGGACGGGGATGCTCATATTTTGAGCCAGGTCGATAACTACTTTCCTTGTTATCCCGTTTAAAATTAGGTTTGTTGCTGGATGTGTTACTAATTGCCCGTTATTTACAATAAAAACATTAGTTGAACTGCCTTCCGTTACAGTATCACCGCGATGGAATATCGTTTCATCGTAACCATTATCTTTGGCCTTTTGTTTTCCGAGTACGTTACCTAAAAGATTAAGGCTTTTAATATCGCAGCGGAGCCAGCGAATATCATCTGCTAACAGAGCCTTTATACCTTCAGTGGTAGCAGAAGGATTTTCTTCATATTCCTTTGTATAAGCAGTCAAAACCGGCGTTGCGTTATCAGGAAAAGGATGGTTTCTTGAAGAAGCACCTCTTGTAATCTGCATATAGACATGCCCGTCTTTTATATTGTTATGTTTAATAAGTTCTTTTATAGAATAGATAATCTCACTTGCCGGGAACGGTAGCGAAAGTTCGATTTCACCGGCACTTCTTTCCAGTCTTTTCATATGCCCTTCCATTTCAAACAATTTTCCATCATAAATACGTATTACTTCGTATACTCCGTCACCGAATTGGTAACCTCGATCTTCAATATCAATGGAAACCTCCGAACGGTCCATTATTTTATTCTGGAATATTATCATCGTTTCATCCACTCCCTTTATTCTATTCATATGATTATTAAAACATATAATTGCCCTCTAACCTACTAATATAAACGTATCGCTTGAATAATTAAATAAATCTAAATTTTCTTTTTATTTTACAGCAAAGTTAAAGTTCCATATCTTTTTGTTTACAAATCTTGTGAAAAGTTTTAAACTATGGAAGGTAAGAATAATAGAAAAAATTTCCTGGGAGGGGTAATCATGAAAAAACTACTATCTATTACGGCGCTTTGCTTACTTCTGTTCGCTGCAGCATGTAATAACGGAAACGGAAATGCTACAGATGAAAGCGCTGATAACACCACAGACAATACAGAAAAAACCGATAATACGGGAAACGAAGACAATGCCTCTGAAGACAAGGGAGCAAACGAAGAAGAAGTTAAGGGTGCTTTGCTTGATTTCCAAATGAAATTAACAGACACGATTAACGCCAACGACAGTGCAATCTATGCATTTGAAACTGCAAAAACAAAAGAAGGTGAAGAAGCACCTTCTGCTGAAGAGCTCGCTAAAATGAAAACAGAAGCTCAAGATGCGGCGAATAAAGTTGCCGAAGAAGTTAAAGGATTAGAAGTACCTTCTGAATTAGATGCATATAAAGAAAAATTGAGTTCCGCTTTAGAGGATATTGCTAAAGCTTATGAATCAAGAGCTGCAAACCTTTCGGACGAACCGGAAGCAGAATATAAAGAAGCGGATGACCTGTTTGCTGCAGGAGAAGAAAAAATCGGCGAAGTATACGAAGAATTGGGAATGGCTAAGCCGAGCTTAATGAAAGATCTAGAAGGATAAGAAATACATAAAGCCGTTACGGTAACGTAACGGCTTTATTTTTTGGGTGAATACTCAATGTAACGTTCGGAACTTTTAATTCGAGTAAACGGTATTCTTAAAATCCGTAAACGGTCATGCCGCCATCAACAAATAGTGTCTGGCCTGTTACATAGTTTGATGCCTCAGAAGATAAAAATACAGCGGCACCAACGAGATCTTTCAACTCGCCCACCCTTTTCATCGGGGTAACATCAAGAATCTCCTGCAAATACTTTTCATCAGCTAGCAGCTTTTCAGTAAGCGGCGTTTTAAAGTACCATGGACCAATCGCGTTTATATTTATTCCGTATTTCGCCCACTCATAAGACAACGTTTTGGTCATCTGAATTAGCCCCGCTTTTGTAGCACCGTACACAACTCCAGTTTTTAAAGCAACATGACCGGCAACAGAAGAAATATTAATGATTTTTCCACTGTTATTGCTTTTCATATGCTTCGCACAGGCTTGTGCCATAAAAAACGCGCTTTTTAAATTCAGATCAACAATGTTTTGCCATTCTTCTTCCGTTACTTCTAGAGCAGGAGTCCTAATATTCATACCCGCATTATTAATTAATATATCAATCTTGCCGGCTCGGGTCACAATCTGTTCAACAGCCTGGTCTACCGCATCTTTATTAGTAATATCCGCCTGGATTTTATATACTTTCCTGCCTGCATTCGTAATATGTACTGCCACCTCTTCAAGATCTTTCTCTGTGCGTGCTAAAATCGCAACATCAGCACCTGCTTCAGCCAGCCCGATTGCAAGTGCTCTACCGATTCCTCTTCCGCCTCCGGTAACTACTGCTACTTTATCTTTTAAATCAAAAGATGGTAAAAACATGTTATCACTCCTTCTCTATCTATCTCTTTTATATTCTATCGAATATCTTCTGTTTCCTGCAAACAAAGATAAGTTTACATAATGATATTATTGTACCTTATGGGTTTCAAAATGAAATAGCAAGGTAATAAGGGGTAATAGAATAGAAATATAGGAGGCTAACCATGGGTATCTTTTCATCTGCTGCACTCCAGGAAGAGCATGTATTGATAACAGGGGCAACAGGCGGGATTGGACGCGCGACCGCTATAACCGTTTTAAAAATGGGAGCTTCGGTAACGGTAACCGGAAGGAACCGGAAAAAATTAACGGAACTGGAACAGGAGCTTTCATCCTATGCAACGAAAGACAGGATCTGTGTGGTGGCTGCGGATATATTGAAAGCAGAAGAACGTGACGTTCTAGTAGGACAGGCATCCTCACGTAATGGGGTTATTACCTGCCTCGTCAATGCAGCTGGTATTTCAGGCGGGGATACAGTAGACAGACTGACTCCAAAAGATCTACAGGAAATAATGGAAGTGAATTATACTGCTACCGTCCTATTAACCCAACAGATTTATCAAGGAATGATCCAATCACAAAAAGGAGCAATCGTTAACGTTTCTTCCCTTTCAGGGTTACGAGGTACATATGGCAACAGTGCATACAGTGCTTCAAAGTTCGCGCTTATCGGGTTTACCCAGTCCTTAGCTTTGGAAGCAATAGAATCCAACATTCGTGTAAACGCCGTTTGTCCTGGCTATGTTGAAACAGAGATGGCGAAAAATGCGATAAACAAAAAAGCACTTCGAAACGATCGTTCTTTTCAGGAAGAATATGAGCTTGCGAAAGACGGTATTCCATCGGGAAAAATAACCAATCCAGAAGAAGTAGCAAATACAATAGCATTTTTATTGACTGATGCAGCGGTAAATATTGTTGGAGAATCTGTTAAAATTTCTGGAGAAAATGTGATGAGGTAAGATCGAATGTTTGTTTCTGTTTATGAAAAATGTACCGCAAAAGTGCATGTTGGAAACTTATTAGTTAAATAGATGCAGGCTAAAATCCTGTTACTTCAAAAAATAAAATAATTACGGGAATAACGACTCTGTTATCGTTCCCTGTTTTCTGTTATTTTTTTGAAAATATCTATTTTTAACAGATATTGGGGGGAACAACATGGAGCATGTGAAAGTTGGGAAAAGCATTAGAGAGTTGCGTTCTTTTCTCGGAATCTCACAGTCAGAGCTTGCAAATGGTATATGCACACAATCCCTTATAAGCCAGATTGAAAACGATCAGGTCTCTCCTACCGCAGATATCCTGTATAAAATCGCAAGCCGTCTAGGTGTAGACATTAATTACTTTTTTGACATGACAGACTGCCCAAGACTTGACTATGTACAAGAGGTCTTTTTTCAAATCAGAAAAAACATTAAACAAAGAGAATATAACATGGTTGCAGAAATTATAAAAGCAGAGGAAAAAAATCCCCTTTTCCATTCTCGAAAGAACAAGCAGTTTTTTCAATGGCACAAGGGGATTTGTGCATATTATTTAAAGCATGACAAAGCGTTGTCACTCGCTTTGCTAAATGAGTCACTTGAATTGACTGCAACTACCGGAAAGAACTTCTCAGAACGAGAGATCGAAATTTTAATCAGCATAGGAATCATTCATGCGGAAGAAAAAGAATATAAGCAGGCTGCCGTCTACTTTAAACGAGGATTTTATCATGTCAGATTTTTCCCGATTATCAAGAATCCATTGATCGAAATTCGCCTTTATTATAACTATTCCAAGTTGCTGACTCTGATGAATTCGTACGAGAAATCAATCTTTATTGCGAAAGAAGGTATGTTACTTTGTTCAACCAGGCAGGTGTGGTACTTATATGGAGAACTATGCTATCAAACGGGGAAGAACTTAATCAAAATGAACCGCTTTGAAGATTCTCTTCTCTATCTTAAGAAAGCCCTGGCTATCTTTGAACTTGAAGGAAACGAACTATTCACCAACCATGTACGCAAGGTAATTTCGAAATATAATACAGAGCCCTCTTATGTTATCTAAAATACTTTCAAGGTAATGGAAAGTTAAAACAGGATGAACAACAAATCATAAGGATCTGTTAATATCTCAATCTTTTCATTTCTTCGTCTTTTCTATTAATATGATGATAAAGTTTAGCAAGGACAAAAGGAAGAGACCTGTTGTTAAAAAGATAGTAATTCCCTCCATCTCCATCACTCCTTCCGTAAAGGTTAATGGCTGTCCATCCTGTAAATAAGAAATTTTATAAAATTGATCACCGTATGCTTTCTCCTTTTCTTTTTTTCAACTAGTGGCACCATGGTAAATCTTCATCTTGCGCTAACCGAACAGAGTGATCTGAAAGTGTAACACTCGGAAGAAAAACAGAGTTTGTCGATATTGTAATCAAAGTGATACCGATCATTAACCATTTTGTCATTTCAATCACCTCCCATTTTTGTTATAATTTTATAGGATTGCTTGTCTAAATATTACGAAATTTTCGAATCTTTCGCTTTTCCCCTCTCGCCCGTTTTATCTCAAAAAAAAACAGCCAGGGTTGCTGTACCTGGCCGTTTTTTGCTTTTTTATAAACTTGTTAATAATTTATGAAACTTTCTTAGATCGGTCACGCTGATTTTAATGCCCTTCTTACTTCCTCGATCTGGTCTTTATATCTATCCCTGCTCCAGGAGTTATAGGACGGATGCGGAACTTCTTCAATTACTCTCCAACCGTCTGCCGTTACATTTGCGATACGAAAGAATTTTTGTGCAAATCGGCCACAGGGAACAAGTATAAGAGAGCGGTCAGTAAAATTGTTTAGCCTATTTCGAAACTTCTTAAGAAGCAGTTCCTGGGCGGCTTCAAGATCCGATTCCTTAAAAGAATCTTTTTGGTTGTTTTTTCTCACCTTTTCAAACTGCTCAAGGAGCTCTAACTTAGTTCCGGTCAGGTCTTCTTTTTTATACGGCCTTTTTTGCAGTGGTATGTTTGATACGTTTAATAACCCTATTTTTTCAAGCCTTGGAAGTTCCTTACTTTCTTTTAAATGCTTTTTTATTAACAAACCAAGAGGCTCATTAATATTATCTTCAAACAAGTTCCTTGTCATCGTTGCACCAGAAGAACCCGCTACAGGAATATTGTTTTTCACCTCAGCTGTATGGGGTGACTCAAGAATAAACACCATCCTGGTATCTTCTGTAATCACTCCTTCAACACCATAGCTTTCCTCCAGTTCTTCCATCGCCGTTTCATATTTTTTTATCAACTCATCCATCTTTACTCCTCCTTCCCGTCCATGGTCTATTTCCTTTTTCCCTGTCTTTTAGGAAAATAATCTTAATGTCTGGCCAACTCTTTTTCTTCTAAATGCTCAATCACTCTTTCTCCTATCCGTTCATATCCAGCTCCGTTGGGATGAAAGGCATCGTCATACAAAAGATTTATTTCACTTTCTTCAAATAAATCGTAAATAGGAACAAAATTCACGTTCTCAAATTCCCCGGTTACCTGTTTACTTCCCGCATTCCATTCATTTACGATATCATTTATTTCAGGAATCTCTCCAAAAACCTTTGAAAAGGGATTGAACACCCCGACAAGATAAACTGGCACTTCAGCGTTCATATCTCTTATATCTGTTAAAGCCTTTTCAAGATTCTCAAGGTAAACTTTCTTCTGCAATGTAAATAGATCTCTGTCAAGGTTTAGAAAATTATTTTTCACCACTCCCATAAGGTCATTGCCACCGATTGTTATGAAAATAAAATCGGCCTCTTTCACCTCTTTTTGTACCTTTTTAGCTTGTAGCCTCTTTAGTAGATCATCGGTTTTGTTCCCGGTAACTGCAAAATTCTTTAAAATAGGTTCCCCATGGAGCGAATCCTTAAAATAATGATCTGCTACATATCCGATATACCCTTCACTATTCTCATCACCAACACCCTTTGTTAAGGAATCTCCTAGACCTACAATTTTATACTCATGAGGCAAAGGCGGAAATAGTCCCTCTAGGTTTTCCCTTTCTAAAGGCGTAATCTCGGATACCATTAACACGGATGAGGGTTTTAAGGAAAGAAATAGATAGGTTCCACCTAATAGTAAGAGCAGTACAGATAACGTTATAATATACGCTTTTTTCATAAAATTTTCCTTTTCTATAATCTATTAGCACCCTAACAAAATGATAAGGCAAACGTTTATAGAAGGGCAAGGATTATATCTCACAAAAAAGATGACCCCGGTTTATTGGGGCCATCTTAAGGAGTTTTTGATTGTTTACCAATATTAGAAAAGCTGATTAGTTTTAGTTAATGCCGACTGCATCGAAAGATTTATTAACAGAATTCACTTCAGTGGAGCCTGCTCCATAAAGGTCAGTTGCTGCTTGAACAGCCGCGGCACGCGCCTGGCTGAATGTAGCGGAGGCTGTTAAATAAACAGTATTCATCCGGTAATACACATCACCCATCTTCTCTCTCCCGATCCCTGGAACCGTCACACCATAATGAGTACCGCCTTCACTAAGCAAATAGGCAGCTTTGTTAATAATGCCGCTGTTAGTATGGACGCCGCCATTATCATTTGTACCAGTATAACGCTTGGAATAATGGTCTGGATCACCATATTTCGTCGGATCACTCATCGAACGAAGAGCGTCCCCTGAAGTATTAGGTGTATAAATATCTTCTCCAATCTCAAAATCCGGGTTAACACCGTTGTAATACTCTGCAAGTGTCCCAAAAACATCGGATAACGCTTCATTTAACGCTCCTGATTCATTTTGATAGACTAGATCCGAGCTAGTGTCTGTCACAGCATGAGTCAATTCATGGGCTACAACATCAAGCCCTCCTGATAACGGGATAAACGTTCTTCCGTCCCCATCTCCATATACCATCTGCTGGCCGTTCCAGAATGCATTGTTATACTTTCTATCGAAGTGCACAGATGATTTAATTGTTGCTCCATTATTATCATAGGAATTCCGGTTAAACGTGCTTAAATAATAGTCATATACTACTCCGGCATTATAGTGTGCATCAACTGCCGCTGCAGCATTGCTTTCATTCAACAGGTTGTCCGAATCAGCCCAAAGGCTACCAGGCAAGAAGAATTGCTGATTACGATTCTGTGCATCGTATGTAAGTATGCCGTTTCCTCTTGTGTTATCCTGCAAATAATAGGTTCCGCCAGAAAGTGTTGTGTTCAAAGATTTCGTATCTCCGAGTACACCCGTTCCAGAGCCAACCTGATCTGTTCCTGATACGGTATCCATATCATTATATTTATCCAGGATCTCTCCGGTTTTACTATCGATAAAATAATTCCAGTTTCCTGGTTCAGGAGATAAGAAATTCAAGTTTACCAGATATGCATAACGAGCAGAATCACCTTTTGTTAAAACTACCAGTTCGCCTTTTGCACTCTTTTCAAGCATTGGATCAAATCCCAGGTCCCCAAGAGCTACATCCACTGCTTTCTTAGGACTGATTTGCCTTGCCCCTTTTAATCCTTTTTCCTGCTCAAGATTTGGCTGGACTGTACCGGAAACTACTGTAAGAACGCCTTCTTCGTTTACGGTTGCAACCTGAGTAGACCCCCAGACAGGCACACCGTTATAGACCTGTTGAAGCCTGACGGATGTGATTCCGAGTTTGTCTTTTGTTACATCTAGAACTTTAAAGGACTCCTTAGCTGCCTTTTCACCTATTTTATACTTGTCTTTATTACTATTAAAATAGTTAAAGACTATTTTTTCTGCAGAGGCATTGGAAGGGGTTGTTAGTTTTCCAGCAACAAATTCAGGTGATTTAACCATCTCATTGTATTTATAAGTAGACATGACATTTTTGGCTGCCATTGCATCCTGGGCGAACACACCTGTTGCTAATCCTACAGAAAGACCCAGTGCAAGTATTTGTTTCTTTTTCATATTCTCTCTCCCTTTTAAAATAAATGATTGTTATTTTATTTAATTTTAATTTCCAATTTTCTCATATAGGACACTTTAAAGTATTTTCCTCCTCTCATCTAAGGTGTACTAAAACGATATCATATTCAGAATATTCTTTGTATTGGGAAATATATAGCGAATTTTGTATATTTAAAGGCTTTTTTCTTTTGGGGTTTCCCAACCTCTCAGATAAGGATAGCCAATAAAAAAAAGCCCCCTGGAAGGGAGCTTCTATGAGCAATCTTTAGGAGAAAAACCTATAAAATCAAACGTATGTGCAACTGGATTAAAATCTAGGGTGACATCTTTTAAAAGCTTTTTGTCTTTATAGCTGATAATAAGTTTTATAGCCTTTAATTCGATTACATGATCCGCAGGACGTGCTGCCTCTTCCAGAGACAGGCTGAAAGACGGTTCTCCTCAGCCAACAGCCAACAAAAGTCGAACATATTCCGTTTCATCATCTATATAGCCTGACAGCATACTTGTAAGTCTATCCTCTGCATTCTTAGTAATTGAAAACATATGCCAATCTTTTCCTTTTACTTATATCATCGTTAATCACTTGATGTCTCCTCGTCTTTATGTTTTTCCATTTCTGCAAGCACTTGATTTGCAATTAGGTGATAGCCTTTTGCATTAGGATGAAAGTTGTCTTTAAAGAAAAGGTCTTCATCTACCTGGTTAAACAATGGATAGACTGGAACGAAATAAACGTTAGGGAACCGTTCGATCACTTGTTTGCTTCCTTCGTTCCAGTGTTGTAATATCGCATCGATCTCTACTACATTTTCAAAATACTTTAAAAAAGGATTAAAAAGGCCGATATAATAAATATCACAATCGGGATTCAAAGTACGGATAGTTAATAGTATCTTTTCCAGCCGTTTTTGATAAGTGATTCGCTCTTCGTCAAAATACTTCTGATCAAGAGAAAGAAAGTGGTCCCTCGCAACTTTCATTAGATCATTTCCGCCGATCGTAAGGAATATAACATCTGCATCCCTAACAGATTGCTGGACTTTTTCTTTCTTTAATATTTTCATCAACTGGGTCGTCCGGTCACCTCTGTCAGCATAATTTTTCAGATCAATAACAATGTTATCTTTTCGTTCTATCCCATCTTTCACCATCCCTATATAACCTTTTTCTTCAGCATCTCCTATCCCGACTGTCAGAGAATCTCCAAGTCCAACATATTTCGTATCATATTCGATTAGCTTCTCCTGCACTTCACGTTCTTTTTCTTCGATTCTCGCTTTTTGATTATTATTAAAATCTGCTTCATCTTTATTTTTTGTTCCATCATTTTTATTTGTCTTCTCTTTGTTCTCAGTTGCATCTGGTTCCTGAGGCTTAAAAGCAGTTACTTCTTTTTTTTGTTCTTCGGGAGTATTTTGAATCATTGCATTTTTCAACATCATGATACGAGTTTCCCTATGTTCCATTAAAGAGCGATAACCGAATATTGAGAACAATAAAATGAATAACAGGAGGCTTGTAAATCCAACTCTTTTTCTCATGATGCCACCTCCATTAAGGTAATCTCTTTTGTATTTTATGAGAAGTTGATCTTTTATTCTATAGTTACCCGATATTTTCTTTTTTTAGCTTTATTTCTTTGCCATGTGACCTACTGTTTCCTTATAATGAATAAGATGACTTTCTTACTTTTTGCATATACTAAGGAGGAATCCTAATGGATATTAAAGTAACACAGCCAGCTTTAAATTGGTTTAAAAATGAAATGGACGCTGAAGAAGGGGACAGTATACGATTCTTTGTCCGTTATGGAGGTTACAGCACGGTACAGGAAGGCTTTTCACTCGGAGTAAACAAAGAAAAGCCTGAAGAAATAGCTGCCAGCGAAACAGTAGACGGAATTGAGTTTTTTGTAGAAGAAAAAGACTTATGGTATTTCAAGGATGGAAATCTAACCGTAAAATTCAGCCGTAAGCAAGATGAAATCAGCTTTATCCTAGAATGAAGTTTGCTGATAGCAGAGCGGAAAATACCCCGTTCTGCTTCTTAATCATTTCCCTCCAGGTTAAATCTCCTAATTTGTTCCCACTGTCCCTCAGCTTTTAGAATGGAAGCCTGCTGCTGTCCGATAAGGTCAAAATGCGGATAGCGCACCCTGTCATGGATCCATTCTTTTTTCAATCCATGTTGTTCTCCCCACTCAAACAGACGATTAAGATCGCTGCATCCTGCTTTCGTTACAGTTCTTATTTCAGGACGATGCGGATCATACCAGTAATGGGTTACAAAAGCAACTTCCCCATTTAAAACTTTTCTTTTCCAAGCTTTTAACTCACTTCTGGAAATTCCAAATGCCATATCTATCTCCTTTTACTGTTCTGCCGCATTCAAGTATGCTTCATGCCAATCAGGGAAGGTTCTTCGAATGGAAATCGGTTTAAAGGTTTCCTTCCTTACACAAATATGAGTGGACTTCCCAGTGACAGAAAGCTCTTCCTCCTGGTTATAAATTTCATATGCATAGATAACCCGGAGTCCATCATATTTTTCGACCCATGTTTTTACCGTAGCAGTCTGGCCATACCTCAATGGTTTGATATATTTTAACTCCACGTCGGTAACAGGGGAAAGGACGCCCTGCTCTTCCATTTCTGCATAATTGAAACCCAGGCTGTTTATTAATTCAGTTCTGCCAAGTTCAAACCAAACAAGATAATTGGCGTGGTATACAACACCCATTTGGTCTGTTTCTGCATATCTTACGTTAACTTTTGTTCGAACAATTGTCATTTTTGCCTTCACTCCATTAATTATTACCTATCTTTATTGTATCATAATTTGTTTTCTAATCTATTTTACTTGCTCTTTTAACAAAAAGTGACTTAGATGCCATTTGCATACTAAGCCACTTATAAAAATCAATTATTTTGAAACGTTTGTTTCATCTTTTATTTCACTTCTCATCGCATCTATACTTTGTTCTCGCCGCTTATTTTTTTCTTGAATCATATGTTGTTGCTCCTTGCTATCTGTCAACGGAAGAGAATTCTCAGACTCATGGATATTTTCGATCGTATTCTGGACCATTTCTTGAAGCTTTTCTTTATTGTCTCTTCTATCATCAGGCTTCGGTACTGGCATTTTCATTCCTCCTGTAACATTACTTCAGCTTTTTGCTGACTTTTGTAGTGTGTGAGAAATCTTCGCTTCCTATTCCGATAACCAGAACATTTATTTCTAAAATATACCATTTGTTTTATAAAGCGATTCACCTATGGACCGGTAACTGTTGTTTATTAGAATTACCTTCTTTCAAAACATCAGGACTTCCTTATTACAATTGGGCTAACATTTTCTACACTAACCTCTGCGGCTTTTCTAAGGTTTTTCCAATAGGAAATGACCTCTTTACTGTGGTTTTCTTGTTCTATCGACATTTTCAGCCACGAAAGCTCTTCACTTAATCGAGACGATGATCCGATCCAGAGCTTTTTCCCTTTGATATTCAAAGTAAACGGTTTTTCAAAGTGAAAGGGTAAATAAATTCCTTCATTGTTTGGATGCAATATAATATTTTGATAAACCGTCCCTTTTAAAAGCTTTGCATAAAACAATAAAACACGATCATTTTTTGCAGCTGCTTTTTTTAAGCCAAGTAGTGCATGTTGATCGCCAAGGTCAATATTTTGTATATTTTCCTTCCAATTTAATTCTTCACGATATGGTACGAGATATCCCATTTGCTGCATTTTAATTTCTAGATTTCTATATAGTTGTCCTTCCTCATCTTCTAAATTATCCGAATATGGTAAAGGCTCTAATTTAGCTGTAATACTCATATGTAAATCCCCCCGCTCTTTTCCTATCTATATATTTTCGATACCTAAACATCGTTTTCGACGTTTTCTCCTTTTGTCATTTTTTACTATGAAATAACAAAAACCAGAAAGAACTGCAGTCTTTCTGGTTTTTGTTATTTATTTTCCTTTTGGCGGTACGTAATCGGGTTCTTCATTTGTTTTGTCAGCCATCTTTTTCCCTTTATTTCCAGGAGCCTGTGGATCTCTATCTCCTAGATGATCCGGTGAAAAAGGCTGCGGATCGCGTTTTGGATTACTCATTCTTTCCCCTCCTTCCACTATAGATTTACCATTACAACCTTTTTCCATTCGAACGCCATTCTGCAAGCCGTTAGGGGAAGAAGAAAAGAAGTCAGTAGTTGCTCAATTTCACACTGCGTGGTTCTTTTTTTGCTAAAATGTAATTTATTTCCTTTACGAAAAAAAGATACGGGAATCTAAGTCCCGTATCCTTCCTTACAAATTTTTCGCATGCTTCTCTTCAAAACGTTCTTCTATCCGTTCCATGGCTTTTCTGTCACTCAACAACTCACGCTTGTTTTCCATTATCAATTCTTTGAACGACAGTTTTTTCTTTTTCCTCATTTACTTACTCCTTTACAATAAGTTGGTTATCTTGTTAAGTATTATCGCCAATAAGTGGAATAATTATTCAAATTACCCGACTTTTTATAATCCTCATTATTACTTGATTTTAATCCCAATACGGTATGTGAAATTTAGAAAAGGCTTTAAAAAGGCAGCTCCCGAAAGAGCTGCCTTTTTAAATATAACGATTACTTCTCAAGCTTGTTTCGAAGTACCATTTGCAGAATACCGCCGTGACGGTAGTAATCAATTTCGACTTCACTGTCAAAACGGGCCAGGACAGTGAATGTTGTTTCTTTTCCTTCTGGAGAAGTTGCTGTTACTTTTAGTTCCTGGCGAGGCTTCACGTTTTCGTCAAGCTCAACTGCGAATGTTTCTTTTCCAGTCAATCCTAATGTTTCAGCATTTTCGCCTTCTTTAAATTGAAGCGGAAGCACACCCATCAACACAAGGTTACTGCGGTGGATACGCTCATAGCTTTCAGCGATGACTGTCTTGATACCAAGAAGGTTCGTACCTTTGGCAGCCCAGTCACGAGAGCTCCCCATACCGTAGTCTTTACCAGCAAGAACTACAAGGCCAGTATTCTCTTCTTTATACTTCATTGCCGCATCATAGATAGGCATAACTTCTTCTGTTGGCCAGTATGTTGTCCATCCGCCTTCAGTCCCAGGAGCGATCTGGTTACGGATACGGATGTTTGCGAACGTACCGCGCATCATAACTTCATGGTTACCACGACGGGAACCATAAGAGTTAAAGTCGATCGGACGTACACCTTTGTCCTGTAGGTATTTGCCTGCTGGCATATCTTTCGCGATCGCACCAGCCGGAGAAATGTGGTCAGTCGTTACGGAATCTCCGAATTTCGCAATCGCTCTTAAGCTGTTAAGCGCATGGATTTCTTCTGGATCCTTGGATAGGTTTTCGAAGAACGGAGGATTTTGAATGTAAGTAGATTCATCATCCCAGTTATAAAGATCTTCGTCAGTTGTCTCAAGCTCATTCCATCTTTCGTTTTGATGGAAAACATTTTCGTATTGCTCTTTAAACATTTCTGGTGTTACAGTTTCTGAAACAACCTCTTTCACTTCTTCAAGAGAAGGCCAGATGTCCTTCAAGTAAACATCATTGCCGTCTTTGTCTTTTCCGAGTGAATCTTTTTCGAAATCAAAGTCAACCGTTCCAGCAAGTGCATACGCAACAACAAGCGGAGGTGAAGCAAGATAGTTTGCTTTCACAAGCGGATGGATACGGCCTTCAAAGTTACGGTTACCGGAAAGAACAGAAGTAACAGTTAGATCAGATTCAGCGATTGCGTCTTCGATCTCTTCTTTCAACGGTCCGGAGTTACCAATACATGTTGTACATCCGTAACCAACAAGGTTAAATCCTAATTTATCAAGGTAAGGCATCAAGTTAGATTTTTCAAGGTATTCTGTTACAACCTTTGAACCTGGTGCAAGAGATGTCTTTACATAGGCAGGAACTTCAAGTCCAAGCTCAGCAGCTTTTTTAGCCACAAGGCCAGCACCAAGCATTACGGAAGGGTTAGATGTATTTGTACAGCTAGTTATCGCAGCGATTGCAACTGCACCTGTTTTCATCTTAACGTCTTCTCCGTTTTTAAAGTTCACTGTCGCTTCTTTTTTAATTTCATCCGGACCAAGCCCGAAGCCCTGGTTTCCAGCTGGAGCTACAAGCGCTTTGTTAAATTCCTCTTTCATAAGAGATAGAGGGATCAAATCTTGAGGACGTTTAGGACCGGAAAGACTCGGTTCAACATCACCAAGGTCGATTTCAACAACGCTTGTAAAGTTTGGATCTTCATGTTCTGGAGTGTAGAATAATCCATTCGCTTTGCAATATTCTTCAACAAGCTCGATTTGTTCTTCCGGACGGCCAGTTAAGCGCATATAGTTAAGCGCTTCTTCATCTACCGGGAAGAAGCTACAAGTCGATCCTTGCTCAGGTGCCATGTTCGCGACTGTTGCCCGGTCAGCTAGAGGCATTGTAGAAAGCCCTGGACCAAAGAATTCAACAAACTTGCCTACAACTTTCTTTTGACGCAATACTTGCGTTACTTTCAGTGCAAGATCAGTTGCAGTTGTACCCGGCTTTAATTCGCCAGTCAGTTTAACACCGATAACCTCTGGTACAGGGAAGTACGAAGGCTGGCCAAGCATTCCTGCTTCTGCTTCGATACCTCCAACTCCCCATCCTAGAACACCAAGACCGTTAATCATTGTCGTATGGGAGTCAGTTCCGAATAGAGTATCCGGGTAAGCTACAAGCTCACCATCTTCTTCGTTTTCCTGAACAACATTCGCGATGTACTCAAGGTTAACCTGGTGGACGATACCAGTCGCAGGCGGCACTGCACGATAGTTTTCAAATGCTTTTTGTGCCCAGCTCAAGAACTTGTAACGTTCCATGTTACGTTCGAATTCTTTGTTCATGTTGAACTCAAGCGCATCATCTGATGCATACTTATCAACCTGTACAGAGTGGTCGATAACAAGGTCAACTGGAATTTCAGGATTAATTTTATCAGGATTTCCGCCCATGTCTGCCATTGCTTTACGTAAGGAAGCAAGATCAACCACTGCAGGAACCCCTGTGAAGTCCTGAAGGATAACACGAGATGGCTTGAATGGAACATCGATGTCTTTAAGCTCTTTTGTTCCCCATTTCGCAAGGTTTTCAATGTGTTCTTTTGTGATTACTTTTCCGTCGTATTGACGCAGCACAGATTCAAGAAGAACCTTAATTGTGTAAGGCAATTTTGTAACATCGCCAAGACCGGCATCTTCCAGTGCTTTCAGGTTAAAATAGTGATATGTTTTACCATTCGCTTCGAATGACTTCTTAGCGTTGTAAACATCATTATTAACATTTGTATTTGCCATATGTAGTTCCCCTCCTCAACTATCCATAATACCTTAAAAATGAAAATTTGTCGAAAATGATACTCCTTATTTTTTTATATCATTTCCAACTTCCCTTACTTATCTTATTCGATTCCTATTCATAAGTAAATAACAAGAACGTTATCAAGTACTATAAGAATTTCTTATCACCATTTTACAGGATAAATAAAACTCGGCGACTTATAAGACAATATCTTTAATCTTAACTTTTTTACTGGCGTCTAACCTGTTCTATGATAAAGAGCTATAATTTCTTTCGAAGAAAAAAGCCCAGTGGCGGGCTTTTTTGATTATTCTATTATCTCCTTCTGGATAGCGGAAAGATCCTGCTGAAATTGTTCTAGCTGTTCCCTTTGATGCTCTGAAGCAACTTCAAGTGCATTTTCAATTTGCATTACCGCTTCCCCCACCTCTTTTTGAAGATGCTTAAGTTCTGATCCGTAATTACTGCTAGTTTTCACTAGATTATTTTTTGCATCCGTGACCTGTGCATACCCTTGCTGTGCAGCCTGAAACGCCTGTTGTTTGTCCTTATGGTACGGCATAATTTATTCCTCCCGGTTAAAAAATGTATCCATATTTTCCGCAAAATCAGGAAATAATATTCCTATGCAATCATATCCACAAATTTAGAGGGGTCAGACCCCTGAGGAGGTTTCTCTATGACTGAAAAGCACAATGCAAAGGATATTCGTAGAAACGCATCGAGAAACGGTGGTTCACAGCCTGAGCCGCTGAGCGGTTCCAAAAAGGTGAAAAACCAAAACCATTCCAGGCAAAATCACGGGGAAGGGCATTAAAAAAGACTGTCCCATAAGTGTCTGGCTCTCTCCGTTTAACACAGTATCCAGGGGAACTTGTACCAATGTTCCCCTGGATACTGTGTTGGAGGTGCCTGACACTTTGCTTTTGAGTCAGCCCCTACAATATTTCTTTTAACGCTGTGATTATTTCACCTGTTTCTTCTTCATTTACAGTCCTTAGATCAAACAACGCTTTTTCATCCTTTATTCTGCAAATGATCGGAACCGGCCTTTTACGTAATCGATCTGCAAGCTGCTTTGAAGAAATGGCACTATGTTTGATCTCTACAACAAAAGTAGGCAGTCTTACATCCGGCATCGTTCCTCCGCCAACTTTAGAATCCTCCTGGCCTAAACTTACCTCTATATCTTTGTTCAACGACTTAAGCTCTTCAACAAAGCAGCCGGCCCTTTGTTTTATCGCTTCTTCAGATGCTAAAATATCCCGGACGGTCGGTATCTCTTCTGCAGCTGATCCTTTAACATATTCCTTCAAAGTAGCTTCAAGGGCAGATAAGGTGAACTTATCAACTCTCAGGACCCTGGCGAGCTGGTGCTTTTTCAATCGCTCTATCAGCGATCTCCTACCTGCAATAATTCCAGCCTGCGGTCCGCCAAGCAATTTATCTCCACTGAATGAGACAAGATCTGCCCCTGCTTTTATCACTTCCGAAACAACCGGCTCATTTCCGATTCCTGCACTTTTAAAATCGTAAAGAGCCCCGCTCCCTAAATCTTCATAAAAGAGTACTTCTTCATATTGCGAACTCAGGTCAGCCAGCTCTGCTGTACCGACTTCCTTCGTAAACCCAATAATTGAAAAGTTGCTGCGATGTACTTTCATAACCATGGAAGTGTCTTCCGTTATTGCTCTCTCATAATCAAACAGGTGGGTTTTATTTGTGGTCCCTACTTCTACCAGACATGCACCACTCTCTTCCATTATTGAAGAAATTCGGAACGAGCCTCCTATCTCCACCAATTCTCCCCTTGAAACAATAACTTCTTTCTGTTTCGCAAGGGCTGATAGTATCAGGTATACAGCAGCCGCATTATTGTTAACGACCATTGCTGCTTCAGATCCAGCAACTTCGCAAATCAACGATTCGATGATGCTGTGCCTTGACCCTCTGTCTCCGGTTTCTAGTTTATATTCCAGATTCGAATAAGATTCAGCTGTTGCAATGAGGCTTTTTACAGCAGCTTTACCGAGCCTCGCTCTTCCTAAATTGGTATGTAATACTACACCTGTCGCATTGATCACTTGTTTTAAGCGGGTCTGATTGAAAGCAAAGGCTTTTTCTTTAGCAGTATCCAACATGCTTTTCTTAAACTCGTCCCTTGTTTTCTCTGGACCTTCCCATTCACCCTTCAAGATATGTGTTCTGATCTTTTCCAGTTCTTCTTGTAAAATTTTTGTTATGACTTCTGTCGGCAGTTTTTCAATTCCTTGCATTTCATTTAACTGTGATTGAAGTTGATGAATGGGTGGAAGCTCACGTAGCAAATGTTTCATTTTCGGGCTCCTTTCCAGCTAAAGCAGGCAAAAACTAGTAAAAGACATCGGTTTCGATGCCTTCCCTAACGATCAACCTGTTGAATCTGGTCAATAATTTTCTTTGTATCAGGAAATCTTCCCGTCTCATGCTTAGAATATATTTTCGTTCCGTTGACTGTAACTTCAAAAGCCCCTTTGGAGCCAGGAATTAATTCCATTAATGCGATGTTATGCCGAAAATGGCTGAAAAGCTCTTCCGCGAAACTCGCGGCTTTCGGTGCATAGTTTCACTGCATGCAAAACTCGATTGAAACTTTATGGCTCACGTCGTTCACCCCTTCCGATCTTGCTTCTATTCCGGTGTTATCTACTATATCACTTAAAAAGGGCATTTCATAGAACTCCATGTTGCAGCCTTATCCATTAAATACGTTTATGTCCAATGAAAACTTTATGAACGATGCTATATTTTTCAGTCTAGAAAGTTAATCTGAAAGCCAATCTAATTAGTTAAAGGAATTACTCAAGCATTCTTTTTCCATTTTCTTTCCTGTGCATCTCTTGTTGTGTACCCAAGCCGGTCCAGCAATTCAAGAAAAGGGACGAGATATTTTCTGCTAACACCAAGGACAGATTTCGCCTCTTGAAGGGAAAATCCTTCAGGATAGTTCTGTTTCAATTCTTGCACTAAACGTTCCACGTTTTGTGTGTGAACATAGTTTTTATCATCAAGGGAAAATGCGTGCCTTTGATTTTCAAGGTAATTTATAAAATCCGAATGCAGCTGTACAGGAATGTTTTGTTCGGTTAGTAAATCTGAAATAGCAGCTACTTCTAGACCTTGTTGTTTTATTATCGAAAGTACAGTTTCCATTCGTTTTTTCCATTGTTTTGGAGGGTGTGGGACAAACCCCTCTTTTGCAATAAACGCACCTCGCAGTTCAACGGTGCGGTCTTCCAACATCGACTGAATCGTATGCTCCACAAGCCGGGAAGGGTAACCTCCACTGAATGACTGGACCAGCTCTGCTTTTAATAATCCTTCTTTTAGAGGAGCATCTTGATGAAGTTCTTCCAGTTGCTCGATTATCTCACCTTTCATTTTTTCAACCTGAACGATCGATGTGATCGATTTCCCAACTGAAAGAAAAGGGCTTTTTTCTTCCTGTAAAAGATCCTGCAACACTTGTGATGTTATTCCTAATTCTTTGATAATCATGTCGGTTGCAATCATTTTTTGTTCGTTGATTAATGCTGTTATTCTCTCAGAAGGAGTCCCCTGCTCCATCCGCTTTAATTTTTGTATTGTCTCCTCTCCAAAACGGTATTTTTGTCCCGATACGTTGATGATTCTTCCCCCTGCAACCGTTTCGGCAGGAGATGGCCTCCTTATAATAAACCGGTCTTCTTTCTTTGCTACAATGGGCTCCTCAAGTCTGATCTGGCATAGTATTGCCTCTTCTTCTCCGCCTTCCATCTTATTTCGATCGAAAAATACGATCTTACCCATCACCTCAGAAGTCCCTATATGGAGTTTCACAGGGGAACGTTGTTTGATTGGGCTTTCCACAAGAGAAGTACCTCTAATTACAACATCTATCGTATTTGTTACTGCATAGGAATCCGAATCAACAACCACCTGCCCTCTACGCAGCACTTGCTTGTCGATCCCTGCGAGATTCACTGCTACCCGTTGGCCTGCAACTGCTTGTGAAACTACTTTATTTTGTGATTGCAGCTGCCTGACCCGGGGATTATATCCTTCCGGTAAGATCTTCAATGTATCTTCTTTTTGAATCATTCCATCATAGATGGTTCCCCTTATAACTGTTCCGTGTCCTTTTAAAGAGAACACCTGATCGATCGGAAGGCGAAGTGCGCCGGAAGAATTTCTTTTCTTCACATCACCCAGGAGGCTCTGCAACTCTTCTTTTAGTTCAGGCAAGCCTTTGCCGGATACACTATCAACTGGAATAATAGCAGCCTTTTCGAAGGCTGTCCCTTTTATAAATAGCCGAATATCATCTTTAACCAGCGCTAACAGTTCTTCGTCTACAATATCAGCTTTCGTTACAGCGATTATAGTGTTTTCCACGCCTAATAACGATAAAATTTCGAGATGCTCTTTTGTTTGCGGCATCACGCCTTCATCTGCAGCTACTACTGCGATCACTGCGTCAATTCCTGCAACACCTGCAATCATCTGCCTGATAAACCGTTCGTGTCCCGGAACATCAATGACTGATACTTGCATGTCCTCAGATAAATGAAAAGGTGCATAACCTAACTCTATTGAAATCTTTCGTTCTTTTTCTTCTTTTAAACGATCAGTTTCGATCCCTGTTAACGCTTTAACCAGTGTGGTTTTTCCGTGGTCAATATGACCTGCAAGCCCGATTGTATAATAGTCCATCGTGTTTCCCCCGTGTCTTTTTCTTTGCTTTGATTATACTTTAAAAAAAATGAAACCAGTCTGCAAGAAGTTAGCATATAGGAGTTTCTGTTCTGGTACATACTACTTGGAGAAACCACTTTATTTAAAAGGAGCGATATCCATGGAGTTTTGGATGGGTCAACGTGTGGAATATGAAGGGGAGCAGTCGTAAACAGAGGAGCGAATCCAGACGAATTCTTGATCGCTTTTTCAGAAGTCGAAACCCTGTCCCTTTCTTCAGACCTTTTGAAACCGGTGCGGGTCGAAGAGAAGTAGCCGTTACATTCATATAATGTGAAACTTATTAAGCAACAAAGAACGCGAAAAGGCCCTTTAGAAAAGAGGCAGAATAACCGCGGAAACTTCCCCGAACGTGTTGTCTGCCTCTGTTCGTTAATTGCTATGGTTTTAAAATTACTTTAATGCAGTTATCTGTTCTGTCATGAAATTTTTCATATCCTTTTTGCGCATCTTCTAACGGAACTTTATGAGTGATAATATCAGTAGGATCGAACTCTCCTTTTTTTATCATATCAAACAGCTTCGGCATATAATGGATGACAGGAGCCTGTCCCATCTTTAAGGTTACGTTCCTTGAGAAAAACTGGCCGAGCGGAAAGGCATTATACATTAAGCCATAAACTCCTGTGAGCTGAACAGTGCCAAACTTCCTGACCGCTTTTGAAGCTGTTTCAATCGCACTTAGTGTACCTCCCTGCATTTTTAAAGCAGTTTCAACTTTTTCTACCGGGGACTTTTTGCCGTCCATACCGACACAGTCAATGACAACATCTGCTCCGCCCTTCGTTTCCTCTTTCAGTAAATTACCAATATCATCCATTTCTTCGAAGTTATAGGTTTCTACATTATTCGTATTTTTAGCGTGCATGAGGCGGTATGAAACCATGTCAACTGAAATAACACGTTCTGCCCCTTTCATCCATGCGAACTTTTGGGTTAAAAGCCCGACAGGTCCTGAACCAAGCACGATAACTGTATCTCCTTTTTTAACTCCACTGTTCTCTACACTCCAGTATGCCGTTGGTATGATATCAGATAAAAAAAGGACCTGTTCATCGTCCAGTTCAGCATCTTCTGGAACAACGAAAGATGAAAAATATGCATAGGGGACTCGTAAATATTCTGCCTGTCCCCCTGGATAGTTACCAAACTTTTTTGTATATCCGAAATAAGCACCAGAGTCAAAATGCGGATTTGAATTATCGCACTGGCTCTCCATGTCATGGTTACAATAATAGCAGTGCCCGCAGGCAACATTAAAAGGAATGACGACTCGGTCGCCTTTTTTCAATTTGGTAACTGCAGGCCCCACTTCTTCCACAATTCCCATCGGTTCATGGCCGATAATATAATCGTCCTGGATCGGTATCGTCTTTTTGTAAAGATGTAGGTCTGAACCACAAATAGCGGTGCTCGTTATCCTTACGATCATGTCATCTTCTTTTTGGATTTTAGGTGCATCAACATCTTTCACCTTTACTTCTTCGCTGCCCTGCACTGTAACTGCCTTGATATTACCACTCCTTTTTTCGGTTTATAGGTAGAGACTTCCTTTTTCCATGTTTCCTTAAACCGCTCTAAGACATGAAATTAAAATCGGTACAAATCAACCATTGCTTTGTCATCATTTCAAATATGTTTCTATGGAAGTCCTGATCCGGGTGTATTTTTCAACAGCCTGATAAAAATAGGAATGAATTCATTCCTAAAAACCAATACTGTCTACCGATGGTTGTTCGCCATTAAAATACTTTTATATCTTTTTTAGGCGTTTCTTAAAGCTGGCATATAAAGTTTTAAACCTTCTTTTAACGAAGTCTATATCATTAACAAAGAA
Organism: Exobacillus caeni; assembly: GCF_005747095.1. Classification (GTDB taxonomy): domain Bacteria; phylum Bacillota; class Bacilli; order Bacillales; family Guptibacillaceae; genus Exobacillus; species Exobacillus caeni. Next base: position 143,945 of record NZ_SWLG01000006.1, on the reverse strand, counting down.
CGGGAAGTGTTAGGATGCGTGGTCATTTACAAAACAGAGAAAAAACCTATTTGCTGATCGCTTCCATTCTCCTTGCATTCTTTGTATCCCCTTTATTTATCCTTGGAGAAAATGCTCACATTCGCGTTCATGACAATCTTGATTCTAATCTTGCCTGGTATAAGGTTCTCAATGAAAGCGGTGAAATGTTCGGGCCGATCGATGCCAGGATCCCACAGGTAATCAACGGAAATTTATCGCGAAACGCCTATGGGACCGAGTACAGCGGGATCGTTCTTCTGCATGCTTTTTTTCCATCTATGACTGCATATGCGATAAGCCAGGCGATTACGAGATTTTGTGCTTTTCTTGGGATGTTTCTTTTATTAAGATGGCATTTTATTAAAGACGAGAGTGCAAGCATAATAAGCGTCGGTGTTGCTCTCGCCTTCTCTTTTACACCTTTTTGGCCTTCTGGAATGCTCAGCACACTTGGATTCCCGCTCGCTTTATGGGCATTCCTTAACATCCGAAACGGAGATTATTCATGGGAAAATTGGCTTACTCTTGCATTGCTTCCCCTTTATTCAAGCCTGGTACTCGGGTTTGCCTTTTTTTTCGTCGGCATAGGCCTGTTATGGTTGTGGGATGTGGTCATGAAAAGAAAATGGAACTGGCCGTTTCTGGTAAGTATCGTTTTTATGTTTTTGGTTTTTTCACTTGCTGATTATCGGCTCGTTCACTCTTTAGTGTTTCCGCACGAATTGACTCAGCGAAGCGAATTTGTTTCATCAAGGCAAAACTTTCCCCATTCCTTAAGGTTGTCACTGAAAAATTTTATAATTGGCCATACCCATGTTATGACCGTCCACACTGTGGTGATCTTGCCGTTATTGCTGATATGCCTTTTCATCATTCCTTTTATTAAAAAAACAAAGCTCACAAAAGCCTTTTTGTTTTTGTTTATGCTTAACTATGCCCTCTCTCTCTGGTATGCGTTATGGTTCAATGAAATGTGGCAGCCTCTAAAATCTCAGTTTGCGATTTTAAGAACTTTTAACTTTGCTCGCTTCCATTTTCTGCGTCCTCTTGTCATTTACTTAAGCTTTGCTATCGGCTGCTATATTATCTGGCGGCTCGGCAAAAGGTGGCGCCCTTTTATTGTTGCTGCTGTGGTTTTACAGATTGCTGTGCTAGTGCCTTTCAATGAAGAGATCCGTTACGGTACGTTCGACACTCCTACATTCAAGGAATTTTATGCGGTGGAGCAGTTTAAAGAAATTCAAAAATTTATAGGAGATCCGCAGAGTTCCTACCGGGTTGCAAGCATCGGGCTTCACCCAGCGATCGCCCAGTACAACGGCTTTTATACACTAGACACGTATAACAACTTTTATCCGCTTACATATAAAAAGCAATTCAGGCAAATAATAGCAAAAGAACTGGAGAAAAACGGGATTCTCAAAAGGTATTTTGATGACTGGGGCAGCCGCTGCTATATCTTCGTCGATGAACTGGGGAAAAAATATGAGTTCAAAAAGGATTCCAAAAAAAAGATTCATAATCTCCAGCTTAATACAGCAGCGTTTAAACGTTTGGGCGGGCGTTATTTATTATCGTCTGTGCCAATTTTAAATGCTGCAGAAAATGACCTTATGCTTGTAAACACGTTCAATCATCCTGATTCAGCCTGGAAAATTTATTTGTACAAAGCAAAATAACCGCTCACAGTGAGGAGGATACTTTTGAACCAGCCATTGTTGACAATCGTTATTCCATGTTACAACGAAGAAGAAGTCCTCAACTCAACGATTTGCCAACTGTCGAATGTGTTAGAAGATTTGATCAGTGAATCGCTAATTTCAAAACATAGCAGATTATTGTTTGTGGATGACGGAAGTAAAGACAGAACATGGCAGATCATAAGGGAAAGACATGTCAATCAATTTCATGTTACCGGATTAAAGCTAGCAAGGAATGTCGGACATCAAAAAGCATTGCTTGCCGGACTGGAAAAAGCCAGAAAAACATCGGATTGCGTCATCTCGATCGATGCGGATCTTCAGGACGATACAGCTGTGATAAAGGATTTTATCTTAAAGTATCTTGACGGCTGTGACATCGTGTATGGAGTACGAAAAAAACGGACTACCGATACGTTTTTCAAAAGAACTACCGCTACCGGGTTTTACAAATTTATGACGAGTATCGGCATCCCCCTGGTTCCAAACCATGCGGACTACCGCTTGATGAGTAAACGGGCACTTGAAGAATTAAGCAAGTTTACCGAATCTAATCTCTTTTTGCGGGGGATCGTCCCGATTATCGGTTTTAAATCTGCCTGTATCTATTATGACCGGAAAGAGCGCCTTGCGGGAGAAACCAAATACCCATTGAAAAAAATGCTATCGTTCGCATTTGACGGCATTACCTCTTTTAGCATCGCTCCGATTCGATTTATCACAATATTAGGGTTCATCCTGTTTTTGCTAAGCGGGGTTGCGGGTGGATATGCACTGATTCAGAAGTTTTACGGATACACGAGTTCTGGATGGACTTCATTGATTATTTCGATCTGGTTTCTTGGGGGCTTGCAGTTAATAAGCATAGGCTTATTAGGGGAATATATCGGCAAAATTTTCGTTGAGTCAAAGAGGCGGCCAAAATATGCCGTTGAAACAGATTTATTTACCAGTCCAGTGGAGAACATGAAATCAAAAAGAGCCAGAATAATCTTGGAAGAAATGAAGCAAAGCAGCAAATGATTCGCTCCACCTTCGTCCGTATGTCAAGTTATTTTCTAAACATATGTGTCCTTCATGCGAAGGTTACATCAATATGCGGAACTTTGTTTTATACCTATCTTAACATTTCAGAGCAAAAGCAGTTCGTTTTTCCAAAATGATAATGCATAAAAAAGCTCTTTCTTCTGAAAAACTATCGATCAAGTTTATACTGGGAGGGTACCATGAACAATATAAGGGATTTTGTAACAGTTAAGGATGAACAGGGAAATACAAAGGAGTTTGCCGTAGAGGCGTTGTTTGATATGGATGATCACACTTATGCCCTTTTGACCGATAAAGACGAAACTGTAGTGATGAAAGTTGAAGGCACTGCAGAAGAACAATTTCTTGTTGCAATTGAGGACCAGGACAAAATCGACGCTATCCTTAGCGCCTACCAAATCGCTGTGGAGGCTTCTCCTGCGAGCGATGAAATCCAATAAGTTTAAAAAGGCCGGGAACAAGTAAAGTAACAACCTGTTCCCGGCCTTTCTATGAAGTATATGTGTGATTAACAACTCATCGCCGCCAAAAGGCACTGCAAATGGCTAATTTTCATTAAGCTGCTTTAGAAACCCTTTGTTTTTGATGGCTTTTCATTGATACAACTTTTAAATTAAAGGCAACCAAAACTACCACCGCTAAACTTGAACCTAACACGACCGATAACCGATAAGGAAGATGCAGACCTTCTGGCGCATAAAATATATAAGTTGAAACCGCGAATGTCATAAAAGTTGCAGGGACACTGCAGATGAAGTGGTTTTTATAATTATTCAATAAATAAATTGCTCCCGTCCACAGCATCACCGTTGCCACTACTTGATTTGTCCATCCCACGTATCTCCATAAGAATGAGTAGTCGAGCTGTGTTAAAAGAAACGTCGGAACCATTACCGGAATCGTCATAAAAGCAGCTTTTTTGCTTGTATCTATCCGTATGAATTTGTTGAGCAGATCAACAAGCATCATGCGGGAAGAACGTAACGCAGTATCTCCTGTAGTGATAGGTAAAACAATTACTCCAAGAATCGCTAATACTCCTCCAAGTTTTCCTAATAATGTACTGCTGATTTCGTTTACCACTGCTGCGGGACCGCCGTTTGCCAGCGCTCCCTGTAAACCATCAGGCCCACCGAAGAATGCCATCCCTGCAGCTGCCCAGATCAGAGCAATAATGCCTTCAGCAACCATTGCACCATAAAACACTTTCCTCCCATCGCTTTCTTTTTTCAGTGTTCTTGCGATAATCGGGCTCTGTGTACTATGGAATCCAGATATAGCACCGCAAGAGATTGTAACCATCAATAAAGGCCATACCGGGAGTTCACCGGGATGCATATTGGAAAAAGTAAGATTCGGCAGTGGCTGTTCCATAAAAAACAAACTGAATGCAATCGAAACAGCCATAAAAATTAAAATAGCCCCAAACAAAGGATAGACCTTACCGATCACTTTATTCACCGGCAAAACAGCTGCAAGGACAAAGTAAATAAAGATAACGACCAATGAGGCCATGAACCCTAACGGCGTTATTTCCGCGATCAACTGCGCAGGACCAGCTGTAAAAGCCGCAGCAACGAGTATCATTAGGACAAGGGAAATAACGTTAATAATTGTCTTTGCAGCACTGCCTAGATATCTTCCTACAATCGAAGGATATTGCTCACCATGATGCTTTAATGAAAGCATTCCAGAAAAATAATCATGGACAGCCCCGGCAAATATAGAGCCAAACACAATCCAAATAAACGCTACCGGTCCATAGAGCGCTCCCATGACTGCACCAAAAATCGGGCCAAGTCCGGCAATATTAAGAAGTTGTACTAAACTTCCCTTTAGCCAGTTCATCGGCATAAAGTCCATACCATCATTTTTGCTATAAGCAGGCGTTACACGATGATCATCAATACCAAAAATTCGTTCGACCACCTTTGAATAAAAAATATAACCAGTGATTAGTAGGATTACTGAAGCAACGAATGTCACCATGTCTTTCGCCTCCTTTAGTTTTTTTAGAATTTAAAGAACATTTTAATAGTGAAAAGCACGAAAGACAATATACTTTTTAGAAAAAACATGTAATTCAGTTTATTTAACCGTTTTCATTTAAAATTTAGTTATTTTTACCTATCCAGCAATCCAGTACTTTTTTCTGTCACTTGATTTTCAAGTATGACTAACGGTATAATGTCACCTAGTAATTATCATACAAGAAACATGATTATGAAGAGGTGAAACCTTTGGCAGGCTGGTTTCAATGGTTTATCGTATTATGGTCTATCTTATTGATTACATTGTTCTTTATAGGCGGATATTTTATGTTCCGCAAATTCTTAAAACGGCTTCCGAAAGAGGACGGCAAATCGATCCTTGACTGGGAAGACTATTATATTGAGAAAACAAAACATCTCTGGTCACAGGAACAAAGGGATCTTCTTGAAGAACTTGTAAAACCGGTACCTGAGCTGTTTCGAGATGTTGCCAGGAATAAAATCGCTGGAAAAATAGGGAAAATCGCAGTCGAACAAAACGCAAAAGAAATGAATCAGGAGATGATTATCAAGGGGTATATCCTTGCTACTCCTAAAAGAGACCACAAGTGGCTGATCAAAACGTTACATGAAAAGCATATTGACGTTCAGCCTTACCAGCATCTTTTTTAACGCTTTAATGCATAAGAAAAAACTCGCTTGGCCAAATGGCTTAAGCGAGTTTTTTCTGTTTAAATTATGTTGTTTGCTGAAACTTCAAACGGTGGATCAAATTGCGTTCCATCCGCTTATATTGAATATACATCGCCACCCTCCAGGGCAATATCATCCCGAACGCCAGGATAAAGAACAAGGAGCTCGTCTGGACAACTGAGATGTACTGACCAAGATACGTTTTTAATGCAATTCTAAACACTAATAATCCTATTAATATAAAAGCGAATGCCTTTGAACGTTTTAAATAGATTTGATCTGATTTGATATGAAACTGCGAAGTTTTGATCAATAATAACGAAAAGATTGCTCCAACAGAGAATGCTTCCGCTGCTTCATATAAAGGAACCCATGTCTGAGGAACCACAAACATCAGAAAACCGGTCGACATGAAAATCGGCGGGAGTATAATTTTTTTTGCACTTACAGGCTTTTGGCTGGCCTTCAAACGAATGAAGATAACACCAAGCGCCATGATCGCACCGATAATCGTGCTCAGTAAAATCATATATCCATCCCTCTCTATAATAAAGAAAACGAGGTTTTCACTCTATACATATTGTATGTATAATCTGACCAAAATACAAGCACAAGTGACTTGATCTAAAGAAAACCCTTCGATCATTCTCCCCCTGAAAAAATAGTAAAACCTTTATATGACAAGAAAGAAGACAGTTGACCATTCAACTGCCTTCTTTTTCTATTCGGCGTTTTCAACCTGTTCGCCTTCATCTTTTGCGATCGATAAAATAATCGTCATCGTTACTCCAATAACCGTGAAGTAGACCCCAAGATCAAATATCATTGCAGTAGCAAGGTGTGCCTTGCCTATAATAGGTAAATGAAAGTAACCGTCTGTATGGCTTAAAAATGGCTGCCCATATAAAAATGAGCCAACACCGCTTAACACCGCTATCGTCAATCCTATCGGTATAAAAGTCTTAAAATCGATCTTTACCACTCGATTCATCGTCTGAAATCCGTAAGCTATGTATAGCAGGACAAATGCACCTGAAGTCATAAGTCCGCCAATAAATCCTCCTCCAGGTGCATTATGGCCGGCAAAAAAGAGATAAACCGAAAAACCAAGAATAAGGAAAACGATTATGGTCGTTGCTGTTTTTAAAATTAAGTCATTTGTCACGTTTTTCAAGCGCATCTTCCTTTCTAAAACGTTTTTAGAAGCCCTGGAAGCCCCCGAACACTTTATTGACTAAAAATGAGGTAAACAGAGTCATCCAGTTAAAATACAAGAAAACCCCCATAGTGATCATAAGATAACCGCCAATTTTAACGATCTTCTGGTTGTTTCTCTTAATCCATTGCATTTTTCCGATGAAAAATGACATTAGTAAAAACGGAACCGCAAATCCAAGTGTATAGGCGATCATATATAGCATACCCGCATTTGGGTTTGTTACGCCAAGTGCAATTACCGCCGCCAGGATCGGTCCAGTACAGGGTGTCCACCCTGCCGCAAAACCCATGCCGATCAAGATCGAGCCGAAATAGCCAGATGGACGGTTGCGAATATGGAGCTTGCGTTCTTTCATTAAAAATTTCGGCTGAAACAAGCCAACGATGACGAGTCCGAACAACACGATAATAATAGCTCCAACCTGTCTTACAAGGTCTTTATATTTAATGAAAAAAGTACCGAGCAAGGAAGTAGACATGCCCAGAACCAGAAAAATAATTGAAAATCCAATCAAGAAAAAGACGGTGTGCAATATTGCCCTTTTTTGCATCATCCCATTTTCTTCTTTTAGCTCTGCTACTGAAACACCGGTGATGTAGGAAAGAAAAGCCGGATATAACGGCAGACAGCATGGAGAAATAAATGATAAAAACCCGGCCCCAAAAGCCAGGAGAATGTTTACATCTGTCATAACTTACCCCCTCCAACAAGTTCTTCACTTCACATTTCAAAACTGCCTTCTCCATGTCATTTTATCTAATTTACGTAAAGAAACAAAGTTGATGTGTGAACATTCCTTAACGATTTAGTTCTTTGAGAAAAACTCTTCAAGTGTTGTGTCTTTTTTATAGATTTCAGATGCAGCTTCTTTCCCTACATAACGGAGATGCCATGGCTCATATTGATAACCCGTAATTTCTTCCTTCCCTTTCGGATAGCGGATCACAAAGCCATATTTATATGAATTTTCTTTGACCCACTTACCCTCGGGTGTTTCAGCGAATTGTTCTGTCAGTGCATAGTTGATAGTGGGAGTCGTCACATCCATCGTAAGCCCAGTCTGGTGCTCACTTTGTCCTGGCCGTGCACTGACTTGATTTGCTTTTTCTTCTCCTCGTTGTTGGACATTATAAGCAAAAATTGCATCCTGTCTCTCATAAGAACGGTAACCCGACTGTGCAACAAGGTCAAGGCCTTCTGATTGTGCAGCCTTAAACAGCTCTTCCAAAGCACTGGCTGCTTCTTTTCTCATCAATTTTTTAGGAAGATCTTCTGCAAACGGAAATGGAACATCAGGTTCTACTAGATCTGAAGGTGTATAGTCTGCCGGCAAATTCCGCTGTTTATTTGCCACTACATAAATACTGGCCGGGTTTGTTACGACTTTTTTTCCTTCTATCATTTTAACAGTTTCCTCAAGGCCAGGATATTCACTGCCCTGCTGGTTTTTATCTGATGAATTCTCGTCACTCTTATCTTCACTATCATTGTTTCCCGGCTCTTCACCTGTATGATTATCTTGTTGTTGTTTATCTGTGTCTTTATTGGTGTTTGTTTCCCCGGAACTGTTGCTGTTATTTTGCTCCTGGTTCGCTGGCTGCCCTTCTTGTTGCTGTTTATTATTATTATTCGGCATTGTTCCATCATTTGCAGCACACCCGGATAGGATGGAAATCGATAAAAAAGCCGAACTTAGAACTTTCCAGTGGTTCATGTTAAAATCCTTCCTGCTGTTAATTTTCAATTTCTATCATATCATCATACTCTTTTAATACGTCAACGATATGCAAAAATTTGATGAAAGTTTTTGAACTATTTATTAAAATCACAATAAAAAAGCGCCCATTATCGACATGAGCGCCTATTTAAATCAATTACTTATTGTTCATTTGATTGTTCATAGCTTTCATCATTTGATTGATTTTCTTCTGGGAAGGTTTTTGTCCCATTTGCATCATCATCACACGAAGCATATTTTCATTAATCGGCGGGTTTTTCTTCAAATAGTCCATCATGTATTTGCGGGCGATAAAGAAACCAAGTGCAGCGCCAGCCAACAGTGCTACAAGGCCCACAAGAATATAAATCCACATAAACCAACTTCCTCCTTCATCTATCTCTAAAAATAGTGTACTACAACCCTAACCGATTATACAATAAACCCTTATAAAATAGTAGACATTTCTTTGAACAAGCTTTTTGTAAAATGAAAAACAGGAAGGCATCTGCTTCCTGTTTTTGTTAAACCATTTTTTCCTGTTTAATTGGGTTAAGCCAGCCAAATTGTTCCGATTGAAAATTTACTGCTAAGAAAGATGCTTCGATTTTCCTTAACACTTCAAAAAATATCGTTTCTGCTTCATAGTTTCCGTTTGCATAAAGATTGATATATCTTTTATTCACAAAAAGTGTTGCGTTGCTCTTCGATTGCTTGATACATAAACTATGTCCACCACGACGATATTCGTATGAGCGAAAATCTCCCAGTTCTTTACTTATCGCTTTTTCTATCAATTGAATCGGAATAGGATTTGTAATATATTCGATCTGCCTTGTTAGCAAGTGCTGTTTCGGAGAACCACTGTGTTTTTTCTCGTCGCAAAAAAGTTGGTACAACGTTGGTTCTTTTCCTACATAATCGCATGCAATATCCTTTTTCACGAGATAAATCACATAATGCCTCATCTATGCCCCTCCTTTTGCCCCAACATTTATAAAGGTTAGTATACCGTACAGAAAGAAAAATGATTGTCTCTTAGTGGAGCAAGGAGGCACTAGTTTTGTCGAAATAAAAAAAGGATGGAAACCAATCGTTCCCATCCTCGCAATTATTACTTATTTAACATAGCTTTCACTTTAGAAACAACGTTTTCTACTGTAAAGCCGTATTCTTCCATTAACTTCTCTGCAGGAGCAGAGGCGCCAAAGCGATTAATTCCCAAAACTTCGCCCTTATCTCCAGTATACTTTTCCCATCCGAACGGTGCAGCCATTTCGATTGCCAGTCGATACTTAACAGAAGAAGGAAGAACGCTTTCCTTGTATTCATCTGATTGCTCGTCAAAAAGATTCCATGCGGGCATACTTACAACGGATACATTGATCCCATCTTCTTTCAACGCTTTCTGTGCTTCTACTGCCAGGCTTACTTCAGATCCGGACGCAAGCAATAATGCAGATGCTTTCCCTTCTGCTTCACTAACTACATACGCTCCTTTTCTAACTCCTTCTTCTGCAAGTTCAGAAGAACTATCCAGTGTTGGCAAGCCCTGGCGAGTCAAAACAAGGGCAGATGGGCGATCCTGGCTTTCAAGTGCAACTTTCCATGAAACCTTTGTTTCATTTGCATCAGCCGGGCGCAAGACGGTTAAGTTTGGCATTGCACGCAGTGAAGGAAGCTGCTCAATCGGCTGGTGGGTAGGACCATCTTCACCAAGAGCAATACTATCATGTGTAAACACAAAACTTACCGGCTGTTTCATCAATGCTGCAAGACGGATAGCAGGACGCATATAGTCAGAAAAAGCAAAGAACGTTCCGCCAAAAGGCTTTAATCCTTTATGAAGCGCCATTCCATTCATCGCTGCTCCCATCGCAAACTCACGAACACCAAACCATACGTTTCGGCCATTGTAGCTTCCTGGGAAGAAATCTCCGCCATCTTTGATCAAGGTCTTATTAGACCCTGCCAGATCGGCTGCTCCGCCAAAGAATTGAGGCACTGCCTTTGCGATAGCATTTATAACCTCACCAGAAATAGCCCTTGTTGCCTGCTTGTCTCCTGCTTGGTAAGTAGGTAGGTCATTGTCCCATCCTTCAGGAAGTGTACCCTCAATCGCGTTTTTCAGCTGACTAGCAAGTTCCGGAAACTTTTGTTCATACTTACTAACTAACTCGTTCCATTCTGCTTCCTTCTTTTGTCCCTGTTCTTTTAAAGCCGCAAAATGCTTTTGTACTTCTTCAGGAACATGGAAATCCTCCTGGAAATCCCACTTGTAAGCTTCTTTCGTAAGCTTAAGCTCTGATTCTCCAAGCGGTGCACCGTGGGATGCTGACTTACCGGATTTATTAGGAGATCCATATCCGATCACGGTTTTCACTTCAATTAATGTAGGTTGTTCTTCGTTTTCTTTTGCTTTTTCAATCGCTTTTCCAATCGAATCAATATCTGTTCCGTCTTCCACTCGAATAACTTCCCAACCGTAAGATTCGAAACGTTTTTGAACGTTTTCAGTAAAGGAAAGATCAAGGTCTCCATCGAGTGAAATATCATTTGAATCATACATAAGAACAAGACGTCCCAGTTTCAAGTGGCCAGCAAGAGAGGAAGCTTCACTTGCAACACCTTCCATTAAATCTCCGTCTCCGCAAATTGCATATGTATAATGGTCTACAACAGGAAAGCCTTCCTTGTTATATTGGCTTGCAAGATGTCTTTCTGCCATCGCCATTCCTACAGCCATCGCTATCCCCTGTCCGAGCGGTCCAGTTGTTGCATCAACTCCAGGCGTATCACCATATTCTGGATGTCCAGGAGTTTTACTTCCCCATTGCCTGAAATTCTTTAAATCTTCCATCGAAACATCATAGCCAAAAAGGTGCAACAGGCTGTATAAAAGCATTGATCCATGCCCTGCAGACAGCACAAAACGATCACGGTTAAACCATTCAGGATTTCCAGGATTATGATTCATATAATCCTTCCACAGCTCGTATGCCATAGGAGCTGCACCCATCGGCATTCCTGGATGCCCGGATTGCGCTTTCTCTACCGCGTCTATTGAAAGAGTACGAATCGTATTAATAGCCAATTGATCAATATTCTGTGTCATTTTATCCTTCCTTTTCGATAGAATAATTTTTCTAGTTATCATCTTATACTTTATTGCTGCAGAGTACAAGAATTTGCTATAACTTCCCTCTGTAAAAGGGATAAAGTAAACGGCGATTGATCAAGCCTTCTTTCCTTATATTGTCCAACTTTTTTTCTTTTCATTTTAATAGTTGTCATTATACGAACTGCTCCTTATAACGCTTGTATCTTTACCGCTTGGAGGGAATACAAAAGTAAAATGCTTTTTAGAGGGTACTTTGTTCAAAAAGAAAACCTGTACTATAACATTAATGTTATAGTACAGGTTTCGTGTTATACCATACTCGGCAACTCGCAAATTACATCCTGGTTGGATTCGTCATAATCAAGCTTCATCTGGTCAATAAACCATTGGTCTCCCGGCCGAACAAAATAATTAATTCCGTTAAACTGCTGTATAAAATCACCATCTTCAGGATGATCCGCCATTACTCCCAGCTTGAAACCACCTTCCGCACCACTTCCTGCATATCTGCAAAACAGGCGGAGGCAATCCCCGTTCTTCAAATCCATCTCATGTTTATAAAAACGCGCCGCAGAATCCGTTACTGAAAAAGTCATCTAATCCACCCTTTCTATTGATGTGTAATATAACAACTTGTTATATAACAGTATAACGAATTTTAAGAATATTGCAACCATAAAAAAGGCCTAATTTCGCAAACGTGCAAAATTAGGCCTTAAAGAATGGATTAATGGGAGTTTCTTCTTCTTTCTTTACTCTTTTTCAACTTATCGGGCGTCACGTCATTTCCTTCTTCATCCACAACTTTTACAGAATGAAGTTGATTTGAAAAAGATTTCCGAAGATTTTTTAAGTAAGCTTCTCTTAATCCCTGTTGTTCTTTTTTTTCAGATAGTGTTAACCCTTCGCTTTTAGCTTTCTTAGCTAGTTCATTTATACGATCAATCTTTTCTTTTGATAACATATTTCTACTCCTTTATACGCGTCGCTTATTTCACAATCGTAACGCAATAAGGAAAGAATCTCAAGAATGTTGCTGATTTTGACTTTCTTCAAACTCTTTGTATCTGCGATGGACCGTTGCTTTCGAGACATTATAGCCAAATCCTTTTAATGTGGCTGCTATATCATTAAAAGTTAATCCCATATTTCTTAACCTTACTATTTCTTCAAGAGGGGCTTCTTTTCGGTCTCTGCCCCCATATGTATTGTTTTTAAGGTTCTTTCGGGGGTTATACCCCTTTTTCACAGCGTTTTCCATCCCTCTTTTAATCTTTAGGTTGTGTAATTTTCTCTGGAACTCTTCGACGATACCTACTATTTCGAGAACCATCGAATCAGCTTCGGAAATTTGCAACTCCCCTTTGTCACTTATCGAATAGATCTTTCCAGCGTATTTGTGAATTGCATGCAACAGGGCAATCTTTGCATTTCCTCTGCCAAGCCTGGTTTCATCAGAAACGAGAACTGCATCTGCTTCTCCGTCTTTTAGGAGGTCCAGCACTTCCAGTATCCCTTCACGGTCTATCTCATAACCGCTGTGTTTCTCTTCAATAATTCTTTTCACGGCAAAGCCATTCCTATCAGCAAAAACTATTAATTCTTCCTTTTGCCTTTCCAGGGAAGAAAACTGCGCTTCCTTTTGTGTGCTGACCCTACAGTATATGATTGCTTTCATTTATGTGTTTGCTCTCCTTACTTATTGCTCAACAGGGATTCTGATAACTTCTCCTGCGATAAGATTGTTTGCATTTACCCCATTTGCCTTCTCTACCAGGCTCACGAACTTTTCATTACTCAGCTCATGATCTTCCTCATATTCATCAGCAATATCCCATAAGGTATCACCTGCTTGAACGGTTACTTCTTTGTATCCTATTAGGTCAGGAGAACTCGCTGCTGTCATCAATGATGTCATAACAAACAATAATATCATAACAAACATAACTATTAACAAATAGTCCATTCCTGTATACTGATTAGCTGACTTTTTCATATAATACACCCCGATACGAATATTTGTTCTGTTTTATAGTTTATACAGAACCTCTGTTCGTGTCAACCGTTTTTTTCGAACAACCGTTTGTACCCGAACAGAAATTCTGGTATACTACTAATAAATAGATAGATTGGAACGAGGTGCCAAATATGATAAAGCTATCAAAACGCCAGCAGGATATACTTGACTTTATTAAAGTCGAAGTAAAAAAGAAGGGATATCCCCCTTCGGTAAGAGAAATTGGAGAAGCAGTCGGCTTAGCTTCAAGCTCTACTGTCCACGGCCATCTAGCAAGGCTGGAGAAAAAAGGCTACATCCGACGCGATCCCACTAAACCCCGGGCAATAGAAGTGCTGGGATTAGAAGAGGAACAACAGATTCCTAGAAGTGAAACTGTTAATATCCCGGTGATCGGTAAAGTAACTGCCGGGCAGCCCATCACTGCTATTGAAAATATCGAAGAATACATTCCCCTCCCTGACCAGTTTGTACAGGACGATAAGACATTCATTTTAATAATCGAAGGCGATAGTATGATCGAAGCAGGTATTTTTGATAAAGACATGGTTATTGTAAAACAGCAGCCGACTGCTCAAAATGGCGATATCGTTGTAGCGATGACAGAAGAAGGAGAAGCGACAGTAAAACGTTTCTTTAAGGAAAAAGATTATGTGCGGCTTCAGCCGGAGAACTCTTCTTTGGAGCCTATCATCTTACAAAATGTATCTATCCTTGGAAAAGTGATCGGTGTATTCAGAACGATCCATTAAGCATTTATGGCCTCACTGCCCGTTTAGCAGAAGGGGCCATTTTTCATGTGAATGTAACCTACACACCGGGTTAACGGTTTGTAAAAAGCAATATATTTCCTTAATTGTTCTTTCCTTTCATTAAAGTTATTCCCTCCCATTATTCACATAGCGTGTCAAAGGTATAAAAAAGAGACGGCAACGGCCGTCTCTTTTAAAATAGTCTTAATAAGTTGTAAGGTATTGTTCACGTTCCCATGGATGTACTTGCGTTCTAAACATATCCCATTCAATTTCTTTCGCTTCAATGAAATGTTCTGTTGTGTGACTTCCAAGAGCAGAAGTCAATACATCATCCTGTTTGAACTTTTCAAGCGCATCTTTTAATGTTGCCGGAAGATCTGCAATTCCTTCTTCACGACGCTCTTCTTTATCCATCGCGTAAATATTGCGGTCTGTCGGAGCTACAGCTTTCATTTGATTTTTTATTCCGTCAAGACCAGCCGCTAACAACGCCGCCATTGCAAGGTATGGATTTGCTGAAGGATCGACACTGCGGACTTCAATTCTTGTACTTAACCCGCGTGAAGCCGGCACACGGATCAGCGGACTTCTGTTTTGCATTGACCATGCAACATAACAAGGTGCTTCATAGCCAGGCACAAGACGCTTATAAGAGTTAACAGTAGGATTTGTAATCGCTGTGAAAGCTTCTGCGTGCTTCATTGTTCCTGCGATAAACTGTCTGGCAGTTTCGCTTAGGCCGTCCTTATCGTTCGGATCATAGAATGCATTCTCGCCGTCTTTAAACAATGACATATTCGCATGCATTCCAGATCCATTGACACCGAACAATGGTTTCGGCATAAACGTAGCATGCAAGCCGTGTTTACGTGCGATCGTTTTAACAACAAGCTTAAACGTTTGAATGTTATCACAGGTTGTTACTGCATCTGCATATTTGAAATCAATTTCATGCTGTCCAGGAGCTACTTCATGGTGAGAAGCTTCAATCTCAAATCCCATATCTTCCAGTTCAAGAACAATATCACGTCGGCAGTTTTCTCCAAGGTCAGTTGGAGCAAGGTCAAAGTAACCGCCCTTATCATTCAATTCAAGAGTCGGTTCACCCTTCTCATCCATTTTAAACAAGAAGAATTCAGGTTCAGGCCCTATGTTAAAGTCAGTGAATCCCAATTCTTCCATCTCTTTAAGAACACGTTTCAACACAGAACGCGGATCTCCTTCAAACGGAGTTTCATCCGGCATACATACATCACAGATCAAACGTGCAACTTTCCCTTTTTCAGACGTCCATGGGAAAACTACCCATGTATCTAAATCAGGATATAAAAGCATATCAGATTCTTCGATCCGGACAAATCCTTCAATAGAAGAACCGTCGAACATCATTTGGTTATCAAGCGCCTTTGGAAGCTGATCCAAAGGAATTTCTACGTTTTTAATAATTCCAAGCATATCCGTAAACTGTAAACGGATAAACTTAACATTTTCTTCTTTTGCCATTCTTAGAATGTCTTCTCTGTTATACTTTCCCATTTTAAACTGAATCCTCCTCAAGAATAATCAATACTATTTAGTGAAAGAATCTTCCTTTTCGGGCGGGAAGTTTTTTGCAGAAGTTTATTTTTCCTTCCTCTTCCCTTTGCTTATTGTCACTATACTATGAAAATTCCTACAGGTGTTTAAGTATGTAAGAAAATCTCACATTATTTTTCTTTCACTTAAAAAAACAGGGAAGGACTTAACCTCCCCTGCTTTTTATAACCTATTTACATGGTAATTAAACCTTTTTCAAGTAAATCGTTAACCGCACTGATAACACTGATTTTCACGTGTTCATACGTTAAGCCACCCTGTACGTAAGCAAGATAAGGAGGGCGGATGGGACCATCTGCTGACAACTCGATACTAGACCCCTGTATAAACGTTCCCGCAGCCATTATGACCTCGTCTTCATATCCTGGCATCGGGCTGGGATGTGGCGTTACATGAGAATTTACAGGAGAAGTAAACTGTACAGCCTGGCAAAACGCGACCATTTTGTCTCTGTCGTTAAATTGGACTGACTGGATTAAATCCGTCCTTGGAGAGTTCCAGTAAGGATGTGTATCGAATCCGATTTCTTCCAGGAATGCAGCGGTGAACACTGCTCCTTTTAAAGCCTGTCCAACTATATGTGGTGCAAGGAAGAACCCTTGATACATCTCTTGAAGAGAATATAAGGAGGCGCCTACTTCCCTTCCGATCCCAGGTGATGTAAGCCGGTACCCGCAAAGTTCCACGAGGTCTTGCCTTCCTACAATATAGCCTCCAGTCTTTACGATTCCTCCTCCAGGATTTTTGATCAAGGAGCCTGCCATAAGATCTGCCCCTACATGGCAGGGTTCTACTTCTTCCACAAATTCTCCGTAACAATTGTCCACAAACACAATAACATCTGCTTTTATTGATTTAACAAATGTAATCATTTCTTCTATTTCTTTTGTCGTAAAGGAAGGACGGTTGGCATATCCTTTCGAACGCTGAATGCCAATCACTTTCGTATTTTCATCGATAGATAAACGTACAGCCTCAAAATCAATTTTGCCGTTTTCCAGTAGCGGCACAGCATTGTATCCTATGCCAAATTCTTTTAATGAGCCAGAACCGTTTCCTCTTGAGCCTACGATTTCTTCAAGCGTATCATACGGGGATCCAGTAATATAAAGTAAGTTGTCCCCCGGTCTAAGGACACCAAAAAGGGCAGTAGAAATCGCGTGTGTTCCTGAAACGATTTGGGATCTGACCAGCCCGGATTCGGTTCCCATAACATCTGCGTAGAGCTGCTCTAATGTGTCTCTCCCGTCATCGTCATACCCATAACCTGTAGAGGGAGTGAAATGATAATCGCTTATCCTTAATCGTTGAAAACTGGTTAATACCCTGTACTGGTTGCCTTCTGTTATTTCATCAATTTTCCGGTGTACCGGAGCGATTTTTTCTTCGATCGATCTTGCGAGACTTTTTAAAGCCTCGCCATATTGCAAGTGTTTAAACATGATGTATCTCCTACCTGATGTTGTCCAATTCTTTCTCGATATTATGAAGGACTGCAACTGGCGCATACCCTTTACATTCAAATAGGTTCTTCTCTTCATCCCACTGTTTAGACTGTAACACAGTTTTAGAGCGCAGCTTCGAAAGGCTTGCTCCATTTTCCGGCGGAACAAAGAAATGATAATATTCCATTTGATCGATAAGAACCGTTTCGATTTTTTTATTTAACTTTCTTATATCTCCCATTTCTAAAGCAGAAATAAAAATGGTGTCATGTATACTTGCCGGTACAAAACTGTTTTCAATTAAGTCTCTTTTGTTATAGACCGTTAAAACCGGAATGTGTGCTGCATCCAGTTCGTTCAGTAAACCGGTAACAATTTTTTCATGCTGGTCGTGGTCAGGATGGGAACCATCGATGACATGCAAAATGAGATCTGCTTCTGTCGCTTCTTCGAGTGTAGAGCGAAACGCAGCCACCAAAGTCGTCGGTAGATCCTGAATAAACCCTACCGTATCTGTTAACAAGACTTCAAGACCATTAGGAAGCTTTAACCTTCTAGTCATCGGATCGAGCGTGGCGAATAATTTATTTTCTTCGTAAGCGTCCGATTCTGTTAACCGGTTAAAAATTGTGGACTTGCCGGCATTTGTATATCCAACAAGTGCGATTTGAAGAACTTCATTACGCTTTCTTCTGCTTCTGTAACGCTCTCTATGCTGGACAATCGTACTGAGCTGGCGCTTTATATCTTTTATTCTGTTTCGTATATGCCTTCTGTCTGTTTCAAGCTTTGTTTCACCGGGACCTCGAGTACCGATTCCACCGCCCAACCGGGATAACTCGATCCCTTTACCTGCCAGCCTCGGCAGAATGTATTGAAGCTGGGCTAGCTCAACTTGCAATTTACCTTCTTTAGATTTTGCCCGCTGTGCAAAAATATCAAGAATTAGCTGAGTTCTGTCCACCACTCTGGAAGTGAAATAAGACGACAGGTTTCTAACCTGACTTGGTGAAAGTTCTCCGTTAATAATAATTACATCCGCTTCCAACTCTTCTTCCAGTTCAGCTATTTCCTTCACTTTACCCGAGCCAATATAAGTAGCCGGATCCAGCCTTTCCCGTTTTTGGGTAATTGTTGCAATAGATGTCCCTTGAGCTGTTTCAGTTAGAGCTGCCAATTCATCCATGGAGTATTCAAACCGTTCTGTTGATTCTTTGGACAAATGACAGCCAACTAATATTGCTTTTTCCTGGTTAGAGATATTATTTGGTCTCAATCACTGATATCCTTCCTATTTTGACTTTATCTTCATCTATCTTACCAGACCTTAATTCATTCTTCTACTTGTATATCAGCAGCTTCAAGGGTCATCAGCCGATCCCTGTCTATTTCATCTTCTCTTAATAACCTTACAGCCTGCTTTCTAACAGCCTTTTCAATCAAATTCCTTACGTAACGCCCGTTGCTGAAAGCTGCATCGGAATGGCGTGATCTTGCCTTCATTAACGATTGCTTAATCTTCCATTCTGCTTCTTTAGTGATGAGATATTCACGCTCAACTACCATCTGGCGGGCAATCGAAAGGAGTTCATCATTCGTATAATCGGGAAAATCGATCACGATTGGGAACCTTGACGGCAATCCGGGGTTCAAGGATAAAAAGTTTTCCATTTCATCTGAATATCCAGCAAGAATCAACATAAAATCATGCTGCTTATCTTCCATCGCTTTCACCAATGTATCGATTGCTTCTTTCCCAAAATCTTTTTCCCCTCCCCTTGCAAGAGAATAAGCTTCATCGATAAAGAGAATGCCCCCAGAAGCTTTTTTTACCAGTTCCCGGGTCTTTTGAGCGGTATGGCCGATGTATTCCCCAACGAGGTCTGCCCTTTCCGCCTCGATCAGATGCCCTTTAGAAAGAACTTTCATTTCAAAAAAAAGCTTGCCAAGCAATCGTGCGACCGTCGTTTTTCCCGTACCAGGATTTCCTTTAAACAGCATATGAAGGGCCTGGTTCCCTGCCTTCAGTCCTTTTTCCTTTCTGCACTTGTTGATGTATAGCCATGCATATATTTCTTTCACGAGATATTTTAATTCATCCATCCCTATAAGTTTTGCCATTTCTTTTTGTATAACATCCAACGGATAATGTTTGTCACGGCTTTCTTTATCTAAAAGAAAAGTGTCTTGCTTTGAAAGAGATTCTCCCTGCTTTTGATTTAGGACAACGTTGATTTGACCTTTAGTACGCTTCGTAATGGAGCCCTGCAAGCCATTCACCCCTTTTCGTTTGACAGGATAGTATACGCAATAGGGGCACAAACCGTGACAACAGCCCAATGCTCCGCTAAAATGCACACTAAAAAGAAGAAAAGAACCTGTTAAGGTCTGCTTTTCTTCTAATAGGCAACTATCGTTTATCTATTAAAATAAATCAGCTTAAAATAAAATGTCGTTTTATGCGCTTCCTCAGGAAATATTAGCCTTGTTAATTACCTAGAAGGTCTGCTGGAAGCGAAATTTTCTTTTCGAGCGAGGAACGGCTCTCATAAGTTCGATAACGTATTATTTTTTCTCCACCCACTATTGCATCCACTTCTAATATTTTTTCGCCATATTTCCCTTTTTCCATTAGCCGATAATGATTGTCTCCGTGATTTACTGTCCAGGTTACAAACGTGATCCCAAGAAAATCTTGTGTTTGTTTTTTAGATTCTGGATGGTATCTAATAATCGTTGCCAGGTCCTCGATCGTTATCGATTCACTGTTTAACGCATTGCTTATTTTTTCTTTTAAGACACCCCGGGATTGAATGATGACTCCTTTTGTCCATGATAGGAATCTGCTAATATTCTCGTTCATTTCTTACTCCTTTCAATGAACCCCTGAATAAAATTAAGCACGAGAAAATTCTCGCGCTACTAACTGATTTCTGGCAGCATCCTAACCTCAGGCTGCATGGTTGAAGCACATAACGGGCAGGCTGGTGTTGCTTCAAATGAAAAATTTTCTCTCATCCATCCTGAGCATCCGTCGTTTGTACATGACCACACGGAAGTTTCCACTTCAGGTATTGGTTCAGGTTGTTGTTTAGAGAAGAAAGCCATTTAATTTTCCCCCAGTCCTCGTTTTGTTAGGCATAGTATCTCCATAAAATTCATTTTCATTCTTTTGAAAGTAACCTGCTTTCTTTTGGTTTGTTATAATAGGGCTTGAGAGGAGTTGAGCAAGTTGGATATGATGGAACAAAAATTGCCGGATTGCTTTGAAAGTTATTTGTCTTTTCTTGAGACCAGGGGCAGGCAGCCTTCTACGATAAAACGGTATCGGTATGATCTTGAGGATTTTCATAGATGGCTCAAACTCGCCTCTTCCCAACAGGTTAATTTTGATACTATTAAGGCATTGACCACTGAAGAATTGGAACGTTATATCGATTTTTTGCTCACTTCTAGAAGATATTCAGAACGGACGATAAAAAGAATAATAACGGTAATCAACCAGCTGTACCGGTTCTATAGAAGCATAGGACGACTCGCTTTCAATCCGGTCAGTGAACTTTCGATCAACACGACTGAATCGGTAGAGTTCAAAACCGAACATTTCATTTCAACGAAAGAGCAAGAAAGGTTGATCAGCAGTGTCTCTTCACCTGATGGCCTCTCTGATAACCAGCTTAAAACCAGACACCTTCTGATCGAGAGAAATATCAGTATCATTCAGCTTTTCTTGCAATATGGACTCTCGCTTAGGGAGCTTGTCAGTTTAAATATGAAAGACATTCACTTTGAACAAAATGAATTAGAGATACAAAACATGGAAACTAAACGGATAGTCAAAATAAAGCCTGAACACAAAAAGCAACTATATAACTATTTTAAAACAATACCAGTTGCTGTAAGACCCCGGCTGCACAGCCAAGATCCCTTCTTCGTAGCTTTCGACTTTCAACGGGAAACATATCGGTGGGACTATGATTATGAGAAACCCAAACGGTTAACAGAGATTGCCGTACAAAAAATGATCCGCCAGGAGGTTGCAAGAGCAGGGTTAAGGAAGGGAATTTCCGCTCAGCATATGAGACGAACCTATGTTAAAGACTTAATTACACAACACGCTTCCGAAGAAGACATCAAACAAAGATTAGGCCTAAAATCTTCTCTAACATTGAAAAGATATTATAATTACGTTAATTCAGAACAACAATACAGTAGTTGAAACACTAGGACAGGGAAAAATCGCCAGCTTAAAAGTAATCCAAAAAAGTCCCCCACTTTCGTGAGGGACTTGCATTATTTTTCTGAATCCATATTTAATTCTACTGCACGCTGAGGAGCAAATGTAGAAATAGCATGCTTATAGATGAGCTGCTGCTTTCCATCTGTTTCAAGAGTTACAGTAAAATTATCAAACCCTTTGATTAGTCCTTTTAATTGAAATCCATTCAACAGATAAACTGTTACATATACGTTGTCACGGCGGAGAGTGTTTAAAAATTGGTCCTGGATATTAATTTGCTGCTTCATTATTCAGTCCTCCTCTATTCTCTATAGACATTCCCTAATTACATTCTCTTTTTATTGCAGCTTTCCTGCAACAAATTGAACAATTTCCTTTATTTTTTGTTCTCTGTCCTCGGTCATATCAAACCAATTTATTTCCATCTGGTTCCTGAACCAGGTTAATTGGCGTTTGGCATATCTTCTTGAATTCTTCTTCAATTCTTCGATCGCTACTTCTTTTGTCTCTCTATTTTCAAGATAGTAATAAATTTCTTTGTATCCAATCGCCTGTACAGATTGGCAGTCCCTAACACCCTCATTGTATAATTTCCAGGCTTCTTCAATTAAACCATCTTCAATCATCATATCAACGCGGCGATCGATTCTCTTATATAGCTTTTCCCTATCCATTGTTAAGCCTATGTTTACAAGATGATATGGAGAGCGCTCTTCCTTATTGCTTTTATTTTCTGAAAGAGGCCTGCCGGTTGCATGGACAACTTCGAGTGCGCGTATCACTCTACGCACATTATTTGGATGAATGTTTGAATAGCTTTCTTCATCCACTTTTTTCAACTTTTCATGAAGAAGAACCGGACCGTTTTTGTCTGCGAATTCCTCTAACTCACGTCTATATCGAGGGTCAGAGGGAGCTTCAGAGAAGTGATACTGATGCGTTACCGCTTTTACATAAAGCCCTGTCCCCCCTGCAATGATCGGTATTTTCCCACGCTTGTTTATGTCTGTGATCAACTTTGTCGCAAGCTCCTGGAACTCTGCAGCAGAAAATGCTTCAGTCGGTTCTTTAATATCGAGTAGATGATGAGGGATTCCATCCATTTCGCTATTTGTTACTTTGGCTGTTCCGATATCCATCCCTTTATACACCTGCATAGAATCGCCACTGATGATTTCTCCTCCGACCGATTTTGCAACTTCAATACTTGTTTTCGTCTTTCCTACTGCAGTAGGTCCAAGGATCGTCACTAACTTTTCTTTATAATGTCCCATTCATCAAATCCCTTTTTTATGTATTATGCATTTCATTTTAGTCAACTCTCTGCATAAAAACAAGTCCACCCTAGAGAAGTGGACTTGTTTTTTTATTGGAGCTGCTGGGTTTGTGTATTTGTTTGATCTTTTTGCTTTTGTTTTCCTCCGCTTAATCCTGTTACAAGAGGTATCATCTGTTGCATAGTACCTCCAAAATTTTGATTCCTCGTCATATTATAATAAGCTGCAGCACCGAGCCCTACAGATGCTACAAACGGCAGCCATTTTCCTTGATTTTGCATCATGATCTTTCCTTTCATTCGTTTCTTTTATTTTGCGAAAAGTTCTTGAAAGCAATACTGGTATTTGTTTCTTAATGGATAAAAATAGAAATAAGTATTTCGTTTATTTATAAAAAGATTAGAAATAATAACAAGTGATAAAAATTTACTTTTCGGAGGTAAAAAATGAAACATCTTATTAAGATTTCAGCTTTTTCACTTTTATTAACCGCTGGATTATTGACAGGTTGTAACATGAATAATGATGACAACGGTGATCCTGATATTCAAAACATCAATGATGACCGTAATGATATTAATCGTTTGGATAATGACGACAATCGTTTAGACAACGATATGAATGATAATGACATCAGCCCGGACCTTGATGAAGATGTTGTGCCTGGTGGATTAGACGAGGATGAAAGAGACTACGACATCCGTAATAATGGGATGGACGAAGAAGAACCTGATCTTGATGAAGAGCCATCTGAACAAAGAAGAGAAAACGACTTAGACCTGCACAACAATAATAATGATTAAATCTTGATCAAACAACAGAACGGTTTCTGCCGTTCTGTTGTTTCATACCAGGAAAAGTGTAAAAGTGGATCTCTCCTAGTACTTAAGCACTTTAAACGCTTCTGCTACCTTTGAGGCAAAATGAAGCGGCGGCTCAACTGACTGAAAATGCAAGTACAAAATATTAGGACTTGTGAACAGCCAGTGGTTATGAAGTGCACTGATGAGTATACCGTTCCTTTTAATTACATCCATAAAAGGATTAACTTCTTCAGTCAACAGAACTGTTTCCCCAAGGTTTAATGCCCTGCCATACTGGTCCATTGATTCGAAAGATAAAGCCGCTTCCAATTCTGCTTTGCTTGGTCTACCCTGTATTTCAACGTGCAGGTTCCGTTTTATATTCACGGAACAAACACCATTGTCCACGTTTGCTTTTCCATTTAATATTCTTCCGAATTCGTTGCAAATACCTTGTATGCTTTCAGCAGACATCCCACTTCAACTCCGTTTTTTATTATCCTATTCTTCTTTTAACATTGTGACATTTTTAACGAAGATTTCTCAGAAGAACAGTAAAAATAATAAGAAGCAACGACAATGTCGCTGCTTCTTATTTACATTACCCGTTTGAACATTTTTTCCATTTCATATGTTGAGTAATGAACGATGATCGGCCTACCGTGAGGGCAGGTAAATGGGTCGATGCTTTTTCTGAGCGTTTCGAGCAGAGTGAAAATTTCATCCTCTCGAAGGTGCCGGTTTGCCTTGATCGATCCTTTACACGACATCATGATGGCTGCTTCTTCTCTAAGCTTTTTTATATCTATCGTTTTATTCGCTAGCACTTCATCGATAATCTCTTGAATAGTACTTTGTTCCTCGCCCGCTGGAAACCATTGTGGATGGGAATGGACGATAAACGCATTGTTTCCAAATTCCTCTAAAAATACGCCTACCTTTGCCAGATCTTCCATCCTTTCATTAATGATTGAAGTTTCAGCGTTACTAAATTCTAGCGTAATAGGTACAAGCATTTCCTGAACCTCATCATTAAGCTGTCCGACCTTTTCTCGATAAAATTCATATTTAATCCTTTCCTGTGCAGCATGTTGATCGATAATATAAAGGCCGTTTTCATTTTGGGCAAGAATATAAGTTCCATGCATCTGTCCGATCGGGTACAGGGGTGGGATTCTGGATTCTTCTTTTACAGAAGTATCAGAAAGGCCCTTATCTTCCAATTCCAGATCCTCTTCCCTCACATTTTGTTTCTTGTAGTATTCTATCTCTTCCTGTCCTGGATTGTTATCGGATTCTTCATTAAGTTCATCCTTATCCAATATATCCTTGTTTATGAGATCAATCGCTTTTTTCGGCGGTTTTGAAAAAGGTTCCTGGTTATAATAGTTTCCTTGGGCAGGCTTTTTCGAATCACTTTGAAACATTTTTTCAAAATTTTGTTCGGAAGCTGTATAAGTTTCTTCATTTTCTCTTGATCCGGCATGCTGAAAAGAAAAGGACGGTTGCTCTGATCTTTCTTTCTTTTGTTTCGGTACGGCTGCTTCAGGTATGAGCTGGATTCTTTTAAATCCGTCCTGGATGGCGGTTTGAATCAATGCAGCCAACTCTTTTTCCTTGCTAATTCTCGCTTCCAGTTTTGAAGGATGTACGTTAACATCGATCAAAGTCGGATCCAACTCTACATGCAATACAATAACCGGATATCTTCCGATCGGCAATAGTGTATGATAGCCCTGCTGAATCGCTTTACTGATCGGATAATTCTTAATATACCTTCCGTTCATAAAAAGCGAAATGTACTGCCTTGAGGCGCGGGTTACTTCCGGTTTCGCCATATAGCCGCTTATATTAAAATCAATCGTATCCCTTTTTAATGAAATCATTTTTTTTGCTACGGAATAACCGTAAATTTGCGCGACCACCTGAAGGAGATCATCGTTCCCGTTCGTATACAACAGCCTTTTCCCATTATGATAAAAGCGAAAAGCTATTTCCGGATGCGCCATTGCCTGTCTGTTAATAATATCTGCAATGTTCCCTAGCTCGGTATTAACTGTTTTCATGTGTTTCAAGCGTGCAGGCGTATTATAAAACAGGTTCGTGACAGTGATTTCAGTTCCCTTACGGCTATCCGTTGAGGAAAATTCTTTTATCTCACCGGCTTGAATGTTTACATACGTACCAGCCTGTTTCCCGTTACTTGTTTTAAGCTCGAGGTGGGATACTGCAGCTATACTTGGCAAAGCCTCTCCTCGGAATCCAAGTGTGTTGATATGGAACAAGTCCCGTTCATCTTTGATTTTGCTTGTTGCATGTCTGAAAAAGGCAAGCTTGCAATCCTCCCTTTCCATACCGTCTCCATTGTCGACAACCCTGATCTTTGAAAGACCGCCCTCTTCCACTTCAATAGTAATTTCTGAACTGTTGGCATCAATAGAATTTTCAACTAGTTCTTTAATAACGGATGCAGGACGCTCAACCACTTCTCCTGCTGCAATCTTATTTGCCAGTTGCTCGTCCAACTGAATAATTTTCCCCATCACTCTCACCTCTTCCATGGTTAACTAAATATAACGACTTATTTTAGTTTCCGTTTCATATCGTATAGTATGTTCATCGCCTCCATCGGCGTCATCTCTAAAATATCGGATTTCCGCAACAGCTGGAGAACTGCTTTCTCTTCTTTTGAAAAAGATTCTAAACTTTTTTTCTTGCTCCCCCCAAAAAATGACAGCTGCGCTTCGTTATCTTCTTCTGCTGCAGCAAGCTGTGCGGCAGCTTCTGATTCGTTAACCTGCTCCGCTTGAACAGTTTGGCCGTTTGGATGGACAGGACGTTCTAACTCTTTTAAAATTGCTGCTGCACGTTCTATTAGCCTGTCTGGCAAATTTGCAAGTTGCGCAACATGGATACCATAACTTTTATCGGCAGAACCATCATGAACCTTATGCAAGAAAACTACCCTGCCCTTTTCTTCCACTGCTTTTACATGGACATTCTTAACGCGGGAAAGTTCCTTTTCGAGTACGGTCAATTCATGATAGTGAGTGGAAAACAATGTTTTTGCCCTGACCTCATTGTGAATATATTCGATGATAGACTGGGCAAGAGCCATTCCGTCGTAAGTAGACGTTCCCCTCCCGATCTCATCTAATAATATCAAACTGTCCTGTGTTGCCTTTGTGATCGCATAGTTTGCTTCCAGCATTTCTACCATAAACGTACTCTGGCCTGCTGCAAGGTCATCGGCAGCTCCAATTCTTGTAAACACTTGATCGAAGATTGGAAGAACTGCAGACGTCGCGGGTACAAAACATCCGATTTGGCCCATTATGGCAATCAAGGCAAGCTGGCGCATATAAGTGCTCTTACCGCTCATGTTAGGACCGGTAATAAGCAGGATTTCACGATCTTCATCCATCATCACGTCATTGGCAACGTACTCTCGGTCATCCAGCATCTTTTCGACCACAGGATGCCGCCCCTCATTTATCCTGATTTCGCGGTTATCTGAAAATTCCGGGCGGCAAAACCTGTTTTCTTCACTTACCGATGCAAAGCCCTGGAGAACATCGATTTCACTTAACGTTTTTGCTAGCTCTTGAAGCTCCGGTATAAAAGTTTTCACCTGTTCACGCAGATTCGAAAATAGTTCGTACTCAAGCTCCATCATCTTATCTTCCGCTTCAAGAATCAGAGCTTCTTTTTCCTTAAGCTCCGGGGTGATAAAACGCTCGGCATTCGTCAATGTTTGCTTGCGTTCATACCTACCTTCAGCAAGAAGATGAAGGTTCGCCTTCGTGACCTCAATGTAATAACCGAATACTCTGTTATAGCCGATTTTTAATGACTTAATACCCGTTTCCTGGCGTTCTTTTTGTTGAAGTGAAGCAATCCAGCTTTTACCGTTTTTGCTTGCATCCCTGTATTTGTCAAGTTCCTTGTGAAAGCCATCCTTTATCATGTTTCCCTCTTTTACTGAAACGGGAGGGTTCTCTTCAAGGGCTTCCTGAAGCAGCCCGTTCAACTCATTGCACGGCTTTATCGATGCAGCAAGCTTTTGTGCACACTCATCCTCAAGCTCACTTACAAGCTGTTTGATTTCTGGTATTTTTCCAAGCGACTTTCTCAACTGGACAAGATCTCTTGCATTCACATTCCCAAAAGCAACCCTTCCTGCCAGTCTTTCCAAATCATAGACCTGCTTTAACTGGTCTCTTAATGCTTCCCTTTCAAAAAACTGCTTGATCAACGTTTCTACGATGCTTAACCGATGGTTGATCGTCGTTTTACTAAGCAAAGGACGCTCAACCCATTGTTTGAGCAACCTTCCGCCCATCGCTGTAACTGTATGGTCCAGAAACCATACCAACGACCCTTTTCGGCGTTTCTCCCTGATCGTTTCCACAAGCTCTAGGTTCCGCTTTGAGTTCATGTCAATCTTCATAAACTCGTTGACCTGATAATGCTTTAGTGGCTGTAAATGATCAAGTGACCGCTTTTGTGTACGGACAAGGTAATGCAATAAACGGCCAAACACATCAAGAAGCTTTACCTGATCAATATGTTTTGCCAGGTGAGTGAAAGCATCCGGGAGATGAGACTGTTCTTCAAATGATAAGGTGATTGCAAGTCGTTCTTTAATCAGCTTTCTCTCACCTTCAGGCATCGACGAGGACACAACAATCTCTTTGGGTGACAGTGAAGCAGCCTCACTAATAACATCCTCGCATGTCCCAGACAGAAGTGTTGCCATTGTTTCTCCTGTAGTAAGGTCATTTGCAGCCAATCCGTATGTAAGATCATCAAAGCGAGAGATGGAAACAATGTAATTGTTTTCTTTTTCTTTAATCAATCCGTCATTCATTACTGTACCAGGCGTAATCAACTGGACAACTTCTCTTCGGACTACACCCTTCGCCTGCTTAGGGTCTTCGGTTTGTTCGCAGATTGCGATTTTAAATCCTCTGTTTACTAACTGAGTTATATAATTATCTGCAGAATGGTATGGCACCCCGCACATGGGGATGCGTTCGTTTCCGCCGTCCCTGCTCGTTAAAGTGATTTCCAGCTCTTTAGATGCCTGAATCGCATCTTCAAAAAACATTTCATAAAAATCCCCAAGGCGAAAAAATAAAAAGGCATCCTGATGCTCTGCCTTAATTCGGAGATATTGTTGGATCATTGGTGTATACTGAGTCATTTTTTTCCTCCACCATTTATAAGGTTTCTATCTACTTTACGTTCTTCAGTATACCATATTTACATTTAGCCCTTCACCAGATTTAATTGTCCGGCTCATTAATCCTGTCCGTTTTTGATAAGGCTCTTTTCAAAGAGATACTTTGTTGCCTGTCAGGCTGGAGGCTCAGCGCGAACCTGCGGAAAGCGTAGATTGCCGTAACGGTTGGCCACCGTTTATATTGTTTATGAGAGATAAAAGGACCAAAGTTTGCAAAACACTTTTTTTATAAAATGCAAATAAAGACCAGGAAGAAGGTTTTCTTCTTCCTGGTTCTGTTACTCCTCTAAATCACCAATTAAAAAGTTCGGATCAAGGTCTTCAAACTCTTCATCTTCAACTTCTAAATCTTCCCAGTCTTCATCATCCCATGTATCGATGGTGCCATCAGGATTAATAGCAACATAGACTTTTGTTTCACCGATTGCTTCCACAATAAAGTCTCTTTCTACATGCACAACAATTTTGTTTCCATTTGGTGCAATTGTCGCTTCCTGGGCGTTTGGTTCTTGAACTGCTTTTGCAAGCACTTCAAAGTCATCGGAGACTACGTTTTCGTCTTTTTTTCTTAAAGGGACTTCATCTTTGTACTTGACAGTTTCTGTAACAACTTCGGTTTTTGTGTTGTTATTGTATGAGTACCAGATATTGATATCATAAACACCATCTACATCAACAAAATCCTTTTTGTTCTTCGCTGAAAAACTATGATTGATGATCCAGCAGCCTAAAATGCTCGTCGGACGATGTGAGGGAGTAACAGTATGTGTGGCCTGTGAAAATTTTCGGCCTTTTCCGCATACAGCTTTGGTGATTATTTCTCTGTATTTATAATCTTCTTTACCTGACATCGATCATACCTCCTCTTCCAATCTTCAATCTCATCCTATGCATGGCAAATGACTAGTGTGCGAAAAATTTTACGGTGGTTTGTTCTTATATCAGTCTATGTTTGATCTCCTTTTGGATTTCCTACTCTTTTTTAATTTTATATTTTTCCTTTAAGTACGGTAATTGAAATTAACAATAGAAAAAGAAAACTCGCACGATCTTCAAGGCTTTATGGAAAGATGGAGGCGCAGTTGCGCTTATCTATAATCTTAAACTTTTTAACGGTGTCGGGCATTCTCCTTTGGTTAAAAGTTTTATTAGGGGATAAAAAAAAACCAGGACTGAGATGTCCCGGTTTACCTTTTATTCACAAGCTTTTCTTTGATGGGAACCAGTTGTCCCCTGCAACAAATCTCCGCCTGTTGACTCGATGATCTCATCTGTTACTTTGTTAGAAATCGTGTTGGCGATCAATTGCAACAGATCGTTCACTTCTCTCTGAGAACGCTTGAACTCTTGTACGATAGGAATCTGGTCAAGCTGCTCCATTAATTCATCAAGCTTTGTTTCTGTTTGCTTTAATGCTTCATGCTTCTGGAAGTGTTGAAGGTTAACAGCTTCCTTTTGAAGTTTCTTAATCTGTGAAATCAGTTCCTGCACTTTTTCATTTTTGTTAATCTGTTCTTCAGCACGTTTGAAAAAGTCTACTTCTTCCGTATCAGCCATCATTGTAGCCAGATCTTTTGCTCTTGAGATAACTTCCTGTCTTGTAATCATTACGCATTCACCTCTGCAGTTTCTTCTACAAGTTCTCCATTGAGGGACCATGTTTTCGGATCGACAATTTTCACTTTCACAAGCTTGCCAACCAACGATTTTGACCCGCGGAAATTTACCAGCTTGTTACGGCGGGTATATCCTGAAAGAACATCAGGATTTTTCTTGCTTTCCCCTTCAACGAGCACTTCAACAATTTTATCTTTATAGGCAGCGTTCTTTTTGGCCGCAATATCATTTACAACGCTGTTTAGACGCTGCAGGCGTTCCTTTTTGACTTCCATCGGCACGTTATCCTTCATCTTAGCTGCCGGAGTACCGTCACGCTGGGAATAAATAAATGTAAACGCACTGTCGTATTCTACTTCTTTCATTAACGACAGAGTTTCTTCAAACTGTTCTTCCGTTTCATTAGGAAAACCTACGATAATATCTGTCGTAAAAGTAGCTTCAGGCATCGCTGCTTTTATTTTTCGAACAAGCTCCATATAGCTTTCACGCGTATATCTCCGGTTCATCAATTTTAACACGGAACTGCTGCCGCTTTGAACTGGAAGGTGGATATGATCCAGAAGGTTTCCGCCCTTTGCTAAAACCTCGATCAAACGATCATCGAAGTCACGTGGATGGCTTGTTGTAAAGCGGACACGTGGAATATCGATCTTGCGTATCTCATCCATCAGGTCACCAAGTCCATACTCGATATCCTCAAGGTCCTTGCCGTATGCATTTACGTTTTGTCCTAATAAAGTAACTTCTTTATACCCATTTGCGGCAAGATGGCGTACTTCCTGGATTATATCTTCAGGGCGACGGCTTCTCTCCTTGCCCCGCGTATAAGGGACAATACAATACGTACAGAACTTGTCGCAGCCATACATAATATTAACCCATGCTTTGATTTCGCCTTTTCTGGTTCTTGGAAGGTTCTCGATGATATCCCCTTCTTTTGACCAGACTTCCATAACCATTTCTTTTCCAAATACAGCCTGTTCCATTAGCTGAGGAAGACGGTGGATATTATGGGTTCCAAAAATCAAATCGACAAACTGGTGCTTTTGCATGATGCGGTTAACGACCGATTCTTCCTGGGACATACATCCGCATACCCCGATGATCAAATCAGGTCTTTCCATTTTTAACGGTTTCAAGTGTCCAAGCTCGCCGAACACTTTGTTTTCCGCGTTTTCACGGATCGCACACGTATTGAGAAGGATAACGTCTGCTTCATTGACCTCTGTTGTTGCTTCAAATCCCATTCCTTCGAAAATGCCGGCCATTACCTCTGTATCATGCTCATTCATCTGGCAGCCATAGGTACGGATAAGGAACTTTTTATTTATGCCGAGATTCTTGATGTTTTCCGGAATATCAAAGTCATAGTGGACTTTTACGTTTTCTTTACCACGTCGCTTTGCATCTTTCAATGAAGGCGCCTGGTACGTTGTCTGGAAGTACTTTGCATAGTCTTCTGTTGTCTTTTCCTTTTTAGGTTTAGAAACAACCTGCGAAGACTGCAAGCGCTGTTCTTCGTTCATTTTGCGAACTCCTTTCTTGCCAACTAAAAGCCGATCTATATAGTAAAGCGAGATAATTAATTGGATACACAATACCATATTATAAGTGTATCAGGGAAATTAAGCAATAAACAATAGAAATTTATTGAAGCAAGTCCGTTTTGAAATCGCTTCGTAATCTCAGTTTTTAGAAATAATTATGCAAGTTAAAGGCTGTTTTCTAAAACATTGTTGTTTTTACTTCTGCGACGTAATTGCAGCATTGATTTCCGCTCCGGGCAGTTCGCTTTCCGCAGCGGCTATCCATCCGTTATGTCGCAGTGCATTTCTACTGTTTATTAATAAACAAAATATGTGAAAATACCCAAACTAAAACAAGAAAAGGATAATCAAAACGATTACCCTTTCCTCATTACATCATTTATTTAATGATGCCGAGTTCTTTTCCGGCTTTTTCGAAGGCGTTCAGCGCTTGTTGCAGTTCTTCTTTGGAATGCTGTGCTGTGACGATAGTTCTGACGCGTGCTTTCCCTTTTGCTACTGTAGGGAAGGCAATTCCCTGTGCGAATACACCATAATCGAACAGCTTATCGGAGAAGCGGTGGCATAATGCTTCTTCTCCTACAATTACAGGAGTAATAGGTGTTTTACTGATCCCGGTATCAAACCCGAGTTTTGTTAGCTCTTCTTTAAAAAACTTTGTATTGTCCCATAATTTCTCAATTAACTCTGGTTCTTCAAGCAACACATCGATCGCTGCAGAGCTTGCAGCAGTTACTGCTGGTGGATGGGAAGTACTGAATAGGAATGGGCGCCCTTTATGGATCAGGTAATCCCTTAACGTTTTTGGTCCCGCAACATATCCGCCAAGCACCCCAATGGCCTTACTAAGCGTTCCTACCTGGATATGCACTCTACCGTTCAAGTTAAAATGATCAACAGAACCACGGCCGTTTCGACCGAGAACACCGCTCGCATGTGCATCGTCCACCATAACAAGTGCATCATATTTTTCTGCCAGCTCTACAATCTCAGGAAGTGGTGCAATGTTACCGTCCATTGAAAAAACACCATCTGTAACGATAAGACGAGTACGATAATCCTGGGTTTCTTTTAATGCATTTTCAAGATCTTGCATGTCAACGTGTTTGTAAATTCTTCGCCCGGCTTTTGTCAAACGAATCCCATCAATAATAGATGCATGATTTAGCTCATCTGAAATAACGACGTCTTCCTTTGTTAAAATAGCCGAAAGCACCGCCTGGTTTGTAGCGAATCCTGATTGTAATACAAGAGCTGCTTCAGTATGCTTGAAGTTTGCCAATTTCTCTTCAAACTCTTCGTGCATTGAAAATGTCCCTGCAATCGTACGAACAGAACCAGTGCCTGCTCCGTATTTTTCGACAGCTTCGATTGCAGCTTCTTTCATTTTAGGATGATCTGTCAGTCCAAGATAATTGTTTGAAGATAGTTGAATAACTTCTTTTCCATTAATATTAACTTTTGATCCCTGTGGAGACTCTAACGGAATAAGATTGCGAAAGACCCCTTGCTCTTTCATTTCGTCTAGCTCTTTTTGTAAGTATTCAAACCCTTTCATCGGATCGCCTCCTAATAAATGATATATGTATTTATCCATCTGCTTAACTAATTCTATTCTACAACATGCCGGCTGTCTCTAAACATCAGCCGGCATATTTTCATTCTAAAGTTATTACGGATGGAGGACAACTTTCCCGCATTTTCCAGCAAGCATCAAGTCAAAACCCTTTTCGAAATCTTCGAGCGGAAAATGGTGGGTAATCATCGGTTCAAGGTCTACCTGCTTAGATTTTAGAAGCCCTGAAACCTGGCGCCATGTTTCAAACATTTTACGCCCTGTGATTCCCTGTACTGTAATACCTTTAAACACGATATCGTTTGTCACATCGATTTCAACAGGCCGAACAGGCAGGCTTAAAATGGAAACTCGGCCTCCATTAGTAACCATTTTAAAGCCCTGGTTCATTGCTACCGGATGACCGGACATCTCACACACAACATCTACGCCATGTCCTTCAGTCAGTTCTTTTACAACTTGTAGAGGATCTTCATTTTTGGAATTAACAACTGTTGTGGCACCCATTTGCTTTGCCAGATCGAGACGATAATCGTTAAGATCGAAGGCAATCACCTGAGAAGCCCCTGCTGCTTTAGCTACTCCTACAGCCATGATTCCGATCGGACCGCACCCTATAATAGCAACCGTCTTACCTGCTACATCACCGGCCAATACAGTATGGACAGCATTCCCCATCGGTTCCTGGACAGATGCAACATCAAACGGCATTTCCTCCGGGTTTTTCCAGAGATTTTGACTTGGCAATGCTACATATTCTGCAAAACATCCATTTGTATCTACTCCAATGATTTTCGTATTTTCACAAATGTGAAACTGGCCCGTCAAACATTGGGGACATTCGTTACAGACGATATGGGTTTCCGCAGAAACATGGTCGCCGATTTCTACATTCGTTACATTTTTGCCTTTTTCAACTACTACACCGGCAAATTCATGACCGAACGTATATGGAGGCTTCACCCTGCTCGCTGACCATTCATCCCATGAGTAAATATGGACATCCGTACCGCAAATGGATGTAGCTTTCACCTGGATTAATACTTCGTTATCGTTAATTTGCGGAATATCAACCGTTTGGAGCTCAGCGCCAACACCGCGATGATGTTTTACAATTGCTTTCATCTTTCCTTCCACCGTGCACACTCCTTTACTATCAACCTATAAAGAATCCGTTTTCAACGATAATAGTATCACTTTAGAATAAATCCGTAAAGCGGAGTGTCTTCCTCAGGAGAACAATCGATTTTTTCTAAAAAAATAGTTCACTAGTATCGTTGCTATCACCTTTTTGTATTTTTTTCCTTTTACTTATGTTATTTTAAACTATTCCTTATTGGTAATACTGGTGTTTCGGAAAAACTTTTATAAGCTTGTCGGAAACCCAGCATTACTGCCGTTTTATATTGAATTTTAAGAGAGGGCATGCCAAAAGTATTTTAGCCAAAGGAAAATCCGAACTATGATTCAAGATTCTTCAATCAGAATTTGAATTAGTTCGGATTTTCCTTTTACACCGTTTTCGTAAGCTTGCTCATTCTCACTACATGAATTCGGCAACAAGTTCGTTAAATTTTTCTTCCGGCAGTTTCAAATCGGTACCTGTAAGAGGCTTATCACTATAGCCATGGGCAGCTTCCTGATAAGATTTTTTCTTATCGTCTTTATAGATGAGCCCTTTTACAAGTCCGTTATGTTCGATAATCGTTTGCATCGCCATGCCGCGGTTTGAAGTATCATAACCAACAATTTCATTTAAATTAACCAGATGTTCTTTAAACCAATCGTAGGTATTCACTTTGTTAAACGTTACACATGGACTAAAAACATTGATGAAAGAAAAACCTTTATGATTGATTCCCTGTTCAATAAGGGAAACAAGGTCTTTTAAGTCAGTTGAGAATCCCTGGGCAACGAAGCCGCACCCTGTCGCAAGAGCCATTTCCATAATCGAAAGCGGCGATTCTACCGAACCAGAAGGCGTACTCTTCGTTGTAAATCCTTCTGCACTTGTCGGAGAGGTCTGGCCCTTTGTTAAACCGTATATTTGATTATCCATTACGATGTACGTAATATCGATATTTCTTTTCATCGCGTGGATGGTATGTCCCATTCCAATTGCGAATCCATCCCCGTCTCCGCCCGAAGCAATTACTGTAAGATCACGATTCGCCATCTTAACTCCCTGGGCAATCGGCAAGGAGCGTCCATGAATGCCATGGAAACCGTAGGACTGGATATAACCTGATATTCTTCCCGAGCAGCCGATCCCGGATATCACAGCAAGCTGCTCTGGTTCGAGCCCCACATTGGCAGAAGCCCGCTGAATTGCTGCCTGGACCGAAAAATCACCGCAGCCCGGGCACCAGTTAGGCTTTACATTATTACGAAAATCTTTAAATGTCGCCATTTAGAACAGCTCCTTGCATTTATTGTGAATCTCCTTAGGCAAGAAAGGATTCCCATTGTATTTTAGAATATGATGAATTTTTTCTGCATGCCCCACATTCATTTTAACCAGGTTAGCCAGCTGTCCGGTCCCGTTGTGTTCCACGATGGCCACCTTACGTGCAGATTCAACTAAAGGCCTTAATTCTTCTGAAGGGAACGGATGGATTAACCGGATCTGCGCATGATTAACTTTTAATCCTTCATTTTCAAGCCGTGGGATCGCCTCTTCGATTCCACCACGGGTAGAAACATAGCCTATAATTAACAGATCTGCTTCTTCGTGCGGGGCCTTTTTATGAACGGGCGTATCAAACTTTAAGTTTGATAGTTTTCGAAGCCGTTTATCCATTTGGGACTGACGATTGGATGGCGATTCGGACGGTTTTCCTGTCTCATCATGCTCAACACCGGTAACATGGTGGATACCGTTTACCATTCCTGGGATTACCCGGGGCGATATTCCATCTTCGGTTACTTCGTAGCGTTTAAAATAAGACTTATCACCTCGTGCAGGAATTTCCTGCTGCAGATCTAGTTTTCCTCTCCGGATTTCAATCTTGTTATAGTCAAGAGGCTCTACCGTCTGTTTTCCAAGCGAAAGCTGAAGGTCTGATAAAAGGATTACTGGACACTGATACTCCTCTGCTAGATTAAAAGCTTGAATCGTATCATAGAACGCTTCTTCAACAGTACTCGGTGCCATAACGATCTTCGGAATATCGCCATGGGTGCCATAGATGACAGCCATAAGATCTGATTGTTCCTGTTTCGTTGGAAGGCCGGTACTTGGACCGCCACGCTGTGTATCCACGATAACCAGCGGTGTTTCGGTTATACCGGATAATCCGATCGATTCCATCATCAAAGAAAGCCCTGGACCCGCAGAAGCAGTTAAAGCCCGAACTCCTGCATAATTGGAACCAATCGCCATCGTAGCTGCGGCGATTTCATCTTCCGTTTGAATAACTGTACCACCAAAATCCGGGAGTTTCTTGATCAGATACTCCATTATTTCTGAAGCTGGAGTAATAGGATAGGCCGGCATAAATCTTACACCTGCAGATAGAGCACCAAGAGCAATCGCATCGTTTCCAATCATAAACATACGTCGTCTTCCGTCTGCCTCGTTCAATTTTAGATTTTCTATTTGGCCGCCGGATTCTTTTTTGAAGTAAGCTGCCCCCTGCCTGATCGCTTCCATATTTTTCTCGACAACCTTCTCGCCTTTTCTGCCGAAAATTTCTTTAACTACTTCTTCAAACTGGTTCACGTCCAGTCCTAAGGCGCCTGTTGTCGCTCCGATCGCAACCATGTTTTTCATCAACGATGTGCCAAGATCTGCTGCGATCTCTGTAAACGGAACGACGTATAGGGAAGCACCTGTCTCATCCGCCTTTTCAGGTTTGAATTTTGAATCAGCGATAATGATACCATTGTCATGCAGTTCATGGGAATTCAAATCGATTGTTTCCTGATCAAAGGCAATCAGAATGTCGAGGTCATCCGAAACAGAACGGACTTCATTCGTGCTCACCCTGATCTTATTGTTCGTATGGCCGCCTTTAATTCTAGAAGAAAAATGTCTGTAACCATAAAGGTAATAACCAAGCCGATTCATTGCGATCGCGAAGATTTCACCGGTACTGTCGATTCCTTCCCCCTGCTGGCCGCCAACTTTCCATGAAAGTTGATCTCTCATCCATATTCCACCCTTCATGTTAACCTGCTTTTTTAAATCTATTAACCATCTATTAATCTTAGAGCCGGAACTTTAGTAAATCTTCTGGTCTGATTATGTACTAAACGATTCAATAATAGTTGTATCACCAGGGAATTGCAAGCATATATTAAATTTTTTAAAAAATACTTTTCTTCCTGTCATGACTCATTCCGGCAACCTTTGACAATGTTTTTTTGCTAAATTGATAGACCCATCTTTTCCGGTAACTTATCTGCGAAATTTGTAAAGCAAAATCCTTTTACGAGCTCCTCAGGAAATTGCTGTAACATGGCATTGATCAGCCTTTCATAACCCGCATAGCTCGCAAGGCCATCCGGCCCCCTGTCGATTCCGTCAAAATCAGAGCCTATTCCGATATTTTTTTCTCCTCCAAGCGAACAAAGATAATCAACATGGTTCAGAATATCCCTTATTCCCGCTTTACGGTCATCCCGTAAAAACTTGGGAACAAACGTCACGCCAATAATCCCGTCTTTTTGAATCAACGCTTTTATTTGATCGTCATTTAAATTCCTGGGATGGCCGCACAGCTTTTTCGCGTTGGAATGGGAAGCAATTGGGAACTCAGCTATGTCCATCGCATCCCAGAACCCTTTTATTGACACATGGGAGAGATCTGTCCAAATTCCCCGTCGATTATTATCACCAATTATTTTTTTGCCAAAGTCAGTAATACCAGCACCCCTGCCTTCTAAAATCCCGTCGGCAACAGCGTTCCCGTGATTCCATGTTAGCCCGAGTGATCTGACTCCCAAACGGTATAACGTGGTCCAATACACCCGGTTGCCCTGTAGTGCATCCGCTCCTTCAAGCGTTAGTATTGCTCCGATTTCATTATCTTTTAGTTCCTGCAAATCTCTTTTTGTTAAAATGACTTTCATATCATCGTACCTGTCGATTATCTCCTGATAAAAAATATCAACCATCTCTAACGCTGCCTGGAATTTTACTTCTTCCGGCACATTCTCGGGAACAAAAATGGCAAACAATTGGACTTTTGCCCCTGTCTTTTTTAGCTGTTCATATGTAATCTGCAATGATTGATCATCAGAAAAGGTTAATCCCGGTTCACTCCACATTTTATTTAAAACATCACAGTGTGCATCAAATATCTTCATCGTTTTCAGTTTACCTCCAATGCCATATTCTGTCCTGTTCATTCTGTTGTTTTTATTTTCTGGACTGTTTCTGCGGCAATCAATTTTTAAGGATTACGCTAGAGTAGTATTCTTTTGTCACCAGAGATATGTTCTATTGCATACAAAAAAACCTGTTTGGATACACAAACAGGTTTAATGATTTATCGAGGTTCGACTATCAACTTTATCGCAGTTCTTTCTTCACCATCGATCAGAATGTCGGTAAAAGCAGGGATACAAATGAGGTCGACTCCACTTGGTGCTACAAATCCTCTAGCAATCGCTACAGCTTTCACAGCTTGGTTCAATGCACCAGCACCAATCGCCTGTATTTCAGCAGCTCCGCGTTCTCTTAAAACGCCTGCCAGTGCACCAGCTACAGAGTTAGGATTAGATTTTGCTGAAACTTTTAATATCTCCATTTTTAAGTACCTCCTTAAATGGTGTGTTCCTTAGCCACTTTATATCTATTCTTTATACATGGCTTGTATTCCTGCTTTAGGAAAAAAGAATTTTCAAAAATTTCAAATTTTTAGTCAAAAAAAGGATGGTCTTCATTAATTAATATTCGATCGATCCCTGTAGCTTTTCCGGTCTTTTGATCGATGGTGATCACTACTCCGTTTAATTGTTCCCTTCCTTTAGTGACTTCAAACCTTACCGGAAGATTTGTCAAGAACTTTTTCAGCACCGCTTCCCTATTCATGCCGAGGATGCCATCGTAAGGTCCTGTCATTCCGACATCCGAAATAAAAGCAGTTCCTTCAGGCAAGACCCTGTTATCAGCTGTCTGGACGTGTGTATGTGTCCCTACAACTGCAGTAACCTTTCCATCAAGGTACCAGCCCATTGCCTGTATTTCGCTTGTTGTTTCTGTATGGAAGTCAACAAAAATAATCGATGTTTTTTTCTGTAATTCTGCTACAAGCTCATCCGCTTTTCGGAAAGGGTCATCAAGAGCAGCCATGAATGTTCGTCCATGAAGATTAATCACCCCGACTTTTGTTCCGTTGACATTTATTATTGTACTGCCCTGTCCTGGTGTGCCTTTAGGAAAGTTAGCAGGTCTTACAAGCTTTGGCGCATCATCTATAAATTCAAAAATTTCTTTGTTATCCCACGTATGGTTCCCCATTGTTATCGCATGCGCCCCACGCTCTAAAAATTCCCGGTAGATCTTTTCGGTAATCCCTCTCCCACCTGCCGCATTTTCCCCATTAATGACAGTAATGTGGGGATTGTACTTTCGTCTAAGCTTCGGCATATATTCCTTGATCATATTTCTTCCCGGTGAACCTACTACATCTCCGATAAACATTAACTTTATATTCATGTTAGTACTCCAATCTACAACAGTTTCGTATAATCTATAACTTATGACTTCCTTACTCACCTAATATTGTAGCTTTTCTATGTAAGAAGTTCAAAGGAGGCTACCGTCCAGTTTTTTGCTTTTTGACCCATTCACATGTATATTCATCGAATTTAAATGAAAAATAAAAGCATAAAAAATAAAGCGGTGCAAGCACCACTTTATTTTGCATACTCGACTGCTCTCGTTTCACGAATAACTGTTACCTTAATATGACCAGGGTAGTCGAGTTCATCTTCGATTTTTTTCGTGATTTCTCGAGCAAGACGATAAGAGGACACATCATCGACCAGCTCAGGTTTTACCATGATGCGAATTTCTCTTCCCGCCTGGATAGCGAACGATTTCTCAACACCTTCAAATGACTCGGATATTTCTTCAAGCTTTTCAAGGCGTCTTATATACGTTTCCAGCGTTTCGCGGCGTGCACCTGGACGGGCAGCCGATAACGCATCAGCTGCAGCTACCAGCGTCGCGATAACAGATGTTGCTTCTGTATCACCGTGGTGAGAAGCAATACTATTAATCACTACCGGGTGTTCCTTATACTTGGTTGCCAGTTCTACCCCAATTTCCACGTGACTTCCTTCGACTTCATGGTCAATCGCTTTCCCGATATCATGAAGAAGTCCGGCACGGCGGGCAAGCTGTACGTCTTCACCAAGCTCTGCAGCCATAAGGCCTGTTAAATAAGCAACTTCCATCGAATGTTTTAACACGTTTTGTCCATAGCTAGTACGGAATTTCAAACGTCCTAGGATTTTAATTAAATCAGGGTGCAGAGCGTGAACCCCCACTTCAAATGTGGCCTGTTCACCGACCTCACGGATATACTCGTCTACTTCGCGTCTGGACTTATCCACCATCTCTTCGATTCTGGCAGGGTGAATTCGTCCATCCTGAACTAGCTTATCCAGAGCATTCCTTGCAATCTCCCGTCTAATAGGATCAAATCCAGAAAGGATAACTGCTTCAGGAGTGTCATCAATGATTAAGTCGATACCGGTCAGCGTTTCTAATGTTCGGATGTTACGGCCTTCACGCCCGATAATTCTACCTTTCATCTCATCGTTTGGAAGATTAACAACCGATACTGTTGTTTCGGCAACATGATCTGCCGCACAACGCTGAATCGCCATCGAAAGAATATTTTTCGCCTTTTTATCAGCTTCTTCTTTCGCCCGATTTTCTCTATCCTTAATCATTAGAGCCATATCATGCTCTACTTCCTTCTCAGCTTCCTGGATAATCATCTGTCTTGCTTCTTCGCGGGTTAAACCGGAAATACGCTCAAGCTCATGCTTTTGCTCTTGAAGCATTTCCTCCACTTTGCTTTCCATCTCTTCAATTTGTCGTTGTTTTTTGGTGAGAGACTCCTCTCTTTTCTCTAATGACTCCTCTTTCTTATCCAGAGTTTCACTTTTTCGATCAAGGATCTCTTCTTTCTGAACCAAACGATTCTCTTGTTTTTGCAGTTCATTTCTGCGTTCACGAATTTCACGCTCAGCATCTACGCGAAGCTTATGGTTCTCGTCCTTCGCTTCAAGTAAAGCTTCTTTCTTTAATGCTTCCGCTTCACTCTTTCCTTCTTTGATAATTCGTTGTGCTTCCATTTCTGCACTGGAAATTTTCGCTTCGGCAATCGTTTTGCGAACAAGATATCCAACAACTGCAAAGATTACTGCAGAGATAAGCACAGTGGAGATGATGATTATAGGATCCATAATTCTCACCTCCTCTTGCTATCAACTTGTTGGTTAACTAAATTGTTGTTTTTTGTTACATTGCAAGATTTCCATCCAGCACAATCATAAAGGTAATAATGTATAATTTTAAGAGAAAATTATAATTATACAATCTATATTTTATAACCAGGTTATGGGATTGTCAAGAGAGTTTCTTGACCGTTCGGTATTTCCGGCTTTTTTGTCAGAATATTTTAAATGAGACGGACTCTGGATTTTATACAGCGTGAATCTCATGGTCGATTGATTCTTTTTTTCTCCATGGCGACTTTTGTGGAAAGATATAGCTCTTTTCTAAAAGATTGTTGTTTATGCACAAAAGCGATAAACTGCGACGCAATTGCAGCATTGATTTCCACTCCGGGAGTTCGCCTGGTCGCCTCACCTTTCAACACTGCGAGATCTTCAGCTGTTGCTTTTCCCGCTGGAGTCGACTGCCCTCCGCTATAATCATTTGAAGGTATTTAGTGTTGGAATTCGACGAAGTGCTACCTAGCGAAGGAAATACACGTAGACTACTCGAAAATGTACATCATATTTTCTTCGTGCGATGTCTTGATGCCGTAGCCTTCCTTATCCTGCGGAACAGCGAAGAGGACCGAGCCCGCGGAAAGCGTAGTGTATTTCCGCAGCGGTCATCCATCCGTTATGTCGCAGTTCCTCTCTGATGTGAAGCTTAATAAGCAATAAAGTATGCGAAAAAAGCCAATAAAAATAACACGCCGGCTATTGGACCGGCGTGTTATTTTTATTCGTCATCAAGTAATGTTTCTTGTGTTGCGGCAGTTTCGTCGCTGCCCTGTTTATCAGCATCGAGCTGATAATAGTCACGTATTCTGCCGTAGATTTCTTTTTGGATTTCCGGATTTTCTTTAAGGAACTGCTTTGCATTTTCTCTTCCCTGTCCCAGGCGTTCGCCTTCAAACGAGAACCATGCTCCGCTTTTTTGAACGATGTCAAGATTCGATCCGATATCAAGGATCTCACCCTGTCTAGAAATTCCTTCTCCGTACATGATATCTACTTCCGCCTGTTTAAACGGAGGTGCAACTTTATTTTTTACAACTTTGATTTTTGTTTTATTACCGACCATATCATTGCCCTGCTTTAATGTTTCAGCGCGACGAACTTCCAATCGAACGGAAGAGTAGAACTTAAGGGCACGGCCGCCAGGAGTTGTCTCAGGGTTTCCGAACATTACCCCTACTTTTTCACGGATCTGGTTAATGAAAATCGCAGTTGTTTTGGATTTATTGATAGCTCCAGACAGCTTACGAAGTGCCTGTGACATCAATCTTGCCTGCAATCCTACGTGAGCATCTCCCATTTCGCCTTCGATT
Organism: Exobacillus caeni; assembly: GCF_005747095.1. Classification (GTDB taxonomy): domain Bacteria; phylum Bacillota; class Bacilli; order Bacillales; family Guptibacillaceae; genus Exobacillus; species Exobacillus caeni. The sequence goes on along the minus strand of NZ_SWLG01000006.1, from coordinate 100,527 downwards.
TCAGCTTTAGGCACAAGAGCTGCTACAGAGTCGACAACTATCATGTCAACAGCGCCGCTTCGAACAAGTGCTTCGGCAATTTCAAGAGCCTGTTCACCCGTATCAGGCTGGGAAAGCAAAAGCTCATCGATATTAACGCCAAGCTTTTGAGCATAAACCGGATCCAGTGCATGCTCTGCATCAATAAATGCTGCTTGTCCGCCATTTTGCTGCACTTCAGCAATGGCATGAAGTGCTACCGTTGTTTTACCTGAAGATTCAGGGCCGTAAACTTCGATGACTCTTCCGCGTGGGTATCCCCCTACTCCAAGTGCGATATCAAGGGCTAAAGAACCGCTGGAATTAGTAGAAACACGCTGTTCAGCCTGTTCGCCCAGCTTCATAATCGATCCTTTTCCAAACTGCTTTTCTATTTGTCTTAACGCCATATCTAAGGCTGCTTTACGATCACTCATGGGATCACTCCTTTTCTTCACTGACCTTATTTTACCTTTTTTCAGGTCGTTTGCCAATAGTTTTGCGAACATTTATTCGTTTTTTTTATATTTATTTTTTACATTTTGAAAAAGATTAACGGCTCCCAGCACGTTAATCTTTTTCACGTTCATTTTATTAAGATGTCTTGCTCTTTTGTGGTTTTGCTGGTTCAAGGTGGATGTTTTTCCCGTCAAGCCCACCTGAACGAAGTGCTTCGTATACAAACGGTGCAACCTCTTCAGGAACTTCGAAGAATGAGAACTTCTCAAAAATATCGATACGGCCTACCATTTGTTCAGGGATCCCTGCTAAAAGCGATAACTGCTCGAGCATCTTTTTCGGGTGAAGGTCAATGTTTCGCCCAACGTTCAAGAAGAATCTTACCATTCCGTTCTGGCCACCGGTTTCACCGAAATGATACTCGCTCGGAACACCGTCATTCTTAGATTTCACAAGCTTCTCTAAGAGTGCCTCAACCAATTCCTGTGAATTGAATTCGTTTAAAAGATGGGAAGCAGAATCACTATATGCCTGGTCTGGCTTATGTTTCTTAGCCATTGCTTTTTTCAGGTCGTTGACTGACTGTTCAAGATCGGCATACTCGTTATTCAATGGCTCAGCTGTTAGAGAAAGATTGATTTTTGACTCGATCGATTGTAAAAAGCGCATATCTTTCGGTGTTACAAGCGTAAGTGCGATCCCTTTATTCCCTGCCCTTCCGGTTCGGCCGATCCTATGAACATAGCGTTCAGGATCCTCCGGAATATCGTAATTGATAACATGGCTTACATGAGCTACATCGATTCCACGGGCAGCGATATCTGTTGCCACTAGAAAGTCGATGCGCGATGTACGAAACAGTTGCATTACTCTACTACGCTGTGACTGGACCAGGTCACCATGAAGTTCTTCAGCCCGGTATCCTCTTTTCTTTAGAGCTTCCGTCAAGTGGGAAACGCCTTTTTTCGTTCTGCAGAAAATAATCCCCAGGCGAATGTCTTCATTCTCGATGATCTGGCAAAGCGTATCAAATTTATCCTGTTCAAACGTACGGTAAAATACTTGATCTACCGTTTCGGCAGTAACATCCCCGTTTGAAACAGAAATTGTTTGCGGATTGTTCAAATAGTTATGTGCCAGCTTTTTAATCGGTGCCGGAATAGTTGCTGAAAACAATAAAGACTGTCTTCTTGAGGGCAACCGTTTCAATATGGATTCAATATCCTCGATGAATCCCATGTCAAGCATTTCATCGGCTTCATCAAGTATCGCTGTATGGATTCGATCCGTTCTTAATGTTTTGCGGTTCAAATGGTCAAGCACTCTCCCTGGAGTACCTACGACGATATGAACCCCTTTTTTCAAAGCCCGGATCTGATGGTAAATCGGCTCGCCGCCATAAACAGCGAGAACATTTAAGCCTTTATAACGGCTAAGTTTCTGAAGTTCAACAGAGACTTGAATAGCTAATTCCCTTGTAGGCGTTAAGATGATCGCCTCAGGGCCAGGCCGCTTAGAAACTTTTTCTACCAGAGGTATTCCAAAAGCTGCAGTTTTTCCTGTTCCTGTTTGCGCCTGTCCAATCAAGTCTGTACCGGCCAGGATAGGGCCGATAGCTTTTTCCTGTATAGGAGTCGGTTCTGTAAACCCCATTTCAAGAACTGCCCGCTTTACATCTGTGGAAATTTTAAAGTCTTCAAAATTACTCATCTGTATTTATTCACCTTTCTGTAAATGCTTCATAATGTCAAAAAATCCATGCTTTACGGTCCTGGCGCGGATCGATTCACGATTACCCGCCAACTGTAAGGAATGCACGGCCAAATCTGTTTCTGTCGAAAGCCCGATGTAAACCGTTCCAACCTCTTTTCCTTCGCTCTTATCAGGACCGGCCACTCCAGTAAAACTAATACCAATATCTGCGTTTAACTGTTTCCTGGCATTTTCAGCAAGCTCCTTTGCACATTCCTCGCTTACTGCTCCAAAATCTTGGAGTAATTTGTCCGGCACATGAAGCTGTTTTTTTGCTTCATTCGTATAGCAAACGAAGCTCCCTTTAAATAGAGATGACACACCGGAAACGTCCGTAACTTCTTTACTGAATAAACCGCCTGTCAAGCTTTCAGCAGCAGCTACAGTCAGTTTTCTCTCTTTTAACAGCTCAACAGTCTCAATGGCGAGTGATGTCTCACCGTATCCATAAAAGAAATCTCCGACCCGGCGTTGTATTTCTGTTTCCGCTTCGTCTAACAAAACCGCTGTTTTTTCAGCTGAGGTCTCTTTTGCTGTCAATCTTAGTGTCACTTCCCAATCTCCGGCCAATGGAGCAATCGTTGGATTGCTCTGCCTTTCGATCAGGTCTTCTAATTTAGTTTCTAGCAGTGACTCGCCGATTCCGAAGAAACGCAAAACTCTGGATACGATCCGCTCTGAATGGTTAACTGTTTGTTTTAAATAAGGTTCAACATAGTTCGAAAACATAGGTTTCATTTCTTTTGGTGGACCCGGAAGGAGGATGTAATGTGTTTCACCTTCAAGAAAACCAATCCCGGGGGCCATTCCTGTATCATTATTGAAAACAGTCGCTCCTTCTATGACAAGCGCTTGCTTTTTGTTATTATCTGACATTTTTTTGTTAACCTTTTTATAATAACCAGTTATAGCCGACATCGCTTTTTCATCGTAAACAAGGTTTCTCCCTGCTGCATCAGCAATCGTTTCCTTTGTCAGGTCATCTTTTGTCGGCCCAAGGCCACCTGTAAAAATAAGAAGGTCTGACCGACTCTTTGCTGTTGTGATCACTTGCTTTAACCGTTCGGAATTATCTCCTACAACAGTATGATAATAAACATTGATGCCTATATCTGCAAGTTTTCTGGATAAATATTGCGCATTTGTGTTAGCAATCTGGCCCAGGAGCAGTTCTGAGCCAATCGCTATGATTTCTGCATTCATGTTCTAACTCCCTTTCCGGCATAATTTATTTATGTTTTTCAACACCTTTGCCCTTGCCGGTTTCTTCTATCGGGATTTTAGGATAATATGCCTGTTTTTATAGAAATAGTCCCAGCCAGAATACACGGTGATGATCAAAGCTGCCCATAATGCAATGTCAGCAAACGGCAATCCTATACCAGAGAATGGAACATTGTGAAGCAGCAATGCGATAATGGCAACGATTTGAATCCAGGTTTTCAATTTACCAAGCTGGCTTGCAGCTAATACTTCACCTTCAGATGCAGCGACAAGACGAAGTCCTGTAACTCCGAATTCTCTACTTAAAATCACAATAACGATCCAGGCTGGCGCGCCTCCAAGCTCTACTAGCGAAACAAAGGCAGAGGTCACAAGCAGCTTATCTGCAAGCGGATCAAGAAACTTCCCAAGGTTCGTTACCAGATTATGTTTTCTTGCAAGGTGGCCGTCTATCCAATCCGTAACAGAAGCGATTATAAAAATAGTTGTCGCAATCAAATGAGAAACCGGGATAACTTCATTCGTTATCGTTACTTCCCCCAAAGACAAAGGGGCTAAAAGAAAAATCATGAAAACAGGGATTAAGCAAATTCTAGATACTGTAATTTTATTAGGCAAATTCACTAGAGTTCCTCCTATAACACCACTCATTGATTGATAAGAACGATATACAAACCATTTTACCATTCTTTTCTAACACCTGAAAGAAAAGCCACTTTTAAAAAGGAGCCATCATGTTGATGACTCCGCTTTTCATTCACCTTTTTTTAAATACACATTTTGCACATCAGGTTTTACCGGAATGTCAAGTTTCTCCCCGTTAACGTATATGGAGGTATTTGGCGAGCTGCCGAGCCTGAAGTATATATTTTCTTCATTTGTAAGATCGATAGTAGAAGACTTTCCTGCACTCAATGAAACCTGTTTGAACCAGCCCTTGCCTGAACTCTTCGTTTTAATGCCCGTCCAGCTGTTGCCGCTTGCCTCAAGCTTCACTTCAATTTTATCTGCGCCGCTTATTTGGAACGTTTGTTCATCGTTCGTGCTGTCTACTTTTTTAAGCGTAAACGCAGGCTTTTCTTCCTGCTGCTGCTGATTTTCATCAGCGGCCGTGCTATCAGTTTTATCTGCATCTTCATTCGCCTGGTCTTCTTTTGATGTATCCTGGTTTTCCTTGTTTTCATCGCTAACGATTTCTTCGCTGTCAGGTTCCGGATTGTCAACACGGGTATCACTGGAACCGTTTTGCAAAAAGTACCAGAATATCGCAATCACACCTATGATCAGCACTCCTACGAGCAAGGTAGGAAGAATGGAAGTCCATTTGGAACTGCGATTTGAAACAGAACTCCGGGACTTACGGGGAGGCAAATTTTCCGGCATTTCGGAGTTAGACTTTGGAAGCTCCCCTTTATATTCTTCTAGCAGTTCTTCTCCATATAATCCAACGGCGTCTGCATAGCTTTTAATGAATGCCCTTGTATAAAAATTGCCTGGCAGCTGGTCAAAGTCGCCTGCTTCTATCGCTGCAAGATAACGCTTTTGTATTTTTGTCGCTTCCTGAACTTCTTCAAGAGACATGTCTTTTTCCTGTCGGGCGTTTTTTAAACGTTGTCCTAATTCACTCAATCAAGAACACCTACCAATTAATTAAAATCAAATGTTGAGAATCCGGAATCACGGTCAATTACTTCATATGTAATTTCTTCATCTGGGTCATTTCTTAGTTCAATAATGTAATCAAAATCATTCAATGAATACTCGGTTTCCCTTGCGAAGATATCAGGGTGTTCAACAACCTTGGTAGCAGGAAGCCTCATAATATCGCGCAGTAGCTGCCAGTGTTTTTCTGAAGCCCTTTTTGCAGAAACTATACCGTCTATCAAAAATATATTGTCAACGTTTAGTTCATCATCGGCAATTTGCTGCCTCACCGTTTGTTTTAGCAAAGTGGAAGAAAGAAAAACCCATCTCTTGTTTGCACAAACACTTGAAGCGACAATCGATTCTGTTTTTCCAACTCTTGGCATGCCTCTAACACCAATCAGCTTATGGCCATCCTTCTTATACAATTCCGCCATAAAATCAACAAGCAGGCCAAGTTCATCACGGACGAAACGAAAAGTTTTCTTGTCATCTGCATCCCGCTGTATATACCTTCCATGCCTGACTGCCAGCCTGTCTCTTAATTTCGGCTGGCGCATTTTGGTTACGGTAATATTATCCATTGTATTTAAGATAGATTCAAGTCGTTCTATTTGTTCCATGTCATCAATTAACAATAACATACCCCTGCGCTGGTTATCTACACCATTTATGGTAATGATATTAATTCCGAGCATACCCAGCAAGGAAGCGATATCCCCAAGTAATCCCGGCCTGTTTTTATGTATTTCATACTCTAAATACCATTCTTTCTTTTCCATGATTCATCTCCTCAGGATAATTATAACAAACGTTCCGAATATGCAAGTAATAATGATTCATTTTAATGATATATGATTTTATGGAATGAGAAAAGCGGAGAATGGTTTTTCATAAAAATTTACCCAAATAAAAGAAAAAATAACCATAAAATGAAAAATGAGGATGTTTTCACATCCTCCAGCAAAATAATTATTCTCTAGTTCCGTTATTGTGAACCAGTTTAACCATCATGTTAGCAATTGCATGTTGTTCTTCTTCGTCAGCTACGCTCCAAAGGTCAGCAAGTAATCTTTCCTGTTCATTCTTTGGCTCGACCTGTTCTGCAAGGTAGCCTCCAATTTGGTATGCGACATCAGAAACCACACCTTTGTTCAAGCCCTGTCCTTCAGCCTGATTCAAGCGGTCTCCTAAAAAAGATTTCCAGTGATCCCAGTTTTCTAATACTGACATGATGTTCCCTCCTTTATGAGTTAAATCATGTATAGCTTCTCTTTTGTTAGCAAAAATTATTCATGTTTCCCGCTAACTTTTATATATTGCAGATCAACAATACCATGCACCGTTTATCGATACAATTTGCCCGGATATATAGGATGCCCGGTCTGAGGCAAGAAAGGTTACAAGGTCAGCTACTTCCCCGGAACTACCGAATCTGCCTATCGGTATCTCTTCCTTTATCTTCTGTTTGTCCTCTTCTGTAAAATGTTCGTTCATCTTTGTATCGATCATTCCGGGTGCGACGCCATTGACGCGAATACCGCTTGGAGCCATTTCTTTTGCCAGTGCTTTAACAAACGTGTTGAGGCCCCCTTTAACAGTGGAATAGACAACTTCACAGGAGGCACCTGTTAATCCCCAGATCGAAGAAATAACTACAATATTGCCCGATTTTCTCGTCACCATCGAAGGAAGCAATCTTTTGATCAGCAGAATCGGATTTGTAAGATGGAGATTGTTCATCTTCTGGATTTCCTCATCCGCCATATCTGTTAAAAGGCCAACATGGCCTATTCCGGCATTATGTACAACAAGATCGATCGGAACATTGCAATGCTGTACGATCTTTTGCACATCCTTGCTAACTGATAGATCTGCCTGGACAGATATGATCTCTCTTTCAGGAAAAGATACTTTTATACGCTCTATCGCTTCTTTGTTTTTGTTGTAATGCAGTATCAAATTATACCCATTATCGGCAAGTTGAGCTGCAATAGCCTGTCCTATTTCTCCGCTAGCTCCTGTAAGCAGTGCATATTTCTCCATCTGTTTCCCCTCCGCTAAACAATGTAAAAGAAAGGCTCTTTTCGTATATTTTGTTACTTAACAGCTTTACAATAAGATGAACTGCGACGCTATCTCAATATTGATTTCCGCTCCGGGCAGTTCGCTTTCCGTAGCGACCAGCCATTTGCTATGTCGCAGTTTATCGCTTTTGTGCACACTTTGAACACCTCTAAAACTGTACGTTTCCATTGACTTACTCTACAAGCAGTAGATATCTTGAAGCGTGCAGCCATCAGTCTAGCTCGTAGTGAAAGTGAAAATAGCAACAACACATATGTAAAAAGCCAAAAGAAAAGACTGGTTCAATGACTGATGGTTCCAGGCATCAGACCCGAGAAATACACTCGTGATATGAAGAGGAAAGAATCAGTTACAAATGAACCAGCCTTTTTATAATAAGCTAACGGTTATCCCTTGGGCAACACTTGAAAAACAGTAAACGATTCATCTTTAAAATGATCACGCACAGCCTCCTGTATATCTTCCACAGTCAGGCTCTCAAGTGTCGGAACAACATCGAAAAGATTCATATCGTTAAACTGGTATCTAGTAAATTGATTCGCGATAAATTCAACCGAATTAAGCGATCTTAAAAAGCCGCCTATTTTCTTTTTGCGTATACGTTCTAGCTGTTCAGCACTAATTTTGCTATCGCGGAACTCTTTTACCATTTCATAAATCCGGTCCGAAAGTTCATCCGGCTTCTGGGTATTACCTCCGATAACGGAGAAACCGAAACCATATTCTTCTGTAAAATCAAAAGAAAACGACTGGTCGATAAGCCCTTCATCATAGAGCTTTTCATAATTTTCAGAGCTCTGCCCGAACATCAAGTCAAGTGCAAGGTTGATACTGAGCTCATGTTTCAGCATATCTGACCCCTGGCGAGTTGGATTCTGTTCTTTAAAGCCCATCATGCATTTTGGTGTTTGCACTGACATTTTCAGTACATTTTTCTTTTTGGCGACCTCCGGCGGTTCGTTTTCAAAAAAACGCTCGATCGGAGGCTGGTCTTTATAATCTTTCGCGGCCTGATTTCCCTCTACCAGTTCCATGATTTTCTCGGGTTCAACCGGACCAACAATGAACAACAGCATGTTGCTCGGATGGTAAAACGTTTCATAGCACGTATAAAGAAGATCTTTTGTTATTTTAGAAATAGAGTTAATCGTTCCAGCGATATCGATTTTAACAGGATGATGTTCGTACATGTTTTCTATCACGCCGAAATAGGCTCTCCAGTCGGCATTATCATTGTACATTTCTATCTCCTGGCCGATGATCCCTTTTTCCTTTTCTACGCTTTTATCACTAAACCAGGGACTCTGTACAAAGTCTATCAAGGTTTTAAGGTTCAATTCGATATTGTTTGTAGCTGAGAACAGGTAAGCCGTTCTTGTAAACGAAGTGAACGCATTGGACGAGGCGCCCTGCTTGCTGAAATCCTGAAATACGTCCCTGTCTTCCTTTTCAAACAGCTTATGTTCTAGAAAGTGGGCGATGCCGTCCGGAACACGCAGCTTTCCTTCTTCGTTCAATGGAACAAAATGGTTGTCGATAGAGCCGTATTTTGTTGTGAACGTAGCATAGGTTTTATTGAATCCTGGTTTAGGCAGGATACACACTTCTAACCCATTCGGCAGTTTTGATTTATACAACGTTTCCTGGAGCTGGTCAAAAACTATTTTTTCCATATTAAGCCTCCTCTCCCTTTAAGAAATAAACGGTATCGAGCGTTATTTGCTTTGCAACGTCGACCACTTTTTCCTTTGTAACTTTTTCAATGCCATCCAGCCAATCTTCCATCGGCCTGGAGTAGCCCGCTATTTCTTCATGATAAAGAAGTTCGACCATCCCTTTGGCATCATCTATTGTTTCTAACAACTGGTTGTTGATCATCGTCTTCGTCTGGCCCATTTCCTCTTCTGAAAAATCCCCTGAACGCATCGCTTCAAGCTGTTCTTTAATAATGGAAACAGTTTTATCGTAATTTTTTGTCTCGATCCCTGACATTACGATCAATAGGCCTTTATGGCTTTCGTATCTTGAAGCAGCGTAATATGCAAGGCTCTCCTTTTCTCTAACATTTCGGAAAAGTTTGGAATGAGAGAAACCGCCAAAGATTCCGTTAAAGACTTGAAGCGCATAATATTGTTCGTCTTTGTAGCTGATTCCTGTTCGATAACCCATATGCAATTTTCCCTGCTTGATGTCCTGGCTTTCGATAACTTCGTTTTCCGTAACATCAAGAGCAGCTTTTTCCGTCACAGCACCTTCTTCTGTTCCCCGTCTCCCTAGTGAAAAGGTTTTCTTAACGATCTCCGAAACGTTATGCTTTTCTAAATCGCCTACAAGGTAAAGGTCGATACTGTCCTCCTGGATAGCTTTTTGGTAATATTCATAAAGTTCCTTGCCCGTGATGCTGTCCACCATATCCAATTCTCCATAAATGTGAAGACCGAATGGCTCATCCGGAAACATTTCTTTTGTAAGCCGCATGTTGGAGTAGCGCATTTTATCGTCATAGATCGACTGGATCCGTTGCTTTAAGGTTCTTTTTTCTTTCTGGACGATTGCACTATCGAACGACCCTTGCTCTGTTTTAGGATTTAGTAAAATTTCACTCAACAGTTGCAGGCCATCGCTTAATATTTTCGACTGCTCAGATAAAAACTTTTCATTTGATATATCCATGCGTATCGAGATAACATGGAAATCTCCTTTTTTTGCAAGATCAACATACAAAGAAGCGCCGTATAGTTCTTCCAGCTTCCTTCTGACCTGCTTGGTGGAAGGAAGATTTTCCGTTCCGCTTTGCAATACATATGGCAGCAATGCCCTTTTCGTGACAGTATCTTTTTTTAAAGGAGCTTTCATTTGCAAAACAACCGTGTTTGTCTTGTATTTATCCGTCTGGATCGTATGTAGCTTTATTCCGTCCAACACTGTTGCTTCGTGTTGAATTAACGTCATTCCGTTACCTCCCTGTTTTGGAATGGAGATTATTGGATACAAAACCATTCCTTCTCATTATTTCTTATTTCTTTTATATCATAGTATGCTCATTAGTTTAACCAATTAACATTATTCGATAACGATTTTGAATATACAAAAAAGGGACGACTCACAAACAAAGTGCCAGGCCCCTCCAATGTTTGATCTAGATAAACTAGTGTCAATGTTTATCTAGACAACTTCGGAGGGAGCGAGACACTTATGAGTCGACCCCTATTTATTTTCTTATCTTCCTTTTCCTTTTTCATAAGGCTGTCCAATCGCTTTAGGTGCATCTGCACGTCCGACGAGCCCAGCGAGAGCAAGAATCGTCAACACATATGGAGCGATAAGAAGGTATACTTCCGGTATGTCCTTCAGAAGCGGAATCTGCTGTCCTGTAATACTTAAGGATTGTGCTAATCCGAAAAACAATGCCGCTCCCAGTGCACCAAGAGGATGCCATTTACCGAAAATCATCGCTGCAAGGGCCATAAAACCCTGTCCTGTAATCGTGGAGTGGCTGAAACTGCCTGAAATGGATGTAGCATAAACCGCTCCGCCAAGACCAGCAAACGCACCACTGAGCATTACCGCAATATACCGCATTTTTATGACATTTATCCCCATCGTGTCCGCTGCCATCGGGTGTTCCCCGACAGAACGAAGGCGCAAACCGAACGGTGTTTTATAAATGACATACCAGACTACAAAAGCAAGTGCTATAGCAATATAAGAAGTATAATAGGCATGTGAGAAAAACAACGGTCCGATAATGGGAATATCACTTAAAAAAGGAACATTCGACTTATCGATTCGTTCTGCAATGATCGGCGTTTGCCCTGCATCAAAGATTTTCTTTACCAGGAACACAGCAAGACCAGCTGCTAGAAAGTTTAGCGCTACCCCGCTTACTACCTGGTCTGCCCTAAAAGAAATACTTGCTACAGCATGCAATAACGAAAATAAAGCTCCAACAATAATGGCTACAATAAATGAAAACCATGGTGATGCAGCGCCGAATCCCCATTGTTCACCAAAAACAGTAAATACTGCTCCAGTAAAGGCCCCCATAAGCATTAATCCTTCCAGACCAATGTTAACAACACCAGAACGTTCACTGAAAACTCCGCCAAGAGCAGTGAAAATCAGGGGAGCTGCTGAAAAAATGGCTGCTGGAATAATCAGTTCTAAAATTTGCATAAGATCCATTTAGATTTTCCCCCTTTTATTCAACCGATTGGAGAACCAGCGAATCAAATAACTGGATGCAACAAAGAAAATGATCAAAGCAATTACTATTTCTATAAGCTGGGTTGGAACCTGGGCAACAGATTGCATGTTCAATGCCCCGATTTTCAATCCGCCAAACAGGGCAGCAGCAAGAACTACACCTATCGCACTGTTTGCTCCCAGTAACGAGACAGCGATTCCATCGAATCCAATCCCCGTAAACGCAGATAAGATCGACATATATCCATAGGTGCCAAGGCCTTCCATGCTTCCCGCAACACCAGCGAACGCACCTGAGATAACCATAGATAAGACAATGTTTCTTGAAACGTTGATCCCTGCATATTGTGATGCATTGGTATTGAACCCTACTGCACGAAGCTCATACCCAAGCGTCGTTTTCCATAGTAAGAACCACATGATTATTGCTCCGATAATCGCAACAAGAAATCCATAATGCAGCCTTGAAAAGTCGGTAATAGACTGCAAATAAGCTGATGCTAAAGAAGCGGATTGATGGATCGTTTCCGTTCGTTCACCTGGGGCCAATAGATAGCTTCGAATAATAGCATTTACAACATGTAGCGCAATATAGTTCATCATGATTGTCGTGATAACTTCATGCACATGGTATTTGGCCTTTAAAAAACCGGGGACTACTCCCCATAGAGCACCTGCAGCCGCAGCTGCTAAAATTGCGAGCGGAATATGGAGAAAAGGCGTCAGGCCATCGAACTGCAGCCCGACATATACCGAAGCAAGCCAGCCGACAAGCAATTGTCCTTCTACACCGATATTAAAGAGGCCTGTCCGGAAAGCAAACGCAACAGCAAGCCCAGATAGGATCAACGGTGTGAACTGGCGAATCGTTTCCCCCATTACATAAGTATTGCTAAAGATTCCATTAAACAGGGCGGTATAAGCCAGAATCGGATCGTATCCGCTGAAAAGCATGATGATAGCTCCAGCAAGCAATCCAAGGATGACGGAAACCAGAGGAATCATAAATCCAGAAAATTTATTTTTCAAGACTTCCATTATTGGTCACCAACTTTCTCACGCTTGCCGCCTGCCATCAACAGGCCAAGTTCTTGTTCATTCGTCTCTTCTGGTTTAACGATATCGACTATTTTCCCTTCATAGATGACCGCTATACGGTCACTTACGTTTAAAATTTCATCCAGCTCGAAAGAAATCATAAGAACAGCCTTGCCTTTATCTCTTTCCTCAACCAGTTTTGAGTGGATAAACTCTATTGCACCTACATCCAACCCTCTAGTTGGCTGTGCCGCGATCAAGAGGTTTGGACTGCGATCCACTTCCCGTGCAATAATCGCCTTTTGCTGGTTTCCTCCTGAAAGAGCACGTGCAGGTGTCATTTCACTCGGCGTTCTTACATCATATTCCTTGATTAAAGATTTTGCTTTTTCCATTATCTTCGGTAGCTTTAATACACCTTTATTGGAATATGGCTTCTGGTAATATGTTTGAAGCACCATGTTTTCTCCAACCGAAAAATCAAGAACAAGCCCATGCTTATGGCGGTCCTGAGGAATGTGGCCCAATCCGCTCTCTGTTATTTTCCGGGGCTTGTGGTTCGTTATATCCTTCCCGCTCAGCTTGATCATCCCTGATTTAGCCTTTCTAAGACCTGTGATGGCTTCGATCAACTCTGTCTGGCCATTTCCGTCGACACCGGCGATACCGACAATTTCTCCACCTTTAAGAGATAAACTGAGGTCGTTAACCTGTGGAACTCCTCTTGCATCTTCCACTACAAGGTTTTCAATTTGCAGTACTTCTTCTTTTGGGTGTGCGGGTCCCTTTTCAACTGAAAAGTTAACTTCCCTTCCAACCATCATCGAAGCAAGCTCATCAGGGTTCGTTTCTGATATATCGACTGTGCCGATCCCTTTACCCCTTCGGATAACCGTACATCTATCGCAAACTTCCATAATTTCTTTTAATTTATGGGTAATCAATATAATTGATTTGCCTTCCTCAATAAGTCTTTTCATAATTTGGATAAGTTCATGTATTTCCTGTGGCGTCAGTACTGCAGTCGGTTCATCGAATATTAAGATCTCCGCTCCGCGGTAAAGTGTTTTTAAAATTTCAACCCGCTGCTGCATACCAACCGAAATATCTTCAATTTTTGCATACGGATCAACCTTAAGTCCGTATTGTTTTGAGATTGCTTCCACTTCTTTTGCTGCTTTTTTTAAATTGACGCGGCCCTTATCCCGTGGTTCGTTCCCCAGAATGATATTTTCAGTAACCGTAAATTTTTCAACCAGCATAAAGTGCTGATGGACCATGCCGATCCCCAGATCGTTCGCTACATTCGGATCAGTGATATTCACTTTCTTGCCCTTGACATATATTTCTCCCTGTTCGGGTTGATATAAGCCGAACAACACATTCATCAACGTTGATTTTCCTGCCCCGTTCTCACCAAGAAGGGCATGGATCTCCCCCTGTTGGACTTGAAGGGTTACATTATCATTTGCCACTATGCCGGGAAATTCTTTACGGATATTTCTCATTTCAATGACATATTCCATTCTTTGTCACTCCTTACATACCCTATAACATACAACAAAGGCTAGTACGGTAGCTTACTAGCCTTTGTTGTTGGATCGGCATTCATTTTTATAGAGAGCTTACATAAGTCTCGTATTCTTCATCAGTTTTTGGAACTTCCACTTCGCCGTTCTTGATTTTTTCTTTGTATTCATCCACTTTTTTAAGTGCATCTTCTGAAACATTGTCTTTTGTTTCGGCGATTCCTACGCCATCTTCTTCAAGACCGAACTCAGTGACTTTTCCACCAGGGAAGTTTCCTTCCATCGTTTGTTTTGATACTTCATATACTGCAGTATCAACGCGTTTCACCATAGAAGTTAAGGTTACGTTTTCTGGCATTCCTTCTTCATGCTGGTCACGGTCTACACCGATAACCCACACTTCTTCACCGTTTTTCGCACGGTTCTTAGCTTCAGTGAACACACCGTTTCCAGTTGCTCCGGCAGCGTGGTAGATCACGTCAGCGCCTTTTCCGTACATAGTGTTTGCGATAGCCTGTCCTTTTTCAGAAGAAGCAAAGTCCTCTGCATACTGAACATAGATCTCAGCATCAGGATTTACAGTTTTAACGCCTGCTTTAAAACCATTTTCGAACTTCTTGATGAGTTCAGAAGTTACTCCGCCCACGAAACCAACTTTGTTAGATTTCGTTTGCATACCTGCGATCAACCCTACAAGGAAAGAACCTTGATGTTCTTTAAACGTGATGCTCGCTACATTTTCAAGAGGTTCACCGTTTTCATTTACTGCGACACTGTCAACCAGCGCAAGCTGTGCATCCTTCTTTTGCTGTGCAACTGTCTGAATGTCTTGTTGCATCAAGAACCCGATTCCATAAACAAGGTCATATCCATCACGGATCAGACCGGATAGGTTTGGTTGATAATCACTTGCAGCGGTTGACTGTACGTATTTATAGTCTTTTCCTTCTTCAAGGTTATTATCTTTACCAAACTTTTGAAGACCTTCCCATGCAGACTGGTTAAAGGATTTGTCATCTACCCCACCGACATCCGTAACCATCGCAACTTTAAAATCGTTTTTGTTTCCTTCTCCGCCGCCTTCATTCTGTGTTCCTTCGTTATTATCGGCAGAACCACACCCAGAAAGCAATGTTCCTGCAGCAAGAACTGCTGACATTAAGAAACCGTATTTCTTTTTCATTGTTATCCCCCTAAAATTGGTAGTTTATTATTTCTTCTTCCTGAAAATAGTGTGAAATCGTTTTCTTGTGATAGAAAAAATAAAAATTATAAAACTCTCCTTCCAGGAAGTGAAAGAAATAACACATAATTCGACAATACTATATCATGATTAGAAAGTAAAATAAATATTATTTTTTTGTTTCAACAAAAAAATTAGTTTCATTGTGAAAAAACTTCACAAAAACCTGAACACACCTGAAGTTTACCTTGTGAACCGGCAATCACATTATTACAATTACCTTTTTGGCTGTAATTTTATCAGTTACTTTCGACCCGGTCCATTAGGAAGAAGCGCAACCCTAACCCGAGTGTGCTTCTTCCTCTGTCTTCGCCATGAGAACTTCTCTTGGCTTGCTTCCTTCATATGGACCGACGACTCCCCTTGCTTCCATGGCATCAATTAGGCGCGCTGCCCTTGTGTATCCTACTCGAAAACGTCGCTGGAGCATGGAAACTGATGCGGTCTGCATTTCCACCACAAGTTGAACGGCATCATCATAAAGTTCATCTTCGACTTCAGGCTGTTCTTCTTCCTTTTGTTCAGTTGGAATCATGTTTTCCTGGTATTGGGCCTTTTGCTGTGAAATAACAAAGTCTACTAGCTTTTCTACTTCTTCATCGGATAAGAATGCCCCCTGCACCCTTTTAGGTTTATTCGCGCCAACCGGAAGAAATAGCATGTCCCCTTTGCCCAGAAGTTTTTCGGCACCACCCATATCCAGAATGGTCCTGGAATCTGTTTGGGATGAAACGCTAAACGCGATCCTCGACGGTATGTTCGCCTTAATAACACCTGTTATTACGTCTACAGATGGACGCTGTGTGGCTATGATCAAATGGATCCCAGCGGCTCTAGCCATTTGCGCTAGCCTTGTAATGGCATCTTCGACATCACCGGAAGCAACCATCATAAGATCTGCAAGCTCGTCAACGATTACCACGATATACGGCAATGTTGGCTGCTTGGCATCAGAACTGTCGTTTTGCTTTTTAATATAGTTATTATACCCTTCGATGTTTCTTGTTCCGCTATGAGAGAACAGTTCATATCTCCGTTCCATTTCGCTAACGACTTTTTTAAGCGCCTGTGAAGCCTTTTTCGGTTCGGTTACAACTGGAGCCAGTAAATGAGGGATCCCGTTGTAAACATTTAACTCGACCATTTTTGGGTCAATCATCATCATCTTTACTTCATGGGGTTTGGCTTTCATTAATATGCTGGCGATAATGCCATTGATACAGACACTTTTTCCGCTCCCAGTAGCTCCGGCAACAAGCATGTGGGGCATCTTGGAAAGGTCTGCTACAACAGAATCCCCGGATATATCTCGGCCGAGTCCTATGGCAACCTTGGAATCATTATACTGATACTCACGGGATTCAAGCACTTCCCTTAATGTGACCATGGCTACTTCCTGATTTGGCACCTCGATCCCGATTGCAGACTTTCCAGGGATCGGCGCTTCGATTCTTAAATCTTTCGCGGCCAGTGCAAGGGCAAGGTCATCTGTTAAATTCACGATTTTACTAACCTTTACCCCTACGTCAGGATGCACTTCATATTTCGTTACAGCTGGCCCGAGATGTACTTTCATTACCTTTGCTTTTACTCCAAAGCTTTCGAACGTTTTTTCCAGTTTCTTTGCATTTGCTGATATTTGCTGCCGTTCATTTTGCTGTGAAACTTTTTTAGGGCGCTGAAGTAAACCCATGTTTGGCAGTTTGTAGTCTTTATTTTCTAATTCCGGCATCGTAAAGCTTTTGATCTCACTCTGATCGATTACTTGTTTTTCTTCCTGTTTTATTTCCTGGTCGGGTTCACGTTTTTTATTTACTTCGTCTACTTCCGAATCTGAATAGGAATGTTCAGAGAATGCCCTGATTTCTGGTTCATGTGTATCCTCCACCATGCTTTCCGAAAAAGACGCAGGCTCAGTAGAACCTTCCTCTTCTTCAGATTGCTCATTCTCTTCATGCCTTGCTTTCTTTTCCTGCTTTCTCTTTTCTGTCCACTCTGAGGCCATTTCCTTCAATTCGCTGAATGTTTCCTTCATAAAGTCGATAAATTTCAGCAACAGCTTGTAAAGCACGTCATTAAGAGACTTTCCAGTGATAAGAATAAAGGAAATGATGATTAAAAAGATCGCAATAAGCTGTGTTCCGACAGAATCAAACAAGACATAGCAGAATGAGAATGCAAGCGCACCGATCATTCCGCCCCCAAGATCATTGGAGGCAATTTCACCGGAAGCTTGGAGCATAAATAATTCGTATGTATTTTTAATTACGGAAGGATTTTCCCACTCACCCTGCCTCGAAAGATTCTCAAATAAACCAACATGGCTTAATAGCAAAACTGCTAAAAATAACAAGTAAAATCCAGCCAGCCTTCTGGTCCAGAACGGTGGCCATGCACGCTTAAACATTAAATAGAAAGATAGAACGATCATGGAAGCGATTAGAACTCCATACCATTCTCCCGTAAAGAAACGAAACATATGATAGATGGCTCGTCCTACTACTCCAAGTTTCGCCATTCCTAAAACCGTAAAAGCGAGTATGGCGAGACCGATGATCTCAAATCTTATTTGGGACTTCCAATCTTTTTGGTGTTTATCCTGCCGTTTTTTCCGTTTTCCCAATTGTAACACCTTCTTTTTTCTTCGATGTAATCCAATATCTTCCCTAATAAGCCAATCACTCCAGCAATTACCTCTAGATGATTCGGAAGAAAAAGCAGCCGATTTCGTTGATCGGCTGCTTCCTGTTCGTTCTTTCATTATAGCACAGTGCATGGAAAATCGACTATAAGAATTCCTGCTTTTCCGGTACAGGTTCCATTGATAACATTTGGCCGGGCTGCGTCATAACGTTCATAAAATCCTCAGGGTTTGTGCTTAGAACCTGAATGATTCGGCATTGTGTCAAAGAATGCCTCTCGACAAGCAGCTGGACGCCGTTCCATTCAATCACAGACTGATTGGAGTACTCACTCTCCTCAACAGGGAATACAGCGTCATGGGGCATAATTGTATATAAAATCATTGTACATAGTCCCCTTTTTGCTTTTGTCCTTCAATGAGTTCATTCAATTTTTTTATTGCCTGTCCTACGCCCCCGACTTCATTGATCAGTCCATATGCTACCGCATCGTCCCCAATGACATTTGTTCCGATATCCCTTGTCAAATTTCCTTTTGAAAACATTAATTCCTTGAATTTATCTTCTGAAATATTCGAATGTTTCAGTACAAAGCTGACGACACGTTCCTGCATTTTATCAAGATACTCAAATGTCTGTGGAACGCCTATAACTAATCCTGTCAAACGTACAGGATGTATTGTCATCGTTGCTGTTTCTGCAATAAATGAATACTTTGCTGAACAAGCGATCGGAACACCGATTGAATGGCCTCCTCCAAGCACGATTGACACGGTAGGCTTGGACAATGAAGCGATCATTTCAGATATTGCAAGTCCAGCCTCAACATCTCCTCCAACCGTATTCAAAATTAAAAGAAGCCCTTCAATTTTAGGGTTTTGTTCGATAGCTACAATTTGTGGAATGAGATGTTCGTATTTCGTTGTTTTATTTTGCGGCGGTAACTGCATATGCCCTTCGATTTGTCCGATTATCGTCAAGCAATGGATATTAGATTGCTCATCCATTGCTGGCACATTCGTTTGTCCTAGCTGTTGGATTTTATCCACAAGGCTCGATTTTGTTTTATCCTGGTCCTTCGAAGGACCGGGTTGTTTTGGATCTGACGGATTGGTTGGATTTAAAGGGGGTTCCCCCTGGTTTTTAAAGTCCATACTAACGCTCCTTCCTGCATGCTTAACGTTAGTATGAACGACTGTGGCTATTTCATGCGAGCAGCTAAACAAAAAACTGGCAGCTTCAAGCTGCCAGCTAATCTGTTATAGGCTTAATAAAACTTTTGTGAGTTCCTCTCTTTCATCCTTCGAAAGCGGAATCATCGGTAGCCTCACGCTTCCTACGTCCATACCTTTTATTTGTAAAGCAGTCTTTACCGGAGTAGGACTCGGAGCTCTGAACAGTTCTCTCATAACAGGAAGCAATTTCCGATGGATGCCTGCTGCCTTTGAGATATCCCCTGTTTCAAATGCGTCGATCATTTCAGCCATTTCGTTTCCGATCACATGGGCTGCAACCGATATCACTCCGTTCCCTCCTATAGACATCACAGGAAGGGTCATGCCGTCATCCCCGCTGTATAATGTGAAGCTGTCGTCGGTTTTGGAGATGATTTCACTCATTTGATCCAGATCGCCGCTTGCTTCTTTAACGGATACTATGTTTTCGATCTTAGAAAGTTCGATGATGGTTTCAGCAGTCATATTAACAACAGAACGACCCGGGATATTATAAATCATGACCGGAAGTTTTGTTGAGCCTGCTATTGCTTTATAATGCTCATACAAACCCCTTTGGCTCGGTTTATTATAATAAGGGGCCACTATCATAACCGCATCTACGCCTGTTTCTGCTGCCGCTTTTGTGAACTCGATAGAAGCATGGGTATTGTTGCTTCCAGTTCCGGCTATGACCGGGACTCTTCCATCGGAGACCTTTGCAGTATGTTTAAACAAAGCAAGTTTTTCTTCTGACGTCAAAGTCGGCGATTCTCCTGTTGTTCCAGCGACGACCAGGCCGTCTGTTCCGTTATCGATCAAGTAATTAATGAGTTTTGTTGTTCTGTTAAAGTCAATATTTCCTTTACTATCAAAAGGCGTGACCATTGCTGTTAATAATTTTCCAAAGTTCAACCTCGTTCAACTCCTAACGTTCCTTAGTTCCTCATCATCATTCACCAAGAATTTGGGCTTGCTGCTTTTCTTCCATTTCCGATTCAAGGTGAAGGTTGAATGTTTCATGCAAAGCGTTGACAGCACCGACCAGGTCTTCTTGTTTAACCAGTACCCAGATCGTGGTGTGGGAATCCGCTGATTGCAAAATATTTATGTTTTGGGTTGCAAGTGCATCCACAATCTTTGCAGTTACTCCGGGTACTCCTGACATGCCTGCACCAACAGCAGAAACCTTTGCACAATTTCGGATGATCTCCGGTTCATAGCCCATTTCGGTCAACGTTTTATATGCCCTATCAGTCATTTCATCCATGACAGTATAAACAACACCTGTAGGACTAATATTTATAAAGTCAACACTAATATGATTATTGGCCATGGCCTTAAACACTTTTGCCTGCAGGTCATACTGTCCCTTTTTAGCAAACACTTTGATTTGCGTCACATTGCTAACATGTGCTATTCCTGTAATCAACCTGTCGACCACATGCTCTCCGCTCGTTTTCTTCGTAATCGAAGTGACGAGTGTTCCGGGAGATTTCGAATAGGTTGACCGAATGCGGATCGGTATCTTAGCATGCATGGCGATTTCCACGGCACGGGGATGGATTACTTTTGCTCCCTGGTAGGCCATGTTGCATACTTCATTATAGGTAACGACAGATAACGGCCTGGCATTTTCTACAATCCTTGGATCAGCCGTCATAATCCCTTCTACATCCGTAAATATATCGACCCATTCTGCGTTCAGCGCAGCACCAAGGGCAGATGCCGAAGTATCGCTTCCTCCTCTTCCCAGGGTAGTAACATCCCCTGCGTCACTTACTCCCTGAAAGCCGGTGACTACAACGACATCATGTTCTTTCAGTTCGTTAAGAAGCCTGTCGCAGTTCATCTCCACAATCCTTGCATTTCCGTATTCATTTGTCGTCATAAATCCGGCCTGGCCACCGGTAAGTGCAGCTGCTTTAATATCATGGCTAAGCAGCAGGTCGGTAAATACGACAGAGGAAATAACTTCGCCGCAGGAGAGCAAAAGATCAGATTCCCTGTTGGAAATTTTCTTTTGCCTTTCCCCTACTAAACCAAGCAGTGTATCCGTCGCATATGGGTCGCCGCTTCTTCCCATAGCAGAAACCACTGTAACTACTTTAAATCCTTTTTCCAGCGCATCCTTGATATGGCCAACAGCTCTCAAGCGGCCGTTTTCATCACGAAGAGACGTGCCACCGAATTTTTGGACGATGACTTTCATGTTACATACACCTTCTTTTTTATTTCAATAAGTTCAATTTTACAAGACTCTCCGCAATTTGCACGGAATTCCATGCAGCACCTTTTAATAAGTTATCAGAGACTACCCACAAATGGAATCCATTGTCACGGTCAAGGTCCTTTCGTATTCTCCCCACAAATACGTCCCGTTTACCAACAGAATCTGCCGGCATCGGGTATTCCTGTTCAGCAGGATTATCTTTCAATACAATTCCAGGGGATTCAGAAAGCAATTCTTGAATCTCTTTTGCTTTCACTCCCGCTTTGTTTAATTCCACATACACGGACTCAGCGTGTCCTGTTTCAACAGGCAGCCTTACACATGTAGCCGCAACTTGCAGTTGTTCATCATGCAGGATCTTTTTTGTTTCATTGATCATTTTCATTTCTTCGAACGTAAAGCCGTTATCCTGGAAAACATCGATTTGCGGCACAGCGTTAAAAGCGATTTGATAATGCTTTTTATCTCCTTTTACGGGCAGAATTTCCGGAGTGAATTCTTCACCTTCCAGGACAGCTTTTGTTTGTTGTTTCATCTCATCGATCGCATTCGCGCCAGCTCCCGATACTGCCTGGTACGTGGAAACAATAATTTTCTTTAAACCATACTTCTCTTTTAGCGGTTGAAGGGCTACCACCATCTGAATGGTCGAACAGTTTGGATTAGCGATAATCCCGTTGTGTTTTTTTAGATCTTCCTCATTTACTTCCGGCACAACTAAAGGCACTTTCGGGGTCATTCTAAAGGCACTCGTATTGTCTACAACCACTGCTCCCCTGTTTACTGCTTCCGGAGCGAGTTCTTTCGAAACCGAGCCTCCTGCACTGAACAGAGCGATATCCACTCCTTCAAAACTTTCAGGCTTTGCTTCCTGTACAGTGATTTGTTTACCCTTAAACGTTACTTTTCTACCGGCAGATCTTGCAGAAGAAAGCAGTGTCAGTTTGCTAACAGGGAAATCTTGCTCCTCCAGCGTCTTAATCATTTGTTGTCCAACGGCTCCTGTAGCGCCTACTACTGCAACATGATATGTTTTATTTGCTTCCATCTTTATTACCCCTTCCAGCAAAACGTAGCTTAAATGATATCCATTACATTTGCAAATAATCACAATAGAAGGAGAAACTAAGTGTTTCTCCCATAGACGTTCGTGATTTTATTCTTTATTTTATCATAATACTTCTATAAGGAAATAGCATTTTGCTATATTTTAAAGAGCTTAATCTTTATATCTTTCCACTAAAAGGGGCTGTAACTGTTTTCCGGTTAATGCCGCTTCCACTGTTGCTGGAAGGTCTTCCATTCTGGCTACTAGCGAGTTAGGCTTTTTATCAGGGGCATCCTGGCCAAATGGCACGAAGAAAATATTTTTAGTAGAGAGCAGCCTCATTATATTCAATCCGTTTAAACCCAGGCCATCGTTGGTTGAAATTCCCAGTACGACAGGGCTCAAGTTTCTTAAAGTAGCTTTGGCTGCCATTAGGACAGGAGAATCTGTCATCGCGTTGGCAAACTTACTGATCGAATTTCCTGTTAAAGGCGCGACCACCATGCAATCGAGTGGTGTTTTAGGACCAAACGGTTCTGCTTTAACGATTGAGTCCACTACTTCGTTACCAGTAATACTTTCGATCTTAGACAGCCAATCTTTACCGTCCCCAAACCTAGTCGTTGTATTTTTTACCGTATATGTCACAAATGGAGTCACTTTTGCTCCAGATTCCACAAGTTTTTCAATTTGCGGCACCACTTCCTCGTAGGTACAATGAGATCCAGTTATTCCAAAACCAATATGCTTGCCGGTTAAAGTCATGCTGTCACTCTCCTTTCCCGTTCTTTGCATTTTCTAACAGCAATTGTGCTAAAACTTTCGCAATAATTTGCCCCGCCGTCTTTGGAGCGACTATTCCCGGCAAACCTGGAGCCAGCAACGCCTTGATGCCCCGCTTTTCTGCATACCGAAAATCGGTTCCTCCGGGCTTTGAAGCCAAATCGATCACCAGTGTATGAGCCGGCATTTTCGAAATAACCTGTGCTGTAACAATCGGAGCTGGAATAGTATTAATACACACATCCAGAGTAGACACTTTATTCTCAAGCTCAGATAAATAAAAAGGTTTAAGGCCCATTTCAGTTATCCTTGCGAGATGTTCCGGTCTTCTAGCCCCCACGGCGACATTTGCACCTAAAGCATCAAAGGTTCTTGCCACTGACATCCCGACCCTTCCAAGACCCAGTACTGCAACATTAGACTGATGAATTGTAATATCGGTATGCTGAATTACCATCATCACCGTACCTTCTACAGTCGGGATGGAATTATAAATCGCGACGTCATCACGTTCGAATAATTTCACGAGTTTCCGGGAAGTATCATTTGTGATTTGATTTAGATAGTCATTGCTAATCCCTGAAAACACGGTACAATGGGATGGAGTTTGTTGTAAATGTTCTTCTTTCAACACTACTTTTTCATTCGAAAAAATGGTTTCTACTTCGCCATTTAAACTGGTTCCGCTAACTGGAAGAACAAGTGCATCTAACTGGTCAAGCTTTACTTCTTCCAATGAACACTTTGTTGCACCTGTAAATCCATGGTCCAGTTGGTCAAAGCCGATTAGGAATACAGTTGCATCTAATTCGGTTAATTTTCGAATAATTTCTAATTGACGGGCATCTCCACCCACGATTGCTACTTGTTGACCTGTTAACATCGTTTCTCCCCTTTCCTTTTCCTCTACCTATCGGGGATTAATAATTTCATCAACATACTATGAGTAAGATGCCGTGATGGTGAATAGTTATATTTGTTAAAAACGCCTATGGTTTGGTGTATGGATTTTGAATAATAATAATGTCTTTTCCGATTGTTTCGATGTGGTTCCAGGGAATAGAAAATTCTTCGCTTTTTTTGCGTATCCCAAGCCATGACATTTGGGGAATGATCAATGCTTTTAAAGACCCGGTCGTTTCATCAAACAAAAGGTCAGTCTGTCCCAGTACCCCTAACCGTTCTCCCCTGGATATATCTACAATCTCTTTTCCAGATAGCTGGCTTAGCCTCATTTTTATCCTCCTCCAGTTTTTATGTCTATTAACAAGATAAGCTCTCACGTTAGGATTTATGATTCTGTCTGTTTATCTAGCGTGAAATTCCTCTGGTAGATACTTATGGCGCAAACAAAAGGTTTCAAGAACGCAAAAATCCCGCAGCGGATATGCTACGGGATTTCCATCTTATTTCATCGCTGAAGGCAACTCGCCAGAAGGGCTGATCAATGAACAAGAAAAGTCCTGGTCAAAAAGTTTATGGATGATGTTGTTAACATCTTCATGTGTTACGCCTTCAATATTTTCAATAATATCATCGAGTGTACGGTGCTTATTAAGCAATAACTCATTTTTGCCATTTCTGCTCATTCTACTGTTCGTACTCTCAAGGCTCAGCATCAGGTTTCCTTTTAATTGTTCCTTACAATTACTAAGTTCTTTCTCAGAAATACCTTCCTGCTTCAAGCCTGTAAGCGTGTTAGATATGGTTTCATAAAGCTGCTCGAGCTGGCCTGGCGCTGTTCCGCCATATATTGTCAAAAGACCATTATCCTTGAAAGCGGAATGATAGGAAAAGACAGAATATGCAAGGCCTCTTTCTTCACGTACTTCCTGGAATAGTCGACTGCTCATACTTCCTCCAAGTATATTATTCATGACGATCAGACTGTATATGTCTGGTGTTCCAAAAGGAAGTCCTTGATAACCAAGGCAAAGATGGGCTTGTTCTGTTTCCTTTTTTCGGGCGATCTTATCACTTTTAAACACTGGTTTTTCGATATCAGGTTTTTCCTGGCCGGTCTTATAGCCCTCAAAATAACTTTTCACATGCTCGATGAATGCTTCGTCCACATTACCGGCAACTGAAATAACAATATTGTCAGGAGTATAATAGTTTTGCATATATTGACGCAGCATATCTCCATTAAAAGAATCAAGTGTCTCCTGGGTTCCCAGGATCGGATATCCAAGCGGATGGTCCCCATAGCTTGCCTGGCTTAGCAGATCATGCACGATATCATCCGGCGTATCTTCGTACATTTTAATCTCTTCAAGTACAACATTCTTTTCTTTAGCAAGTTCTCCCGCTTCAAATGTTGAATGAAAAAACATGTCTGAGAGGATATCCAGTGCATGTTCTGCATGATCGTCGAGTACCTTAGCATAATAGCAAGTATACTCTTTTGAGGTGAACGCGTTTACCTGGCCTCCGATACTGTCAAATGATTCTGCGATTTCCCTCGCAGACCTTTTTTCGGTTCCTTTAAAAAACATATGCTCTAGAAAATGGGAAATGCCATTCTCTGCTTTCGGTTCAAATCTTGACCCTGTACCAATCCATATGCCAATTGCTACAGACCGTACTGTAGGGATATTTTCTAATACTATCCGTAAGCCGTTTGAACATGTATATCGCTTAATCAAATACTTTTCCTCCTAGCAGAAAGTCCTTTTTCGTCTCAAACTTCACTATATCACTTCTTTTTAAGAGACTCAATCAAATGACTTTTGAACCTCTTTCACGTTTATTCGTTTTTCGCTTAGTAGTTGTGATACAGGTCCGATTGCATACCCCCGCTCCTTCACACCTTTGATCATAGTCTCGAGCCCGGCGAGTGATGATTTTGTTGGATGCATCAACAAGAGCGCGCCGGGATGCATTTTGCTGAGCACTCTCTGGCTCATATCTGCAGGCGGTGGGTTTTTCCAATCTACTGTATCGACAGACCAGAGAATCGTCTTCATGCCCAGTTCATCTGCGACCTTTATCGTTTGTGTATTAAAGCTGCCGCTCGGAGGAGCAAAAAGTGCGGGTGTCTTATTAATCGTTGCTTTTATAACCGCGTTAGTATCACTTAACTCCTTTCTTGTTCGTTCTGACGACATCACCTTTAGATCAGGATGTGAGTATGCATGGTTCCCAATTTCATGACCCTGTTCTACGATCATTTTTACTAGATCAGGATTTTTCTTTACCCATGAACCGTCAAGGAAGAAGGTTGTAACGATGTTGTATTTCTTAAATATTTTCAGCATATCTGGCAAATATTCATTTCCCCATGCCACGTTTACCATAAAGGACACCATAGGTTTTTCGGGATTGCCTTTATATATTGGAACTGGCGGCAGGTCTTCGAGGCTCACTTTAGGGGAGACCTCTCTAAAAACAAGCTTTTTTTGATCAAAGCTTCCCTTTTTCATTTTTTTATAGGAACTCTCTTCATCTACGATAAGACCGTTGTATCCAGGGATACCTTTCCACACCTCATCCACTCTTGCATCGATAGCCGGCTTGTCAAGCTCTTGCTTCGCTTTTACAATTTGGTCGTACACAGCACTTTGTTTTACGACAGGAACTGCTGTTGCTTCTATAGCCGCCAGGTAATTATCCGTATACGGGTTTTGTAAGGACCCGGCCGTTAATCCGAGTATAAAAAGAAACGCAATGAATTGCATGGCGTATTTGTTCATTGCCCCCATCCTCCCTTTGTACAAAAATTATGAAGCGATTGGGACAACTAGAACAAAAACAATTCTTTCTCTTATTAAAGAAAGGGAAAACAGCAAAAAGCAGGCGCGATGCCTGCTTCTAATCATCAGTCTTCTTTTTTATTTTCTTCTTGCTCTTTTAAAACTGCTTTTCTTGAAAGGTTGATCCTGCCCTGTTTATCGATCTCTTTTACTTTAACGAGTATTTCATCCCCGATCGATACGACATCTTCCACTTTGTTAATTCTTTCAGGTGCCATTTCAGAAATGTGGACAAGCCCTTCCTTCCCCTGGAACAATTCTACAAATGCCCCAAATTTTTCGATGCGCTTAACTTTTCCGTTATAGATCTGTCCGGCCTCAACTTCGCGAACAATATCTTCGATGATCTTTTTGGCTTTCTGGTTCATTCCTTCATCAGTAGAAGAAATAAAGACGGAGCCATCCTGCTCGATATCGATTTTCACGCCAGTATCTTCAATGATCTTATTGATCACTTTTCCGCTTGGCCCGATCACATCGCGAATTTTATCAGGATTAATTTTCATCGTTAAAATCTTAGGAGCGTATTCAGACAGCTCTTTGCGCGGTTCATCTATCGCCTGCATCATGTTATCAAGAATAACTAAACGGCCATTTCTAGCCTGCTCAAGTGCTTCTCTCAAAATCTCTTCGTTAATACCGGAAATTTTAATATCCATTTGAAGGGCTGTTACGCCTTCCTTCGTTCCGGCAACTTTAAAATCCATGTCTCCTAACGCGTCTTCCATACCCTGTATATCGGTCAACACCGTAACGTTTTCTCCGTCACTCACGAGACCCATCGCGATTCCAGCTACAGGAGACTTTATCGGTACACCCGCATCCATCATCGCAAGGGTACTCGCACAAATACTCGCCTGGGACGTTGAACCGTTTGATTCTAGCACCTCGGAAACAAGGCGGATGGTATATGGAAAATCTTTTTCAGAAGGGATTATCGGCTCAAGTGCCCTTTCACCGAGTGCTCCATGTCCGATCTCACGGCGGCCAGGCCCTCTCATCGGTCCTGTTTCACCAACACTAAAGGATGGGAAGTTATAATGGTGCATAAATCGTTTTGATTCTTCGATACCCAGCCCGTCCAGGATTTGAACATCACCAAGCGCACCAAGCGTACAGATGCTCAACGCCTGTGTTTGTCCTCTTGTAAACAACCCGGAACCGTGTGTTCTAGGCAATAAGCCGACCTCAGAAGATAGTGGCCTGATTTCGTCTGTTTGCCTTCCGTCCGGCCGTACATTTTCCTCTACAATTAAACGGCGGACTTCTTCCTTAATGAACTTTTGTACGATTGTTTTCACATCACCAGTATCTATATCTTCTTGTTCTTCATAAAACTCAACTGCTTTTTTCGTTACTTCATCCAGTGCATCCTGTCGGGCATGCTTTTCTTCGACCTGTACGGCTGCTTTGATCTCATTGAAGAAATTGTCTCTAACCGCTGCAGCAAGGTCTTCATCTACCTGCTTAAGCTCAATGTTTCTCTTTTCTTTTCCTACCCGGGCAACAATTTCTTCCTGGAAGCCTATCAAACGCTTGATTTCTTCATGGCCGAACATAATTGCCTCAAGCATCGTTTGTTCAGGAACTTCATCGGCCCCGGCTTCAACCATGTTGATCGCATCTTTCGTACCGGCAACAGTCAAATAGATATCGCTTTGCTCCAGTTGCTCTACACTGGGATTGACGACAAATTCACCGTCAATACGGCCGACAATCACACCCGCAATAGGACCATCAAACGGGATATCGCTAACGCATAACGCCAGTGAAGAACCGAACATTGCAGCCATTTCTGATGAACAGTCCTGATCAACACTCATTACAGTGCTGACTACTTGTACTTCATTTCGGAAACCGTCTGCAAAAAGCGGTCTGATCGGCCGGTCAATAAGCCGGCTGGCAAGTATCGCTTTTTCACTCGGGCGGCCTTCTCTTTTAATAAAGCCTCCAGGAATTTTCCCAACTGCATATAAACGTTCCTCATAGTTGACTGTTAAAGGAAAGAAAGGTAAATCTTTCGGTTCTTTAGAAGCCGTTGCGGTGGATAGTACCGCGGTATCACCATAACGAATCAGAGCAGCACCGCTCGCTTGCTTTGCAAGCTGGCCAATTTCAATTGTAAGCGGACGCCCTGCCCAATCCATTGAAAAAACTTGTTTTTCTTGTTCCATTACTGTAAGTACTCCTCTCGTCCAAGAAATCATTTCTTCTATTATACCCTAACCTGATAAAATCTAAAAAAGATAGGCGATTCCAGCTATGTATGTTCTTCCTTTTCAGTTAAATTCCTTTTATCGGTATATACCGGGTTATTAATAAAGTTATTCTCAAGGCGATTTTTTATTTATTATCTTATCTACCAAAAAAGCATAAAGATTCGAATTATTTTATGCTAACAAAAAAGCGGGAAAAATCCCGCTTTCTTTGTTTATTATCGACGTAAACCAAGCTTTTTAATAAGCTCGCGGTAACGTGTAACATCTTTGTTACGCAAGTATGTTAAAAGGTTACGACGCTTACCAACCATTTTCAATAGACCACGACGTGAGTGATGGTCTTTTTTGTGAGTGCGTAAATGGTCGTTCAAGTTATTGATTTCTTCTGTTAGGACAGCGATTTGAACTTCTGGAGATCCAGTGTCATTATCATGTACCTTATACTCATTAATCAATTCTTGCTTACGATCTTGAGTGATTGCCATCCTTTTCACCTCCTTAATTTGTAACCCCGATTACCACGCAAACGTCGGTGAATCGATTTGCCCAGTAATGGTTGTTTGTACATGTAATAGATTACAGGTTTTTGTTCTGAAATGCAAGAGGAATCCATAATCTATCTGTTTGCAGAATTTTCGGGAATGCAGTTTTGTGATCCCCCTGCGACACAAACGGAACAGATCGTAGACGGTCCGGCCACAAGCTGGTACCAAATCTTTTTCAAATGGAGAAATGATGTAACGCTTCGTGGGCCCTTTTGAAAGAAAAAATCACTTACAGATTAACTTTTTAGGCTGAAGTATTCTTTTGTGTTTTCGGCGTCTTTTTTGATCTGTGCTTTTAGTTCATCTAAGGAAGAGAATTTTCGTTCTCCTCTGAGTCGTTTGCAGAGTTTTACTGCAACCTGTTCATTGTAGATCGATTGGGAAAAGTTGAACAGGTGCACCTCCATCGTTGGTTCGTCTGGCCGGGATTCGTTAAATGTAGGCTTATAACCAATATTGCAAACACCTTCATGCCAATCAGAACCCAACTTCATTTTAACGGCATAAACGCCTGTTTTAGGAATAAGGTATGGGTCTTCGAATGCAAGGTTAGCTGTTGGAAAACCGATGGTTCTTCCGCGCTGATCCCCTTTCACTACCGTTCCTTTCACCTCATAAAACCTTCCAAGATACTCTGGAATCTGTTCGACTGCCCCTTCGTTAATTAAGCTTCTTATTAAGGTAGAGCTAACTTTTTCGTTATGATTCGCTACCTTATCGACAACTGTATACTCGAACTGGTTTCTTGAATGAAACACTAGCGTCTCCATCGTCCCACTGCCTTTTCGCCCGTATGTAAAATCAAAGCCTGCAACTGCATGCTTAACAGATAGTCCGATAATATAATCATCCACAAACTCCTGTGGGGTTAAATTAGCAATGGTTTTATCAAAAGTAACGATAAACAGCTTATCGATTCCAAGCTTTTCGATCTGCTTGATCTTTTCATCAAGAGGGGTAATGTATTTCACATGCGGATTCGATCTTCCGAGCACAACGGAGGGGTGCGGATGAAAGGTCATTACCGCAGATGTATACCCTTTCCTTTCAGCAATCTCTTTTGCAGTCAAAATCACTTTTTGGTGCCCTAGATGGATGCCGTCGAAATAGCCAAGCGCCATTGCCTTGTCCTCTGTTTCTACTCTAGCAAGGTCATGAGGATGCTTTAAATAAACCGTCTTCAAAGGAAGTCACCTTCTTACTTTCAT
This sequence comes from Exobacillus caeni, assembly GCF_005747095.1. GTDB lineage: Bacteria > Bacillota > Bacilli > Bacillales > Guptibacillaceae > Exobacillus > Exobacillus caeni. Next base: position 69,682 of record NZ_SWLG01000006.1, on the reverse strand, counting down.
TTCTTTAGGCTGTTTTCAATAAGAATGTTGAATTGCACAAGAGCGATTAACTGCGATGCAATTCCAGCATTGATTTCCGCTCCGGGCAGTTGCTTTCCGTAGCGACCAGCCGGTTGCAATGTCCAGTTCATCTCAAGTGTAAAACTTATAAAACAACAAAATATGCGATAAAAGCCTTTATAGATCTTCTGGCTACTTATTTAAAAAACTTTTACCGGCTTCATTAATTCTGGTTTGTTCGGGTGCCGCTGGTAAATAGCGATAACCTTTCCTGCTTCATCTTTAATCGTGAATCGATCGTTTAGTACACCTTCCGGAAATGGCAAAACCGCACCATTTTTTATTTTAGGAATGATATCTTTATCGACCATATAGGGTTCAAAATGGCCCAGTGCTTTTTCAATAGGATACAAAAAGGAATCACCTATTTCTATCTTCTTCGTAATCTCTTCAAATGTCAAACAATCTTCTTCTTCAAATGGACCTGAAGCAGTTCTTCTAAGATAGGACATGTGAGCCGGATAACCCAGCTTCCTGCCGATATCTACTGCGAGTGTCCTCACATATGTACCTTTGCTGCATTTAACATATATTGAAAAAGAAGCCGTTTCTCCATTATGTTCTACACCGTCAATCAGCTCGATCTCATGGATCGTCACCTGTCTTTCTGGCCGATCAATAACCTTTCCTTCAAAAGCATATTCGTAAAGCCGTTTGCCATTGACCTTCACCGCAGAATACATCGGAGGAATCTGGGTAATCTTACCTTTAAACTCTGAAAGCACTTCCTTTATTTCTGTTATTGAAGGAGCGGTATGCACGGTTTTCCGTTCTACTGTTTCTCCACTGGCGTCCTCTGTGTATGTTGCAGTACCAAGGGTAACTTCCGCAATATAAGTTTTAGGATAATCTGACATGTATTGGGCTACTTTTGTAGCTTTACCGATACAGATGGGAAGCACTCCTGTGACGTCCGGGTCCAGGGTCCCTGTATGCCCTACCTTTTTTGTTTTTAATAACTTTCTAATTTTATATACACAGTCATGGGATGTCATGCCCGCTGGTTTGAACAATGGAAGTATGCCGTTAGTCTGTAAAGCCATAATAATATTCCCTCCTGCCCTTTTAAACACGTTTATAACAAAGAGAAAGGATAGACAAGGCTTGTTGTCTATCCTCTCGTTCTCCTTATTCAGGGCTGTCTGTGTCACGGTTTAGGTCAGAGATAAGTCTTTCGATACGGTTTCCATACTCAATCGACTCATCAAATTCAAATACGATCTCTGGTGTTTTCCGGAGCCTGATTCTTTTGCCGATTTCTGAACGGATAAAGCCGGTAGCTTTTGCTAAACCATTCAACGTATCCTCTTTTTTCTCTTCATCGCCTAAAACCGTAATATAAACAGTGGCCTGTTGAAGGTCGTTAGTCACCTCAACGCCAGTTACAGTAACAAATCCAACTCTTGGATCTTTTATTTTTCGGCTTATGATATCGCCAAGTTCTTTTTTCATCTGTTCACCGACGCGATTAGCTCGAACATTACTCATATTAAGCACCTCACTTCTCTACGCTGTTCCCTTAGAGAATGCATTCCATCAGCCGATTAAGAACCGTTATTTTACAGCCATTCATAGACTGTGTTAGCAAGCTCTATTTCCGGTCTGGATTCGATCATACCGATTGCCCTTTGCAGCTCTTTTTCTGCGCCTGTTCTGTTTGTTGACAGGCTAACAATACCGATCTCGGTTCTTTGCCAGACATCATGATGGTCGAGTTCCGCAACCGAGACGTTGTATTGCTGCTTGATCCTTGTAATAACCGACTTTAAAACTGACCGTTTTTCTTTTAAAGAATGTGCATCATAAATAATACACTCACAACGGACAAAACCGATCATTAACGTTTAACTTCTTCCATTACGAATGCTTCGATTACATCTCCTTCTTTAATATCATTAAAGTTTTTAAGTGTAATACCGCACTCATAGCCTTTTGCTACTTCTTTCGCATCATCTTTGTAACGTTTAAGGGTGTCGACTTCTCCTTCAAGAACAACGATACCTTCACGAATCAGGCGAACACCGGAATCTCTCGTGATTTTTCCGTCAGTAACCATGCAGCCAGCAATGGTTCCTACTTTAGAAACTTTAAATGTTTCACGAACTTCTGCCTGCCCGATTACTTTTTCTTCAAATTCAGGATCCAGCATCCCTTTCATCGCAGCTTCGATTTCTTCGATCGCATTGTAAATAACACGGTGTAAACGGATATCAACTTTTTCAGCCTCAGCAGTCTTCTTCGTGTTAGCGTCAGGGCGTACATTGAATCCGATGATGATCGCATTGGAAGCAGAAGCCAGAATAACATCTGATTCCGTGATGGCGCCTACGCCAGTATGGATGATGTTTACATTCACGCCTTCTACATCGATCTTTCTTAGGGAACCTGCAAGTGCCTCGACAGATCCCTGAACATCAGCTTTGACTATGATGTTTATATCTTTAATATCCCCTTGTTTAATTTTATCAAACAAGTCATCAAGACTTACTTTGGAAGTCTCTTTACGCTGTGCTTCAAGCTCTTGCTGTGCACGCGCTTCACCAACCTGGCGGGCAGATTTTTCATCTCCGAGGACAATAAATTGGTCCCCAGCCTGTGGAACATCGTTCAAGCCTGTGATTTCTACCGGAGTAGACGGAGAAGCAGTTTTCACTCTTCTGCCAAGATCGTTAACCATCGCACGCACTCTTCCGAATGTGTTTCCGACAACTATCGGATCGCCGACTTTCAATGTGCCGCTTTGAACAAGCAATGTTGCTACAGCGCCACGGCCTTTATCAAGCTGTGCTTCAATAACGGTTCCGTTAGCAAGCTTGTTAGGGTTTGCTTTTAGTTCTTCTATCTCTGACACAAGAACGATCATCTCAAGAAGATCATCGATTCCTTCACCTTTGATAGCAGAAAGCTTAACAAAGATTGTATCTCCGCCCCAATCTTCCGGAATCAACTCATACTCAGTCAGTTCCTGCATCACACGGTCAGGGTTAGCGCCTTCTTTGTCGATTTTATTAACTGCCACGATAATCGGCACGCCAGCTGCTTTCGCATGGTTGATCGCCTCAACCGTTTGTGGCATTACACCATCATCAGCAGCTACTACAAGGATAGTGATATCTGTTACTTTCGCACCTCTAGCACGCATCGTTGTAAAAGCAGCGTGTCCAGGTGTATCGAGAAAAGTGATCTTTTTGCCGTTTTCTTCAACCTGGTACGCACCGATGTGCTGTGTAATTCCACCAGCTTCACCTTCGGTTACTTTCGTGTTGCGGATGCTATCGAGCAGTGTTGTTTTACCATGGTCAACGTGTCCCATGATTGTGACGACAGCTGGACGCTCAACAAGCTCCTCTGGGCTATCCTCCACTTTATAACCTTCCAGGTCAGTCACATCAAAGACTTTTTCTTCCTCGACCTCAACACTATAGTCACTTGCGATCAATTCGATCGTGTCATGGTCAAGATCCTGGTTAATTGTTGCCATCGTGCCAAGCTGCATTAACTTCTTTATAATCTCAGAAGATTCTTTGTTTAGCTTTTTAGCAATTTCTCCTACAGTCAAAGAACCGGAATAGGTAATTTTTTCAGGTGTAGCTTTCGAATTCTGGTTTTGCGGTTGGAACTTGCCTCCGCCTTTATGGTTTCCTTTTGAATGATGGTTGTTGTTCCCTTTGGCCTTTTTACCAGGTTTGCGGTCATCCTTAGAATCTCTAAACTTGGTTTTCTTTTTTGTGTTGTCTGCCTGTTTACCATTTTCATACTTTTCATTAACAGAAGCACTGCTCTTTGATTGGTTCTGAGATGCTTTCGCATTTCCCGTTTCAGAGCCTGTCAGTTTCTTCATAGTATCGTCATCAATTACCGACATATGGTTTGAAACTGAAACGTTCATTTTCTTTAACTTGTCGATTACTTCTTTGCTTGTTGTGTTATGCTCTTTTGCATACTCGTAAATACGCATTTTACTCATACGTTCACCCCCGAATTATTGACCAAGAATCGCAATTAATTTGTTTGCAAATCCTTCATCTAGAACCGCTGCTGTCACTCGGTGTTCTTTTCCGATGGCATGCCCAAGGCTTGCCCTGTTGTCTACAAATACTACTGGCACTTTGTAATAATGTGCTTTATCCGTTATTTTCTTTTTGGTATTTTCCGATGCATCTCCTGCAAGAAGTACAAGTCTAGCTTTCTTTCTCCGGATTTCTCTTACCACAAGTTCTTCTCCGGAAATAATTTTTCCTGCTCGCTGTGCCAGACCTAAGATGGATTCCCAATTACTCTGTTTTTTCATCGTTCTATGGATTTCCGCCCTTTTTCAAGAATGTCATACATTTCATCATCGACCTTTGCCTTTAACTGGCTTGACAGGGCGTTTTTCTTTTTAGCTTGGCGAAAACATTCTTCATTATTACAGAGATAAGCGCCCCGGCCAGATTTTTTTCCTGTCGGATCTACCGAAATTTCTCCCTCAGGAGAACGGACAACACGGATTAAGTCTTTCTTTTGCTTTTGCTCCTGACAGGCAATGCATTTTCGCATCGGAATTTTTCTGTTTTTCACTCTGGACACCTCTCCCGCCAATAGTTCCTGTTACTTTCTTATTCCAGGTTATCTGTGTTTTCTTTTAATTCATTTTGTTCGCTTTCATTCAAACCAGTTTCATCAGAATTATAAATTCCTGATTCTTCTGCTTCGGATTGGCTTTTAATATCAATTTTCCAGCCTGTTAGCTTTGCAGCGAGCCTCGCGTTCTGGCCTCTTTTACCGATCGCAAGGGAAAGCTGATAGTCAGGCACAATCACCTGAGTCATTTTTTGTTCTTCATCAACATTTACTTTTAAAACTTTAGAAGGGCTAAGTGCGTTCGCCACATATTCCACGATATCTTCTGACCAGCGGACAATGTCTATCTTTTCGCCTTTCAGCTCGTTCACAATCGCCTGTACGCGTTGCCCCTTTTGCCCAACGCAAGAACCTACCGGGTCAACTTCCGGGTTTTCTGCGTGCACAGCAATTTTAGACCTGTCTCCCGCTTCCCTGGCGATAGATTTTATTTCAACTGTTCCATCATAGATTTCAGGAACCTCAAGTTCGAATAAACGCTTTAATAATCCAGGATGAGTTCTTGAAACCACTACCTGAGGACCTTTGGTCGTCTTTTCAACTTTTGTGACATACACTTTGATACGATCGTGAGGATGGTAAGTCTCGTTAGGCATTTGCTCACTTGCAGGAAGCAATGCTTCAACTCTTCCAAGATCAACATAAATAAAGCGATGATCCTGGCGCTGGACAATACCGGTCATTATATCATCTTCTCTATCGATAAACTCACTGAAGATGATTCCTCTTTCTGCTTCTCGTACGCGTTGCGTAACTACTTGCTTAGCAGTTTGAGCTGCTATTCTTCCAAAGTTTCTTGGCGTTACTTCGATCTCCACAACATCTTCTACATCAAACTGCGGGTTAATCGTTTTTGCTTCTTCAACAGAAATATGCAAGCGAGGATCTTCTACTTCTTCTACAACATCCTTTCTTGCAAACACTCGAATTTCACCTGTGTCCTGATTAAAGTCAATCCGGACGTTCTGTGCTTGATGGAAGTTACGCTTATATGCGGAGATAAGCGCGGCTTCTATGGCTTCGACTAAAATGTCCTTGCTTATCCCTTTTTCCTTTTCCAATACCGTCAGAGCATCTAAAAGATCGCTGTTCATCATTTCTCTCCCCTTTTATTAAAAAACAACAGCAAGCCTGGCACTTGCTACTTTTTCATATGGTATTTCAATTCTCTGTTTTTTCGTTTTTACCTTCCTCTCAATGGCAACGGTTTCCCCGTCAAATGAAAGAAGTTCTCCCTCAAACACTTTTTCGCCATCGATCTTCTCATAGGTAGTGATATGGACATTTTTTCCTACCGCACTGTTAAAATCGCTTTCTTTTTTTAATGGGCGTTCTGCTCCTGGAGAAGAGACTTCTAAAAAGTACGCCTGTTCAATCGGATCCTTTTTATCCAGCTTCTCACTCAGTTTCTCACTTACTTTGCCGCATTCTTCAATATCGACTCCTGTCGGCGAGTCAATATAAACGCGGAGAAACCAATTTGCCCCTTCCTGTGTAAACTCTATATCCACTAGCTCCAGCTTCATATCCTCTAAGATTGGTTTTACTAATTCTTCTGTAGTGTTAATAACATCTGTTTTTGCCACTGTGTTGCCTCCTTTCAGCTGCATTCCAAAGGTCCGATTTCAATGCTGAAAACGAAAGAGTGGGCTTCACCCACTCTTCGGTCTACACTCTTATTCAGTAGTATTTCCACAAATACTATATCATAACCGTATGTCCAATTCAACTGAATACACTGCTATGACAGTTATCCTACGATCAAATGAAAGCTAATTTGCTTCCAGAATCCTAAAACAAAGACAGTTGATTAGCATCAGGAAGCCCTTCGAGACATCCGTGGTCATCAAGGTATTCCAGCACAGTTTTCGATATCTTGCTTCGCTGCTGAAGGTCTTCTTTTGATAAGAACTCCCCTTCTTCTCTCGCTTTAACGATATTCAATGCAGCGTTCGTTCCGACCCCAGGCAAGGAGTTGAACGGAGGTATCAAAGAATCTCCATCCACGACAAATTCCGAAGCAGTTGAGCGGTACAAGTCAACCTTTTGCATCGATAGTCCCCTCTCGCTCATCTCAAGAGCTATTTCAAGTACTGTCAGCAGGTTCTTCTCTTTCGGCGATGCATCGAGTCCTTTGTCATTGATCTCTTCAATCCTGGAACGGATCGCATTTGAGCCTTTTACCATCGTGTCGATATCAAAGTCATCCGCGCGGACGGTAAAGTAAGCAGCGTAAAACAGAATCGGGTGATGTACTTTAAAGTAAGCGATCCGTACTGCCATTAGTACATATGCTGCAGCGTGGGCTTTCGGGAACATGTATTTGATCTTCAAGCAAGAATCGATATACCAGTCCGGAACATCGTGCTTCTTCATTTCTTCTACCCATTCATCCTGCAGCCCTTTGCCTTTACGCACGAACTCCATGATTTTAAATGCTAATGAAGGCTCTAGCCCTTTATAGATCAAGTAGACCATAATATCATCACGGCATCCGATCACATCACTAAGTGTACATGTGCCGCTCTGGATAAGCTCCTGTGCATTTCCCAGCCACACATCTGTCCCGTGAGAAAGGCCTGAAATCTGGACAAGTTCTGAGAATGTGCTCGGTTTCGTATCCTCTAACATCTGCCTTACAAACCGTGTACCGAATTCAGGAATCCCGTAAGTTCCAGTCTTACACATGATTTGATCCTGCTCCACACCGAGTGACTCTGTACCGCTGAACAGTTTCATCACTTCAGGATCGTCGGTAGGGATCGTTTTTGGATCGATTCCGCTCAAGTCCTGAAGCATGCGGATCACGGTCGGATCATCGTGCCCGAGTATATCGAGCTTCAGCAGGTTATCATGGATCGAATGGAAATCAAAGTGGGTCGTTTTCCATGCAGATGTTTTGTCATCAGCAGGATATTGAATCGGTGAAAAGTCAAAGATATCCATATAATCCGGTACCACGATAATTCCGCCAGGATGCTGGCCAGATGTTCTTTTGACACCTGTACATCCTGATACAAGCCTGTCTATTTCTGCTCCGCGGTAATGAAGATCGTAATCTGACATATAGCCTTTTACATAGCCGTAAGCTGTTTTTTCAGCGACTGTGCCTATTGTACCGGCACGGTAAACATTGTCTTCCCCAAAAAGCTCTTTTGTATAATTATGGGCCCTCGGCTGGTACTCCCCAGAGAAGTTCAAGTCAATATCGGGAACTTTGTCCCCTTTAAATCCAAGGAATGTTTCAAACGGTATATCATGGCCGTCTTTTATATATTCCGTTCCACATTCCGGACAGTTTTCATCAGGAAGGTCGAATCCAGAGCCGACACTTCCATCATCAAAGAAATGCGAATGCTTACAGTTCGGGCAAACGTAATGCGGCGGCAGAGGGTTTACCTCTGTGATTTCGGTCATCGTAGCAACGAACGACGAACCAACAGAACCCCGCGAGCCTACTAGATAGCCATCTATCAAAGATTTTTTCACTAGTTTATGAGAGATAAGGTAGATAACGGCGAATCCATGGCCGATAATACTTTTCAGCTCTTTTTCCAATCGATCTTCCACCAGCTTAGGAAGTTCTTCTCCGTAAATGCTCCTGGCCATCGAATAGCTCATTTCCCTTATTTCTTCATCCGCTCCTTCAATACGTGGAGTATACAGATCATCCTTGACCGGCTTAACATCCTCAATGAGCGAAGCGATATGCTGGGTGTTTTTCACGACGACATCTTTTGCCTTTTCTTCACCTAGAAAGCTGAACGCGGAAAGCATATCATCTGTTGTCCTGAAGTGGACTTCCGGCTGTGTTATTCGATTCAGCGGATTTCCCGCCTGGCTCTTAATTAAAATTTTTCGGTAAATGTGATCTTCCGGGTTCAAATAATGGACATTACCTGTAGCGGCTACTGGCTTGTCAAGCTTCTCGCCAAGCTTCACGATCTTTGAAAGAATATCTCTTAGCGCCATTTCGTCCTCAACAAGTTCTCTTTCAATAAGGTGATAATAGTTGGAAGGCGGCTGAATCTCCAGATAGTCATAGAACTTGGCAATCTCTTCGACTTCTTCAGGAGATTTTTGCATCATGCCTTCGAATACTTCTCCTTTGTCACACCCGGAGCCTATCAAAACTCCTTCACGGTGCTTTTCAAGCTTCGATCTCGGGATTCTTGCTGTTCGATAGAAATAATCGATATGGGATAATGAAACGAGTTTATAAAGGTTCTTTAATCCAGTCTCATTTTTAGCAAGAAGAATACAATGAGACGGCCTTGTCCTCTGGAATCCGCCCTGACCCATATTGTCATTCAACTGATTATGGTTCACAATTTCCTGTTCAAAGGCTTCCTTTAGCAAAGCCCACAATAAATAGCCAGTTGCTTCCGCATCATAAATCGCCCTATGGTGCTGAGTAAGCTCGATATTATACTTTTTACACAGTGTATTCAAACGGTGGTTTCTCATCTCGGGATGGAGAAAACGGGCGAGTTCCAGTGTGTCGATCACCGGGTTCTTTGCTTCTCCGATCCCGATATTTCTAAAGCCTACGTTCAAAAAGCCCATATCGAAGCTGGCATTGTGGGCTACTAATATATCATTTCCGATAAACTCGTGAAAATCTTTTAAAACGTCTTCGATCTCAGGTGCATTTTCCACCATGTCATCCGTGATTCCTGTCAACTCAATCGTTGTAGCAGATAACGGCTGATGCGGATTAGCGAAACGCTCGAACCGGTCAATGATCTCACCATTATGGACTTTTACTGCCGCAAGCTCGATTATCTTATTGTAGACGGCCGATAGCCCGGTTGTTTCCACGTCAAAAACAATGTAAGTATCATCTTCTAGCTTTCGATCTGCTTCGTTGTATGCAATCGGAACTCCATCGTCAACAAGGTCTGCCTCTAGCCCGTAAAGAATTTTAATATCGTTTTTCTTTCCAGCTGCAAAAGCTTCCGGGAAAGATTGTGCCACATTATGGTCTGTAATTGCTATTGCTTCGTGGCCCCATTTTTTTGCTTGTGAGACCAGGCTGGAAACGGATGATACAGCATCCATCTGGCTCATCGGAGTGTGAAGGTGCAGTTCTACCCGTTTTTCTCCTTCAGGCGCTTTGTCTTCACGAAACTTCGGAGGAATTTCATTCACATCGTTTGCAATCATCACAAGATCACGTACGAATGTATCATTTTGGATTCCGCCTCTCACTTTCACCCACAGGCCTTTTTTGACGGCTTCAAGAATCGGAACGTCTTCTTTATCCCTTGAAAACATTTTTATAAGAATAGAATCTGTATAATCTGTAATCTTAAACGTCAATAGCGTACGTCCGCTTCGGAGTTCCCTTGTTTCAGCATCAAACACATATCCCTGCAGGGTTACACGGCGTTCTTCATCCTGTATCGTTTCGATCGCGACGGGATCATCCTTGATTTTATATCCGATAACTAACGTATCCGGCACCTTCGCTTTGTCGCCGCCTTTATCAGCTTTTTGTTTCTCCATTAGTGCCTGCATGACCTTCGTCTGGTCTTCCTGTTGTTTTTGTTCCATAAACTTCTGGTAATCCTGTTCAGATTCTTTTACCTCTACTTCAAGAAAGAGTTTTGGAAATCCACAGGATTCATAGATCGCTGCGATTGGATCGGCAAGCTTTCTTTTCGCGATGGTAGCTTCCGTTTGATTGCGAACAGATATTATCAGCTTATTCCCATTCATTCTAGGTTCCTGGTTTTTAAGCACCTCTGTCATGGAGACCGAATGGTCGCTTAGTTTTTCTACACAATGACTCCAGTATTCTTTAACCCTGTCCTCTACAGCATCCCCGCTGCCTGAAATTGAAAAATCGACTTTAGCAATGTGGCTGAGCCCATTAACAAGGTGGCTTGTAAAAAGCTGGAACACTTCGAAGGGCAAAATGGAGGGAACCGAAATACGGAAATGCCATTTTCTTGTCTCTTTAAATATTGTCAACTTTTCAATCTTGCTTTCTTGAAAATATGTTTTTCCTAATGCTTCAGGAAACGCTATCTGTTGGAGAAGAAGCTGCATTCGTTCTTTTCGAATCTGTTCTTCTTGTTCCATTGTATATCCCCCTCTATTCAGAACAATCCGGGTCAAAACCACGAAAGGCACCCCTCGACCCAGAGGCACCTTCAATCTTAATCTAAATTGTCCCACAGGCGCTTGAGCGTTGATTCCAGTTCAGAAGCATCCACTTCAAACGTTTCCCCTGTTTTTCTTACTTTCACTTCAACAATTCCATCGCCGGCTTTTTTACCGATTACAACTCGCAAAGGAATCCCGATCAAATCAGAATCTTTAAATTTAACACCCGCACGTTCTTTCCGGTCATCATATAAAACGTCATACTTTTCGCTTTTCAACTTTTCGTATAATTCTTCTCCAAGCTTGTTTTGTGCTTCGTCTTTCACATTAACAGCAATCAAGTGTACCTGGAATGGTGCAAGAGTTTTTGGCCAGAGAAGTCCGTTATCATCGTGCATTTGTTCTGCCACAGACGCCATTACACGTGAAACGCCTATCCCATAACAACCCATAATAATCGGCTGCGCTTTTCCGTTTTCATCCAAATAATTCGCACCCATCGCTTCACTGTACTTTGTTCCCAGTTTAAATACCTGTCCTACTTCGATTCCCTCAGCAAACTTAATCGTTCCCTTGCCGTCAGGAGATGGGTCTCCTTCCTTGATAAAACGTATATCTGTATAAGTATCAACTGGAATATCACGTTCTGGGTTAACGTTATGATACACTAACTCCTTATCAAGCCGGCAAATTCCATTCACCACACTTTTAACGGCATTGTCTGCAACAACTTTCACTCCGGAAACACCAACAGGATTCAGACCTTCCAGTTCATGTATTTCTTCAAGCATTTCAACTTCCAGTAAATGTTTAACTTTTACTTCATTGATCTCATGGTCTCCGCGGACAAGAACAATAATACGTTCTTCGCCTGACCGATAGGCCGAAAACTTAATGATTTTCTCTGCTCCCACTTCAGCTACAGAGTTCGTTTTTTCGAGTTCTTTTTCAGGTTCGCCGCTTTTTTCATACTGTACATGAACTTCAGTCATCTCGATGTTTGCAGCATAATCAGAAGAGTCAGAGTATGCGATTGTATCTTCGCCCACTTTAGATAATGCCATGAATTCTTCTGTATCCTTCCCACCCATTGCGCCGGAATCGGCAACAACCGGGCGAAAATCAAGGCCAAGCCTTGTGAAGATTTTAGAATATGTTTCATGCATTAACCGATAAGCATCATCAAGCTGCTCCTGGCTGGAGTGAAACGAATATGCATCCTTCATAATAAACTCTCGGCCACGCAGCAAGCCGAAACGCGGCCTTCTTTCATCCCGATACTTTGTTTGGATCTGGTACAGGATCACTGGCATTTGTTTATAAGAATTAAGCTCGTCTCGCACAAGGCTCGTAATGAGCTCTTCGTGGGTAGCACCTAGAGCGAACGGGCGATCATGACGGTCTTTAAGCCTCATGAGTTCGGGACCGTATACTTCCCATCTTCCTGTTTCCTGCCATAGCTCCGCAGGTTGGATTGCCGGCATCAGCAATTCCTGTGCACCTGCGCTGTCAAGCTCTTCGCGGATCACATCTTCAATTTTCCGAAGCACTCTCTTTCCTAAAGGCAAATAAGAATAAATCCCTGCAGCATTTTGCCGCATATAACCTGCACGAAGCAATAGCTGATGGCTGATCACCTCGGCATCAGCCGGTAATTCTCTTAGGGTAGGATTAAAATAGTGGGATTGTTTCATAACGTGCACCTCATTTCTACTATCGTACGTCAACTGGTTAAGATAACCGGCTTACAAGAAGAACTTATGAATATCATTCCATGTCACAACAAGCATCAATAACATTAAGAAGGCAAAACCGATAAAGTGTACAAGGCTTTCCTTTTGTGGATCAATGGGTTTGCCTCTGACTGCTTCAAGTCCGATAAATAGCAGCCTTCCTCCATCAAGAGCAGGCAATGGCAGCAGGTTAAAGATTCCAAGGTTAATGCTCAGGATCGCTGCCCAGCGCATTAAAACGAATATCCCGCCCTCGGCTGCTTGATCTGTATAGCTGTAGATGCCAACAGGGCCTGAGAGCTGGTCCAATGCGACCTGACCCGTAACAAGCTGGCCAACTCCGACTACTATCGCTTTTGTCCAATCAACGGTCGTAGAAAAACCATATGTTAATGAACGTATTAACGAAACTTCGTATGCTGGCTCCACCCCGATAAATCCGATCGGTTCCTGGCCTTCGACGGTTTCCCTTGATTCAGGAGTTACAGAAAGATCAACCCGCTCACCACTTCGTTCAACTTCCATCGCTAATTGGTTGTTGGCGTTTTGCTGGATGAGCGTCTCCATCGTGCTCCAGTCTTCTATTTTTGTGCCTTCGATCGAGACGATACGGTCACCGTCCATCAAGCCCGCTTCACTTGCACGGCTATCAGGGATAACCCTGTCTATCTGGTTAGTTGGCGTTCCCTGGAGAAGGCCGAATATTACCAGGATGACAAATGCCAGCAAAAAGTTCATTAACGGACCTGCAAAGATTGCAAGAAAACGGTCCCATAGGGACTTTGAACCGAACTGGCGATCATGGGGAGCGATCTGAAACTCTGAACCGTCCATATAATAATGGGCTTTATCATCAACTAGATAAACCTGTGCTGGTTCATCTTCATTCTCATATCCTCTAATGAATAACTTGTGCTCAAGATCCGCATCTTCAATGACAATTTCTTTTAAATTATTGAATTTCGATTTTTGATTGACAACAATTTTGCTCACTTTGTTATTTTTATTGAAAATCAAACCGATTCGGTGGCCCGGTTTTAAATCTATCATTTCCGGATCTTCACCGGCCATTCGAACAAATCCCCCAAGCGGAAGCAGGCGAATAGTATAGACTGTCTCGCCTTTTTTAATTGTAAACAACTTTGGTCCGAAGCCGATTGCAAACTCACGGCAAAGAATACCTGCTCTTTTGGCTAGAAGCAAATGCCCAAGCTCATGAAAAAAGACGAGCGCTCCAAAAATAATAATAATTGAAATAACGGTATTCATAATTTTTTACCACCTTTGTGTAATTAGTGACTGCACGAACTCGCGTGTTTGAGCATCGACTTCCACTATTTGCTCAAGGGAAGCATTTTGAACAGCTTCATGTTCATCCAATGACCGTTCAACTAGTTCTTCTATGGCTAAAAATTCAATATTACCTTTTAAGAAATGGTTAACCGCAACTTCATTGGCAGCATTAAGGACGGTAGGCATCGTTCCGCCCTCTTTGCCTGCCTGAAAAGCAAGAGCAAGGCATCTGTACCGCTCATAGTCTACCTGGCTGAAATGCAGTTTGCCTACTTCCCATAAGTTTAACGGTTTTGAACCTTTTATTTCAAGCCTTTCAGGAAAGCTTAGCGCGTATTGAATCGGAATCCTCATGTCCGGATTCCCTAGATGCGCCATAACACTTCCATCTATAAATTCTACCATGGAATGGATAATGCTTTCCTTGTGGAGCACAACATCAATTTTTTCATAAGGCATATCGAAAAACCAATGAGCTTCGATTACTTCAAGCCCTTTGTTCATCATTGTTGCCGAATCGATGGTGATTTTAGCACCCATCGACCAGTTTGGGTGATTGAGTGCGTCCTCTATGGTTACATTCTTCAGCTCGGATCTTTTTCTGTCTCGAAAGCTCCCTCCCGAACCAGTCAGGATCAACCGGCTGATTTCCTTTTCATTCTCTCCATTTAAACATTGAAAAATAGCTGAATGTTCACTATCGACAGGCAAGATTCTAACGTTATGCTTACTAGCAGCTTCCATCACGATATGCCCAGCAGTTACTAGTGTTTCCTTGTTCGCAAGCGCGATTGTTTTGCCGGTTTCAATCGCGGCAAGAGTAGGCGCAAGCCCTACGCTGCCTATCACAGCATTAACGAGTACTTCGGCATCAGGGAAAGTAGCAACTTCTATCAACCCTGTATCCCCATACACTACTTTTGTTTGAGCGGGAATATCATGTTGTAGTTTCTCTGCATCCTCTTTTTTTTGAACGCAAACGAGTTTAGGGGATAGTTTGTTGATTATTTCCAATCCCTTTTCTAAGTTCCTTCCCATCGAAAGGGCTTCTAGCGAAAAGGACTCCGGGTTAGATGCGATCACATCTACTGTCTGGGTTCCGATTGAGCCGGTAGCCCCTAACAAGCTGATTTTCTTCACTACTACAATTCCTCCATTTCTGGTAAGCGGCTTCTATTCCAGGAAGTTCTCTATTCTGGCGGCTTAATAAGCCGATTAACCTGACTGCGGGTGACTGGATTATGAAATAAGATGCAGCAAGTGCAGCAACGGAAATACAAAGATCATACTGTCAAATCGATCGAGTATCCCACCATGGCCTGGAAGAAGACGGCCGGAGTCTTTTACGCCATAATGCCGTTTGAAAGCAGATTCGACCAGGTCTCCAATTTGTCCGAAGACAGCAGTAAAAATAGCGATCAAGGTTACAAGAATCATCGAATCATATATCGGGTTAATCATATGGAAGATAACCGCTACGATAATCGCAGATACAATTCCTCCGACGGCTCCCTCAATCGTTTTATTAGGACTGATATGAGGCCAGAGCTTATGTTTTCCGATTGCTTTTCCAATAAAATAAGCACCTGAATCTGTAGCCCAGATTAAAAAGATAATAAAGAAAATAAGATAAAGTCCGTTGTCAAGCAGCCGCGTAGCCGACAAATAATAAAATCCAAGTCCTACATATAAGCCAGACATTAAAACAAACGCACTTTCATCAAAAGTATACCTATTTTTCGTCAAAACAGTCATCGTTAGTAAAATCAAGAGACCAAGAAACAATAAATCGATCTTACTAAAGATGCCAGATGTTGCTGTTTCAATCCAGGTTTCTGGAATAACCAGGACCCAGGTCCCGATCAGACCAAGTAATCCCGGCAACGAAAAGATCGAAATTTGTTTCATTTTTAAAAGTTCGTACATTCCAATCGTCGCAAGAATGGTTACAAGCAGCGAGAACCAAAATCCCCCCAGGATCACCATCATGATAAAAAGGGCTCCTGCAAGCACACCAGTAATAATTCGTTGCTTCATCTACTTTCCTCCTAATTACAATCCACCATATCGCCTGCCTCTGTGCTGATACTCAAGAATCGCCTGTACAAGATGGTCTTCCGTAAAATCGGGCCATAAAACATCGGTAAACCATAGTTCAGCATATGCCAGCTGCCAGAGCATAAAGTTGCTTAACCTAATTTCTCCGCTCGTCCTGATCAATAAATCCGGATCGGCAATATTGTTGTTGAGAAAGTAGTGAGCAATTGACTCTTCCGAAATATCTCCCTGCGATATCTTTCCTTCTTGTACGTCATTAATCAATTGTTTCACTGCATGGGTAATCTCATACCTGCTTCCATAATTCAAAGCAAAATTTAATATAAGGCCAGTATTATTTTTTGTTTGTTCTACCGCTTCCGAAACTGCTTTCAAGGTATGTCCGGGGAGCTGGTCTTTTTCCCCCATTATTTGTACCTGAACGTTTTGTTCTACAAGCTCCGGTAAATAGTTAATCAAGAATTGTTCAGGAAGCTTCATCAAGAAGTCAACCTCATCTTTTGGCCTTTTCCAATTTTCTGTAGAAAAGGCATACAGTGTTAACGTCTTAATGCCAAGACCGTTCGCTTTTCGGACAATTTTCTTTACTACTTTAACGCCTTCACGATGCCCTGCGATCCTGGGCAAGCCGCGTTTTTTAGCCCATCTCCCATTTCCGTCCATAATGATGGCCACATGGTTCGGTATCTTTTCCGGTAATATTGTTTCAGCAGTTTCTTCAGTGATCTCGTTCCGTTTTATCCAGTTTGAGAATTTCCCAAGCATTGTAAATCCTCCAATAAGGTTTTCAAAAGCAAGCACCTATCTATTTCTCTATTAGTTTTGTTCCCACAATCCCGGTATTCTTGGCCTGTTCAATCCTCAGGTGCTTCTCTTTTATTTTCAAAAAAACTATCAAAAATTGGTTTCACCTGCATGAATGCTAACAGAACATTGTCATACCGTTTTTAACAAAAAAACCCCCTGTGGGAAAAGAGGGTTCTTTTATTATACTATTTTACCTTTAAATCAATTATACTTCCATGATTTCTTTCTCTTTGTTATTAGCAACCGTGTCAGCTTCAGACACAAACTTGTCAGTTAGCTTTTGCACATCATCCGTGGAACGGCGAAGCTCATCCTCGGTGATTTCTCCGTCTTTTTCCATCTTCTTCAATTCATCATTTGAATCGCGGCGAATGTTCCTGATCGCAACTTTTGCTTCTTCCGCATATTTTTTAACAAGCTTCACTAGATCTTTACGGCGTTCTTCTGTAAGAGCTGGGATAGTGATTCGAATAACGTCCCCGTCATTAGAAGGAGTAAGGCCAAGGTCTGATTTTTGAATTGCTTTTTCAATATCGCCGAGTGCTGACTTGTCATAAGGCTGGATCAAAAGCATTCTTGCTTCTGGAACCGAAATACCAGCTAACTGATTAATCGGTGTCATCGCGCCATAATAATCGACCTGAACCTTGTCTAATAGTGAAGGATTAGCACGGCCTGCACGTAATGTTGCAAGTTCGCGTCGCAAACTAGAGATTGCTTTTTCCATTTTGTCCTGTGCATTGTTCATAACTTCTTTTGACATATTAGTTTCTCCCCTTTACAACTGTTCCAATTTCTTCGCCTAACACAGCTCGTTTAATATTTCCTTCTTCCATAATAGAGAATACTACTAATGGGATATCGTTGTCCATACATAAAGAAGAAGCCGTTGAATCCATTACTGCTAAGCCTTCTTTTAACACATCCAAATAGGAAAGCGTCTGATATTTCTTTGCAGTTGAATCCACTTTGGGGTCAGCGGAATAAACGCCATCGACGTTGTTCTTAGCCATTAAAATCACTTCGGCCTCAATCTCAGCCGCTCTTAATGCAGCTGTAGTATCGGTTGAAAAATACGGATTCCCTGTTCCTGCTGCAAAGATCACCACACGTTTCTTCTCAAGGTGGCGGATTGCCTTTCTGCGAATGTAAGGCTCAGCAACCTGGCGCATTTCGATAGAAGTTTGCACTCTTGTTTCTACGCCGTTTGTTTCAAGGCTGTCCTGAAGCGCTAATGAATTCATCACAGTAGCAAGCATTCCCATGTAGTCTGCTGTAGCACGGTCCATCCCCATTTCACTTCCGACTTTTCCTCTCCAAAGGTTGCCGCCGCCTACTACTACTGCAACTTCAACACCTAACTCAACTATTTCCCTTACTTGCTTTGCAATCGATTGGACTACTACAGGGGAGATTCCAGACCCTTCTCCTCCTGCCAGTGCTTCACCGCTAAGCTTTAGAACGACTCTCTTATATTTTGCTTCGCTCATTAGTTACCTCCAGAAAAGTAAAGATTTAAGACAAATTACTCTTTTCTTGAAAAATAGGGAACACAACGTGTTCCCTATTACCTCAATTATTTCTTAACTTGGGACATAACTTCCTCTGCAAAGTTATCCTCACGCTTCTCCATGCCTTCTCCTACTTCATAACGAATAAAGCCTTTTACGGAAGCACCTTTTGATTTTACATATTTGCCTACTTTTTGGTCTGTATCTTTAATGAATGCCTGATCGACTAAGGAAATTTCTTCAAAGAATTTGTTCAGGCGGCCTTCAACCATTTTTTCAACGATATTCTCAGGCTTGCCTTCGTTAAGAGCCTGTGTTTTTAAAACTTCACGCTCACGGTCAATTTCTTCAGCAGGCACTGCATCACGTGTAACATAGCGAGGGTTTACAGCTGCAACGTGCATCGCAACATCTTTCGCAAGTTCATCGTCATTAGTACCTTCAAGCAATGTTAGAACACCGATGCGTCCACCCATGTGAAGGTAAGCTCCAAAAACGTCGTTATCTGTTTTTTCAGCTACTGTAAAGCGGCGAAGAGAAATCTTTTCACCGATCTTAGCAATCGCATTGTTCAAGTACTCCTGTACAGTTTGTCCATTGTCCATTTTTTGCTCAAGCGCAACATCAACAGATTCAGGATTGTTTGCAAGTAAGTGCTTGGAAACGTCGTTTACAAGTGTTTTAAAACCTTCATTTTTCGCTACGAAGTCTGTTTCAGAGTTAATTTCAACGATGACCGCTTTGTTGCCTTCCACTTCGATGTTTGTTGTACCTTCAGCTGCGATGCGGTCCGCTTTTTTAGCTGCTTTTGCAATCCCTTTTTCACGAAGCCAGTCAACCGCTTTTTCCATATCACCATCGTTTTCTTGAAGTGCTTTCTTGCAGTCCATCATACCTGCGCCTGTCTTCTCACGTAATTCTTTTACCATTTGTGCTGTTACTGCCATGATAAAATTCCTCCTTAATATCTAATATATGTATCTTTACCCAAAAGTTCTCACTTTAAAAAAAGGGCAATAAAGGGTTTGTCCCCTTTATCACCCTTTTGGTTCATTTCTTATGCTGATGTTTCTTCGCCTTGATTCACTTCTAAAACAGCGTCAGCCATCTTTCCAGTTAGAAGTTTAACCGCACGGATAGCATCATCGTTACCTGGGATAACATAATCAACTTCATCAGGGTCGCAGTTGGTGTCAACGATCGCTACGATAGGGATGTTTAGCTTTTTAGCTTCCGCAATCGCAATGCGCTCTTTACGAGGATCGATAACAAACAATGCGTCAGGAAGAGTGTTCATGTCTTTGATTCCGCCAAGGAATTTCTCAAGACGTTCCATTTCCTTCTTAAGAAGGATTACTTCTTTTTTAGGAAGAACTTCGAAAGTTCCGTCTTCTTCCATCTTTTCAAGTTCTTTCAAACGGTTGATACGCTTACGGATTGTTTCGAAGTTAGTAAGCGTTCCGCCTAACCAGCGCTGGTTGATGTAATATTGTCCAGCACGCTCAGCTTCTTCTTTCACAGAATCCTGCGCTTGTTTTTTAGTTCCTACGAAAAGAACTTTTCCTCCGTCTTGTGCTACTTCACGTACGAAGTTGAACGCCTCTTCTACTTTTTTAACGGTTTTTTGAAGATCGATAATGTAGATGCCGTTTCTTTCTGTAAAGATGTAAGGCTTCATTTTTGGGTTCCAACGGCGTGTTTGATGACCGAAGTGTACCCCAGCTTCTAAAAGCTGTTTCATTGAAATAACTGCCATGATAATTTCCTCCTAATGGTTTTTTTCCTCCGCTCGCATCCTTTTCAAGGAAAACTGCAATGCAGCACCAAATCCTTGAATCAACAAGCGTGTGTGCTTAACACCAAAAGTAACTATACCATATTGCCGAACCAGTCGCAAGTTAAAAGGCAAAATTCACTTATTCCAAACGCCCTCTCCATTAATCCCAGAACCATTCATTTTAAACGAGCTTGCCGAAACGTAAAACTGGGTGCCTGGCACCATCAGTGGACAGTTGTCCATTTTCGGTGCCAGGCACCTAAAGAGACGCAAAAGAAAAACCATTTTATCAAAAGATAAAACGGTTCTTCAAACTTATTATTGGGTTTTAAGTTTTGAAAGCTCAACAAGGAACTTGTCGTTTAGTACTTTGATATATGTTCCTTTCATTCCAAGGGAGCGTGATTCGATAACGCCAGCACTTTCCAGCTTACGAAGTGCATTAACGATAACAGAACGGGTGATTCCTACACGGTCTGCAATTTTACTTGCTACTAGCAAGCCTTCGTTTCCTTCGAGTTCCTCGAAGATATGCTCGATCGCCTCAAGTTCACTGTAAGAAAGGGAGCTGATAGCCATTTGTACGACTGCTTTATTTCTTGCTTCTTCTTCGATTTCTTCCGCTTTTTCTTGAAGGATTTCCATTCCTACAACTGTTGCGCCATATTCAGCGAGAATAAGATCATCGTCTGAAAAACTAGTGCTTAGACGGGAAAGGATAAGTGTTCCAAGCCTTTCTCCTCCGCCAACGATTGGTACGATAGTAGTCAGGCCTGATTCAAACAGGTCGCGGTTTTCTACAGGGAACGCTGTATATTCACTTTCAACGCTAAGGTTAGAAGAAGTTTCAGTAATATTAAATAGGTTCTTCGTATACTCCTCAGGGAACTGGCGTTCAGCAAACATATTTTTCATACGTTCGTTTTCAATTTCCTGATTAACCGCAATCCCGAGAAGCTTGCCTCGGCGGCTTACCACATAAATATTTGCACTGATTGCATCTCTCAGTGTTTCGGCCATATCTGTAAAGTTTACCGGCCCCTCTGACTTTTGCAGCATTCCGTTAATTTTTCTTGTTTTTTCTAATAAGTTCATTATTATTGCCTCCTATGTACTATAGAATATATTGACTCAGGTCTCTGTTCCTTGCTATGGACGCTAGTTTTTCCTCTACATATTCTGGTGTGATGTCGACCTTTTCCAGGTTAATGTCGGGAGCTTCAAATGAGAGATCCTCAAGTAACCTTTCAAGGATTGTATGCAGCCTTCTTGCTCCGATATTATCCGTTTCCTCGTTCACTTCTGTCGCAATTGTTGCAATCTTACGAATAGCTTCGTCAGAAAATTCAACATTTATACCTTCTGTTTCCAATAATGCTCGATATTGTTTAATCAAAGCATTATCAGGTTCCACTAAAATTCGAACGAAGTCATCCACATCCAGATTGGACAGCTCAACACGAATCGGGAAACGCCCCTGCAATTCTGGAATCAAGTCAGATGGCTTTGCGACATGAAACGCGCCTGCTGCTATGAACAACACATGGTCAGTCTTCACGGGGCCATATTTTGTCACCACAGTCGACCCTTCTACGATAGGCAGAATGTCCCTTTGCACGCCTTCTCTTGAAACATCTGCTGATTGCTGGCCTTTTCCTGTGATTTTATCAATCTCATCTATAAAAATGATACCCGACTGCTCAGCTCTTGAAACAGCTTCCTGTCCGACCTCATCCATATCGATCAACTTTGAAGCTTCATCCTGTGTCAAAACCTTCCTAGCTTCTGAGACCGGAAGTTTCCGCTTTTTCTTTTTCTTAGGCACAAGATTGCCTAACATATCCTGCATGTTCATTCCCATTTGTTCCATGCCCGAGCCCTGGAACATATCGAACATTGATGTCGACTGTTCTTCTACTTCAACGGTGACCATATGGTCTTCCAGCTCACCCATTGCAAGTTTGTGTGCAACCTGTTTCCGCCTCTGGCTAATGTTCTGGTCTTCCGTTTGTTCAGCAGTTCTTTCTTCTCCATTGTTGTTCTGATTGCCAAATAGCATTTCAAACGGGTTTTTATATGAATTCTGTTTTTGTTTGGAAGGAACGATTAACTCAACAAGGCGCTTGTTGGCGTTTTCCTCTGCTTTTTCTTTTACAGATTCCATTTTTTCTTCTTTTACAAGCCTTACCGATGTTTCTACAAGATCGCGAACCATCGATTCTACATCACGGCCAACATAACCGACTTCTGTAAACTTTGTCGCTTCTAGCTTTATAAACGGAGCACCTACGAGCTTCGCTAGCCTTCTGGCTATTTCAGTCTTACCGACGCCTGTCGGTCCGATCATCAAAATATTTTTAGGGCTGATTTCATCCTTTAGCTTTTCACTTAGTTTGCTCCTGCGGTATCTGTTACGAAGCGCAACCGCGACCGCTTTTTTTGCCTTATTCTGTCCGACAATATATTGATCTAATTTCTCTACAATCTGACGTGGCGTTAATGCGTTTGTCATAATATCCCCCTCGATTCTAATTTCGAAAGAATGGTGAGGCATGAAAGTCTGCTCTTATTCAGACAATGTTTCTAATATAATATTGTCATTGGTATAGACGCAGATTTCTGAAGCGATTTCCATTGAAGACCTCGCTATTTCAGAAGCCGACATGTCACTGCTGAATCTTTTCAAAGCTCTTCCAGCTGAAAGGGCATAATTTGAACCTGAACCTATGGAAAGAATTCCGTCGTCCGGTTCGATAACCTCTCCTGTTCCAGATACGAGAAGAAGCTGTTCTTTATTCATGACGATCAACATCGCTTCCAGCTTTCTAAGCACTTTATCGCTGCGCCATTCTTTTGCAAGCTCTACTGCAGCTCTTTGCAAATTCCCGTTATACTCCTCTAGCTTCGCTTCAAACTTTTCAAAAAGTGTAAATGCATCTGCAACAGAACCTGCAAACCCTGCAATGACTTTACCTCTATATAATGTACGTACCTTCCTTGCCGTATGTTTCATCACAACTGCATTTCCAAATGTTACCTGGCCATCGCCGGCCATTGCACATTCTCCTTTATGGTGAATCGCAAATATCGTAGTGGCATGAAAGGAATGCTCCATTTCAGTTTACCCCCTTTTCTTGTTTTACCGTTCCGGCATGAAAGAGCAGCTAAGCTCTTGGATGGTGATTATCGTATACTTGCTTTAATCGATCCTTTGTGACATGCGTGTAAATCTGTGTAGAGGACAGATGGGAATGGCCGAGCAATTCTTGCACCGCCCTTAAATCGGCCCCTTCATTTAGCAAATGTGTTGCAAACGTGTGCCTTAGCATATGCGGGTTAATATGTATATGAAGCGCCGCATCTTTCATAACCTTATCGAGGATTACTCTGACTCCCCTTGCTGTTAGTCGTTTTCCTCGATGATTCAAGAATAAAGCTTTCTCGTTGTCTTCATTCTTGCCCAAAAGCTTCTTTCTTCCATCATTTATATAGTTATGCAATGCATCGAGCGAAAAGCTGCCGATCGGCACATAACGTACTTTTCTTCCTTTTCCAATAACAAAGATCGTATCGATGGAAAAATCGATGTCATCAACATCCAGTGAACAGCATTCACTGACCCTTATCCCGGAAGCATACAGCAATTCAAGCAGGGCCTGGTTGCGCTGGCCTAATGGCGTAGAAAGATCATGTACATCAAACAGCTTTTCAAGCTCTTCCATATACAAAAACTGCGGCAGACGCTGGTCTTTTTTAGGAAGAGAGCTCATTGCAAAAGGGTTGACTGTTATCTGTTCTTCCCTGATCAAAAAACGATAAAACGTCCGCAAGCATGAAACCTTCCTTGCGACCGTTTTTCTTGCATATGCCTTTTCGTGCAGTTCAGTAAGATATAACCTTACGTCTGCATACGAAACAGCAGCAAATGAGTCAATGGCTTGCTGCTTAAGAAAGGTCATAAAATGTTCAATGTCCTTTGAATAGTTATTGATCGTATGTGGCGAACAATTCTTTTCAATCTTAAGGTATCCCATAAATTGGTCAATCTCAACACGTTGATATTCCTGCACATTTATCACCTCAAAAGGGCTTCTAAATCGTAACACAATTCAGAAGCCCTTGCAATATGAATTTACAAATTTTTTATAAATTTCTGAATTGTTTCCCGCAACTGAATTTTTCTGCCGCTTAGAGCCTTCTTTTAGCATCCTGATCCTTGCTTTAGGAAAGAAAAAAGCAAAAATCAAGTACCTGACAAACGGTTACCCTCTAACCAAGTAAAGTCTAGCAGGCTTTATATATGGAATCAAGCAAGAAGGTATTGTTACCAGAGTTTTTCCTCCATGAGAAAAAGTTAAAACTTCGTGTGGCATCCAACTTCATGAACATTTGGAAACCTACTAAATAATAATGCTACAAAAACTTTTCCATGGCAGCCCTTTTGTATGAACTGCCATGTTATCTCATGAAAGATGTCTTCGGTTAGTTTTGTTCTTCCGTATAGTCACAGTTAACGCACTTGATTTCTTTTTTCTTTTTCGTCTTTTTCTCAACGAGCATACTATTGCACTTTGGACACTTACGCTTGATCGGTTTATCCCATGAAAGGAACTCGCATTCAGGAAAGCGGTCACATCCGTAAAAGAGACGGTTCTTTTTACTTTTCCTTTCAACGATGTTTCCCTCTTTACAACTAGGGCATTTTACACCGACCTCTTTTAAAATCGGTTTTGTGTTCCTGCAGTCAGGAAAATTTGAGCAAGCCATAAATTTTCCATACCGGCCCATTTTGATTACCATCGGAGAGCCGCATTTTTCACAATCTTCTCCCGCAGGTTCATCTTTTATCTCTACTTCTTTCATTTCTTCTTCCGCAACTTCAAGCCGCTTGCTGAAATTTTTATAAAACTCGTCGATGATCTCGATCCAGTTTTCTTGCCCATCTTCAATTTCATCCAGATTATTTTCAAGCTTTGCAGTAAATTCTACATCGATGATATCCGGAAAGAATTCTAACACTAGATCCAGAACAATTTCACCAAGTTCAGTAGGCACAAACTTTCGGTCTTCTAATGCAACATATCCGCGTCGCTGTATCGTATCGAGTGTCGGCGCATAGGTGGATGGCCTTCCGATTCCAAGCTCTTCCATCGTTTTAACAAGACGTGCTTCAGAATACCTTGGCGGCGGCTGAGTGAAATGCTGAGAAGGTTCGATATCTTTCGCCTGTGCGTTCATTCCCTCCTGTAAATCCGGAAGCATTTTATCTTCTTCCTTCTTGTTATCATCATTTCCTTCCACATACACTTTCATAAAGCCAGGGAACTTTACTTTTGAGCCGGTCGCCCTGAAAATGACGCCCTCATTCGTAAGATCAACGCTCATCGTATCCATAATGGCAGAAGCCATCTGGCTTGCAACAAACCGTTCCCAGATCAGTTTATACAGTCTGTTCTGATCCCGGCTTAAATATTTCTTCATCGAAGCAGGATCTCTTACTACAGATGTCGGCCTGACCGCTTCATGGGCATCCTGGGATTTTTCGGATTGTTTCTTTGCTTTTTTGTTTGTCCCTTGATACTTGCTTCCGTATTTTTGCTCAATGTACGATGATGCTTCGCTTTTCGCTGTTTCTGAAATACGGGTAGAATCCGTTCTCATGTAAGTGATGAGACCGACTGTATCCTTTCCGATCTCGATCCCTTCATATAGTTGTTGAGCGATCATCATTGTTTTCTTTGCGCGGAAATTTAACTTCCTCGCTGCTTCCTGCTGTAGAGAAGACGTAGTAAATGGAGGTGCGGGATTCCTTCTTCGTTCTTTCTTTTGAACTGACTTAATTAAGAAATCTTCCCCTTTTATCCTTTTTAAAATATTATTTACCTCGTCTTCATTAGAAAGGTCGAGTTTTTTTTCATCAGCGCCATAAAAATGTGCGTCAAATGTTTCTCCGTCTTTTTCAAATTCCGCATTGATCTTCCAATATTCTTCTGGTTTAAATTCCTGGATTTCTTTTTCCCGCTCAACTATTAAACGAACAGCTACGGATTGGACACGCCCGGCGCTAAGTCCCTTTTTAACTTTTTTCCATAACAAAGGGCTAATATTATACCCAACGAGCCGATCCAGAATCCTTCTGGCCTGCTGGGCATCGACAAGATCCATGTTAATCGATCTTGGCCGTTTAAAAGCGTCCTTCACCGCATCTTTTGTAATTTCGTTAAAAACGACACGGCAGTCTGTGTGTTCATCTATGTTTAAGCTATGTGCCAGATGCCATGCAATCGCTTCTCCTTCACGGTCGGGGTCGGCAGCAAGATATACTTTTTTAGCTTTTTTGGCTGCATCTTTTAATTCTTTTAAAACCGGCCCTTTTCCGCGAATAGTGATATATTTAGGGTTATAACTGTCTTCTACATCTACCCCCATTTGACTGCGGGGCAGATCCCGAACATGTCCCATCGAGGCTTTAACCTTGTATTTTTTACCTAAATATTTCTCGATCGTTTTAGCTTTAGCGGGAGATTCAACGATGACTAGATAATCTACCACAGTATGTTTCCTCCCCCCATCAGAGGTATTTTGAAATCTTCACTATTATTAAATATTCAATTATCTTTTGTCAAATATAAGTTTTGTTTTTTTATTTTCTACTATACGGCAAAAGCAGCTCTGTTAGAATATCTTCTCCATTTAAAATAAGTTTTGCTCCCTGTTGGATCAACCAGTTCGAACCTTCAAAATTCTCTTCCATCACCGAACCAGGAACAGCAAAAACATCTCTTCCCTGCTGAAGCGCCTGGTCAGCAGTTATGAGGGAACCGCTTTTCTTTTTTGCCTCTACGATTAACGTACCCTGTGACAACCCGCTTATAACCCTATTTCTTTGCGGAAATTGCCATCTGGCTGGCTGCCGGCCGGGAGGATACTCACTTAAAAGCAAATCTGAGGATGCTATCGATGCTGCAAGATGCCTGTTTTCTTTTGGGTAAATATGATCGAATCCAGAGCCCAGGACAGCGATTGTACGGCCGTTTTGCTGCATAGCCGTCTCATGAGCGAGACGGTCGATTCCATAGGCAAGTCCGCTTACTATAGTGAAGCCCTCCTTGACAATCGGGGAAAGTATCCTATCCACTACTTTTCTGGCATCTTTATGAGGTTTTCTTGTCCCTACTACACTCAACATCAAGTTGGAAGATAAAATGGAGCAATCCCCTTTGCAATAGAGTACCCATGGTGGATCAAAGATTTGTTTTAACCACTGCGGATATTCTTGATCAAAAACAGTTAAGGGAGTAATGGCTTTGTTTAACAAAAAGCTGAAAGTTTCTTCTGGGGAATGGAGATGGAGGTCTAAGTGGAATCGTGAGGCGTTTTGCAGGCTCATTCTATAGCGTGACTTTAAATCTGTAACCGTCATCTTGAACACTTGTTCCAATCCAGGATCGTCCCTTATCATCGAAAGAATCGTTTTCCATCCGGCACCCCGGCAACCATGTATATGAAGCAGGCGTTTCTCCATATTTTCCACTTTTTCTCCTCCATTCACAGCCTTTATTATTTACTTTCAAGGATTTATGTATAAGCGAAATAGCCCCCAACCATGGGAGCTATTTCTTAAGATGTATGTTTATGCTTTATGAGTTGTACACTTTTCTAAGAGACCCTGTTCTTTTAAGACAGAGATTAATGTTTCACCCATCACTGCAGGAGTGTCTGCAACTTTGATACCGCACTGCTCCATTGTTTTGATCTTTTCATCGGCAGTACCTTTTCCACCAGAAATAATTGCGCCAGCATGGCCCATACGCTTTCCTGGAGGTGCAGTCTGGCCGCCGATAAAGCCTACAACAGGTTTTGTCATGTTAGCTTTAACCCACTCAGCGGCTTCTTCTTCAGCAGTACCGCCGATTTCACCGATCATGATGACCGCATACGTATCTTCATCTTCATTGAAAGCTTTTAAAACGTCGATAAAGTTTGTGCCGTTAACCGGGTCTCCACCGATTCCTACAGCTGTTGATTGGCCAATGCCTTCTTTAGTAAGCTGATCAACTGCTTCGTAAGTTAGTGTACCAGAACGGGACACAACGCCAACATGCCCTTTTGTATGGATATAGCCAGGCATGATACCGATTTTACATTCTTCTGGAGTGATAACGCCAGGACAGTTTGGTCCCACAAGACGTGTTTTCTTGCCTTCCATGTAACGTTTTACGTTAACCATGTCAAGAACAGGAATTCCTTCTGTGATGCAGATGGCAAGATCAAGTTCTGCATCTACAGCTTCCATGATCGCATCGGCAGCGAACGCCGGTGGTACATAGATAACAGAAGCATTTGCGCCTGTTTCTTTAACAGCATCTTCCACTGTGTTGAATACAGGAACTCCTTCAACTTCTGTTCCGCCTTTCCCAGGTGTTACACCGCCAACAATCTTCGTACCGTACTCGATCATTTGTTTTGTATGGAACAATCCTTGAGATCCAGTGATACCCTGAACGATGACTTTTGTGTCTTTGTTTATATAAACGCTCATTCTCCTAGCCCCGCCTTTCTACTTAACTAATGATACGATTTTTTCCGCGCCATCTGCCATAGATTCTGCTGCGGTAATATTTAAGCCGGATTCATTAAGAATCTTCTTACCAAGGTCAACATTGGTACCTTCCAAGCGTACTACTAGAGGAATTTCCAGGCCAACCTGTTTCGTCGCTTCGATAACACCTTCTGCGATAACGTCACATTTCATAATTCCACCGAAAATGTTAACATAGATACCTTTAACATTTTCATCGGAAAGAATGATTTTAAATGCTTCAGTAACCTTCTCTGCAGTTGCGCCGCCCCCAACGTCGAGGAAGTTAGCGGGATCACCGCCGTAATGCTTGATAATATCCATCGTTGCCATCGCAAGGCCGGCACCGTTAACCATACAGCCGATGTTTCCATCAAGCGCGATATAGTTAAGGTCATATTTGGAAGCTTCGATCTCTTTGGAATCTTCTTCATCAAGATCACGGTATTCCAGGATATCTTTATGGCGATAAAGCGCGTTCGGATCAAAATTAAGCTTTGCATCAAGCGCCATAACGTTTCCATCACCAGTAACAACAAGCGGATTAATTTCCGCGATCGAGCAATCCTTTTCTTCGTAAACTTTATATAAGCCCATCATGAACTTAACTGCTTTGTTTACAAGCTCTTTTGGAATATTGATGTTAAATGCCAGTCTGCGTGCCTGGAACCCTTGAAGTCCTACCGCAGGGTCGATGACTTCTTTAAAGATTTTTTCAGGCGTTTTTTCAGCAACCTCTTCGATTTCTGTTCCGCCTTCTTCAGACCCCATCATTACGACACGGGAAGTTGCACGGTCAAGAACAAGACCGATATAATATTCTTTTTTAATGTCACAGCCTTCTTCGATAAGCAAGCGTTTTACTTCTTTACCTTCAGGACCTGTTTGATGTGTTACGAGGGTTTTGCCCAGTAACTCTTTCGCATATGTACGAACCTCATCAAGGCTCTTCGCAATCTTAACTCCGCCGGCTTTTCCTCTTCCACCCGCATGAATTTGTGCTTTTACAACATAAACATCGCTATCAAGAGCTTTTGCAGCTTCTACCGCTTTTTCAGGTGAAAAAGCTACACTTCCGTTTGGAACAGCAACCCCATAGCTTCTCAGGATTTCTTTTCCTTGATACTCATGGACATTCATTCTCTTATCCTCCTATCCTTATCAATCAATAATTGACGACGTTTTCATTGTATAGAAAACATATGTCTATTGTCTACCCTTTTGATTTAAATAGAACGACAACCTCTTAAAAGAGTTTGAATTTCCCGCGTTATAAAAGGATTATCACTCTATTAAAGTAAAATTTGGAAATGCTATAAAAAAGCTAGACTACAACAAAAATACAGGTGAAAACGATGGTCTGTCACCTGTTATAAAAACATTTCCTATTTTTTCTCTTTTTCGTTTTCTTTCCGTTCCTTGTTGTACTTTGGTGATTTTCGTGAATCAGCAACTTTCGGATTCATTAAAATATCCCTGGAACTGGCCGGCTTGTATACACCGAATTCCTCTCCAATCTCTTCCCTGTATTGGTCAAGCAGTTCATCTACTCCATTAGCAAGAAGTTTATGTCTCGGCATTTCTATCCCTCCACAAAAGTGTTGTAGGGATATTGTGCCCCTGTTTTCAAAAGTCTTGCACAGAAAATGAGCTTTCAAAGAAAATAACGTTATAACGGTTGATTACACCATATCTTTTATGGGAGAAAAGCTTTGACGATGCTCTTCAACCACGCCAAATTTTTTGATCGCTTCTATATGTTCTTTTGTCGGATATCCAACATGGCGTTCAAATCCGAACTGGGGATATTTCCTTCCCAGCTCCTCCATCATTCGGTCCCTTGTCACTTTTGCAATAATAGAAGCAGCTGCAATGGAAATACTTTTGGCATCCCCTTTTATGATCGATTCCTGCGGGAATTCAAGCGGCAGTTCCATCGCGTCTATAAGTAAGTATTCGGGTTCTTTTTTTAATCCCAATACCGCTTTCTCCATCGCTTTTTTTGATGCCTGGTAAATGTTTAATCTGTCTATTTCTTCCGGCGTGCTTACACCTACACTCACATCGAGCGCTTTCTCCATTATCTCGGCGTATAGTTGCTCAAGCTTCTTTTTGGTTAGCTTTTTGCTGTCCTGCAGCCCATAGACCGGTTGTTCAGGAGAAAGGATAACTGCTGCTGCGACAACCGGCCCTGCGAGAGGCCCCCTGCCAACTTCATCCACTCCAGCGATACATTTAATACCTTCCTCGAATGCACGCCTTTCATAGCGTGACATCTGTTCAAACAATAAAACTAACTTCCTCTGTTGTTCCCTTTTTTGTTCTTTCCGTTTCACTAGCTTTTGAATCCCTGCCCTTTTGTCTTTCTTCAGCATATCCCACTCGGAATCGGAAAGTTCTTGTTTTTCTTTAAAGAGGAGCTCCTCAATTCGTTTTATTGACTTGTTTTCCATTATGTATCATTCACTTTCCTGCTATGTATCTTTTTTTTGCTTAGCTATGTTAATGAATATAGTTTTCTTGATTCCAAATATCTTAAAAAAGTTATAACGAAGCGTTGCCTGTGTGCTCTTCCCAAATAAACAATCACCCTTATAGGTTCCAGAAGAATAGCTGATTAAAAAGCCTTGTTTTAAACAAGAGAGGCACACAAAACGTGTGCCTACTCATAGTCATCAGGCTTTTCCAGTGTCAGCCTCCCGAGTTTTTCACTGCGCAGCTCTCTTAGAATGATTTCGGCTGTCTTGTCGTAATCAACCCATCCGCCGCCCTGCAGGAAGCCCCGCTTTTTACCGATTTCATCGAACAATTCAATCACATCTTCGGGAATCGATTCAAGCTTATAGCGTTCTTTTAACCTTTCAGGATAACGCTCTTTTAGAAACTTCAACACATAAACCGCAATTTCTTGAAAATCGAGAAGTTCATCCTTAATCGCTCCGGTCGCTGCAAGACGGAGGCCGATTATTTGATCTTCGAATTTGGGCCACAAGATTCCCGGTGTGTCCAGCAATTCCAATTCTTTTCCCACTTTAATCCATTGCTGTTTCTTGGTTATGCCGGGGCGGTCTCCCGTCTTGGCTATATTCTTTTTCGCCAGCCTGTTGATCAGCGTTGACTTGCCGACATTTGGAATCCCAAGAATAAGCGCACGTACCGCCCTCGGTTTCATACCCTTTTGGATCATTTTATCGATTTTATCTTTTACAAGCTCTCTCGCCTTCGATGCGATCGAACCAACCCCTTTTCCGGATTGGGAATCGATTTGAAGCGTTGCTATGCCTTTTTCGCGAAAATATCGTTCCCATTCAGCGGTAATTGCCGGGTCTGCCATATCTGCTTTATTCAACAGAACCAGCCTTGGCTTGGAGGAAACAATTTCGTCGATCATAGGATTTCTTGAAGCTAACGGAATCCTGGCATCCACTAATTCGAATACCACATCGATCATCTTTAGTTTTTCTGTAATTTCTCTTCTTGCTTTGGCCATGTGGCCTGGAAACCATTGTATAGTCACTTGATCACCTACTTTATATACCGTATATCAGAAGGCGGCCAAAAGAGAATATTCGCCTCACCGATCACCTTATTCATCGATACGAATCCGATGCTCCTGCTGTCTTTACTATGCTGGCGGTTGTCTCCCATTACAAAAAGCATATCTTCTGGAACTCGCATCTGCCCTGTTAAATCCTCCAGGTTAAAATCATACGTTAAGTTTCCGTTTTCGAGCGCCTTTTTATACTCATTGAGGTAAGGCTCTTTCACTCGTTCCCCATTCACATAAAGCACATCATCCCGGTACTCAATCGTATCTCCAGGGAGCCCGATTACCCGTTTTATGTAATCACGGCCTTCAACAGCTTCAAATACAATGATATCAAAACGGTCGGGCTCACCGATATCATAGCTGAGTTTGTTGACAATCATTCGGTCTCGGTCATGGAGTGTCGGCATCATCGATTCTCCATCTACGACAATCGGGGCAAAGATAAAATACCTTACAGCTCCGGCAAGCGCAAAAGCAATTAACAGCGCACGCAGCCATTCCCAGGATTCTTTTTGTTTTTTCTCCTGTGTCATCTACTTTCCCTCCTGAAACTTCATATACTCCTATCTCCCCGCAATAAAAACAGGACAAACCAACCTGCTCCTACTTTTCTTTCCCAATAAAAATTCTATCATAAAAAAGAAGGTAACATGCAGCATGTTTTTATCTAAACGAAAAAAGGAGCCTGGTCTTCAAGCTCCTTTTCAATCGTCCATTATCTTCTGATTTCTTTAATACGAGCGGCTTTTCCTCGAAGGTTACGCAAGTAGTAAAGTTTCGCACGACGTACTCTACCGTGGCGAACAACTTCTAGTTTCGCAACTTTTGGGGAATGTACAGGGAATGTACGCTCTACACCTACACCGTAAGAAATCTTACGAACAGTAAATGTTTCACTAATTCCTCCACCGCGGCGTTTGATTACAACACCTTCGAATACCTGAATACGTTCACGAGTTCCTTCAACAACCTTTACGTGTACTTTTACAGTATCACCAGGTCGGAAACTTGGAAGATCAGACTTCAATTGTTCTTTTGTAATATCCTCGATCAGTTTCTGCATCAAGTATCCCTCCTTCCACACAGATGCTCATGCCAGGCCTTTCATATCAGAGCAGCGGAACATCGTAATCGGCGGCACAATTGCCACAAGGATTATCATAGCATATATCAAAATAGATGACAAGACGATTTGCTTTACTTTCTTTTATTCACACAGTTTATTGCTTTATTAGCTTCATATTTTAGATTACATGCTGATGACCGCTGCAGAAATACAATACGCTTTCCGCGGGGTCTCAGTCGTCTTCGCTGTCCCGCAGGAGTCTACGTGTATTTCCTTCGCTGAGCTGTGCTTTGACGTTCTACATTTTTGAAAAACATCAATTGATTGAAGCGAAGATCAGTCGACTCCTCGAAAATGTTTTCACATTTCCTTCGTGCGATGTAATTCTGCCGAAGCCTTCCTTGTCGTGCGGGAAAAACAACAGCTGTAGATCCCGCAGTGTTGAAAGATGGAGGCGGACGCCAAGAGACGAATGGATTGGATTGAACCGCATGAAGATAAGAAACAACGACGAACGAAAGAGAGTCGATGTTGCCTTATCGCAAGGAGGTGAGGGAAATCCACTAGTCTCTGTGAGCCGGAACTAGACAGGCGGTTTTTGCTGACGAGGAATCTGAAGCGTTGCCCATGGAAAGCGAACTGCCCGGAGTGGAAATCAGTGCTGCAATCGAGTCGCAGTTTATCGCTATTGTGTAATAACACCAATAACAGCCTTCATATAAAAAACTGCCTATTCGCTCGATTGCTGACTTTCCTTTAACCGTCTTAGATAATCACGATCCTTATCCGATAAATTAGCTGTTTCCAGCAGTTCTGGACGCCTCTCAAATGTTCGCTTCAGTGATTGTTCTCTGCGCCAACGTTCAATTTTCGCATGGTCACCCGATAACAAAACATCCGGTACTTTCAACCCGCGGAAATCTGCCGGTCTTGTATAGTGAGGATGTTCAAGCAGTCCGTTGCTGAACGAATCCAGGGGGGCAGACTCCTGGTTACCCAGCACTTCGGGCAACAGCCTTGTAACACTGTCGATGATGACCATGCTTGCAAGTTCTCCACCTGTAAGCACAAAGTCCCCGATCGAAATTTCATCGGTTACAAGGTTCGCCCTGACCCTTTCATCATACCCTTCGTAATGCCCGCATAGAAAGATCAGATGGTTTTCCTTTGCTAACTCTTCTGCCTTTTGCTGCGTAAACCTTTCTCCCTGCGGGCACATCAGGATTACTCTCGGCTCAGAAGAGAGGCCTTCTTTAAGGTCCTCTACTGCAGAAAACAAAGGCTGAGGCGTCAAGACCATTCCTGCTCCTCCGCCGTAAGGGTAATCATCCACATTGCTATGCTTATTCTCACTATAATCCCTGAAGTTCGTCACACGATAGGATACAGCGTTTTTCTCTTGCGCCCTTTTTAAGATAGAATGATTGAACACTCCTTCAAACATTTCTGGAAAAAGGGTCAGCACATCCATTTTCATCATTCTATTAATCCCTCCATCAGATGGATGGTCACCGTTTCACTTTGAAGGTCTACGTCTTTTACTATGCTCTCGATATAAGGAATCAGCACATCTTTCCCGCCACCGCTACGTTGTACTACCCATACATCATTTGCCCCCGGCGATAAAATTTCTTTAATCTTCCCTATTTCTTCGCCCTCTTCTGTTACTACTTTAAGCCCCATAATATCGTGATAATAGAATTCTCCTTCTTCTAGATCAGCCAACTGGTCTTCAGACACCTTTAACAGGCCGCCTTTATATTGTTCAACATCATTGATCGATGGATGGCCTTCAAATGTGAGAAGGTCAAATTGTTTATGTTTTCGATGTGAGGACACTGTCAATAAAACTGGCTCCTGTTTGTTTTCTTGAAATAAGTAAAGCTCACTTCCTTCTGCATACCGCTCTTCAGGAAAATCCGTCCTTGAGATGACACGCACTTCACCCCGAACGCCATGTGTGTTTACGATTTTTCCGACATTAAACCATTTTTCCATTTTAACATTCCTTCCCTTTATAATATGCTCTGTATAATTCCGTCCTTAATAAGGATTTTCCCTTTTTTATGTAAGTCATCCCAGCGATCACCTGCATCCGCTTCATGGATCGCTTCTACTTCCCCCTCAGCAATTTCGCTTCCGATCGGAAGTTGTTGCAGCTGGGTCAGCCTGAATTCAATATAAGAGAGCTTTTCTTCCCTATTGTTTAACTCGCTTTCAAAACGTTTATTTATCCATTCTTTCCGATCGGGTCGCTGTTTTTGCAGGCGTCTTCTTTCAAACTCCAGCTGCTCGATCTCCTTCAAAACTGTCCTCTTTTCCTGCCCGATACTTTCTTCCAACAAGCGCTTACTGTTCTCCGTAAGAATTTGCTTCACTTCATATTTCTTTATAAACTTCATCTCATCCCTCCTAACAAGAGGCATCCACCAGCCTTACCAGCTTATATTATAGCAAACTTCAAATTTAAAGTTTAATGCAAGAAGAACACTTGATTAATATAATTGATTCATCACCTTAAAAATCACTCACATCCTCTGTCGCTTTTTATAGTTGCAGTATAAACAGAGAGGTAGTTGATTTTCGCTCCAGGTTGCTCTCTTTTCGCGGGAGGTGAGCCTCCTCGGCGTTTCCCGCATGCGGGGTCTTAACTTCCTCTTTCCTCCCGCTGGAATCTCGCATCTCCCACTCCAATCAACTATTCACAGCAAAAATGCTACAAAACCCACAAAAAAAGAGCGAGGAACACCTCACCCTGATCACATTACATAATATCCAAATTAACCTTCTGGTTGTTATTGACCGCTGCTGCATTAATGACAGTTCGAATCGACTTCGCGACCCTTCCCTGCTTGCCAATAACCTTCCCCATGTCATCTTTATGTACTGTCAACTGGTACGTTACGGAACGGTCATTCTGTACCTCACTCACAATAACTTCATCCGGATGGTCAACGAGCGCCTTTACAATCGTTTCAATTAACTCCTTCACCGTCATCCCCGCCTTCTGGCTAGTTTATTAAACATATGCTAAAGGAGGCTTCATTCAGCCTCCTTCGATGTCAATTACTTTTGAAGTTTTGCATTGTGTAACTTTTCCATAAGTCCTGCGTTAGAGAACAAGTTACGTACTGTATCAGATGGCTTAGCACCTTTTAACATCCAGTCTAGTGCTTTTTCCTCGTCGATTTTGATCTCGATCGGGCTAGCAACTGGATTGTAGAAACCAATTTCTTCGATAAAACGTCCATCACGTGGCGCGCGAGAATCAGCAACTACCAAACGGTAGAAAGGATTTTTCTTAGCACCCATGCGCT
Source organism: Exobacillus caeni (assembly GCF_005747095.1). Taxonomy (GTDB): domain Bacteria; phylum Bacillota; class Bacilli; order Bacillales; family Guptibacillaceae; genus Exobacillus; species Exobacillus caeni. Next base: position 33,195 of record NZ_SWLG01000006.1, on the reverse strand, counting down.
TTAAGCGAATTTTAACTGCCATGTTTTTCACCTCCAAATATACTCACATAACTAATTATAATATCATAAAACCCACTACTTTTCAATAGTGAAATTTATTAACTTATTGCATGAACGGGAAGTTGAATCCTTTCCCTTTCTTCTTGCCCTTTTGCATGTTTGTCATCTGCTTCATCATCTTCTTCATCTCTTCAAACTGCTTCAGCAAACGGTTAACATCCTGGACGGTTGTGCCACTTCCAAGCGCGATACGTTTTCTTCTGCTCGCATTGATGACTTCAGGATGCAGTTTTTCATCCTTTGTCATCGAGCGGATGATCGCTTCCACTTTGCCGATCTGCTTGTCATCGACGTTTATATTCTTCATCCCTTTGGCTTTATTCATGCCCGGGATCATATCAAGCAGTTCATCAAGCGGACCCATGCTTCGGACTTGATCGAGCTGGTCAAGAAAATCATCAAACGTAAAGCTCATCGTCCTCATTTTCTTTTCCAGTTCTTTTGCTTTTTCCTCATCAACTGTGGATTGTGCCTTTTCGATCAATGTAAGCACATCCCCCATGCCGAGGATTCTTGATGCCATTCTTTCAGGGTGGAAAGCCTCAAGTGCATCAAGCTTTTCGCCCATACCTGCAAACTTAATCGGAGTGTCTGTCACCGATCTGATCGACAAAGCAGCACCTCCGCGCGTATCTCCGTCAAGTTTCGTTAACACGACACCGGAAACGCCAAGCGCATTATTAAAGCTTTCTGCTACGTTAACTGCGTCCTGACCTGTCATCGCATCCACCACTAGGAAAATCTCATCAGGCTTAACGGCTTCTTTAACCTCTTCCAGCTCATTCATCAGTGCTTCATCCACGTGTAAGCGGCCGGCTGTATCAATAATGACATAGTCATTATGTTCTTCTTTCGCCTTCTGGATCGCCTGCTTTGCAATTTCAACAGGGCTGACCTGGTCTCCAAGTGAAAACACCGGCATGCTCAATTGCTTTCCTATCGTTTCTAGCTGTTGGATCGCTGCAGGACGGTAAATATCTGCTGCAACAAGCAACGGTTTGCGATTGTGCTTTTTTCGCAAATGGTTTGCAAGCTTTCCTGTTGTCGTCGTTTTACCTGCACCTTGAAGGCCGACCATCATGATGACAGTTGGAGGGCGATTGGCAACAGCTATTTTACTCTGTTCGCCACCCATCAGGTCCTTTAGTTCTTCATGTACTACTTTAATTACTTGCTGGCCAGGGGTTAAGCTTTGTAACACCTCTTGGCCGACAGCACGTTCTTTTACTCGTTTGATAAATTCTTTAACTACTTTAAAGTTAACGTCCGCTTCAAGCAGAGCTAATCTTACTTCACGCATCATTTCCTTTACATCCGCTTCAGAAACTTTCCCTTTACCACGGATTTTTTGAAGCGTGCCCTGCAGTCGGTCGGCTAAACCTTCAAATGCCATGTTTGCCGCCTCCTAATCCAATTTTTCAAGAGATTCTATTAGTTGCTCTACTTCTTCCTGCTCCAGAGGCTCTGCTGATACATACTGTTTGAGCCTGGCAAGAAGTTCCTTCCGTTTCTCGTATCTCTTGAATAATGATAGTTTTGTTTCGTATTCTTCCAGCATTGCTTCTGTTCGTTTAATGTTATCGTAAACAGCTTGCCTGCTTACTTGAAATTCTTCGGCGATTTCCCCAAGGGAATAATCATCCAAGAAATATAATGCCATATAGTTTCTTTGCTTTGGAGTTAACAAAGATTGATAAAAATCAAATAGGTAATTGACTCTCATTGTTTTTTCCAGCAATACTGTCAACTCCTTGTTAAGGTAATCACCTTTACGTTAGTAAATACTACTATGCCTAAAAGCCTTTGTCAAGATTTTTTCTTAACACAAACTCAGAGAATTCTTCAATACTTTTTAGCGGAAGAAATTATTCCTCTTCATCCTCTTCAATAATGCTTGAGAACAGCCCGTATACAAAGGTATCAGGGTCAAATTCCTGTAGATCATCCATTTTCTCACCGAGGCCGACGAGTTTCACAGGGATGTCAAGTTCATGCCGAATCGCAAGGACGATGCCACCCTTTGCGGTTCCGTCAAGCTTGGTAAGTACAATGCCTGAAACATCTGTTGCTTGACCGAACTGTTTCGCCTGGCTCATCGCATTTTGTCCGGTCGTAGCATCGATCACAAGCAGTACTTCATGAGGTCCGTCCGGCACTTCTCGCTGTATAACACGCTTCATTTTCTCGAGTTCATTCATAAGATTGACTTTGTTTTGCAATCTTCCTGCAGTATCGCAAAGCAGTATATCGGAACCTTTGGAGCGGGCCGATTGTATCGCATCGTATACAACAGCAGCAGGGTCAGAGCCAGCCTGGTGCTTTATGACATCAACGCCAACCCTCTCCCCCCAGACATCAAGCTGTTCGATCGCACCTGCTCTAAATGTGTCTCCGGCAGCAAGAAGCACTTTCTTCCCATCTTGCTTTAATTTATGTGCAAGTTTGCCGATTGTCGTCGTTTTTCCAACACCGTTTACACCTACAAACAGAATGACTGTCAGGCCGTCTTTCTGGATGTTTAACGCGCCATCTTCATCTTCTTTATGGAGCATTTCTGCCAGTTTCTCAGAAATAACAGATTGCAGCTTTTCTGTATCTTTAATATTTTGGCGTCTCGCTTCATCTTTAAGGACATCGATAAGATCCATTACCGTAACGACCCCGACATCAGAACTGATCAACAATTCCTCGAGTTCTTCAAAGAACTCTTCATCAACCTTGCGATAATTCTTTACAAGATCATTCATTTTAGTTGAAAAAGAATCCCTCGTTTTCGTTAGTCCTTCCTTAAACTTTTCAGATACAGTATCTGATTGTTCCGTGAATTTATCTTTTAGTTTTTTAAAAAAGCTCATCTTTGTTTCCTCCTGCAATATCTATTGTTTAACAAGTTCTTTGGACTCTTCTAGCCTCACCGAAACAAGGTTGGAAACACCTGATTCCTGCATCGTAACGCCATAAAGGACATCCGCTTCCTCCATCGTTCCTTTTCGATGGGTAATAACGATAAATTGCGTCTCTTCACTGAACCGTTTCAAAAAGCTTGCAAAACGGTTCACATTCGCTTCATCCAGGGCAGCCTCCACCTCATCGAGAACACAAAACGGCACCGGGCGCACCATAAGGATTGAAAAGAGAAGTGCAATTGCGGTAAATGCTCTTTCTCCTCCTGAAAGCAGGGCAAGATGTTGAAGTTTCTTGCCTGGCGGCTGTGCAAGTATATCCACACCGGTAGCAAGCAGATCGTCCGGATTCGTCAGTACCAGGTCAGCCTTGCCGCCTCCGAACAATTCAGTGAATACATCCTGGAAATTACTACGGATTTTGACAAAAGTATCCTCAAACCTGCGTTTCATTTCCTCATCCATTTCATTGATCACACTGTAGAGCGTTTCTTTTGCATGGTTCAAATCGGATTGCTGCTCAGTCAGGAACTCGTACCTTCCTGAAATTCGCTCGTATTCTTCTATCGCCCCGAGATTAACCGTTCCTAGCTCCTCTATTTCCATCTTTATCAGTTTGATCCGTTTTCTGGCTTCTGTAGCTTCCATGGAGAGAACATGCTTTTCTTTTGCCCGTTCATAGGTTAATCCGTATTCATCTCCAAGATAACCTAAACGATTCTCAAGCTCCACATCGAGGCGGTTAATTTGCACCTCTTCGGCCTTCAATAGACCGCCGATTTGTTTTTCTTGCTGTTTTAAGCCTTTCAGCTCAGTCTCTTCAGCTTCTATTTGCTGATTGAGGGAAGCACGATTATTGCGAAGGGAACTGATAACGGATAAAAGATCATTTTTATTGGTTCGTTTTTGTTTAATTTCCTCCTCAAGCTTCTCTTCACCACTGTTATTAGAAGAAACAGCCTCTTCCAGCAGCCAGAAGTCTTCTTCCGCAGTAGAAAGCAACTCCTGGTTTTCCTTTTGTTCATTTACAAGACGATCAAGCGTTTCTTTCTTATTCGTAAAAGCTTGCTGATGCTCGGCAACTTTCACTTTCAGGTCCGTAATTTCAGTTTGAAGCGATTCTTTAGAGGTTTGCTGGTTTTTCTTCTTGTGGGTTAGCCTTTCGATTTTCTTTTCAAGCTTTTCCGCTTCTTTAGAGACTTTTTCTAACTTATCGCTTAAGAACTGCCTTCGCTCCTCATTGGAATCTTTTTCCTCTGATATACTGGATTTCTCCCGATCATACAAGGATAGGCGGTCGTTTATATTCCCTTCTTCCATTTCGATTTCTTTAATATCCCGAATAAAAGACTGTTCTTCAAGTCTGAGTTCCTCACCGGTTTCCCGCATGTCTTCAAGATTTTCTTTTTTTTGTGTGATCGATTCCCTGTCTTTTTTCACTTCTTCCTCAAGCACGGCAACTTTGTTTTCCATGGTGGCAAGCTTTTCCTCCACGGTTTCTAGTTCCCTTTGTCTGCTTAATAAAGAAGTCGATTTCTGTTTCACTGCTCCGCCGCTCATCGAACCGCCCGGATTTACGATATCCCCTTCTGTTGTTACGATCCTAAAGCGATACTGCAATAACCTTGCAATCTCATTAGCGCCTTTTAAATCTCTCGTTACGATAACATTTCCCAGGAGGTTATTTAATATATCAGCATATCTTGCATCAAATTTGATCAAGTCAGCCGCGATGCCAACATAGGAAGAATGAGAAGAAATACTGCTTTTTTCGTGCATCCCGATTTTGCGCGGCCTAACAACATTCATCGGCAAGAATGTCGCTCTCCCAAATCGCTTTGCTTTTAAAAACTGTATCGCCTTTCGACCATCGGCTTCCGTTTGGACCACCACATGCTGCATTGCGCCGCCGAGCGCGGTTTCAATGGCAGTTTCTACTTCTTTCGGAACGGTCACTAGTTCGGCTATCGCACCTTCTATACCAGTTAAGTCATCACGGGCTTTTAGCACTTCTTTAACACCCTGGAAAAAGCCAGAATAATCTTCTTGCATTTCTTCAAGCATTTCTTTTCTGGAGCGGAATTGCTGAATATACTGATAAGCCTGATAGAGATTAGATTCCTTTTCACGGAACTCCTTCTCTGCCGTATCCACATCCTGTTTTGTTTTATAGTAAGACGATACATGTTTCTGAAGCTTGTCCTTTACGCTTTTCAGTTGTAATTCCAGGTCTTTTTTCCTCAATTGAACTTCTTTTCGTTGGTCGAGAAACTTTTTGTTTTCCTGGTCCAGTCTGTCACTCTTCGATTTTAGGCCAGTTAGTTGTTCATTTAAATAACGGTTTTCATTTCTCATCGAAGCCTGTTCATTCAACATTTCAAAATAATCCGATTTCAGCTTTTCAAGCTCGGTCTCTATGTCCTGTTCAATATCCTGAAGCAGTTTTGTTTCTTTCTCGAGCCTATTTTTCAGCTCGGTCAGCTCTCTTTTTTGTTTATTGAACAGTTCTGTTTGCCTCTTTATTTCACTGTTTAAATGAGCCTTTTTATTCTGGTGGGACTGAATCGTATGCTTTAAGTTTTCTTTGTTCTGGTCAGCGTTTTTCTTTCTTTCTTTTAGTACTTCTTTCTTGCCTTCGAGCTTTTCCAGATCTTCACTCGTTATTAGCAGGGATTCCTGTTTTTGGTCAAGCTTTTGTTCCACCTGTTCAATTTCGCTTTTCAGTCCATCAAGCTCTGTTTCCTTTTCAGCGACAGCCTCAGAGAGCGCCCTTTCCCTTTCAATCAGAGAGTTTATTTCAGTGGATTTAGATTCCCATTTTCCGTGCAGCTCTTCTATTTCATGGACTATAAGCGCAGTTTCGATCTTTTCTAATTCTTCCCGCTTTGCAAGATAGTCCTTTGCGATAGATGCCTGAATTTTAAGAGGTTCCACCTGGTCTTCTAATTCATAGAGAATATCTTCTACTCGATGCAGGTTTTCCTCTGTTTCCGCAAGCTTTGCAACAGCCTTTTGTTTTCGCTGCTTATATTTTAAAACACCGGCAGCTTCTTCAAAGATCTTCCTTCTTTCTTCTGATTTGCTGCTCAGTATTTCTTCTATTTTCCCCTGCCCTATGATCGAGAAGGATTCCTTTCCAAGCCCAGAGTCCATGAACAAGTCGATGATATCCTTTAATCTGCAAGGCTGGTTGTTGATCAAGTATTCACTGTCACCAGAACGATAGACTCTCCTTGTCACGCTGACTTCATTGTATTCTATAGGAAGGTACTGGTCCTGGTTATCGAGTGTTAAGGTAACTTCAGCTAAATTAAGCGGTTTTCTAGTATCACTGCCGGCAAATATAATATCTTCCATTTTTGAGCCACGCAGGGATTTGGCAGATTGTTCGCCAAGGACCCATCGGATCGAATCATTGATGTTGCTTTTACCACTGCCGTTTGGGCCAACGACTGCTGTAACACCCGGCACAAACTCAACCGAGATCCGTTCAGCGAACGATTTGAACCCTGCGACATCGAGTCGTTTGAGGAACATCGTCTTTCCCCCTATCATTCTTTCACATATTATGAGTTTTTAGTTGTATGTAGTTAGCACTTCTAAGAGATAAGCAACTTTCGCTCTCCCTTTGACTCTCCAGTGTTTAAAACTATTTATAGAGCATGAGGTAGTTTTAAACACTCTAAAGCCGGTTGCTTACGCTCCTTAAGGGATAGCGAAGAAGCTTTGCATAATGGCCCCATTTTTAAAGGATTCAAAGAAAATGGGGGCCAGTAAAAACTTTATTTAAAGTCACCAGCAACAAATCTCTTGATGGGACAGTTTTAAATGTGTTAACTGTATTATTTTATCATAAAAGGCATTGCACAAGAAGGAGGCTGTTAGGAATTGATTTTTAGCATGTTTTCTCAGATGTGTTTTTCCGGTAGTCTTTTTGTTCCTGATTTATCATGCTACAATATGAAGAGACATCGGATTTAGATTTTGTAATGCATTACCAACAATAACAATCATAGCTGAAAGGGTGTTAGTGTGGATTTATCTACTAAAAGCCAGGAAGGGTTAACCTACATGATCGAAGAGATTAAAACTAAAATGCAGGTGATCAATGCACAGATGATCGATCCTGAAGCATACGATCTGAGCGCTTATGATGACATTCATGAAATTTACCAAATGGTTACGAGAAAGCAAAACCTGAGTGTCGGTGAAATGCAAGCAATTCTCTCCGAACTGGGTCAGCTTCGAAAAAGCGAATAAGAGAATCTGTCAACCGCTAAAAAAAGAATCCCGAATAGGATTCTTTTTTTAGCTTATTGCTTTTTCGCTTCCTGTTTTAAACGTTGCAAAGCCTTGTCGGCAGCATGCTGTTCTGCTTCTTTTTTTGAACGCCCTGAGCCTTCTCCAAGTGAAACTCCGTTTAGTGTCACTTCTGAAGCAAACTCACGATTATGTGCAGGCCCTTTTTCCTCAATGATCACATAATCGATCGCTCCCAAATTCTTTCTTTGGATGTACTCTTGCAACTGGCTCTTATAATCCATCACATGAGAAAAAGCACCAGTGTTAATCTTAGGATAGACATACTTTTCTAAAAAAACGTATACCTCATCAATGCCCCTATCCAGGTAAAGCGCACAGATAAACGATTCAAAGACATCAGCAAGCAACGCCGGGCGCTCTCGGCCGCCAGTAAGCTCCTCACCTTTTCCTAAAAGTACGAGTTCTCCAAAGTTCAAATCGTTCGCAAACTGAACAAGGGACGGCTCACAAACAATGGCAGCTCTTAACTTTGTAAGCTCTCCCTCACTCATAGATGGATATTTCTTATATAAATACTGTGAGATCGTCAGCTCAAGTACAGCGTCACCTAAAAACTCCAGACGTTCATTGTCCATTTGCGGGTGGAGGCGATGCTCATTCACATATGATGAATGGGTAAAAGCTTGCATTAATAGCATTTCATTTTCAAAAAAAACATCGATTTCTTTTTGAAAAGAAGAAAATCTTTGCTTCATTTCTTCAGAAACAACTAAGCGCTTCGATTGTTTAGGTTTAAACCGTTTCCCGTTTCTAATCTTATTTGCGTTTTTTTGTGATTTTGCCATAACATCCTCCAGGTTATGAAAGGGAAGGAAGCCCCGCATAAACGGGACTTCTTCACTTAGTACTGATTGAAGGCACAGTAGCCTGCACCTAAATCATCTGTATTAAGATTTACTTATGGTTGTTTATGTAATTAATTACATCGCCAACCGTTGCAATCTTTTCAGCATCTTCATCAGAAATTTCCATATCAAACTCATCTTCAAGCTCCATTACTAATTCCACAACGTCAAGGGAATCGGCACCAAGGTCTTCTTTAAAAGAAGCCTCTGGAGTTACTTCTGACTCATCTACGCCAAGACGGTCTACGATAATTTTTTTCACGCGATCTAAAGTATCTGCCACTTACTTCACCTCCCCTCAAGTTATTATAGTAAATTCATCTTTAAATTACTAGGACAACCTTGTTAAAGGATGCACCCTTTTTTATCGTTACATTACCATTCCGCCGTCAACATGGATCGTTTGGCCTGTAACGTAATTGCTGTCTTCTGATGCAAGAAAGCGGACTACTTTTGCTACGTCCTCTGCTTTTCCTAGCCTGTGAAGAGGAATTCGGTCAAACAGCCCTTCTTTCACTTCTGCAGAGAGTTCCTCCGTCATGTCTGTTTCAATAAACCCGGGAGCAACGGCATTAACAGTGATGTTTCGGCTTGCAAGCTCTTTGGCTGTTGTTTTAGTCAGCCCGATCACCCCGGCTTTTGCAGCTACATAGTTAGCCTGTCCAGGATTACCGGCAACCCCTACGACAGAGGCAATGTTAATGATCCTGCCCGACCGCTGCTTCATCATTTGTCTTGAGACAGCCTTCGTACAGTTGAAAACCCCTTTTAAGTTCGTGTTAATCACATCATCCCATTCGTCTTCTTTCATTCTCATCAGCAGATTGTCCCTTGTTATGCCTGCATTGTTCACAAGAATATCAAGAGAGCCGAATTCTTTTACCGTCCGCTTGACCAATTCCTGCACGTCTTCAGTGTTTGCCACGTTTGCCTGAATCGCAAATGCTTCTCCGCCGTTTTCCACTATTTCATTCACAACCTGGTTCGCCCGGTCTTCACTGCCTGCAAAGTTCACCGCAACTTTCGCTCCCTGGCTCGCGAGTTCAAGCGCGATCGCTTTTCCTATTCCCCGTGACGCTCCAGTCACAAGAGCTGTTTTTCCGTTTAACATGTTATCGCTCCTCCCGCAATTTATTTAACGCTTTTTCCAGGCTTTCCGGATCACCTACCGCAAAAGTAGCCGCTCTTCGATGGACTTTTTTAACAAGGCCAGAAAGAACATTACCAGGGCCGATTTCGATAAAAGTCTCTACTCCAAGATCAAGCAGTTTGCGGACGGTATCTTCCCAGAGCACGGGTGAATATATTTGTTTAAGAAGGCTCGTATGGATTTCTTCGGGTTTGGTAATCGCCTCTGCAGAGACGTTTGCCACTACTGGAATATCCGCCTCTTTGATTTCCAAATCGTCTAAAATCGGTTTTAGCCGCTCCGCTGCAGGCGTCATTAACTCAGAATGAAACGGACCGCTCACCTGAAGAGGAATTACTCTTCTTGCCCCTTTTTCTTTCGCTCTTTCAGAGGCTGCTTCCACACCTTCTCTAGAACCGGAAATAACAATCTGCCCGGGGCAATTCAGGTTGGCTAACTGAACGGAAGACCCCTCTTCGCTAATTTGGTCAGTTAATTGTTGCAAATCTTCCCTTTCCATTCCGAGAATGGCAGCCATCGCTCCCTGTCCGGCCGGAACCGCCTCTTCCATAAACAGGCCCCTATTTCTCACTGCATAAACAGCATCTTCAAAAGAGAGTGCATTTGAAGCTACTAATGCAGAATATTCTCCAAGACTATGCCCTGCTGTATAATCCGCTTTGATTCCTTCATCTTCAAGTGCCTTTAAAACTGCAATGCTTGCGGTAAGGATAGCGGGCTGCGTGTTTTCTGTTAATGTCAGTTTTTCGAGCGGACCATTAAATATGATGTCTGATAAAGAAAAATCCAACCTCTCGTCCGCAGCTTTAAAAATGGATGCAGCACGCTCGTTTTGGTCAGCGATTGCCTTTCCCATACCTACAAACTGCGAGCCCTGACCTGGAAACAAAAAAGCTATTTTGCCCATTTTAATTTTCCTCCCCTTCCGATTTATTCAATTCTGTTGTAACGGCTGTTTCAATGGCGGGAACAACATCTTCATTGACCATCATCCTCGCCTGTCTTACTGCGCTAAAAATCGCCCTGCCATTTGAAGAACCGTGCGCTTTAATAACCGGGGCCTTCAATCCGAAAAGCCCTGCTCCGCCATATTCTGAGTAATCCAGCTTTCCTTTAAGGTTTTTTAGCTTCGGTTTTAAAACTGCGGTAGCCATTTTACTCGTAAACGAACTTGTTAGTTCCTCTTTTAACATTGAAAAGATAACAGACGCGGTTCCTTCTATCGTTTTCAAAACCAAATTGCCTGAAAAACCGTCACAAACCACCACGTCTGCAACATCATTTAAGATATCCCTTGATTCCACGTTTCCGATAAAATTCAATGAAGAATTTTCCAGTTGCTGAAACGCCTGTTTGCTCAAATCATTCCCTTTTCCTGCTTCCGTACCTATATTAAGCAATCCAATTTTCGGCCTGGCAATTCCTCTTACCTTCTCGGCATAGATGGAACCCATAAAGGCATATTGCAAGATGTGTTCAGGCTTCGCGTCCATATTCGCACCAACATCCAACAGGACGAAACCGTCACCGCTTAAAGTAGGAAGAGTAGGCGACAGTGCCGGACGTTCAATTCCTTTAATGCGCCCCACATGGAAAAGCCCTGTTGCCATAAGGGCGCCTGTATTTCCAGCTGAAATACAGGCTTCAGCTCTACCTTCCTTAACTTCAAGAGCAGCTAGAACCATAGATGCCTGCTTTTTCCGTCTTGCCGCTTTTGCAGGCTGGTCGTCTGAAGTTATCACTTCTTCGGTATGTAAAATCTCTAATCGGTCATAATGTCTTGTCATCAGCGGTTTTATTTTTGATTCATCGCCAACAACCGTAAATTTCAAATCATGAAAAGCGTCCAGCGCTTCATAGATGCCATCAATTATTGCTCCAGGCGCATTGTCACCGCCCATTGCATCAATCGCTATGATCATGGCTATGTTCATCCTTCCTCAAATTCGTAGATCGATACATCGTGAACTCTCCCGAAAAAACCGGTTCTGCCTGCACGACACTGTTGACTTCCACGATTGTCCGATCATCGATACTTTCCAACACTTTTGCTTTTGCAACAACTCGTTCCCCCAGTTTGACCTGTCTTGAAAAAAGAATATTCGCTTTTGCGGTCAAAGCCAATTCATCGTCGATGATTGCGACTGCCAGAGAGTTTGCCTGGGCAAAGAGATGATGACCTCTTGCTATATCGTTCCTGGAAAACACATGCTCTCTTTTTATATCTAAAATGGAGATGGCACTTTCATCCAACTGCAGGTCGATTATTTGCCCGATCACATCTTCAAGCGGGAGGGCACGCACTTCATCAAGCTGCTTCTGTGCGACGTGTTTAATTCTTTCTCTAAGTTCCGGAATGGAAAGCTCCAACCGGTCCAGCCTTATCGTTTGGACACTTACTTTAAAATTTTCCGCCAGTTCTTCATCAGTGATGAATGGCGTACTTTCAATCGTTTCTTTTAATGCTTCCTGGCGTTCTTTTTTGCTCATTTTTTTCATACAGCCACCATCCGATACTATGTAAAGGTAAAGCGATGTGAAAGCTAAAAAAAGATCACCGCTCGCAAGTAAGACTTTTGAAAGGATGAGACAGCCGGAAGTTAATCCGGCTTCTCTAGTAATAGCTTATCCTAAAATTATGACTAGGTACTAAAGGTTAGTATAGTATTGTTATTTGAAATTTGCAAGAGTTTCATCAGTCCAGTTTCTCCCCGGTCAAAACGCCTTCATCCTCAAGATATTTCCTTAAAGGATGGTATTGGCTGTCTTTCCAAAAGGCTTCAGATTCAACAAGTGCTTGCGCATCCTGCCTCGCAATTTCGAGCACACGGTAATCATGGATTAGGTCAGCCACTTTAAACTCCGGCATCCCGCTTTGCTTTCTCCCAAAGAAATCCCCTGGGCCTCTTAACTCAAGGTCTTTCTGGGACAACACGAATCCATCATTCGTTTCCGTCATTATCTGCATTCTTTCTTTTCCTACTTCTGATTTGGGGTCCGCCAGCAATATACAAAACGATTGCTCTTCACCACGGCCAACCCTCCCTCTTAGCTGGTGGAGCTGGGAAAGCCCGAACCTTTCCGCGTCGTAAATTATCATGACAGAGGCATTAGGTACATTCACACCTACCTCAACGACAGTAGTTGAAACAAGTACCTGCGTTTCATTCTTACTAAAGGATTCCATCACAGCTTCTTTTTCGTCTGAATGCAGCCTCCCGTGCATTAACCCTACTTTATAATCTGGTAAAGCAAACTGAAGCTGGGCGTGAACATCGATCGCATTCTGGACATCTAGCTTGTCCGATTCTTCGATCAGCGGGCAAATAACGTATGCCTGCCTTCCTTTCTCCAATTCCTTTTTTGTAAACGCAAGGACTCGTTCAAGCATCTCAGGCTTCGCCCAGTATGTTTCGATCGGCTTTCTTCCTGCTGGCATTTCATCAATCGTCGAAACATCCATGTCCCCAAAAACGGAAATAGCAAGCGTCCTTGGAATAGGAGTTGCTGTCATATACAGCACATCGGGATTCAGCCCTTTTTGCCTTAGAATCCGCCTCTGTTCTACCCCAAACCGATGCTGTTCATCGGTGATCACTAGACCAAGCTTTTGGAATGCCACTTCTTCCTGGATCAATGCATGTGTTCCAAGCAGGACATCGACTTCTCCATTGGCCAGCCTTTCAAGAATCTCTTTACGCTTTTTCCCCTTAATAGAACTCGTTAACAACTCTAACGAAAGTCCATAAGGAGCCAGCAACCCCTGTAACGATTCAAAATGTTGTTCAGCTAATATTTCGGTCGGAACCATAAGCGCTCCCTGGTAACCCGCAAGAAAAGATGCATAAAGGGAAATAGCAGCAACTACAGTCTTTCCTGAACCGACATCTCCCTGAAGAAGCCGATTCATTTTATACGGTTTTTGCAGATCTTTTAATATTTCTTTTACCACCCGATTTTGCGCATCGGTAAGTTTAAAAGGCAATTCATCCATAAATTCTTTGACCGAATCTTCAGGAATTTTCTGGGCGGTTCCTTTTGTCCGCTCTCTTTCCATTTTTCGAAATGTCTGCATTTTTAGCTGAAAAAGCAATAGCTCCTCATATACAAACCGTCTTCTTGCATGTTTAAGCTCGTTGCGGTCATTTGGGAAATGGATATACTCGAATGCCTGCGTTCGTGGAATCAACTTATACTTTGCACGTATTTGCGGAGGAAGCACTTCTGGAATTTCTTCGCTGTATTGGTTCAGGGCGGTTCTGATCGATTTACGAATGGCTTTCACTGTAACTTTTCCACCTGCATGGTAGACAGGCTCAATCGTTTGCTCTGGATTAAATGGTGAAAACTTAACTTCAAAAACAGTTAACGTCATTCTATGCTGATCCCATTTGCCAGTTACTGTGACGGTCTGGCCTAAACTGAAACTTTTCTTCAGGAAGGCTCTATTGAACATAACAGCGGTAATTAAATATCTTCCTACGAGTATTCGAACAGTTAAACGGGACTTTTTCTTTCCAAAATAACGGAGAGAAGGTTCGCTATGAACCTTCCCTTCCAGTGTGATACGTTCTTCATGTTTAACGTCACGCAAATCCCTCAGCTCGTTATCTTCATATCGAAACGGAAAATAATCAACTAAGTCCTCAACAGTCCGGATTCCAAGGTCATGAAAATGAACAGCTTTTTCTTCTCCGATTCCCTTTATGTCTGTAAGGGGCCTCATGCTAATCATCACTTTTTATCCAGCGACACACCAAAAATCTTGGCTTCCAGTGCTCTACCTGTTGGTGTTGCCGCCAGGCCTCCCTGTGCAGTTTCTTTTAACGTATTCGGCATGGATTGTCCGATTTTATACATCGCATCGATGACCTCGTCGCACGGTATGCGGCTCTTAATTCCTGCTAGCGCCATATCCGCTGCTGTAATTGCGTTGGATGCTCCCATCGCGTTACGCTTCACACATGGGACTTCTACAAGGCCAGCTACAGGATCGCATACTAAGCCGAGCATATTTTTCAAAGCAATCGCCATCGCGTCTGCAGACTGCTCAGGAGTTCCTCCCATCAGTTCTACAATAGCCGCCGCCGCCATTCCTGTTGCAGAACCTACTTCAGCCTGGCACCCGCCTGCAGCACCGGAAATAGAAGCGTTATTGGCTACTACAAATCCAAACGCACCGGAAGCGAACAAATACCTTACCATCTGTTCCCTCGTCGGGTTTACCTTTTCTTTTATGGCGAACAGTGTGCCGGGAACTACACCCGCGGAACCAGCTGTAGGAGTAGCGCAGATCGTCCCCATCGCCGCGTTCACTTCATTTGTAGCCATCGCTTTACTGACTGCATCAAGAAGAATATCACCTGCCAGCGCCTTTCCGGTTTTAAGGTATTCTTGCAAAAGCAAAGCGTCTCCACCTGTTAAGCCAGAGTGGGATCTTACATCTTCGTTTATTCCTCTTTCCACAGCTTTTTCCATTACATCAAGATTTGTTTCCATTGTTTTTATTACTTCTTCTCTCGTTTTTCCCCTGAATTCCATCTCCTGTAAAATCATAACTTCAGAAATAGGAATATTTTTCGATTCAGCAAGTTCCACTAGTTCTGCAACATTACGAAACATACTGTATGACCTCCTTTTGCTGGCAATCCTGGTGTGCTCTCCACTCATTAATCATTAATTTTAGCTACTTGAAGAATGTTAGGCAGCGATTCCACTTCTTTCATAATTTTCTCCTCAACATTCTGGTCTACTTCTATTGTCATTAATGCCTGCTGGCCCCGTTCTTTACGAGCAACATTCATATGCCCGATGTTGATCTCATGCTTTGCAAGGATATTAGAAACGCCAGCAATCGCTCCAAAGCGATCATTATGAACAACAAGGAGTGCCGGGCTATTCCCTGACAGGCCGAGTTTAAACCCATTGAGTTCCACGATTTCCATTTTCCCGCCGCCGATCGATATCCCGACCAGCTCTAAATCATCTTCATCGTCGCCCAGATGCACTTTCGCTGTGTTCGGATGATCCATCACAGCGTCTTCTTCTGTAAATTTGACTCTGATCCCTTTTTCTTTCGCAATAGTAAGCGCATTCACAATTCTCTCATCAAAAGTATCAAAATCGAGGACACCACCGACAAGTGCAACATCTGTTCCATGTCCTTTGTATGTTTTAGCAAACGAGCCGTACAGGGAAATTTCCACCCATTTAGGTTCTCTCCCAAACAGCTGCCTGGCGACTCTTCCAATCCTGGCTGCTCCCGCTGTATGGGAACTGGATGGCCCAATCATAACAGGCCCGATAATATCAAAAACACTTCTATACTTCATGCGCGGTTCCTCCTGTATCCCTGTTTCACATAACAAACGGGGAGAAATTTTCTCCCCCTCTCTTATCTATTATAAAGTCATGGTAAAATTGTGTCTACATAACAAACTGGCATTCCCGGATAAGGTTAATGCCAGTTTTCTTTGTTTATACCTACATTATTCAACTGAAATGATGTAAGAGTAAATCGGCTGCTTGCCGTGATGCACTTCAACTTCTACATCCTCATGGTTTTGTTCGATATAATCCACAAGGCTTTCAGCTTCAGTTTCCTCTGTATCTTCCCCGTAGATCACTGTCACGATCTCATCATCTTCGCCGATCATATTGTCTACTAGAAGCTTGACTGTATCTTCTTTTTTGGATGTTGAGGCAATAATTTTGCCGTCTGCAATGCCCATAAAGTCGTCTTTCTTTATGTCGACCCCATCAATTTTCGTGTCACGGACTGCAAATGTAACCTGTCCTGATTTTACGTTGGCAAGAGCAGCTTTCATGGTGGATTCATTTTCTTCCAGGCTTGATCCAGGCGCGAATCCGAGCAATGCAGCGATTCCCTGTGGAACAGTTTTGGAAGGCACTACGACCACTTCCTCCTCTACAACATGTGTTGCCTGTTCCGCTGTCATAACGATATTGCTGTTATTAGGAAGGATAAAGATTTTCTCCGCATTTACCTCTTCGATCGCTTTTACGATATCTTCTGTACTGGGATTCATCGTTTGGCCGCCCTGTATCACATAATTTGCGCCAAGACTTGTAAACAATTCAGCGATTCCTTCCCCCATTGCAACGGTGATAATGCCAAATTCCTTTTTTGTTTCCGGTTTCTGGTTTGCTGGAGAAGGTTTATATGCATCCTTTTCGCCTTCAAGAATAGTTGTATGCTGCTCTCTCATGTTTTCAATTTTTATATTGATCAAACTACCATACTCCTGGGCATATGTCATAAGCTGCCCTGGGTATTCAGCATGGATATGTACTTTTACCAATTCTTCATCAGCTACTACTAACAGTGAATCGCCATGATTTCCTAACTCTTCCCTGAATTTCGCTTCATCGAACGGAGTTTTTTCAGTCTTGTCCGCTTCTAGCTTTACCATGAATTCTGTACAATAGCCAAACTCGATATCTTCTGTTTTCATATGAGATTGGGCACTCTTATGGTGTTCTGCCCGGACAAGTTCTTCCATCTTTTCTTCATCCACATTGTTTGCAGGCAGCTCTTTGCCTTGCAAGGAAGCGAGGAAGCCTTCATAAATCACAACAAGGCCCTGTCCGCCAGAATCCACAACACCAACTTCTTTTAATACCGGTAACAAATCGGGGGTCCGCTCTAAAGAAGCTTTTGCTTCCTGAAGCGTTTCCTCCATCACGCGGATGACATCATTACTTTTTCTAGCAGATTTCACTGCCTGCTTTGCAGCATCTTTAGCAACCGTTAAGATAGTTCCTTCAACCGGTTTCATCACAGCTTTATAAGCGGTGTCCACCCCTCTTTCAAAGGCAGCAGCAAACTCCGTGGAATTTATCGTCTCTTTTCCTTCAACAGCCTTTGAAAAGCCCCTGAACAGTTGGGAGAGAATAACCCCTGAGTTTCCTCTCGCTCCCATTAAAAGACCCTTAGAAAAAAGAGAAGAAACATCGCCTATTTTGGCGGATTCGCTTTTCTTTACTTCATTTGCACCAGAAGTGATCGTTAAATTCATATTCGTTCCTGTGTCACCATCTGGCACAGGAAAAACGTTTAACGTATCAACCATTTTTGCATTGGCGGACAGATTTTTTGCCCCTTCCAGGACCATGTAGGCAAAGCGCTTTCCGTCTAAATTTTCAATTGTCACAAAAGTTCCTCCTAACTCTCAACTAAGGGTTAGTAACCCTTACCCCTTGCACATATATATTAACTGAATCAACAGCAAGACCAATCATTTGATCCAGCTGGTATTTCACTTTCGTTTGAACATTATGGGCTACTTCAGAGATCTTCGTTCCGTAGCTTACAATGATATACATATCAATATGAACTTCTTCTTCTTCAGTTTCTTTTCGGACTACGATTCCCCGGCTGAAATTATCTTTGCCAAGCAATTCTGTGATACCGTCTTTCAACTGCTTTTGTGAAGCCATTCCTACAATACCATAACAATCTATTGCAGCGCCACCCGCAATTGCTGCAATAACTTCTGTGGAAATATCAATTTGGCCGTATTGAGTCTTCAATTCGATTGACATATGTATCCTCCCTTAACTTTAGTATTTGATGGTTTGTTTTTTCTATTACGTTATAATTATAAAACAAGCTGGTATAGCAACAGTTACGCTTATTTTACTACAACCTATCACAATTTAAAAGATTACAACACATAAAATACTCCTGCATGTAAAGTTTTTTTCTTGATATCTTCTTGCATAAACAGGCTTCACATGGTAATATAATGTAGGATTTATCCTGCACAATTGTGTGCGATGATTGGATGAGTAAGGAGGTAACAGAAATGGCTAAATGTGCAATTACTGGAAGAACTACTAAATTCGGTAACAAACGTTCTCACGCTTTGAATACAGCCAAACGTAAATTTGGTTCTAACCTTCAAAAAGTACGTATTATGGTTGACGGTAAACCAAAAAAAGTTTGGGTTTCTGCTAGAGCTTTAAAATCAGGCAAAGTCGAGCGTGTATAATTTTAAAATTAAACAAGCAAAAAAGCACCTGGCATCTGGTGCTTTTTTTTGTTGCCTCATTATCCTTTTTTAAAGGACCCCAGGATCGCCCTTACAAAGCCACCCAAAAATTTAGGCAATTTGATCGTGTAAAATTTCATGCTTCCCCCTCCTCGGAAAATAAGTGGCCTGTGCCGAAAAAAACATTATGAGGATATAATATTCATTACTAGTATATTCATAAGATTTGAATTAGTACCCTTTGTTTAAAAAAGCCTTCTCGTCTTCATCTTTACTTCTTATAACCAATAGTATGCCGTCCCGAAATGAATAAGACCCTTTTTTATTTACAAGCTCGTTGCTTATGGATAATGTTGACCCCCAGTTTATTTCTGTTTCCTGAAGAGGATACTTTACCCCCGTTAATGTTAGTCCTTCAACCTTTGGAGTTACAGGGACGAAAGACAGGTAAGGATATTCAGGAATATACTTTATTTCATAACTACCCGCCGCTCGAAGCTGGATGCGGTTTTGCCGATCCCTGATTTCTATTTCTGTTTTGGAGCCAATGCCCTTTAGTAGCAATTGGACATTAATCAGTTCATGGTCTAACCTTCCCCCGGTCGCGCCAAGTATAATTACACTGGAACACTGTTTTTCCAGAGCCCACTCTATCGCTAACTCGAGATCAGTTTTATCTTTTTCCTGTGGGAATACTGAAAAATTAACGGGATGCCGATTCATCCACTCTCTTTCTTTAAGAGAAACCGAATCAAAATCTCCGAACGCCTGGTCTGGAGCAATATTATTTTTCAAAAGAGTATGGACCCCTCTGTCAACCCCCACCCAGGTAATATCTTCTGCGTCCAGGCTGGCTAAATCGGGGAGTAAGCCTGTTGGTCCACCGGCTAAAATAATAATTTTAGAATCCATTTTTCGTTACCTGCCATGAACTAACCGGGGAGCTGCCTTTGAAAGCAGGACTAAAATGATCGAAGAAATAATGAAGATCGGCAGCATATAAGAACCGTTATAAATCAAAGAGAATAGTTCAACGGGTGTGCCTTCTGGAGCTGAGCTTCCAAACCATACAACCCCTGAAATATAATGGCTTAAGAATCTTAGCCCGCTTCCAATCAAACATCCCAGCAAAATGGAAGTATACCTTTTAGTAGGCTTTGCATCTTCGCTTACTTTAAATAACCCGGCAAATCCGACGACTGTAAAAGCGATAGGGTAATCCAGCAAAAACTGGACTGGATGTACATAAAAAAGCGGTCCAATGATGACCTGCAGAATACCTACAAGCAACCCGGTAATCAGTCCTCCTGCAAGTCCTCTTCTAAAAGCCATAAAGAATATGGGAATCATCGCAAGCGAAACAGACCCTCCGTTTGCCCAGATTCGAAAAGAAAACAAATCAAGTATGACAGCAAGCCCTGCCATAATTGCTATTTCAGCTAAAAATTGTACTCTGTTGCTCAAATCGATCATCCTTTGCTGTTGAGTTTTGTTACTACAGTTCCAGCAAATAACATTGTGTTATTTATATTAAACAAAAAAATCAGCAGTAGACTTGCTACCGCTGGCTGGAATTCCTAAGTGATTCAATCGCTTTTTTGCGATCCTGTTGATTATAAATGGCCGATCCGGCAACCAACACATTTGCACCGGCATCAATGCAAATCCTGGCAGTTTGATCATTAACGCCTCCGTCAACTTCGATATCGATCTCTTTTCCAGTTGCTTTTACTAGCTCTGCAGTTTGTTTAATCTTTGGGATAACTGAATCGATGAATGACTGTCCGCCAAACCCGGGGTTGACCGTCATGAGCAATACCATATCGACATCTTCGATCACATGCTTAATCATCTCTACAGGGGTGGCAGGATTTAGAACAACTCCCGGCTTTACTCCATGGTCTCTAATAAGGCTGATCGTCCGATGCAAGTGCTTGCAAGTTTCGGCATGAACAGTCAGAATGTCTGCACCTGCTTTTGCAAAATCTTCAATATAGGCATCAGGATTTTCGATCATCAGATGCACATCCAGCGGTAAGTCGGTCACTGGCCTGATCGCTTTTACGATCGGAGGACCGATCGTGATGTTCGGCACAAAATGGCCGTCCATCACGTCTACATGGATATAATCTGCTCCGCCTTCTTCTACGTTTTTCACTTCTTCTCCCAGACGGGAAAAGTCTGATGCAAGGATGGATGGTGCAATTTTTATCATCTTAGTACCTCCGCTTTTGATCCTTTATTTCTTGAAAGAACGATACATAATGTTCATATCGGTATGCCGGGATTTCTCCTGATTCCACTGCTGCTTTCACTGCGCATTTTGGTTCAGAAACATGCGTGCATCCTCTAAATTTACATTCGTGTGACTTTTCCCTTATCTCAGGGAAATATAACCACAGATCATCTGCTTCTATTCCCCTAAAATCGAGTGAGCTAAAGCCCGGTGTGTCCGCGACGAGCCCTGAGCCGAACGGAATAAGTTCCACATGCCTTGTAGTATGCTTTCCCCGGCCCAGATAATCGGAAATATCTTTTGTATCCAGTTCAAGTAAAGGATTAATCGCATTTAATAAGGAGGATTTGCCGACACCTGATTGACCGGCAAATACGGTAACCTTTCCTGCAAAGTGGCTTTGCACTTCTTCAATTCCTTCAGATAATGGCACCGACGTTAAAACGACTTCATATCCGAATGAACGGTAATCCTCGACATAAGAAAGAACTTCTTGTTCGGTCTCCCCCTCAATAAGATCCAGCTTGCTGATGCAAATTAGGGGTTTGATATCATTGGCTTCGATGTGAACGAGAAACTTGTCCAATAACTGCACATTAAATTCAGGTCTTTTAGCTGAAAACACAAGGAATGCCTGGTCTATATTTGCGATCGGCGGCCTAACAAGTTCGTTTTCCCGCTCCATTACTTCAAGCACATAACCATCCGTTTTATTTTCCGCTTCAAAGACAACAAAATCGCCTACAAGAGGGGTTATCTTCCGCTGGCGGAAGTTCCCCCTTCCCCTGCATTGAAATATTTCATTGTTCTCATCCTGAACATAATAAAATCCGCTCAATGATTTAATAATTCTTCCTTCTGCCATAACTTCCCCTCACTGATTTTTATTTCCGAACTCTTTTTTGGCTTCTTCATAGGTTATTGTTTTTGAATTTTCTTTTCTTAGTTTATTGTCGACATAAATTTGATACGCTGCAGTATCACCTGGATTTATTGTCATTTCAAACTCAACCTTTTTAGCACCTACTACCTTGTCTTCTACTATTTCATCGCCTTCAGGATGTTTAGAATCACGGTACATTACTTCAATTAGATGCTCTTCTTGATCCTCAAAAGTAAACTTAAAGGAGTTAGGGAATGTAATCGGTTTTTCTTCAGCCTCAGGTTCAGGCTCCGGTTCAGGCTCTGGTTCTTTCCCTTTTGAAATAACAAAGGAAATCACATCCCCTTTATTCACTTCTGCATTGGCACCCGGAGAATGGGACACCACTTTTCCTGACTCTACATTATCACTGTATACTTCTTCTTCATAGGATGCCTTTAAACCATGACTATCTACGTAAGATTGAACCTCATCTTTAGTTTTACCAGTTAGGTCCTGAAGTTCAATCGGTTCGGGGCCAGCACTATAAAAGAATATGATTCGGTCTTCTGCAGGAAGTATTTCCTTCCCGGCTTCAGGTGTCTGGTCATAGATTTGGCCATTCGGCACTTCATCATTATATTTTGCCTCGAATTGGACATTTTTATATCCCTCGGCTTCTAATAACTGCTCAACCTGTGTCTTTGACTGGCCAATATAATCTTCCATTTCTATTTTTTCGATGCCTTTACTCACAAGCAGAGTGACAGTGCTGTTTTCTTTAACTGTTGTTCCTCCCGATGGGTCCTGGCTGATAACTTCTTCTTCAGGAACTTCTTCATCGAATTGTTCCTCTTTTTTCACCTTTAGATTACTCTCGATTAATGTTTCTCTTGCTTCTTCGTAATCCATTGCTGTTACATCAGGTATCTCAACATCTTTCACATAAAACATCTCGGGAATAATCGTTAGCGCTGCGACTGCTGCTCCTCCAACCAACAGGAACAATACAATCAGAAAGAACAAAACCTTCTTCCCTTTTTTCTTCTTCTTTGGAGGCGGTGTATCCGTTGTTTTTTCTTTTTCTGGCTTTACCTTTTTGTTTTCCCTTTTGGCATCGTTCTTAACATCAGGTGCTGCAGGTTTTACCGGCGGCAATATTTTGGTCGCTTCTTCATCCGCTTCGGGAATCGAAAAAGGCTCCTCATATACTTTTGTTGGGTCAAGTGCATTGTTGACCGCTTCCTCCATCTCTTCCGCACTATCATATCGGTGGAGAGGGTCTTTCGCCATCGCTTTTAAAATAATATTTTCGACACTTTGCGGAATGGAAGGATTAATCGTTCTGGGCTTCGGAAAGTCATCCTGCAGGTGTTTAAGCGCTACAGAAACCGGAGAATCTCCAGAAAAAGGAAGCACGCCTGTGACCATCTCATACAATACTACACCTAGAGAATATATATCAGATTTTGCGTTTGCTATCGCACCTCTTGCCTGCTCGGGAGAAAAGTAATGAACAGAGCCAAGCACAGAATTCGTATGTGTGATGGTTGCGGAGGAAATAGCCATCGCAATGCCAAAATCGGTTACTTTTGCTTCCCCGTATTCATTGATTAATATATTGTGAGGTTTGATATCCCTATGAATAATATTGTTTTCATGGGCATGCTCAATCGCTGAAGTTATTTGGGACATGATCGAAAGCGCTTCTTCTATCGGCAGTGCACCGCGATTTCTGATCTGGTCTTTCAGCGTTGTGCCCGGCACATATTCCATTACAATAAAATAATAATCTTCTTCTTCACCAACATCATAGATTCCTACAATATTCGGATGCACGAGACTTGTTGCTGACTCTGCTTCCCTTCTGAACCGTCTAATAAAATCGCTATCCTTTGAAAATTCTGGACGAAGAAGTTTAACGGCAACAATTCGGTCCAGAATTAAATCTTTTGCTTTATATACGATTGCCATCCCGCCATCACCGATAGCTTCAAGCAATTTATAGCGTCCGTTAATGTGTTTTCCAATCATATTTTATCACTCGCCTTGCTCTTCAAGGGATAAATAGTTAATAAGTGCAACTGTAATATTATCTTCTCCTCCTGCTTCATTCGCCAGATCGATTAATTCCTGGGCCTGTTCTTCCAAAGACTTTTCGGAGCGCAACACTTTTTCAAGGGTGTTATCATTTACCTTGTTGGTTAAACCATCAGAACAAAGCAATGCAAAACCCCCGGTTTCCCAACCGATTGTTTGCACATCGACCTTGATATCTCCTTCTGTTCCAAGAGCCCTCAGTAACACGTGCTTGCGAGGATGGCCCTCCGCTTCGTCTTCTGTAATCTGCCCTGTTCTTACAAGCTCGCTGACAAGGGAGTGGTCGTTCGTTTTTTGTGAAAAACTACTTTTGTTTCCTATGTATGCCCGGCTGTCGCCAACATGTGCTAACGTTACAAAACTGTCTGCAACGATCGCCGCTACCAGTGTCGTTCCCATACCGGCACATTCGGAATGCTCTTGTGCATAGTTAAATATCTCAAGGTTTGCTGATTTAAACGTATCCACAAGCCATTCTTCTGCTGTCGAAGGAAGAAAGGCTTCTTCGATTGTTTTCCATTTCTCTTTCAGATAAGAGACAGCCATCGAACTTGCAACATCACCAGCTCGATGACCGCCCATTCCATCTGCAACAATAACGAGATAGTCTCCCCTTAAGCTTTTGCTGGCATCTGCACTATCTTCGTTATGTGGCCTCACACGGCCCGTATTTGATTTTGTTACTATTTGCATGCCATCACCTCGTTTCTTCCTTCCACTGTGCCGCCTGTCAAAAAAACAAGCTAAAAATTCTGCAGCCAAATCAGTTTTCACCTTTTTTGGTGAGACAGGCAATATAAAATCCATCTGTCCCAAAATAATGCGGTAGTATCTGTACCTGACCATCATCATTTCCAACAAAATGACCAAGCTTTTCAGGCAGTCTCTCGATTAGCGTCCGATCTTGAGTGAATTCGGGGTTTTCCTTTAAAAAAGCCTCGATCACCCGCTGGTTCTCCGCTTCTTCTATTGTACACGTACTATAGAGCAATTTTCCACCAGGTTTTAACAGAGTTGATACAGTTTGCAAAATTTCTTTTTGAACCGCTGAAATCGCTTCTGCATCCTTTTCTTGTTTACTCCATTTTATATCCGGTTTTCTCCTGATCACGCCATAACCCGTACAGGGAGCATCTACAAGTATTCTGTCAAACCGTGTTCCTTGAAAAAAGCCACCAGCTTTTCTGCTGTCGAGAGCTGCAGTTTCCACATTTGTAAGGCCAAGGCGCTTCACCTGGTCTTTAATTAGCTTCACTTTGTGTTTATGAAGGTCAAGCGAATAAACCTGTCCCTCATTTTTCATCAGCTCCGCTATATGAGTCGTTTTCCCGCCCGGAGCAGCGCAAGCATCCAGAACAGACATGCCTGGTTCTATATCAAGCCCTCTTGCTACAAGCATCGAGCTTTCATCCTGAATCGTAACGAGTCCATTTTTAAATGCCCTGGTACCCGGTAAATAACCGTCGATAATCTTAATCCCATCGATCGATAAGTCTCCCCTCTCAACGGTAAGGCCCTCTTCTTCCAGATGTGCCATCACTTCTCCAACAGACGTTTTTGCAGTGTTTACCCTTGCTGTTACCTGAGGGGGCTCGAGGTTTATCTTACAAATGTTTATTGTCTCTTCTTCACCGTATTGCGCAATCCATCGTTTTACGAGCCATGTGGGATGGCTATATTCCACAGCGATCTTCTCCGCCGTGTCTTTGATAGTGGAGAAAGAAGGTACTCCTTTCCTTTGAACGCTTCTTAAAACTCCATTTACGAAGCCACTGATGCCTTTATGCCCTTTCTTTTTAGCGATTTCAACTGCTTCATGGATCACCGCCCTATCAGGGACGCGATCAAGATAAACCATCTGGTAAACCGATAACTCTAAGAGCGAATATACCCAGGTTTCGATTTTCTTTTTGTTTTTAAGAAAAGCATCGAGGAAAAAGTCAATCGTACGTTTTCTTTGAATTGTCCCGTAGACGATTTCTGTAAGGAGTCCGATATCTTTTCGGTTCAAGTTATATTTTTCAATCGTGCGGTTTAATAAAATGTTACTGTATGCCTGGTTCTTATTAATTTGCTCAACGATTTCTAGTGCCGCTTCACGAACATTTTTAGCCAATTTACTCACCCAGTTTCGTACCTATTTCAATCGTTCTTCCTTTTAAGAATTGTTCTGCCGACATTCTTTTCTTACCGGAAGGCTGTAATTCCGTAATTTTAATGGCTGTATCGTTCCCTGTGGAAACAATAACTCCGTTTTCTTCAACACCTGTTACGGTGCCTGGTACCGAAGAAGCTGATTTTAAAAGTACCTTTTCGCCCCACCATACTTTTAAGGTTTTTCCATCCAGGCTTGTATATGCTACTGGCCAGGGATGCAGGCCTCGTATCTGGTTATAAATTGATTCTCCGGACTCAGACCAGTTTATTTCCTCTTCCTCTCTCTTAATGTTCGGAGAGAAGGTAACTTCGTCTTCATTTTGTTTTTGAGGAGACACCTCGCCATCAATGAGCTTTGGAATTGTTTCAGATAAAAGTTCGGCTCCTGCCACGCTCAGCTTGTCATGCAATGTACCAACATGGTCCTCTTCTTCGATCGGAACCTTCACCTGAGATATAATATCCCCCGCATCGAGCTTTTCAACCATGTACATGATTGTGACTCCCGTTTCTTTTTTCCCTTTTAAGATAGAATAATGAATCGGTGCTCCGCCTCTAAATTCAGGCAGTAAAGAAGCGTGGACGTTTATACAGCCGTATTCAGGAAAATCGAGCAGTGCTTTCGGGAGAATCTGCCCAAATGCAGCAGTCACGATCAAGTCTGGCTTTAACGCAAGTATTTTTTGGTATTCTTCAGGCTGCTTTACTTTTTCAGGCTGCAGGATTGGTATATTGTGGTCTTCGGCAGCTACTTTAACGGGTGGTGGCGTGAGAACCCTCTTTCTGCCTTTAGGTCGGTCAGGCTGGGTTACCACTCCAGCAATATGGAATCCGTCTTTTATTAACCGGTTTAATACAGGAACGGCAAAATCAGGAGTTCCCATAAACACGATCGACAAAGCACTATTCTTCATGCTTCAAGTCCTCCTCGTTGTAATATCTTGTTACTTTCTCTGTAAAAAGTATACCGTGCAAGTGATCGATCTCATGCTGGATCGCTCTTGCTAGAAACCCTTCTGCCTCTATCGTATAACTATTCCCAGAGCGGTCCTGGGCTTCTACCTTAACAGAGTGCGGCCGGATCACCTCGCCGAATAAACCAGGAAAGCTTAAACACCCTTCAGGCCCTGCTTCTTCTCCAACCGTTTCCAAAACTACAGGATTGACCATCTCAAGCGGTTCTGCTTCCTCTGTTCCGATATTTACTACAGCTACCTGTTTAGCAATCCCGATTTGAGGAGCGGCTATCCCTACACCTTCTGCTTCATACATTGTTTCAAACATATCTTCAATCAACCTTTTCAAATCGCTGTCAAATTCGGTAACCTTCTCACATTCTATTTCTAACACTTCATTTGGATATAACACTATCTCTCTTACTGCCACACTTGTTCCTCCTGTCAGTTATAGGCTTTACCCTTATTTAACAATAAAAATATTCACGTATCACATAAGCATGTGAGGGTTTCTATCAATTGTTATTTGCAAATTATCTTTGGTCAATTCTTTTGAAAAACGCTTCAAGATCTCTTTTAAAAGCCGGTTTAGGTCTGGCTCAACTTTGTATTTTATCATGCATTGATAGCGATATCTATCTTTTATCCTCGGTATAGCAGAGGCCACAGGACCAAGCACAATACTGTTTTCAGACAGATTCGCCTTTAAGAAATTGGTTATCTTTTCCGTGACGGATAACACTTTTGTTATTTCTTCATGCGAAATGTTAATAAGTGTAATGTAATAAAAAGGCGGATATCCGTGAAGTTTTCTGGCTTGCATTTCCTTTACATAAAAAGAATCAAAATCATGGTGGGATGCATATTGGATGCTGTAGTGCTCAGGTGTATACGTTTGTATTACCACCTCTCCATGCAATTCATGGCGGCCTGCCCTGCCGCTGACCTGAGTAAGCAGCTGAAACGTTCTCTCAGATGCCCGAAAATCCGGAAGATGCAGCATGGCATCCGCAGCAAGAACGCCAACCAGTGTTACTTTTTCAAAATCAAGGCCTTTGGCAATCATCTGGGTACCGAGAAGTATATCTGCTTTTCCATCTCCGAATTGTCCTAAAAGTTTTTCATGCGCACCCTTTCTCCTCGTCGTATCCACATCCATCCGTATCACCCTTGCATCCGGCAGAATTTTTGCAAGCTCTTCCTCGACTCTCTGTGTTCCTGTACCAAAAAAGCGAATGTGTTCGCTGGTACAATTCGGGCATACTTTTGGAGCCCTTTGTTCATATCCGCAGTAATGGCATTTCATCATGTGGTTTATTTTGTGATACGTCAACGAGATATCACAATGCGGGCAATCCAACACATAACCACAGTCACGGCAAATTAAAAAGGTGGAGTATCCGCGCCGGTTTAGTAATAATACACTTTGTTCACCCTTTTCAAGCCTGTCGATGAGTTTATCAAATAAAGGCTTTGAAAACATCGAACGGTTACCGCTCCGCAATTCTTCTCTCATATCCACAATCTCAACATCAGGCATTTCCCGTTTGTTGACTCGTTCTTTGAGCTGCAGAAGGGTATAAACCTGTTTTTGGGCTCGAGCAAAAGATTCCAGTGCAGGTGTTGCACTGCCGAGGACTACTGGACATCTGTGGTACTTAGCTCTTTTGATCGCGACATCTCGCGCATGATACCGTGGCGTTTCTTCTTGCTTATAGCTGCTTTCATGTTCTTCATCGATGATGATGATACCGAGGTTTTTAAACGGCGCAAAAACAGCTGAACGGGCCCCGACTACTACTTTAACCTCACCTCGATGTATTTTTCTCCACTCATCGTACTTTTCCCCTTTTGATAAACCGCTGTGCATCACAGCAACGTCAGAGCCAAATCTCCCTTTAAAGCGAGACACCATTTGTGGGGTAAGAGAGATTTCCGGAACGAGGACAATCGCCTCTTTCCCTTGATTCAAAGCGTGTGCGATCGTTTGTAAGTAGATTTCTGTTTTACCGCTTCCGGTAACCCCTTGAAGCAAAAAAGTATTATGATAGGATTCATCCAGCGAATTCATAATCGGCTCTACAGCTTTTCTTTGTTCTTCCGTCAAATCCAGAGGCTTACTCGGTTTAAAACTTTTAAACTTGTACGGATCCCGATATATCTCCTGTTCTATTTGCTTTAGCAATCCTTTTTGTACGAGCGATTTTATCGTTCCTCTCGTTGTATCTGCCAATTCGATTAACTCGGGAATAGCAATCGGAGCGTTTATTTCATAGAAAAGCGACAAAACTTCTTTTTGCTTTACCGCACGGTCATTTAGCTCTTCCATCCGAGATTCCAGTTCCTCTTTAGGATAAGGCAAGATTAACGCAGCCTGTGTTTTCGGTGCGGTCTTCTCTTTTACGACAACTTGACTTTCAAGCGCTCCCCGTTTAATTTCCTTTTTAAAAATGGGCAGGACCTGCGAATCCTTTATGTCCTCCCAGGGTATTTCATTTCTGTGCTCGAACCACCGGCTTACTTCTTCTGCAAGCTTTCCGTCAAATGTTTCAGCGACCACAATTTTCTTTTTATAATTTGCTTTCATAGCGGCCGGCAGCATGGCCTGGAATGCAGAGACAGCGAAGCACAGGGTCTCATCGGTGAGCCAGAAACCCAGCTCTATTAATTCCGGGGTTAAAACCGGGTCTACGTCCATCATGTCCTGTATGTTTCTTACTTTTTCCAGTTCCGTTTCCTCTACTAAATCGACAACGAATCCCTGTACTTTTCTTGGGCCAAAGGGAACAACTACTCTCATACCGGGTTCTATCAAGTCTTCCCATTTTTCTGGCACGCCATAATCAAAGAGGCGGTCTGTCTGGTTAGCAGGAACGTCCACAATAATTTTTGCGATCATGTGACAGTCTTTTCCTTTAACATCTTTACAGCGTCATGAAGAATTTTTATTGCAACGTCCTTTTTAGACTGAAGAGGGAGTTCTATTTTGGAACCGTCTTTTTTATAGAGTGTCAGAATGTTAGAATCTACACTGAAGCCGGCCCCTTCCTGTGTAATGTTATTGGCACAGACCATATCAAGATTCTTCTTTTCGAGTTTACCGAGCGCAAACTCCTCAACACGCTCTGATTCAGCGGCAAAGCCAATGAGCACCTGGCCGGATGGCTTTCTTTTTCCTAACGTTTTTAATATATCGATTGTTCTCTCCATTTCTACTGACCATTCTTCATTTTGTTTTTTCAATTTCTGTCCGTACACCGTCTTTGGCCTGTAGTCTGCTACAGCAGCAGCTTTTACGATAATATCAGATTCGGCGGATCGTTTTATAACCGCTTCGTACATCTCATGTGCCGAAGAGACATCGATCCTTTCAACATCCGGAGGAGTCTCCAGGTTAACCGGTCCGGCTATAAGTGTTACTTCAGCACCCATGCTAGCGGCCTGTTCGGCGATCGCAAAGCCCATTTTTCCAGATGAGTGATTCGTGAAATAACGGACAGGATCTACCGCTTCCCTTGTTGGCCCGGCTGTAACAAGCACTTTTTTCCCCTCTAAAAACCGGTCATCTTCCAGGAAAAATTGTTTAATCGCTGATAGAATTTCCTCTGGTTCTGCAAGCCTGCCTTTCCCTACATAACCGCAGGCCAGCAATCCTTCGCCCGGCTCAATAAATCGGTAACCATCTGATGCAAGTATTTTCATATTTCTGTTCACCGCTGGATGCTCATACATATGTACATTCATCGCAGGTGCGATTAAAACCGGTGCCGTGGTTGCAAGAAGTGTTGTGGAAACCATATCGTCCGCAATCCCGCTTGCGAGTTTGCCTATACTGTTAGCTGTAGCAGGTGCAACAATGACAATTTCCGCCCAATCCGCTACATCGATGTGAGCAACCCTGGCCGGGTCTTTTTCATCGAAAGTATCGATATAAACGGTATTTCGTGAGAGTGTTTGAAAGGTGAGTGGTGTGACAAACTCTCTAGCTGAATCTGTCATCATCACTTTCACCTCAGCACCTTCTTGATAAAGCTTGCTCGCCAGGCCTGCAGCTTTAAAGACAGCGATACCTCCTGTTACACAAAGTAGAATCCGTTTGTTTTTTAAAACCATAGTTTTCCCCGCCCTTTAGTTAACATAATAATATTACTGTTTATAAAAATTGGTAATTGAAAAAAATAACAACCTACAGGAAATAGGTTGTTACTAGCGGTTTTATGCTTGGGATGTTTCAGGAACTAGTTTTCCTGCATAAACTTCTTCAAGAGCCTTTCCGACAGGTTTATTGGATTCTGTTCTTTCCAGTTGCGAAGAATTTGTTGCCTGAATCACTCTCGCTCTTCTTGCAGCGATGGTTACCAGTGTATATTTAGAATCAATCTTTTCCATTAATTCATCGATAGAAGGATATAACATCATTTTTGAACCTCCAGTAATTTTTTATATTTAACAGCGACACGGTCTCTGCGTAAATGCTCAGCAGTAATAATAGAATGGATCCTTTCACAGGCGAGTTCAACTTGATCGTTCTCGACAACATAATCATATTCATCCATAAGTTCAATTTCTTCTTTAGCAATGTGCATACGGTTATCGATCAAATCTTCTGTTTCTGTCCCCCTGTTTGTAATTCGTTTTCGAAGCTCAGACAGACTCGGGGGCATCAGGAAAATAAACACCCCTTCAGGAAAGTGCTTTCGTACTTGCATGGCACCCTGTACTTCGATTTCAAGCAGTACATCTTTTCCCTTTTCGAGTGTTTCTTTAACATAATCAACTGGGGTTCCATAATAGTTACCTACATACTGGGCATATTCCAGCAATTTATTATTTTCAATCATTCTCTCAAATTCTTCTTTCGTTTTGAAGAAGTAATCTACACCGTTTACTTCTCCTTCTCTCGGGTCTCTCGTCGTCACCGAGATGGAGTATTGTATATCAGATTCATCCTGCATGAATGCTTTTCTTACTGTTCCTTTGCCTACTCCTGATGGGCCTGATAGTACAATCAGAAGGCCTCTATCATTTTTCATATTTACCTCCACTGTTCTGTTTGGATAACAATTTTATTTAATCTTCAGAAAGATCATCTTTATTCATTAATCGCTGTGCAACTGTTTCCGGTTGAACAGCAGACAGGATAACATGGTCGCTGTCAGCAACAATTACAGCACGGGTTCTTCTTCCATAAGTGGCATCGATAAGCATGTTGCGGTCTCTTGCCACAGTGATAATGCGCTTGATCGGGGCAGATTCAGGGCTAACGATTGAAACGATCCGATTCGCATTTACGATATTGCCAAATCCTATGTTGATTAGTTTAATGTTCATTAATATTCCTCCTGGAATTACTGTTCTATTGTTGCACGTTACGATCACTTTTAAACGTTGCCGCAACGCTTATTCGATATTTTGGACCTGTTCCCTGATTTTTTCAATTTCACTTTTCATTTCTACAACCTTCTGGCTGATTTTATAATCATTTGCCTTAGAACCAATCGTATTGAGTTCCCTGTTTAGCTCCTGTACGAGAAAATCCAGCTTCCTACCGATAACTTCCTCAGTCAGAATGGAATAAAACTGCTTGACATGGGAACGCAGCCTTATTAGTTCTTCATCAATGCTCGCTTTATCAGCAAAGATTGCAACCTCTGTCAGGATCCTATTTTCATCGACCACAGCATCACTCGTTAACTCTTCAATCTTTTTATGTAGTCGCTCTTGATAAGCTTTGGTAACCCGGTCTGAATAACTGTTAAGTTCTTCCCAGTAATTCTCAAGGCTTGCAAGCTTGTTGGCGATATCATCCTTAAGGGATCGGCCCTCTTTTTCCCTCATCCGGCATAGCTTTTCTGCAGCTTCTTCCACTGTAGCGATGATTTTCTCTTCTAAACTTTCAATCTTAGCTTCTTTTTCCACCACAGTAAAAAGATCATCAACTTTCAGGAGGCTGTCCAGATTCACATTGCCGTTTACCTCATATCTTTTTTCTGCCTGTTTCAATCCTTCGATATACTGGTCCATCAAATCCCAATCAATCGACAATGTCCTTGCAGTCAGCCCTTCTCCCTCAACCGTGATATAAATTTCTAACTTTCCTCTGCTAACATATTTTTGAATCACTTTTTTCATTTTGTCTTCTATATATAATAAATGTTTTGGCATGCGGAAAGTAATATCGCAATATCTATGGTTAACAGATCGCATTTCGACCGTAATAGAGATAGAGTGTATCTGGCAGTTTGCTCTTCCGTATCCTGTCATGCTTCGAATCATTTTATCACATCCACTTATCTATTCTAAACAATTTTACCATCTTCAACAAGTATAGGAAAAGTAGAATGCCGTTTTAACTATAAAAATGGAATAGATCTTTTTTAACCGGTATTCGTTTTCCCTGCCAACATTTTAACTGAAAACCGGCATAAAGAAAAAGAGGCTGGGACAAAAGTATTTTAGCCAAAGGAAAATCCGAACTATGATTCAAAATTCTTTAATCAGAATTTATATCAGTTCGGATTTTTCTTTTGGCTGTTTAATTAATTTTTCCTGTTTATTTTATATCGGCTACATATATCTTTTAAAACGA
>NZ_SWLG01000054.1 GCF_005747095.1 Exobacillus caeni | reverse complement strand
GGGTGAAGTCGTAACAAGGTAGCCGTATCGGAAGGTGCGGCTGGATCACCTCCTTTCTATGGAGTAACACGACGTGATAGAGAGCTATCACAACATTATCGCTTTGGCCGTTTTGTTCAGTTTTGAGAGGGCTATCTCTCAAAGCAACACACGTTGATGCGCACTTTGCGCCTGCGTCTGCGAGTTAATGCTAACGATGTTGGCTTCCTCGGCGCATGCCAGCAGAGATGCAGATTCAGCGTAGTGGGCATGTTCCTTGAAAACTAGATAACGACAACGACATCCAATAAAGAAAGTAATGCTTTTTTGTAGATTATGAAAAGGTGG
The DNA here is from genome assembly GCF_005747095.1 of Exobacillus caeni. Classification (GTDB taxonomy): domain Bacteria; phylum Bacillota; class Bacilli; order Bacillales; family Guptibacillaceae; genus Exobacillus; species Exobacillus caeni. Next base: position 212 of record NZ_SWLG01000054.1, on the reverse strand, counting down.
ATTAGAAGCGAGGAGTACGAGGCGGCAAAAACGTTGAGTAGCGGAGTGTACGTTTAAGGGTACATGAGCAACGCAAACGTTGAGGCCAACGAAGTAATCTGACGCTTATCATACACCGATAGGTTAAGCTACGAAGGGCGCACGGTGGATGCCTTGGCACTAGGAGCCGATGAAGGACGGGACGAACACCGATATGCTTCGGGGAGCTGTAA
>NZ_SWLG01000053.1 GCF_005747095.1 Exobacillus caeni | reverse complement strand
TTACAGCTCCCCGAAGCATATCGGTGTTCGTCCCGTCCTTCATCGGCTCCTAGTGCCAAGGCATCCACCGTGCGCCCTTCGTAGCTTAACCTAATTAATCTACAAAAAAGCATTACTTTCTTTATTGGATGTCGTTGTCGTTATCTAGTTTTCAAGGTGCAAAAAATATTGGTGGAGCCTAGCGGGATCGAACCGCTGACCTCCTGCGTGCAAAGCAGGCGCTCTCCCAGCTGAGCTAAGGCCCCAATTTTAAAGTCTGCTAAAAATTATACTAACAATACTATTGTTAGTCAAGTGTTTATGGTGGGCCTGAGTGGACTCGAACCACCGACCTCACGCTTATCAGGCGTGCGCTCTAACCAGCTGAGCTACAGGCCCATAAACAAACAGACACAAAAAAATTTTCTTTTGAGAGATAGCCCTCTCAAAACTGAACAAAACAGCCTAAGCGATCTTTGTGATAGCTCTCTATCACGTCGTGTTACTCCATAGAAAGGAGGTGATCCAGCCGCACCTTCCGATACGGCTACCTTGTTACGACTTCACCC
>NZ_SWLG01000052.1 GCF_005747095.1 Exobacillus caeni | reverse complement strand
GGTAAGATCCCTTAAAGATGATGAGGTTGATAGGTCTGGGGTGGAAGTGTGGCAACACATGGAGCTGACAGATACTAATCGATCGAGGGCTTAACCAAAATGATTATTGACTTTCATAAGGATGTTTGTTAAAATCAATAGCGTCGCTGTAGGTTGAAACAGTTGATGTTGCGTTATCTAGTTTTCAGGGAACAAACCCTGGAATGTCTGCATCTGCGTCTTACGAGTGTATGCTAACGAGTTGGATTCCTCGAAGCGAGATTGCAGAGAAGTACATACAAGTACATAGTCTGGTGATGATGGCGAAGAGGCCACACCCGTTCCCATGCCGAACACGGAAGTTAAGCTCTTCAGCGCCGATGGTAATTGGGGGATCTCCCCCTGTAAGAGTAGGACATCGCCGGGCTGTAAATATTCCACAGTAGCTCAGTGGTAGAGCAATCGGCTGTTAACCGATCGGTCGTAGGTTCGAGTCCTACCTGTGGAGCCATGGAGAGCTGTCCGAGTGGCCGAAGGAGCACGATTGGAAATCGTGTATACGCCTACCAGCGTATCGAGGGTTCGAATCCCTCGCTCTCCGCCATTCTAAAATGGCCCGTTGGTCAAGTGGTTAAGACACCGCCCTTTCACGGCGGTAACACGGGTTCGAATCCCGTACGGGTCACCAACAAAATATAGTGGAGGATTAGCTCAGCTGGGAGAGCATCTGCCTTACAAGCAGGGGGTCGGCGGTTCGAGCCCGTCATCCTCCACCATTATAAAATCCTATCATCGCGGGATGGAGCAGTCTGGTAGCTCGTCGGGCTCATAACCCGAAGGTCGCAGGTTCAAATCCTGCTCCCGCAACCAAATAAAATCTAACTACGTCGATTAACTTCATAGCTGGATTTTGATCATAGTACCTTTGGTGCAACCAAAAAAAATCTAACTTTTTTAGTAGAATTAATAAGGTCCCGTGGTGTAGGGGTCAACATGCCTGCCTGTCACGCAGGAGATCGCCGGTTCAAATCCGGTCGGGACCGCCATTCTAAATTTGATTTTTAAGGCTTGATAGCTCAGTCTGTAGAGCAACGAACGTTACATCATGACTAATCGATGAGTTGTTCCGACACAGCCTGCTTCGATAGCATAAGCTAG
>NZ_SWLG01000051.1 GCF_005747095.1 Exobacillus caeni | reverse complement strand
TCAATCGGCGCGCGTTGCTTTAATTTCTTCTGAAAACGCCTGTAGTTATAGTGGTATATATAATCCTCGATTGCTTGTCGTATCTCTGTTTCTGATTTACACTGTTCTATATACAACTTCTCTGTTTTGAGATGCGAAAAGAAGGATTCAATGCAGGCGTTATCCAGGCAGTTTCCTTTGCGAGAGTGGCTGCCTTTAATGCCATATTCTTTGATTCGCGTGTTGTATGCCTTAGACGTATACTGAAAGCCTTGATCCGAATGGAGAACGGCTTCAGCTACGTCTTTTTTCTTTGTCCACTGGTCTACAGTGTCTAAAACAAGCTGTAAATCATTGCGCTTAGAAATCTGCCATCCCACAATTTCATTGTTAAATAAATCTTGAATCACCGATAAGTAGTAAAATCGTTTACCATCCGACACATAAGTAATATCTGTCACCATTTTTTGATTTGGGCCGTTCGTCTTAAACATTCTTTTGAGCCTGTTTGGATGGACGACTGAAGGCGTGTATCCATGCCTTTTTCGCTTTTTGCGAATCACCGATTGGATTCCCATTTCCGTCATCATCCGATATACTTTTTTGTGATTAATGTGGTAACCACTTTCTCTTAATAAACGAGTCATGGTAGGATAGCCTGTTTCCGGATGAAGGAAATGAATCCCCATCATATGCATTTTTATATCATGATCCCGTTTGGACCTTTCTTCCCTCTGCGCTCTACTGGCTCTCCATTTATAATAGCTCGCCCGATGAAGGGAGGCGACCTCCAATAACCAGGTAACGGGATAATCGTCTCTTAGTTCTTCAACGGTTTCATACTTTATTTTTTGCGTGATTTCCCCTCCCTTTCTAGATTTTGATACTGCTTTTTTAAATAGTCCACCTGCACTTTCAGGTAATCTCTCTCCTCTTCAATCGATTTAAAATTTGTACGAGGTCTTCCCTTGAGAGGGTTTCCTCCAGTGCCACTTCGATTATCAAACACCTCGCCATTCTTCCACTTTTTCACCCAGACTTTAAGCTGGGTACAGTTTCGTATTCCTAATTCTTCAGCTAATGATTGGTAGCTCTTAGAGCCGTTCACATACTTCATGACGGCATTATGTTTAAACTCGTCTGTATAGTTTTGGAACCGTTGCCCTTTCTTGGCCATAGAAAAACCCCCTCCAAGTATCATTCTTTCCTTCATGGTATCATGAAGGTTTTTTTGAATGTCTACTTAAAGGGGATAATATCA
>NZ_SWLG01000050.1 GCF_005747095.1 Exobacillus caeni | reverse complement strand
GGTGGTTAACCCCAAAAGTTAGAGTTTTGTTATGCAGTTGATTGGATGGATTGAGTTCGGTATTCGACGGGACTCAGTCCATCCAATTTTTCTTTTGAACGTTCATGATTGTACCAGTGGATATATTCTTCAATCCGTCGCCTTAATTCCTCATAGCTTACTAATTTTTCTCCATAATACATTTCCTGTTTTAACATTCCAAAGAAGTTTTCCATTGCAGCGTTGTCTGCGCATGTAGCTTTCCGTGACATGCTTTGGAACACATTATTCTTCTTTAATGTCTTTACCCATTGGTTGTGCTGGTAATGCCAGCCTTGATCAGAATGGATGGTGGTGCGGTAGGTTGCATGATTCTTTATTATTTCTATCGTTTCTTTTAAAGGTTCCATGACAAGATCTAATGTAGGGCGTTTATTAACTTCATACGCAATAATTTCTCCGTTATAAAGATCAAGAATTGGATTTAAATATAATTTCTCATCCCCTAGACACTTAAATTCTGTAATGTCGGTTACTAGTTTTTGAAGAGGAATAGGTGTGCTAAAACGGCGTGATAATCGATTTTTCGCTACCTTTCCAACATTCCCCTTATACGAATTGTATTTACGGGATTTCCGCATAAACTTTACACATTTCAATCCGAGTTCCCGCATAAGTCGATACACTTTTTTATGATTAACATGATGTCCTAATTTATTTAATTCGTTCGTGATACGTTTATAACCATAACGTTCATGAAATTTTTTAAATAGGGAAGTAATAAGTTCTTTTAATTCTGTATCCGAGTCCTCTTTGCCAAAATTCTTCACATGATAGTGATAGGTGGCTTCGGGAATCCCCACTACCTGGAGAATATCTTTTAATCGGAATCCTTCTTCTTTAAGTTCGAATGCGAGCTTTGCTTGTGCTTTTCGTGGAAGGCATTCGGATTCTCCCGAAAAGCTCTCAACTTTTTTAGGTACGCATTTTCCAGTCGCAGTAATTCATTCTCGCGTTCTAATTCCTCTTCGCGTGTTACCTTTTTCTCTTCTTTTTTCTTCGATTTATTGGATTTCTTAGACATAGAAGGTCTCCCCTTCGATTTAGGTTTCAGGCCTTCTATCCCTTGTTCATTAAATGTTTTCGTCCAGTGATGAATTAAGGAAGGATTGTTCAGTCTAAATTGTTCAGCAGTTTCCTGATAAGAAGCACCTGTCTCTAACATAAAGTGTATCGTATCTAATTTATGTTGAACAGAGTACGCTTTCTTTCTTTCTCTTCGCTTTAATCCCTCTATCCCTTGTGTTTTATAAGCTCTTACCCAATCTTGTAATGGTGTTCGAGAGGGCATGTTATATTTTTTCGCTAATGATCTATATCCAAGATTTCCATCCAAATACTCGGTGACAAGTTTTATTTTAAATTCCTCACTATATTTGGCCATAAAAACACCCCCGAAAGTTAGATTTATTACTCTAACTTTCGGGGGTCGGTACC